>NZ_JAJUFE010000053.1 GCF_029263785.1 Pusillimonas sp. | reverse complement strand
GCCTGTTCGGAACTGGCATCCACTTTATTAAGCATGGTGTTTTTCTCCGGTGAAACTGGTGGCCGTCACGGCCGGTTTGTTACGGGTCATTCGCAACAGGGCGAAGACGTCGACAATAAGAGCCACACTGCCATCGCCCAAGATTGTTGCCGCTGATATGCCGGGGATCTTGCGATAGTTGGCCTCGAGGTTCTTGACTACAACCTGCTGCTGACCCACCAGATGATCCACCAACAGGGCAAAGCGCGATTCCTCGGCCTGTAGGATGACTGCAATGGAACGTGTGATCTCGGTCTGGGCACCCTGAACGTCGAACACCTCGTGCAAGGCGATCAAAGGCAGATATTCGCCACGGACGTGCAGCACGTTATCACCCTCGGAAATGCTGTGAAGCTGATCTTCGGTGGGCTGTATGGACTCTGAGACGTTGCTGAGCGGGAGGATAAAAATTTCATCGCCGACCTGGACTGTCATTCCGTCGAGAATGGCCAGGGTCAGGGGCAGGACAATACGCGTGGTGGTTCCCTGCCCCGCTCTGGAGGTGAGCTGAATGTGCCCGCCCATGCCTTGAATGTTGCGTCGCACGACGTCCATCCCGACACCGCGTCCCGATATGTCGGTGACCTTGTCGGCGGTAGAAAACCCGGGGGCAAAGATCAGCTGCCAAAGTTCTTCATCGGGCGTGTTCTCATTGACGGGAAAGCCTTGCTGAATGGCCTTGGCCAGAATTCGATCCCGGTTCAGGCCGGCGCCGTCGTCGCTTACCTCGATGATGATCTGACCTCCGCTGTGCTGAGCGGAAAGCGTCAGGTGACCTTCGGGGTCTTTGCCGGCGGCAATGCGTTTGTCGGGAGTTTCGATTCCGTGATCCAGACTGTTTCGCACCAGGTGAGTTAACGGATCGATGATGCGTTCGATCAGACTCTTGTCCAGCTCGGTGGCCTGACCCTTGGTCGTCAGCTTGATTTGCTTGCCCAGTCGCGAGGCGCTTTCGCGTACCACACGGGGGAAACGGCTGAAGACGTAGTCCATCGGCATCATGCGAATGGACATGACCGATTCCTGCAGGTCGCGGGCATTGCGTTCGAGCTGCTCGATTCCGTTGAGCAGGCGATCGTGCTCGACCGGATCGAGTGTAGAGGCAGTCTGCACCAGCATGGCCTGCGTGATGACGAGCTCTCCAACCAGATTGATGATCTGGTCTACCTTTTCGACGCCGACCCGCAAGGTACCGCTTTCTTTGGTCGGCTTGCGGCCGGCGTCCGATTTGGCCGGGCGTGCCGGTTCTTTTGCAGCGGACCCGGAAGATGGACTGCCGGTTTCGGCAGACGCCGGTTGGCTTGCGGACTCGGATTCGGCTGCAGCCTGCTGCGCGCCATCTGATTCAACGGCCTCGGCGGCTGGTGAATGGTCGGCGGATTCGCCAACAGGCCCGGCTTCAACCTCGTTCTCTGAAACGATGCGGATCTGGTCCTGATTGACGATAAAGCAGCACACCGCCTCGAGATCGTCTGCGCTGCACGTCGTCTGGAGCCAGACCGATAAGGTGTCGGGCCCCTGCTCATGACGCAGAACCTCACCCAAAAGATGCATTTCGGCCAATAACGCTTCGGCATCCTTGGCCTGGATTCGCTCAAGATGCACGGCGAAGACACCTTCGCCGGCGCCGGACTGAGCCGCAGCCGGCGCCTGGCTGCTTTCGGCCGGCTGGGCGGGAGCCGGTGGCGACGCTGCCGGGGCAGCCGCTGCTTCACCCTTATGTTCGAGCGCCAGTTCGCGCAACTGGGCGCATATGCGCTCGTAGGCTTCCTGATCGGGTTCCTGGGAATCTCGGTAGGCGGCGACTTGTTCTGTTAACACGTCTTTGGTTTCCAGAAAGAGGTCTATCATGTCCTTGCGCAGGGCGAGTTCGCCCTGCCGGATGGCATCGAGCAGGTTTTCCAGCAAGTGAGTGGTTTCGGCCAATTGCCCGAAGCAGCCGAAGGTGCCTGCTCCGCCCTTGATCGAATGAGCCGCCCGAAAGATGGCGTTCAATTGGTCGGGATCAGGTTGATCGATATCGACATTGAGCAGGATCTGCTCCATGTCGGCCAACAACTCGTCGGCTTCGTCGAAAAATGTTTCGTAGAACTGGCTTAAATCGACACCCGCACTCATGTTCTTTCCTATGACGACGCCGCAGCCAATGCTGCGGCCCTATATAGAGCGCTGTTGAGCGAAACCACCGGCGGCCTCGCTGACCCTGAAGACGTTTACTGGACCGCCGGCGGGCCCTGCAGCGCAGGCGACCCCGTGCCGGATGGCTCTGTATCAGGATCCGGACCGAGGAGTGACGAGGTATCTTCTGCCACCGGGGCGGGCTCAAGTGCCTCGTAAAACCGAGGGTCGGAAGAACCCGCTTCGTTCTGGGCGTCGATGCGATCTTCGGCCTGCCGGTTCAATACAACAATGCTGATACGACGGTTAACGGCAGCGTTAGGATCATCTTTAATCAGACTGACAGACGAAGACAAACCCAATACCTGCTTGATCTTGCTTTCAAGCATCCCGCCGGCGATCAGTTCCTGGCGCGCCGCGTTGGCCCGGTCAGCAGAAAGCTCCCAGTTACTGTAGAGCCTTTCACCCGAGGCATATTGAAGGGCATCTGTGTGACCCGAAATGGTTATTGAATTGGGCAACTGATTGAGCACCGGGCCCAACTCACGCAAAACGTCCCGCATATAGGGTTGAACCTGAGCCCGGCCAGTGGCGAACATGGGCCTGTTCTGACGATCGACAATCTGGATCCGCAAACCATCAGGCGTCATGTCAAGCAGAAGCTGCGGACGAAACTCCTGCAATACCGGATTGGTATCGATAAGGGCCTCGAGATCTGTCTTGAGATCCTCGAGCCTTTGCGTGTCCCGTCGCAGTTCTTCGCCACGGGAAGCGTCTATTGGCGGTTGCGTCACCGGATGCTTGCTGGGTATTGGACTGGGCGAAGCGCCCGGGATGACGCTGCTGCTGGTATCGAGATTCGGACCGCCGGTAATCGCAGTCATGAGCGGCATCCGAAAATATTCTGCAATGCCGGTAAGGTCGTCCCGGGGGATCAGCGACAGAATCCACATGATCAGGAAGAACGACATCATCGCCGTCATGTAGTCTGCGTAAGCAATCTTCCAGGCACCTCCGTGATGTGGAGGCGCCGGACTGCGCTTGCGCCTGATGACGATACGATCTGTTGCGGAAGGCTTCATGGACCAGACTCGTTACGCGGCCTTCTTGACCGGAGACTTCACCTGGCGGACGTGGTCCTCGAGCTCGGCAAACGAAGGCCGGATCATGGCATACAGCACCTTGCGTCCGAACTCTACGGCAAGTTGTGGCGGATAACCGTTCATGCTGGCCAGCAATGTGACCTTGATGCACTCAAGCACCTTGACCGACGCCACGGTACGACGCTCGATGGATTGCGCCATCGGCGAAACAAAGCCATAGGCCAGCAGTATGCCCAAGAACGTACCTACCATTGCCTTGGAAATGAGGTCTGCCAGAATTGCAGGCGGCTGATCGACCGAAGCCAGCGCCTTGATCACACCCAGCACTGCTGCAACGATACCGAATGCAGGCAACGCATCAGCTACCGAAGCCAGTGCGCGCGCAGGAATATTCCGTTCGGTTTCGTGCGCTTCGATCTCTTGATCCATCAAGGTCTCGATCTCGTAGGGGCTCATGTTGCCGCTGATCATCAGACGCAGATAATCGGTAATGAACTCGAGCAGATGGGGGTCGGCGACGATACGCGGATATTGCGAAAAGATGGGGCTTTTCTGGGGTTCTTCGATGTCGGACTCAATTGACATCAATCCGTCACGACGTGCCTTGTTGAGCAACACGTACAACAAGGCCATGAGCTCCATGTACAGATCTTTGTTGTAGGGGGTGCGCTTGAAGGTGCCTGGAATGGCTTTCAGCAACAACCCTACCGACTTTCCGCTATTGGACGAAATGTAGGCACCCAATGCGGCTCCCCCAATGAGGACAAATTCGAAAGGCTGATATAAAGCCCCCATATGTCCGCCAAGCGCAACAAAACTGCCAAAGACAGACACTATGACGATGACAAAGCCCAGAGCAATCAACACGAGCGTATCCTCGATAAACAATTAGGGCCATATGATCGCCTCAAACAAGGCAAACAAAAGCCTCCGTCAACAGGGTTTTTCAGAGCTAGATCAACGTTCTGAGCTGCAATGACGGCCAGCAACCGGGCGAGCAGGCACGCGCCGGCAGAGCCAGGCCGGAGTGTCGAACCCGGCCTGTTTTGCAAGATGGCAACAATTCAGACGGCGCGCGCGGTGCGACTGCGCGTTTTTCCGGCGCGTGGCGGCGGACGGCAGATGGCACAGACGAAGTCGTGCTGTGGGTCGTGGGCGTGAGCGATAAACCCGCCGGTGCATCGGGTGCAGTTCGAGAGTTGCACCATTCCGCTTTCAAAAAAACGGATCAGCATCCAGGCACGGGTAAAACTCAGGACGGGTTCGTCGTCGGCATTTGCCGCACGCCCTACTGATGACTGTTCAAGATAGAGCCGATACGCCTCGATCAGGGCACGCGTCTTTTTTGCGGGCGTGTAAGTGTCGAGATAACGATAGATCCCGTAGAACACGCTTGAATGGATGTTGGGCAGCCAGGTCATGAACCAGTCGACCGAAAACGGCAACATGCCCTTGGGAGGCGAACAACCCTTGATTTCCCGGTACAGCCGGGAAAGGCGATCGTAGCTTAGAGAAGTTTCGGCCTGCAACACCTGAAGACGGGCGCCCAGGCGAATCATGTCGCTGGCCAGCAGAATTTCTTCGCCTTCTTTGGCAACACTTTTTCCAGCGCTTCTTGCAGCACCTTGAGTTTGGCTTTTAACGGTCATTGGAAACTCTGACCTAAGCCATGGATTCGACAATTGTCTCGGGATCGCGCTGCGACAGCAAGATGGTGGAATGCGCCTGTTGCAAGGCCCCGCCCAATACATCCTGGCTCAGGGCACTTAACAGAGCGTAGTCGTCAAGGCGAAATCCGCAAATCAGCGAGCCGGAATTTGCGAGCTTGACGATTTGTGCGGGCGAGAGCTGCAGCACGGTGATGGCTACATCTTCGCATAAGCCCAGTCGGAACATTCCTGCCGCAAAGTTTTCGCGCAAAAGACGTTGCGCGAGCATGAGATAGGTGAGATTGACTTCTTGAATGTCGTTTAACACTGAAGTGCTCTCGGACAGGGGCAGATTGTCACTGCTGGACACGTTGAACTCCTTGAAAGTGCAGGAAAACCAAATGTAACTACTCGTGCCTTATAAATACTGCACTTTCGTAAACAACTTAAATAAGGTAACTACCGATTATTAAAATGTCGCGTCAGAATTGAGCAGTTACATTGATGTTAATCGTCGTTACTACTGAACTACCAGAATAAGAAACCCTCCTAAACTGTTACAAAAACTTAATCAAATGAGATTGTCAGTAGCAAAATATGGATGAAGGATACATCTTCGGTGTACTTGCAGCTTTGACAAATATCAATGCGGCAAAAAACCCACAAAGTTTAGCCCTGGAATGATCATTTTTTAAAAACAAACCTTATTGAATGTTTCTGCTTGTTTTATAAACGTCACTTTCGTATCAATATTAGCGTAATTGATCGGGCCTTCAATAAGAAAAAATTAAGTATTTACCCGAGTCTTTGCTGCAAGATACAAGCTATTGATGCTAAATGTATTCAAATGTCAAAATACACCGGGCAATTATTACAAGAATGTAACTTGACCCATATTGGAGCAATTAGGTCCACCAGAGAGCGAGCGTGCGCCATTATCGTGCAAATTAGGCGCCTGAAGCGCCGTCAATGACATATTGATCAGCCAGTTCCAGAAACTCGGATAGCCGAGGCGAGGCCAGGGTTGCCGTCTGCAATATGCGCGCCACCAGCGGCGCCGTCCGAATGGCAAGAGCCGCATCCAGAAACAACACTCGCGAGCGGCGGGCAAGGATATCTTCCACTGTGCGCGCAAATTCAAAGTCAGCGGCAAAGATAATGTTCGTCGCAGACAATCCCGCTTCAACCAGCAACTTCCTTTCGTCGGTCGTCAGCCACATGTCATCGTCAAACCTGCAATCCGTTGTTGTAGAACTCAGCTTGTGACCTTGGGGCGGCGGAGACACGACAGCTTGTGCCGGTACGGGACCTTTGGGTGACAAGGCAGCCTCAATAGGGAAATCCAGAGTTCTGCTCGTTTGGTTTGTTCGTAACAGGCCTCGGCGCACACAAATATCGACAACATCTTGCGCCATGGCCCGGTAGGTCGTCCATTTGCCTCCCGCAACAGAAACCAGACCCGAGCGACTGACTTCGACGAAGTGCTCGCGGCTGACATCGCGTGTGGCCGAGGAACTGGCTTTGTGTCCCTGCATGGCAGAGGGGTTCACCAAGGGGCGCAACCCTGCCCAGGCGCTACGAACATCACGAAGCTGCGGCGGTGTCCGCAAATAACCCTTCACCTCGTCGAGGATATAGCGGATCTCTGCCATATCAGGACGGGGTTCAGGGTCGAGAGACGCTGTTTCGACGTCTGTGGTGCCGAGCAGCACCTTTCCCAACCACGGCACGACGAAAAGGACCCTTCCGTCCGAGGTTCGCGGAACGAGCAGTGCATGCTCAGACGGAAAAAAACGCCGGTCGACAACCAGGTGGGTACCCCGACTTGCCCTGATCAGCCTGGATTCAGGCAAATTCAGCGATTTCGCATCGATCCTGCGCAATGTGTCGACCCACACTCCGGCAGCATTGACTACACACAGTGCCCGGACAGTGAACTCATCTCCGGTTTCAGCATCCCTTGTTAGTACCCCGGAAATTTTTCCGTGGCAATAGACCAGATCTCTGACGGAACAATAATTGGCCATCGCAGCCCCACGGGCAGCGGCCGCGCGCGCAAGCACGATGGCCAGCCGAGCATCGTCAAACTGAGCGTCCCAATACTGGACACCGCCCTTCAGACCATCGGCGCGCACGCCGGGCAGACGCTGCCGGACCTGTCCACGACTCAAAACCCTTGTATGACCGAGTCCGTCATGTCCAGCCAGCAGATCATAGATAGCGAGCCCGGCGCCATAGAAAGGAATTTCCCAGGAGCGATAGGCCGGCATGACAAAGGGAAGAGGCTTTACCAGACCCGGCGCATTGCGAAGCAAGGCAGTGCGCTCACGCAAAGACTCTCGAACCAGACCGAGCCTGCCCTGCGCCAGATAGCGAACACCTCCGTGCACGAGCTTGGTCGCCCGGGAGGACGTTCCCTTGGCAAAATCATGGGAATCGAGCACAGCCACGGAAAGGCCACGTAACGAAGCATCCAGCGCAATGCCCAGTCCCGTTGCGCCCCCGCCCACCACGATAAGGTCAAACTCCTCGTGCTTGAGGCGTGCCAACGTCGTGGTGCGCTGCGCGGAGGCAGATGTCAATGAGGCGGGCGGTAATGAGGACTCATCTTCAGACACGGCTGTCCCATTCAAAGGTACGCTCAAACAAGGGTACGCTCGAGCAAAGGTACGCTCAAACAAAGGTACGTTTGAGCTTGGGTACGTTCGAGCTTGGGTACATTCCAACATAGGTACGCCGGGGCCCCCGTCTGCTGGAACAAAGGCCTGTCGGGCCCACCGTGGTTCTGGCGTTACAGTGCCCGACGGGTTACGCTTGAGCCAGCTCGACGATACACAATAACGAATGAACCGCCTTTACAACGCACACTACCACTAAGCCACGCCATGCCATATCTACTCGCACTGGATCAAGGCACCTCCAGTTCGCGCGGCATCGTCTTCGACGTCGAAGGCCGCATCGTCGCCAGCGCCCAGCATGAAACCCGGCAGATATTTCCCCAAGCAGGCTGGGTCGAACACGACCCGATCGACATCTGGAAAACGCAGATCAGCACCGCGCGCGAAGCAATCGGGAAGTCGGGAATCGGACTCGACGACATTTCCGCCCTGGGCATAACCAACCAGCGCGAGACGACTATGTTGTGGCGTCGCGATACTGGCGAGCCACTGGGTAACGCCATCGTCTGGCAAGATCGTCGCACCGAACCGCTCTGTGCCCGTTTGCGCGACCAAGGCCTCGAGACCATGATTCTTGAAAAGACCGGCCTGCGCATCGATGCCTATTTCTCCGCAACCAAGCTTCAATGGATGTTGGAACATATTCCCGATGCGCGCAAGCTGGCAAATGCCGGATTACTTGCGTTCGGCACCATTGATAGCTGGCTGATCTGGCAACTGACAGGTGGAAAAGTACACGCCACCGACATCACAAACGCATCGCGGACGATGCTTTTCAATGTTCATGCAGGTCAGTGGGATGCCGAGCTTATCCGGGCACTGGAAATTCCGGAATCGCTGCTGCCCGATGTCCTGCCTTCTTGCGGAAATTTCGGTGCCACTGACCCGGCCCTTCTGGGACGCTCGATTCCAATTTGCGGAGTGGCCGGCGACCAACAGGCCGCGCTGTTCGGCCAGGCATGTTTCAACGAAGGCATGGCCAAGAATACCTATGGCACCGGGTGCTTTGCCCTGATGAACACCGGTGACCGCTTTCAAATTTCGCTAAACGGCCTGATCACCACACCTGTGGCCCAATCGGGCCAAGTGCGCCGCTACGCCCTTGAAGGCAGTGTCTTTGTCGGCGGTGCCGTGGTGCAATGGCTGCGCGACGGCCTGCATGCCATCGACAGCAGTCCTCAAATCGAGGCTCTGGCACATAGCGTTCCTGATTCTGGCGGAGTGGTACTGGTTCCGGCCTTTACCGGCCTGGGGGCCCCCTACTGGCAACCTGACGCCCGCGGCACCATTACGGGCCTGACTCGTGGCACGACCATGGCGCATATTGCACGCGCTGCGCTCGAAAGCATCGCATTTCAAAGCACGGCGTTGCTGCAGGCCATGGAGCGCGACGCTGCCCAGGCCGGCGCTTCTGTGCTTACTGAAGTACGAGTCGATGGCGGAGCCAGCGCCAATGATCTTCTCATGCAATTTCAGGCCGACCTTCTGGGCATGCCGGTGGTGCGTCCCGCAGTCATCGAGACAACCGCACTGGGTGCGGCATTCCTGGCCGGACTGGCCTGCGGAATCTATAAAGACCTTGATGCTCTTGCCAGCCTCTGGCAGGCCGACAAAACCTTTCTGCCCCAACTTGATCGACGCGAGGCCACAGAGCGAATGCAGCGTTGGGAGCACGCGGTCAGTCAGGCCTGCCTCCCCGCCCCGGACAGATCCTGAGCTAAATTTCTCGCCTTCTCATACAATCACGCCTGGTTCAACACAGCCGCAGTAGTTAATGCAAACTGAGCATACCGACGCCCTTCCACGTCACGTCTCGTGGATTGAGAACGACACTTCGCAGACTGCTCTTTGGCTTACAGAGCTCGCGGGCAAGCTACCCCGCCGCATCGTTGTTGTAGATGACACGCTTACCGCGGACGATGCCTTTCAGCTGGCCAACCAGGGAACTCACATGTTGTGGCGAGGCGATTATCACAATGCCCGCCAGCTTCTGGATGCCCTGGCGCGTCGGGTCGACAAGAAGAAACGCAGCAAGGCGTCGCTTTCTCCTCAGCAGGCTTTCAATCATCACCGGCTTGCGCAGTCTCGACGTGCGCGACTCCTGGGCTCATTGCTTCTGCCGCTGAATGGCAATGGACAGATTCCGCTTCGCCGTGCACCCGATGTGGCCGCAGCCTGCAAGTCAGTACTGGGAACGCTTGGGGAACCGGCTTTGCTGCCATTACGGGTACTGCAGGGGATCTTGGGTGCTGCGGAATGGCGTCGCAAAGGTATTGTCATCCCTGCTCTGGAGCAAAGCCTGCACGTACACTGGGGTGTGTTTTCACCAATACGCGGTGAATACATTGACCTCGTAGCCAACGCTCCCCTGCCTGAAACCGACACCGCGTTTGACATCGGCACTGGCAGCGGAGTGCTTGCCGCGGTGCTGGCACGCCGGGGAATCCGGCATGTGGTCGCCACGGATATCGACGACAGGGCCTTGGCCTGCGCCCAAGAAAACATCGAGCGCCTGGGCCTGAGCGCGCAAGTACGGCTTGAACGCACCGACCTGTTTCCCGACGGCCAAGCCGGACTCATAGTTTGTAATCCGCCCTGGCTACCCGCCCGACCCACCTCAGCCATTGAAAGCGCCATCTACGATCCCGACAGCAGCATGCTGGCGGGATTTCTGGCGGGACTGGCAGACCATCTGGCTCCCGACGGAGAAGGCTGGCTGATTCTGTCGGACCTGGCCGAGCTCCTGGGCTTGCGGGAACGCAGCTTCCTGGCCAAGGCCATCGAAGCAGGAGGCCTGAAAGTGCTGGGCAGGCTGGATGCCCGTCCCAAGCATCCCAAGGCATTCGATGTTACCGATCCCCTTCATGAAGCCCGGGTAGCCGAAGTAACTACATTGTGGCGTTTGGGCCGACTGAAGTAGCAAGGCTGGAAAGCCCGAGACGGAAGCAGGCAAACGTTTCGATACGCGTGCTCAACGTCCTTACAGGCGCATCCACGTATACTGGAAACCCATCAATACCCTGCATCCTGCCATGCTGAAAAAAATCGCTCTGGCCATCGCCGTCTTTCTGATCATCCTTGTGGCGCTTACGTTCGGCGAGAACATTGTGCATCAGGCGCTGGCGTGGTTCACCCACCTTACAGGCATCGTGTTTCACAACTTCAGCGACCTGTACTACGCCGTGCACGATTACGTCGTACGTCATAGCACCAAAGTGATCATCGCGCTTGTCCTGACCTTACCGATCAGCTATTGGATAATCAGGAACCAGCAAGGCGAATTCGGCCGCCGTTATAGCACGCGCAAGATCGCTATCGTGCTGGCAATATTTTTGGGCTGGCTGGGCGCGCATCGCTTTTACCTCGGACAAATCGGGTGGGGAATTGTTTACCTGATCATCCTGTATGTGTTTGCACCGCTGGTGGTTGCATTAAGCCTGATTGACGCGGCCCGCTACCTGTTCATGACAGACGAAGACTTTACCGTGCCGTCGGTACGACCCTAAGCAGCGTAGTCCCGATATTACGCACATTCCATTATAATGGAATGCACATTATCGCCCTTTGCTGTCATGGAAAACAAGACCGCCCGCCTTACCGTCCTGATCGATCCACGCAAGAAAAAAGCGTTCGACCAGCTTTGCGCCAGCCAAGACCTGACTCCATCGCAAGTGGTACGTCAACTTATTCGAGACTACCTGGCACAGCACGACGTCAACTATAACCCGCAAGGGACGGTCAGCAATCCAAAGCTCAAGCGTCCCGAACAGTAAGAGCCAGCAACTTTCGTAATGCCTGGGCCAACGGAGCGCCCGGGTTACGGCTGCCAAGTTTCCTGGTCAGGCCCATGCGATGCAACTTGCTTCTGATCCGGTCATTGGCTTCAGTCAGAACCACTTTGCCCCCCTTCGCGCGCCGCGCATCGACCAAATCTTCCAGGGCGCGCAGGCCTGTTGCGTCAATAAACGGAACCTGGCCCAGACGTATGACAAGCACAGCCGGTTTCTCGCCGACATCGGTCAGCACACGCTCAAAGACTTCGATCGCCGCATAAAACAGCGGTCCGTCCATGCGATAGACAATGATCTCGTCGGGCAACCTGGACAAGCCAAATTCCTGCAGCACGGGTGCCAGTTCCTGTTCCAGCGAGTCGCCGTTCTGCCGATGCGCCGCCACGCTGCCGGCCATCCGGCGCATGAAGTGCAACATGGCCAGTACGACGCCAATATTGACGGCGACCACCAGGTCGGCGAAGACCGTAAGACAGAAAGTTACGAGCAAGATCACCACATCGGCCCGGGGCGCGCTCTTGACCATGCGAATGAAGTGTTTTGCCTCGCTCATGTTCCAGGCCACCACAAACAGGATGGCGGCCAGGGCAGCCAAGGGCACATTGGCCGCATATGGCGCCAGGGCAAGAATGATCAGGACCAGGGTTACGCAGTGGGCAATGCCCGCAATCGGGCTGTTGCCACCATTTCGGATATTGGTGGCTGTGCGTGCAATGGCACCTGTGGCGGCAATGCCGCCAAACAGGGGTGCCGCCATGTTCGCAATACCCTGCCCGACCAGTTCCTGATTGGAATTATGCCGCGTACCCGCCATACCATCGGCGACCACGGCCGACAACAGTGACTCGATGGCGCCCAGCATGGCGATTGCAAAGGCCGGCCCGATAAGTTCGACAACACGGTCAAGAGTCACCGGCAACCATTCAAATTTGGGTAACTGTCGGGGAATCTCGCCGAAAGTGGAACCAATGGTAGCGACCCCATCGAAGCCGAACATGGACTGCAGCACCGTTGCCGCCACCAATGCAACCAAAGGCCCCGGCACACGTTTCATGCCGGGCAAACGTGCCGAGTAAAGCACCAGCAGCAACGAAAACACCGCCATCAGCGTTGTGGCCACATGCAACGTGGGAAAGGCCTGAATCAGTGCCCAAAGCTTCTGGTGAAAGTGTCCCGACGAATCGACGTCAAGACCGAAAAAATCCTTCCATTGGCCTACCCAGATGATGACCCCGATACCACTGGTAAAGCCAATGATCACGGGACGGGGAATGAACTTGATGACACCGCCCAGCCGCGAAATTCCGAACAGCAGAAGGATGATGCCGGCCATGAGTGTGGCGATCTGAAGGCCTTGCACACCGTGCTGCGCCACGATCCCCGACAAAATGACAATAAAAGCGCCGGTTGGCCCGGCAATCTGAACACGACTTCCACCCAACACCGATACCGCCAGACCTGCGATGATGGCGGTATACAGCCCCTGTTCCGGCTTGACCCCCGAGGCGATGGCGAAGGCCATAGCCAGCGGCAATGCGACCACGCCGACAATAACCCCGGCCACGATGTTCGTGTACCAGTTCCTGGAGGCCAGCAAACCGGCTCGTTTAGCTTCCCAAAGAGCAATCATGTTAATCCGTAGCGTTTCAGGTATGTGTCCTTGATTATAATATGATGCACATATTACGCAGGGGTTCCCTGCACCTCCTGCGACGAAATTTTTCGTGCTGGTCCTCTGAATGTGGCGGCGCTTCTTCACCCGCCACATCAACGGCAATCGCAAAAATAACTACAATAGCGATTGCATCATTTCAACCAGAGAACAACGTGAGAAAAGTCGTACGCGGCAAGCTCCATGGCATCCGGGTCACCGGTGCCGACCTCGATTACCATGGTTCCATTACGCTTGATCCCGATCATTGCGAGGCAGCGGGCATATTGCCCATGGAGTTCGTCGATATCTGGAACAAGGCGTCCGGCGCCCGCATCAGCACCTACGTCATTTATGGCGAACGCGGGTCTCGCTGCTGCATTCTCAATGGGGCTGCGGCTCGCACCTGCCAGCGCGGCGACGAAGTCATCATTTGCAACTCGGTATATGTCTCTGAGCACGAACTTGAAGAGATAAAGCCGGTTGTCCTCACTTTTCATGATGACAACCGCATACACGAACGCCTGGGCTACGAAGTAAGCCGCGACGACCAGGGCCGGTTGGCCTTCAATATCATCAAGTTTGAATAAGCTGCCAATATCTGTACAATTGGCGTCGCTTATCCAAGCAATCGCTAGGGGTGTCGCGCATTTGCGCGGCTGAGATAGTCCCTTTGAACCTGTGAGATCATCCTCGCGCAGGAAAGCGACCAAGCAGATGCACACCCAGGGGCCGCCATGCGTCCCTTTCTTGTCACTGCCTGCCGCTCCTGCATCTTGAGACGGCAACGACAATGACAAGTCCTTCTTCTTCCTCCTCCTCTCCCGCCAACCACGCACTGACACCCGTGTCGGCAAACGAACGTGTATTCGGCTGGCACGAACATGCATCGCTATGGTTCAGCCTGGGCGTCGGCCTGCTGGTCATGCAGGTGGGCGCCTACCTGGTTCCCGCCACCGGCCTTCGCGAAGCTGTGGTGGCCATTGTCATGGGCTCCTTATTGGGTGCCGCTTTGCTGGCGTGGGTGGCGAAGCTGGGCTGCGACAGCGGCCTGTCGAGTGCCGGCCTGATGCACCGCAGCTATGGAAGTCTTTTTGCAAGGCTGCCCGTCTTCCTGAATATCGTCCAGTTGCTGGGCTGGACCACCTTTGAACTGGTCATCATGCGTGAAGGCACTGCAGCGATATCTCGCGAAGCCTTCGGCCTTAACCTGAGCCCCGTCGCTGCCGTCGTACTGCCCACCCTGCTTTGGGGAGGCGTGCTGCTTGCGTTGCTCTCCGGCACGATGATCGGTCTGGTCCGCCGCTTTGTCGCACGATTCGGTTTGCCACTGGTCGTGTTGTCGCTGATCTGGCTCACCTGGCAGTTTTCCGGAAAGCTGCAAGCCGGGGGTTTGGCCGAACTCTGGAGCCGTCCTGGTGACGGAAGCATGGGCATGTTCTCGGCACTGGACCTGGTCATTGCCATGCCCGTTTCCTGGTTACCCCTGGTGGCCGATTACGCCCGACATGGCCGCAGTGGCCGGGGCGCGCTGGGCGGAGTCTGGCTTGGCTATGCTATTGCCAACATCTGGTGTTATGGACTGGGCGTCATGATCATCAGCGCAGTGGGACCGGGCACGGGCCTTGTCAGCGCGCTTCTGCTGGCGCAAGGGGGGCTGATTGCACTGGGCCTGATCATGATCGACGAACTGGACAACGCCTACGGCGATATTTACTCGGGTTCGGTATCCGCCCACAGTCTCAAGCCCAAGTGGAGCATCCGTCGCTGGGGCATTACGCTTGCGGTGTTGAGCATCGCCTTCGCGATGGTGTTGCCCATGCATAGTCTGGAGCCGTTCTTGCTGACGCTCAGCTCGGTCTTCGTGCCCTTGTATGGCGTAATTCTGGGCCGACTGGCTTTTGGCGGAAATACGCAGCCAAGCACCCGCAAGATTGACCCCGTCTGCGCAAGCCTCTGGCTGCTGGGTATTGCCTTCTACCATGCGCTGGCCCAATGGGCGCCGGGCTATGGCTCGGCGCTGCCCACGCTAGCTCTCACGTTCGTACTATCGCTGCTGCTGCGTCGGCCGGGTCGACGTACCGAGGGTCAGGTCGAACTCCAGGCGTAAACAAAAGCGACCTGGAACAGGCGGCCGGGCGGCAGGCTAAAGACAGCTAAGCCCGCAGGCTGAAGACGGCTATGCCGACAAACTGAAGACGGCCAAGTCGGCAAACTGATGACGACTCAGCCGGCAAACCCCCCGGCATCCAGAAACGCCTGCTCCTGGGCTGTGGTTTCCCGCGCCAGGCTTGGGTTCCGATGGGGGAAGCGGCCAAAACGCTTGATGATGTCAAGATGGTCCACGCCGAATGACAGCGCTTCTGGAGCGTACTCCCGATACAGGCGCAAGGACAGTTCCTGATCTGCCTCGTTCTCTGAGTGCGTAAAGGGAAGAAACATGAAAAGGCGAAGAGGCGGATCGACCTGCTCGATGAAACCCGCCTCATAAGCTTTTCTTGCATAAAACCGTGCCAGGGGATCGGTAGCAAACATATGCGCCGTCCCGCGAAACGCGTTGCGCGGAAACTGATCGAGCAGAATCATCAGCGCCAACGCCGAGTAAGGCTCTTCGCTCCACTCTTCAAATTCGCGTCGTGCGGCACGCAAATGCAAGCCCATGAAGCGAGAACGAAACTCCTCATCAAAGGCGTCATCCTTCTTGAACCACTTGTCGGGACCCGCTTCGACCCAGAACTCGACAACCTGATTTGCTGACGTGGGCATTGCATCGGCGTTTTCGGTACTCATATATAGCTCCTGACTAAACGGATGAAACCTCAGCATAGCAGCAGCCGACGCAACTCGATTCGTGCCATGGAGGTTCGATTCCTTGACCAGCCGGTCGTGAGCGTGACCAGCCGATCGTGAGCGGCTTGCACCGCCGATAAAAAGGCCTGCAAGCTTTCGCCTGCAGGCCAGCAACGCTTCAGTGCTCATGCGTGGCCAGGCAAACTGCCTGACCTCGCATACTATTTAGAAGCGGGTACGCAAGAACAGCTGACCGCTGTGGTCGGTGTTGTCGTTGCCGAACTGACCGCTGTAGCCCAAGCCCATGGCGGTATTGCGGCCGACCGACATTTCAACCCCCAGATCGACCACCGCGGCGTTCTTGGC
>NZ_JAJUFE010000089.1 GCF_029263785.1 Pusillimonas sp. | reverse complement strand
TTCCCGAAGCTCTGCAACAGTACGACGAAGAGCGTGTCAAGGCGACAACCCAGGTCGTGTTGACCAATCGGGTCAATCCCCCTGATGCCATCCTGCGGGAAGTGTTCGTGCGTTCAAATGGAAAGCGCTTCGATCGTATTGACGATCTTATTTCCCAGGCTGAGCTTAAGGAAATTGCCGAAAACTACCGCAAAGTGGCAGGTTTTGATGCGCGTTCACTGATACAGCGCCCGTCTTACCTGCAGGGCTCCTAGTCAGAAACCGTCAGTCGCACGGTGCCGGAACACAGGGCCATTCCCAACGCCAGGTGGCCCTCTTCGCGCACGACCAGGTGTACGCAGTCTGCCTCGGCGTCGGCGGTAAGCCGCCCGCGTGCTTCTGAGGAGGCATCCGGGTGGCCGGGTGCATTTACGACCAGGTGTTCGTGCCAGGTAACTTTCACGGTTGCGGCGTCCGTTCCGTGGGTTATGACCTCTCGCAGATTCATGTCCAGCGTATAGTCTGCAATGGCTCCCTTTCCGGCGACGGCGCCAAACAGACCGCCGATCTGCATGATGTCTTCTTTTGCAAGAGTCATCGCGATGCTTCCCGTATGCGCTCCGTCCTTCTGGATACGCACATCTACCTGAAAGCAGGCTCCCTCGATCAAATTTGTGTCCGTCCATTCCAGAATCAGTCTGGGATCGTAATCACGCATTAAGCCTTCGGCTTCTTCACAAATGCGTTGAAAATATTTTCGGATATCTTCGGTGGATAAACCTTCGGTGTTGGGTTTCATGGCTCGCTCCTGTACGTGACGTGAGGCCTTGTTCCTGGATAGTAGCCGGCCTGCAATCCAGAATCCATAAGAAAAAATGGGGTCCATTCGGACCCCATTGCCATAGCCAAAGGAAGGCGTTCGGATTTAGTCGGCGGCCGCGAAGGCGCCGTCCTTGACGGTAAGCATCATCTGCGCCTGTTTGTCCAAGCCAAAGTGGTCGTCCTTGGTGTAGGTGATGACACCCTGCGTGATGGGAATGCTTCCATAATTTTCGAGAGCTTCCTTGAGGGCGACGCGGAACTCCTTGGTTCCTGGCTGGCCTTTTTCTTTGGCGACCGGTACCACCTTGTCCAGGATGAGGTAGGCATCGTAGGCGTGAGCAGCGAACTGGTTACGCGAACCGGCACCGAATTTTTCTTCGTAAGCCTTTACGAAGTCGGTGGCAATCTTCTTGGAGGGGTGGCTGTCGGGAAGCTCTTCGGGCAGTACGGCCAAACCTGACACCACGAACGAACCTTCGACTGCCTTGCCGCCCAGACGGATCAGGTCGCGCGAGGCGGCACTGTGAGTCTGGTAGATTTTGCCTTTGAAGCCGCGATCGACGACCGTGGTATGGGGCATGGCGGCACCGCTACCCGAAGCCACAATAAGAATGGCATCGGGGTTGGTGGCAATTGCCTTGATGGCCTGAGCCGTAACACTTGTATCGGCGCGGGCATAGCGTTCGGCGGTGGTGATTTCAATGCCGGCTTCCTTGGCCAGGGCCGTCAGGTCCTTGAGCCAGCTTTCGCCATAGGCGTCGCTGTAGCCGATAAAGGCAAAATTCTTGACGCCATGCTTTTTCATGTGATCAATGACACCACCGGCCATGACCGCAGTGGATTGGGGCAGACGGAAGGTCCAGGTTCCTTTGCCCGGGGGGAATTCGGCGGGAGAGGCAGCGAGCTGAACGGTTTCACCCTCGGCGGCAGCTTCGCCCATGGCGATGGCCGGCGTAGTGGTGCTGGAACCGATGATGACGTCTACCTTGTCTTCAGAGATGAGCCGTTGAACGTTTTTCTGGGCACGGGCCGGATCGCTGCCATCGTCCAGGGTGACGAACGTGACTTTTTCTCCGCCCACGGTATCGGGCCAGAGTTCGAAGCCCGTGTTTACGGGAATACCAAGCCCCGAAGCCGGACCGGTCAGTGACAGGACGACGCCGATTTTGAGGTCGGCTTGGGCGGGGGCCATGAAACCGAGGCTGAGGGACGCGGCCAAGAGGGTCGCGCGCAATATGTTTTTATGTTTCATGAATGTCTCCTTGGTAGGGATGGTGCCGGCAATTCGCCGAATGGTTGCAGGTTACAAAGCGAGGTTCGGGCTTAGGGTTTGAGGACCTCTGGGTGTGAATCGTTGTACAGGGCCTCGACAAGCGAGGCGCGATGCGTAAGGACTGCCCGCTGGTTGATGGATCCTTTGTCGGTGATTTCTCCTCGATCAAGCGATGGGGGTTCGACAAGAACCAGTCCGCGCATGATACGCGTGGCACTGCCGGTACCTTGAGCCGACAGGCGAGCGATCAGTTGCTGGAAGAAGTCGCGCACAGGTTTGCTTGAAAGTACCGCTGCGTCGTCGGCGCTGTCTGGAAGCCCGGACAACTTGCGGCATTGTGTCAGGTTGGGAACGATAAGAACACCCAGCTCGCGCCGGTTATGACCGGTGATGACCGAATCCTGGAGGTACGGTGCGCCTTCGCGCGCAACCAGTGCTCGCAGGGGGCCCACATTGACCCAGGTGCCGGTATCGAGCTTGAAGTCTTCGGCAACCCGTCCGTCAAACACGAAACCCTTGTCCGGGTCGTTAGGGTCGAGCCATTTGACCGCGTCGCCTGAACAGAAAAAACCCTCGTCGTCGAAAACCTCGGCTGTTTTGGCGGGATCGCGCCAGTAGCCGGGAGTGACATTGGGGCCCGAATAGCGGACTTCGGTTTTATCGTCGTTTGGAACCAGCTTGAATTCCATTCCGGGTAAGGGATGGCCGATCTGCCCGGCCAGGGCGCGCTCATCAAGCACAAACATGGCCGAGGGTGCTGTTTCGGTCATGCCCAGGCCGGTGGTCATGACGATTCGTTCGCCGACAGCGGCTTCGGCCGTGGCGTGAAGTTTGTCCCACACGGGCTGGGCCAGCGCTGCACCGGAATAGAACTGCATCTTGATGCGGCTGTAGTAATTGGTGCGCAAGGCTTCATCGATTTCGAGGGCATTGGCGATTTTTTCCCAGCCGATGGGTACATTGAAATACACCGTGGGGGCTATCTCGCGCAGGTTGCGCAGCGTGGTTTCGATTCCCTGGTCGGTCGGTTTGCCTTCGTCAATATACAAAGTGCCGCCGTTGTATAGCACCATGCCAAGGTTGTGGTTGCCGCCGAACGTGTGATTCCAGGGCAGCCAGTCAATCAGCACGGGAGGCTCTTCGGTTAAAAAGGGCCACGCCATCACCATCATGGCCAGATTGCTGCAAAGCATGCGTTGAGTGTTGATGACCGCCTTGGGCAGGCTGGTGGAACCTGATGTAAACAGGAACTTGACGATGGTGTCGGGGCCGGTGGCCTTTTGTGCCGCGTCGATGGCATCGGTAGCGGGAGTGGCCATGAGGTCGTCGAACAGGGTGACCGGTCGACCGATGTCAGCCGGCTGAGTACTGACAATTTCAATATCCGGGCCGATGGTTGCTTGAATGGCGTCAGCGTATGCGTTGGCGTCCGAGACGAAAACAAGCCCTGGCGTGACTACCTGAAGCACGTGGCGAAGCTTCTCGAAATCTTTCGAGACAAGCGAATAGGCAGGAGAAATAGGCGAGTAGGGAACTCCGGCGAACTGGCATCCCAGCGATAACAGAGCCTGTTCGATGTCGTTACCCGACAAGATGAGCACCGGCCGGTCGACAGTGAGACCGCGGTCGAGAATGGCTTGACCCAGCCGGCGAGCCGCCTGCAAGGCTTCGGCGTAGCTGATGCGGCGCCATGGACCATGACCAGGCTCTCGCTGGGCAATGTATGTGCGTTCAGGAGCTTTTTCCGCCCAGTACAGAAGCTTGTCGGTGATGCGCTCCGGATAATCGCTTAACGGGATGGGCGA
>NZ_JAJUFE010000024.1 GCF_029263785.1 Pusillimonas sp. | reverse complement strand
GCAGCAGGCACGTACGGCGTTGACGCAACTGACCGGCAGCTGGAATGCGTCGGTACTTTCTGGCGTGTGGGATAGCAGCCGCTTTATGCGCGAGGCTGTGCTGCATCAGTCGAACCACATGCTCGCCACCGCGTCTGCCGGCCCTCCCCATGGCGATGAAACTGCGTTGCACGGGTCCGGCGTTCGAACCTGGCTCGAGCTCTTCCGCTCGGAGCAGACACGCGATACCGAGTCGGGCATTCCCGGAGACAGTCGCAGCGTAGATGGTCTGGTCCTGGGCATTGCTGCCAGTCTCAATACCGTCTGGCGCCTTGGCGCCTTTTTTGGAGCGCAGCGAAGCAGCATGAACCGTGCTGAAGGCGTTGCCAATGCCAACATTCATACGACGCATCTGGGCCTTCATATTGCGGGACACTATCTGGGATGGCGCCTGATGATCGCAGCCGCGCGATCCTGGCATCGCATCAGAACGCAACGCCTGATTCAGTTGGGGCAGTGGCGCGATGCCTTGGCTGCCAGATATGGCGGCCACACGACACAGATGTTTGGCGAAGCGTCTCTGCCATTAAACCTGAATGTTGGTCCGCACCGCCTGGGCGTGGCACCCTTTGCACAGATGGCATGGGTGCAAACACGCTTCGACGGGTTTACCGAAAGCGGCGGGCCGGCGGCCTTGACTGCTCAGGGCGCCGCCATGAAAGGCTGGGTCTCTACCTTGGGGTTGCGGGCGGAAGCGGCAGTGGGGGCGCAGGGTAGCGAAGCTGGGCGTTACGGCCTGGCGCAAGGCAAGATATTTGCGCAAGTCGCCTGGCATCATGCGCGCTACGACGAGCCACGCTCGGTACAGGCGTTTCGCAGCCATGCGTCGCAACGGCTATTCAGCTCGCAGGGCATTGCGCCTTTACGGCAAGCCTGGTCTTTGCGCCTGGGGATCGACGCGCCGTTGGCAAAAAATGCCAGTGTGGGTTTTGCCTACCTGGGGGCGTATGGAAAAGGGCAGCGTGACCACGGCATCGGTGGTTGGGCGCGAATAGCCTTTTAAAGCCGGGCGGGCTGTATGAATGCAAATACGGCGGCATGCTTGCCGCCGTATTCGTTGAGTGCCCCGGCTTATTTGGAAATCTTGGTAACGACGTAGCGGTCACCTTCACGCTTGGCGCTGAAGGTGATCTTGTCGCCGGGCTTGATTCCCTGTAGCAAGGTGGGGTCAGCCCGATACACCAGGGACATGGCCGGAAGGTCGAGCGCCGGGATGGCGCCGTGCTTGATGGTGACCTTGCCTTCGGTAGCGTCTACGCGGCGCACCTCGCCCGAGGCCTGCGCCTCTTGTGCCTGAGCGGGCGCGACACAGGCGACTGCTGCGACAAGGCCGGCAAGTACCGAGGGTAAAACGGGGTTGCTGCGATAAGACATAGTATGGCTCCTTGGCCTTTTATAACACGTAGCGAGCCAGGTCCTCGCTGCCGGCAGCTTCTTCGAGCTTGTCGTTCACGTACGCGGCATCGATGGTCACGACGGCACCGCTGTTGGCGGTGGCGTTGAACGACAGGTCTTCAAGCAGCTTTTCCATCACCGTGTACAGGCGGCGTGCGCCGATGTTCTCGGTGCGCTCGTTTACCTCGAAGGCAAGTTCGGCCAGGCGGCGGATGCCTTCTTGTGTAAAGTCCAGCTTGACGTCTTCGGTCGCCAGCAAGGCGCTGTATTGCTTGGTCAGCGAGGCATCGGTGTCGCACAGGATGCGTACGAAATCGTCTGCGGTCAGGGAATCCAGTTCGACCCGAATGGGGAAGCGGCCCTGAAGCTCGGGTATAAGATCCGACGGCTTGGAAAGGTGGAAGGCGCCCGACGCAATGAACAGGATGTGGTCAGTGCGTACGACACCGTACTTGGTGTTGACGGTTGTGCCTTCAACCAGCGGAAGCAGGTCGCGCTGCACGCCCTGGCGCGACACTTCGCCCGCACCGCCTTCCTGACGCGTGGTGATCTTGTCGATCTCGTCCAGGAAGACAATGCCGTTTTGCTCGGCGTTGGCCACCGCGGTGGCACGAAGTTCTTCTTCGTTGACGCGGCGCGAGGCCTCTTCTTCGACCAGCAGCTTGAAGGCCTCTTTGACCTTCATCTTGCGCGGCTTGGTCTTTTCGCGGCCCAGTCCGGCGAACATGCCTTTTAGCTGTTCGGTCATTTCTTCCATTCCGGGCGGCGCCATGATCTCCATCTGGGGCATGGGTTGGGCCACGTCGATCTCAATCTCGGTTTCATCCAGAAGGCCTTCGCGCAAGCGCTTGCGGAAGGTCTGGCGGGTGCCGGTTTCTTCGCGCTCGGGTTCGCCACGGGCGTTGCGCGGCGGCGGAATCAGGGCATCCAGGATGCGGTCTTCGGCGGCATCTTCGGCCTGGGTACGTACGCGACGCTTCTCGATTTCGCGCGTCTGCTTGACCGAGATTTCGACCAGGTCGCGGATAATGGTTTCGACGTCGCGGCCCACATAGCCCACCTCGGTGAACTTGGTGGCCTCGATCTTGATGAACGGAGCATTGGCCAGCTTGGCCAGGCGACGCGCGATCTCGGTCTTGCCCACGCCGGTGGGCCCGATCATCAGAATGTTTTTGGGGACGATTTCGCTGCGCAATGGCTCGGCCACCTGCTGCCGGCGCCAGCGATTACGCAGTGCCACAGCAACAGACTTCTTGGCCTTGTTCTGGCCAACGATGTGCTTGTCGAGTTCGGAGACGATTTCTCCGGGAGTCATGGTAGAGGCGGACATAGTCTGGTACTTGTAGGTAGAGGTTCGCACCTTGATATGGCGCGGGAGCTGTCTTGCTGCGCGGCCTTCGGCGTTTGCAACGCTGCAGACGGCGCTACGCGCATGCAGAGGGCAGCAGCAGGGTTCACAGCGTCTCGATGACGTGGTTCTGATTGGTGTAGATGCAAAGGTCGCCGGCAATTTCCAGCGACTTCTTGACGATCTCGGCGGGCGGCATGTCGGTATGCTGCAGCAAGGCCAGGGCTGCCGATTGTGCATAAGTACCGCCCGAGCCGATGGCGGCCAGGCCGTGCTCGGGCTCCAGGACATCGCCGTTTCCGGTCAGCACCAATGAATGCTCGCGGTCGGCCACGATAAGCATGGCTTCGAGCCGGCGCAGCACCCGGTCGGTCCGCCAGTCGCGAGTCAGCTCAACGGCCGCGCGCATCAGGTTGCCCTGATGCTTCTCGAGCTTGGCTTCGAAGCGTTCTTGAAGGGTGAAGGCGTCGGCAGTGGCACCGGCAAAGCCGGCAAGCACCTTGTTGTGGTACAGGCGGCGAATTTTGCGCGCTGTGCCCTTGAAGACGATGTTACCTAAGGTTACCTGTCCGTCGCCGCCAATAGCGACCTCGTCGCCGCGGCGAACACACAGGATGGTAGTAGCGTGAAATTGTTCCATGGATTCTTCCTTTGAATTTCTTAAATAGGGGCGTTGGGCAAAAATTCAAGGGAAGGCCGGAGAACTCAAGGGGAGGTCGGAGAATTCCAGGGAAGGCCCGACACGATGGGGGCATTACACCGTTTTTTTGGGGCGTCACACCGCTTTTTGGGGCATTGCAATGAGCGCTTGCTTGACCACGGGCAGTAGAGCAGCGCTGCCGGCAGTTCCAGATGTCGTTCTTACTGTAAAAAACACGCCCCGATTGCCGGGGCGTGATTCTGTAGCATGGCTTCTGATTGCTGAAACCGGCCGGCCAAACGAAGCATGCCCCGATTCGGGGCATGTTTTTTTGCTGCTTCAGATCAGTCACCGTACAGCTTCTGGCGCATTTCGCGGCGCTCTTGCGCCTCGAGGGATAGCGTGGCGGTGGGCCGGGCCAGCAGGCGCTGCAGGCCGATGGGCTCGCCGGTTTCTTCACACCATCCGTATTCGCCGGAATCGATAAGGGTAAGCGACTGCTGCACTTTCTTTAGCAGCTTGCGCTCGCGGTCGCGAGTACGAAGTTCCAGCGCGTGCTCTTCTTCGATGGTGGCACGGTCGGCCGGGTCGGGCACGAACTGGGTTTCACGCAGGTTTTCGGTGGTGGTGTCTGCGTTGGCAAGAATCTCTTGCTCGAGCTGTTTGAGGCGATTGCGGAAGAACTCGAGCTGAGCTTCGTTCATGTAGTCGGACTCGGGCATTGCCAGGAGTTCTTCTTCCGTGAGCAAATGGCCCGGAGTTTTGGTGGCTGTTGTCTTAGTGGCCATGGTCTACCTCTTCTAGTAATGTCGAGTGGGTACTAGGTACTGTTAACTCGAGTGAACTGTTTAATTATGGAATCAGGCATAGTTCCAACCCTTGGGTAAAGATTTCCTCGGGAAGTTTCCGGCCGATAAATACCATTTTGGTATTGGGCGTTTCATTTGCAAGCCAAGGTTTGCCTGGTTCTGCCCCCATCATCATGTGTACGCCCTGAAACAGCAGGCGACGCTTGCTGCCCTTGACGTACAAAATACCTTTATAGCGCAGAAGATCTTCGCCGTAGACCTGAACTACGCCGCTAAGGAAATCTTCGAGACGGTTCGGGTCGAACGGACGGTTCGAGCGAAATACGAAAGCACCAATATCGTCGTTGTGATGATGATGGTGATGATGCCCGTGGTCGTGCCCGCAATCCGGGCCGCATTCGCCTTCGTGATCGTGGTGGTGATGGCCATGATCGTGGCCATGGTCGTGATCGTGGTCGTGATCGTGGGCCGCGTCCGGGTGTTCTTCTGCCAGAAACTCCGGATCGATATCCAGGATGGTGTTGAGGTTGAAACCGCTGACATCCAGCAGGGACTTGATGTCGGCCTCGCCGAAATGAACCGGATGAATCGGTGCACGTGGGTTGATCTGCACCAGCCGCGAACGCAGTGTCTGGTAATCGGCATCGGTGACCAGGTCTTTTTTGGAAACCAGGATGACGTCGGCAAAGCCCACCTGTTTTTGGGCTTCTTCTTGCTTGTCGAGGGTTTCCATGCCGTGCTTGGCGTCGACCACGGTAATGACGGCGTCAAGGCGGAAGTAATTGGCGATGTCGTCGTCCATGAAGAAGGTTTGGCACACCGGGCCGGGGTTGGCCATGCCGGTGGTTTCAAGGATGACGCGATCAAACTGGATTTCGCCCTTGTCGCGTTTTTGGCGCAGTTCAGACAAGGCACGCTGCAGGTCGCCGCGAATGGTGCAGCAGACGCAGCCGTTGCTTAGTTCAATAATCTGTTCTTCGCGCTCTTGAACCAGAAGCTCGTTGTCGATGCTTTCGGGTCCGAACTCGTTTTCGATGACGGCGATTTTTTGGCCATGGTTTTCGGTAAGAATGCGCTTGAGCAGCGTGGTTTTACCCGCGCCCAGAAAACCGGTAAGAATAGTTACCGGAACCATTTTGTCTATGCCTGATGCCATCATTTAACTCGCTAATGCGGCATGCGAACTGCATGGCGGCGCTAATAGTTAGAGGGTTGATGTTGGCACACGCATCTACCGTATCGGCGACTACACCAGGTAATTCCATACCGCGAAAAAAATCGTACAACGTGCGATTACAGCACAGCCCGACGGGAAGAGCAAACGTCGGGCCCAGCACCGTAGCTTACGAAGAAAACCCTTGTAACACTAGGGGTTAGGGTTTGCATGCCCGGCGTGTTCTTGAGCGTGGCAGGCGCTGCATAGCGCCCTTAGCTCGGTTTCGTGGTGGCTGAGCACAAAGCCCGCCGAGGCAACCTTGCGGGCCAGTTGGCGACTCAGCGCCGGGTCGCTGAACTCGGCCACGGCGCCACAGCCGGTGCAGATGACCAACAGGTCGTGCGGCTCACCGCCCGCATCCAGGCAGGCTGACCAGGCGTTTACCGCATCGAGCCGGTGAATGAGGCCTTCTTCGATCAGGAAATCAAGCGCCCTGTACACCGTGGGAGGAGCCGCGCCCGGCTGCACGCGCCGAATTTCTTCGAGCAGCTCGTATGCCTTGACGCTTTTTCGCTGCTCCAGAAGGATTTCGAGCACTTTGCGACGAATGGGCGTCAGCCGTTTGCCGCGCTGGCGGCAAAGGGTTTCGGCGGTGTTGAGCTGCGCCGCCACCGAGCCGGGAGTGGAGGTTTTAGTCGCGGTCATGCGTCGGATTATCTCATTCAGGGAGCGCTTTTTAGCTGTGGTGCCGCGCCAAGCGCACAAGAAATGTTATAACATAACGGACTCTTTTCCGGGTTTTCTCTCCATGCCTCGCTTTGCCCTGTTTTTACGCCGCACGAAAGCCTATCGCGGATCGTCCGTGCTGGCTTCCTCCGCTGGCCGGGCGCTGCGGGTCATGGTGGCTGTCCTGTTCTTGTGGGGTCTGACTGCTTGGGCGATGGGATGGTGGTAGCTCCCGCAGCCGCTATCGAGCTGGACGAAGTTGCGCTGGGCTGGCGCGGGCGTATTGCTGTGCGTGATGTCAGCGGTGCCTTCGAGCAGGGTTCGCTTACCGCAATTGTGGGGCCAAATGGTGCGGGCAAGTCTACATTGCTCAAGGGCATTATGGGCTTGCTCAATCCTCTTAAAGGTCATATACGCATCGCCGACGACCCTCGAAAAGATCTGGCGTTCTTACCACAGGCGGGTGAGCTCGATCGCAGTTTTCCCATAACGGTTTACGACCTTGTCGCCATGGGGGCATGGCGACGGGTGGGTGCATGGCGCGGGTTCTCGGCCGAAGAACACGAGCGTGTGGAGCAGGCGCTGGAAACCGTCGGCCTGTCTGATTTTCGGAATCGTATCGTCGGCACCCTGTCGGGGGGGCAGCTGCAGCGCGCGCTGTTTGCACGGCTGTTGTTGCACGAGGCGCGCACATTGTTATTGGATGAGCCCTTTGCCGCGATAGATCGCGACACCACCGACGACCTGATGAAATTATTGATGGCCTGGCACGCCGAAGGCGGAACCATAATTGCAGTGCTGCACGATCTGGGGATGGTGCGCAATTTTTTCCCGACGACCTTGCTGTTGGCCCGCCAGGTTGTCGCCTGGGGTCCGACGGAATCTGTGTTGACGCCCGAGAACCTGCACCTGGCTCGGCACTTGTGCGCTGGAGATTATTTATGAGCGCACGTTGGAAGCAGCCCCTTTCATTGACGGAGACGCTCACATGAGCTGGGCGCTCGAATATTTATGGAGTCCGTTCATCGACTACGGCTTCATGCGTCGCGGGCTTGCGGGCACCCTTGCGCTGGCATTTGCTGCTGGGCCACTGGGTGTGTTTCTGGTGCTTCGGCGCATGAGTTTGATGGGCGATGCCATGGCACACGCCATATTGCCTGGGGTCGCTGTTGGGTTTCTGACGGCCGGCCTGTCGATCGGGGCCATGACCCTGGGCGGCATGATTACCGGCATTGTCGTGGCCATGCTGGCCGGCCTGGTGGCCCGCCTGACCCCCTTGCGGGAAGACGCAAGCTTTGCATCGTTTTATCTGATTTCGCTTGGCCTGGGTGTGCTTCTGGTTTCCTTGCGAGGTTCGAACATGGACCTGATTCATGTTCTGTTCGGCACGGTACTGGGGCTGGACGATTCGGCCTTGCTGCTTGTTACGGCCAGTGCCAGTGTTACGCTGCCGGCCCTGGCCTTGATTTATCGCCCATTGGTGCTAGAGTGCCTTGATCCGTCCTTCTTGCGGGCCGAACGCGGCAGGGGTTCACTGGTTCACATGCTTTTTTTGCTGCTGCTGGTCATGACACTGGTGTCGGGCTTTCAGGTATTGGGAACCCTCATGGTGGTGGGCATCATGATGCTCCCGGCCACCGCCGCGCGATTCTGGGCACGGACTGCCGGACGCCAGATGGTGCTGGCGGCGGTTCTGGGATCGGTATCAGGGTATGCCGGTCTTCTGATTTCTTTTTATATCGATGCACCCGCATCGTCCGCTATTATTTTGTCAGCGGGCTGCATCTATGTATTTTCGCTGTTGGCAGGGCCGTATGGCGGGTTGTTTCAGGCTGCACGCCAAGCGTATGCTCGACGACGGCGTCTGACGCAAACCCTGACACCGTAATCCAACAGTCCATGACCGCGATGGCGCCGGCGGAGGTATTCGGCGCGTTTAACGGAACAGAAAATCACCATGTTGGTTCGAAAAAAGTCTCGCAACTGCGTATATCGCGCCTGGCAGTTGGTGGCGGCTGCGTGTCTTGCCCTGCATGCGTCAGCTACGCTGGCGGTGACGTCGGAGCAAACCATTACGCCCATGCCGGTGGTGGCCAGCTTTACGGTGCTGGGCGATATGGTCGCCGAGATTGGCGGAGACTACGTCCAGCTTACCAACATTATCGGCTTGGGCGGCGATGCGCACGCGTTCGAACCCACCCCCGAGCATGTTCGTGCCCTGGCCCAAGCCAGGGTGCTGGTAATAAACGGGCTGGATTTCGAAGCCTGGCTACCGCGGCTCGTGGCCGCATCGAATTTCAGGGGCCTGCAAATCGTGGCGTCACAAGGGGTGGAGCCGCGACAACTCGATGCAGAAAGCGCCCACTCACATCACGATCATGCTCACGCCTCCGGCGCGGGGGCAGCCGGTGCCGCAGGCTTGCATGCCGGTGAAGTCGACCCCCATGCCTGGCAAAGTCTGACCAACGGCATGACGTATGCGCGAAACATTGCCGCGGGGCTGTCCAAGGCCGACCCGGCCAATGCGGCTACTTATGCCGCGCGCGCCGAACGCTATATTGATGAAATGAAGAAGCTGGACATTCAGGTGCGGCATGCCCTGGGCCAGATCCCCCCCGAAAAGCGCAAGGTTGTGGTTCCCCATGATTCCATGGGCTACTTTGGCCGCGAGTACGGCATTGAATTTATTCCCATCGCCGGCATCTCGAGCCAGGCCGAAGCATCGGCGCGAAATGTGGCGGCCATTGTTGACCAGATCCGGAAAGTGGGCGGTGCGGCTGTTTTTCTGGAAGGCACGGCCAATCCGAAGCTGGCCGAGCAGATTGCGCGGGAAACCGGTGCGACGGTGGGCGGTACCTTGTACGCCGACACCCTGGGCGAGCCCGACCAGCCTGCTGGTACGTATCTGGGCATGTTCAAGTGGAACGCCGGGCAACTGATCTATGCACTGAACCCTGCCCGTTGACGTAGGCCGCTAATCGCGACGCCGACCTGCTCGCGGATGCGCCTGGTCGTACACCTTGGCCAGATGCTGGAAGTCGAGCCGGGTATAGATTTGTGTGGTTGAAATATTGGCATGACCCAGCAGTTCTTGCACTGCACGCAGGTCTTGCGCGGATTGCAGCAGATGACTGGCAAAGCTGTGACGCAGGCTGTGCGGGTGCACATTTACCGGAAGGCCGGCCTGGGTGGCTACCTGCTTGAGTTGACGCTGAACGACGCGGGGCGAAATACGTTTGCCTCGCGCGCCAATGAACAGGGCGGCGTAAGTGTCGGGGTCGGTTTCCGGCGTGGGTTCGCCCGCCAATTTGGGGCGTTGTTCGAGCCAGCGTTTCAAGGCCTGTCGCGCCATGCGACCCAAAGGAACGCTTCTGGTCTTGCCGCCTTTGCCCAAAATAGTGGCTTCGTTTTCTTCGAGGTGCAGCCAGCTTTGTGATTCGTATGTGCCGCTGCGCACGTAACGCCAATCGAGGCTGACCAGTTCTGCCAGCCGCAAGCCGCTGGAATACAGCACCTCGAACATGGCCTGGTCGCGGCACTGGACGGGTGTTTTGGGTTCGGGCAGGCCGGGACGGTCGAGCAATACTTGTGCTTGCTCGACAGACAGTGCTTTTGGCAAGCTTCGCGCAGCTTTTGGAGCACGAACTCCGGCTGCCGGGTTGTGAGCCATTGCGGCTTGTGGCGCCCACCATTGGAAGAACCCCCGCCAGGCGGCCAGCGCTCGCGCAAGGCTGCGGGGTTGATGCCCTTGTGCATGCAGGCGCGCAATGGCCTGGCGAATATGACCTTCGGTATATCGCTGCAGATCGATGCCGGGGTGCAGGCGTACTAAATGTGCCAGGTCGCGTCGATAGCTTTGCAGGGTATGGCTGGAATAGCGGCGGTTGCCTTGCAGGAATTCCAGCCATTGCCGCATGGCTTGCGGAAGTTCGACGGACTGGGGCTCGGGCATTCAGGCGCTTTCTGGTGAAAGATGCACGGGGGCGCGCAGGCGGGTCAGGCTTGCGGCGGCCAGGTCGTTGATGGTGCCGAGGAAGTCGGTGGCCATGTCGGTAGTGAAGCGTTCGGGATCGTCGGAGCCGAGAACCAGCAGGCCGATGGGTTCGCTGGAGTCGGCCGTGCGCAGCGCGACGATGGCCAGCGAAGCGGGCGGTGTGCCAAGCCAGCCGGCGGCTTCCTGGTTTTGCAGGGGGCCACAATAGGGCTTGGTGAGTTCGCGGGCGAATTGACGAATGCTGTCGGTAACGTCTTCGTTGAACTCGGTGTCGGAAAGGCCAGGAAGATCCCACAGCCGCAGCGCGATGGCTTGCAAGTCGAAGAGGTCGCCCAGGCTGCGCACGATATGGGCGGGCAGTTGGGCCGCGTCGTTTTCGGCCAGCATGCGGCAGCACCACGCCATGAGTGTCTTGCTGATTTTTTCGTTGCCGGCCGCATTATGTATGAGGCCCGACAGTTTCCATTCGAGATCTTTAGCCTTGGCGCGCAGAGTCATGATCTGGCGTTCGCCCAGGGAAATGGCGCGGGTTTCGTGAGGATGGGGCACGCGCAGATTGGCAAATACGTCGGCATGCTCTTGAAAGAACTCGGGGTTGGATTTCAAAAAATGGGCCACGTCTTCGGCGGAAAGGGCGGTGCTCATGAGTGAGGTGCTTCCTTGAAAGGGATGGAGTTTGTGAGGGCCTGGATGTTGACCTGCCCGCTGAACACGCTGACAGCGGGGCCGCTAAGCTGCACTTCGCCGTCGCTTAAGGTAATGGTTAGCGGGCCTCCCCGAGTATGGACCAGCACGGGGTTGTCGAGCAAGCCTCGGCGAATACCTGCAACGGCGGCCGCGCACGCGCCCGTGCCACAAGACAAGGTCTCGCCGGCTCCACGTTCGAACACGCGCAGCCTGATGGTGTGGCGGTCGACAACCTGCATGTAGCCGACATTGACGCGATTTGCAAAGCGCGGGTGCGATTCTATTTGTGGCCCGGTTCGCGCGACGGGGGCGGTGTCTATATTGTCGACAAGCTGGACGGCATGCGGGTTGGAGATGGCCACCAAAGAAATCTCTGCTGCATCGTTGTTGAGCAGCGGCAGTGTCCAAAGCGTGTCATTGCCTTCGGGTCGCGACTCCAGGCCTTGCGTGTCGAAGCCGACATCGGCCGGATCGAAACGCGTGCGACCCATGCTTACCGTGACGTCGCCGGACTCGGTTTCTGTAAGGGTAATCAGCCCGGTACAGATTTCGGCGCGCAGGGGATTGCGGCCGGACAACCCCTGCTCGTGAACGAAGCGCACAAAGCAGCGGGCACCATTGCCACAATGTTCGACCTCACCGCCATCGGAATTGAAGATGCGGTAGCGGAAATCGGCCTCGGGGTGTTGCGGCGGTTCGACCAGCAGGATCTGGTCGGCCCCGATGCCGAAGTGCCGGTCTGCCAGGGCGCGTGCGCGTTCCGGCGTCATGTCGATGGACTGGCGGACGCCGTCCAGCACGACGAAGTCATTGCCGGCACCCTGCATTTTGGTGAAGTTCCAGATCATGGTTTGCGTTTGGCGTTAGTAAGGGCGTGCTTCGCCCGGAGGACGTGTCTTGAAGCGCCGATGTACCCAATAATACTGCGCGGGATCGCGTTTTACCCACGATTCGATGAGGCCGTTAAGCCGCACGGTGGCTTCTTCAAGCGATTGATTGCCTGGAAATTCCGGTATGGGCGGCAGGACATCGACATGGTAGCGTCCGGTATCCACATCCAGGCGACTGACAATTGGCACGACAGCCGCTTTCCAGGTTTTGGCGATCTGGGCGGTGGTAAGAAGGGTGGCCGCAGGAACCCCGAAAAACGGGGCGAACACGGCGCCTTCGGTGCCCCAATCCATATCGGGCAGGTAGTACACGGGCACTCCGTTGCGAAGCTGACGTATCAGGCCCCGCACGCCATCGCGGCGGCTGATGAGGTGCACGGTATTGAAGCGCCCGCGCCCGTCACGCACCAGTTGGTCGACCTCGGGGTCGCTTTGCGGAGTGTAAAGGGTGGCGGATGTCTTCAGAAACAGTGTCAGCCGGGTTGCCGCGGCATCCAGACCGATAAAATGCGGGGCCAGCAGAATGATCGGGCTTTTTGCGTCGAGCAACGCTTGCAGATGCTCGAGGCCGTCGATGGAAACGGTGTCTTCGATGCGTTCGCGCGTGCCAAACCACAGCAGGCCCCTGTCTACTACGGATTGCGCCAATAGTTGAAAATGCTTGCGCAACAGGGTTTCGCGCTGTTGCTCGTCAAGCTGCGGAAAGCATAGTGCCAGATTGGTGCGCACGATATGCGCCCGCGAGCCCAGGACGCGCGGTGTCAGCCAGCCCAAAGCGCGCCCCCAACGCAATCGGGTGCGGGTGGCGCAGCGACCAAAATACGAGAAGATCGCGCTCAACAACCCGGTTTTGTTGAATTTCATGCGCGAGTCGCCGTCAGCTCGGGGTATTGACGGGTGGGGGCGGCGCGCCGGCCGGTATCTTGTAGCGGTTGTAGCTCCATAGGTATTGCTCGGGAAAGCGTCTTATCAGGCTTTCCATGGTTTGATTGATCAGTGTGGCCTGTTCCAGCGGGTCGGTTGGAAAAGGGTCTGGCAGACGCAGATAATGAATTCGCCAGCCTTTGCCACGGGGCAGGCGTTCGCCGGCAGTAAGAATGACGGCAACGCCGGTTTGGGCGGCCAGCTTGCCGGCCAGGGTCATGGTGTAGGCGGGGCGTCCGAAGAACGGAGCCCATACACCGTCGCCTTGCGCAGGCGCCTGGTCGGGCAGCATGCCAACAGCTTCGCCACGCTTCAAGGCCCGCACAAATTCGCGCACACCTTGCATGGTGGCTGGAACCGCGCGCAATGCCGATGTATTGCGGGCGCTTTCCATGACAGGCGCCAGTATATCTTTACGCGGCGGGCGGAACATGACGGTAATGGGCCCGTGAAGGGTTTGATAGCGGCCGGCGATCTCGAAGCAACCCAGATGCGGTGTCAGATACAAGATGCCGCGGCCTTCGGCCAGCGCTTGTTCCACCACCGCCTTGTCGTCGCAGATGGTTCTGGCCAGGCTTTGTTCGCTGCGCAGCCAGACCTTGGGCAGTTCCATGATCATGGCTCCTGCTTCGGCCGCCGCCCGGCCTGCAAAGGCGGGGTCGGTGTACCCGGCCTGGCGTGAGTGTGCCTGGATGCGCTGACGATATTTTCCTGGCTTGGCGTAGGCAATACGCCCCGCCACGCGGCCGATCGCATGCAGCACAGGTAGCGGCAGCCACGCCAGAAAACGGAAGACGGTCAGCAGCATGAAATTCTTATAACCCTTCTGTATTTGTTGAATAAGCGCCCAAGGCGGTATTTTCGCTTAAAATGCTAGCCATCGCTGAGTTAACCGACAACTTGCGGAGCGATGACGACATCGGGCTTTGTCTCGAAGCCGTCTAAATACTGCTAAAGCGTCGCGCCCCGTGTAGTAAGCCGTTCAGCCGAGGTGCAACGCGTTTCGTTCAACTTTAACGAGCCGTTGCCGGCTCATAGGACGCAATCGCCGTGGTAGCTAAAGACTTCCTCTTCACTTCTGAATCTGTTTCCGAAGGCCATCCCGATAAGGTCGCCGACCAGATCTCCGATTCCATTCTTGACGCCATTCTTGAGCAAGACCCGTATGCACGGGTTGCCGCCGAAACGCTGACCAACACCGGTTTGGTTGTGCTGGCAGGCGAGATCACCACCACCGCAAACGTGGATTACATTCAAGTGGCGCGCGACACCATCAAGCGCATTGGGTACGACAATACCGACTACGGTATCGACTATAAGGGCTGCGCGGTGCTGGTGGCCTACGACAAGCAGTCGCCCGACATCGCCAAGGGCGTCGACCGCAGTCCCGAAGCCAATATGGATCAGGGCGCGGGCGACCAGGGCCTGATGTTCGGCTATGCCTGCGACGAAACGCCCGATTACATGCCTGCCGCCATCTGGTATTCGCACCGCCTGGTACAGCGCCAGAGCGAGCTGCGCAAGGACGGACGCCTGCCCTGGCTGCGCCCTGACGCCAAATCGCAGGTCACCTTCCGCTATGTCGATGGCAAACCCGTCGAAGTCGACACGGTGGTGCTTTCGACCCAGCACTCGCCCGACATTTCACAAGCCGATATTCGCGAGGCTGTCATCGAAGAGATCATCAAGCCCAGCTTCCCGGCAGGCTTGCTTACGGCAAAGACCAAGTTCATGATCAACCCCACGGGCATCTTTGTCATTGGCGGCCCGCAGGGTGATTGTGGCCTTACCGGTCGCAAGATCATTGTCGATACCTACGGTGGTGCCTGCCCGCACGGCGGGGGTGCCTTCTCGGGCAAGGATCCTTCCAAGGTCGACCGCTCGGCTGCGTATGCCGCCCGTTATGTGGCCAAGAATATTGTGGCGGCTGGTCTGGCCTCCCAGTGCCAGGTGCAGATCAGCTACGCCATTGGGGTGGCCGAGCCCATCAACATCACCATCAACACCTATGGCACAGGTGTTGTGCCCGACGACCAGATCGCCTTGCTGGTACGCGAACACTTCGACCTGCGCCCGAAGGGTATTATCAATATGCTCGACCTGCTGCGCCCCATCTACGCCAAGACCGCCGCGTACGGGCACTTTGGTCGCGCCGAGCCCGAGTTCTCGTGGGAAGCCACCGACAAGGTCCAGGTGCTTAAGAAGGCCGCCTAAGCTGTTCAATAACTGCTTCGGCAGCTTGACCCCCGGGCGCTTCACAGGGTCCGGGGTTTTGTTTTTTGGGCTTCTGCCCGAGGTCACCGCATCCGGTATTGCAAGGCGGCAACGCGGTCGGCATCTGCCGGCACGGATAAGGAGTTTTTATGGCCGACAACGGCAAGTGGGTGCCCGACGAAACGGGGCGCGATCCTTCCTATAACCCAGATGAGCGCGATTCACCCTGTGTGGCTGTGTGCTCGACCCTATACGACGAAATTTGTCGGGGCTGCGGGCGCACCGTGATGGAAGTGGCGAACTGGGTCTTTTTTACCGAAGAAGAAAAAAGGGCGGTGTGGGACCGCATTCTCGGCCAGGGATATCCCAGACGAAATAATTGATGCCGTGCTGCTGTGGCACTGCCGGCCGGGAGCGCGGCTTTGGCTCAGGCTCGAGGTTTAAGACTTACTTGGGCATGGAATCAGGCTCAGGCGCAGGCTTTTACGGTCGCGCCATGTAGCGCTGCCGGTTTATTCCTTGGCGGGCCTGTTACTGAGTTCGGCGTTGGAGTCGACCAGGGCCTTCATGATGCGCATGAATTCCTTGCGATCTTTTGGGGACAGCGGAGCCAGCAACCGGCGCTGGGATTCCAGCATGTATGGAATCACTTCGGCCAGTGTCTTGAGCCCTTCGGCGGTGGGGGTAATCTGCCGCGCCCGCCTGTCGTGAGGGGCGACGTTGCGAACCACCAGGCCACGCGCTTCCAGTCTGTCTATGACTCCGCCGATGGTGGCGGTGTCCGAGCCGACGGTGCTTGCCAGCGTTTTCTGGTCGATTCCGGGTTGGTTGCAGATTGTTTGAAGGGTTGAGTATTGCAGGGGGGTGATGTTCAGCTTTGCGACTTCTTGTGTGTACAGGGCCACGGCAAGCTGGTGGATGCGCCGGGCGTAGTGTCCGGGCAGGTTCTGCAGGTTCAGGTGCATGGCACTGGCTGCGTTTGTCTCGTCCCTGGAATCTGTTGTCATTGTTGATTTGGTGATCTTTGGCTCCATTCAAACATTGTACTGGTGAAGCGGCGGCATAGCCGCCCCGGTTCGCAGGGCGGCCATACCTTGGGGCGGCCTTCCGGCAGGAAGGCCCATGACGATGCGAAGCCGTCAGCTCATGGCCAGCTCGGGCGTCACGTCCTCGATCATAAGTTGGGGACGATAGACAAAGTCGGGATCTTCCTTTTCCTTTTGAATCAGGGCGTCGAGCACGCGGCGAGCACGTATGGGCGCTTCGTCCACGCGCAAGGCCAGCCGGGGGACGGGCCCGCCTTCGGCTTCGACCTGCTTTTGCTGAAGCTCGAGAACGACGGCGTCTTCGTCGAAGGTCTGGGCAATGGCCTTGCAGATGTCTTCGGTCAGCTTCTCGTCGTCCAGGCGCTGGTTGCGGGCCACCGACCAGAAATAATGCGTGGTGGTTTCGGTTTCGGGCGTCAGCAGATGCAGGACATGGCTGCGGTAAGCGCCGTCGGCGGAGGTGCCGACGGGATACACGCCAAAGTCGGTCATGCAGATGGATGGCGCCAGGCTGATTGCCGTTTGCCAGCGATTGATGCGGCCTTCGTGATTCAACACCATGGCAAAGAACGGAGGAGCCTCGATGTTTGGCATTTCGCGATGGGCGCGTACCAGGCCTTCGCCTTCGATACTGACCTTGACCGGATAGTTGGGAATCACCTCTTCCTCACCCTGGCCGATGGTGCGCAGGTGTACCCAGCTTTCGTGGCCAAGGTCCATCAGGTTGTCGACGGACAGGCGGAAATCCGCCTTGATGTGATGGTAGCCGCGCGAGGGCGTCCAGTCGGGATGGTCGTTCCAGCGAATGTCCGGAATCAGTTCGGGGTCGGCGCGCTCGGCGTCGCCCATCCAGATCCACAGCAGGCCGTGCTTCTCTTCGAGCGGGAAGCTCTTGACGCAGGCCTGCTTGGGAATGTTGGTCTGGCCGGGAGCCAACGTACAGGCGCCGCTGACGTCGAAGCGCATGCCATGGTAGCCGCATTCCAATTCGTCTCCCACGCGGCGACCGGCCGACAGGGGAAGCAGCCGGTGCGGACACATATCCCGAAGCGCGGCAACCTTGCCGTCGGAATTGCGCATCATCACCACCGCTGTACCAAGAAAGCGGCGAGCCACGAAGTTATCGCCGTCAAGTTCGTGCTTGAAACCGGCGACATACCAAGCGTTCTTTAGCCAAATCATGTCGAACTCCTCTATCTGAACTTACTTGCTCTGGCCTGGGTCACGGACCTGCTCCAGCACGTCAAACTCGACGTTATAGAGCTCGCCGTCGTCGAGCCTTTCGACGCGACGGATATACACGTTTTGCACGATGTCACGGGTGTCTGCCTCGATATGGATCGGACCGCGGGGGCTTTCGAATTTCTGACCCTTCATGGCTTCCAGAAGCTCGTCGCCGGTTTTCCCGCCAGTGGCTTCCAGGGCGTTATACAGAAGCTTCATGCCGTCGTAGGCGGCCACGGCCATATAGTTGGGGCGACGACCGTTATAGGCTTCCTTGAAATCCTGGACGAACTTCTTGTTGAGCTCGGAAGGGTGAGCGGCCGAATAGTGGTGAGACGTCACGACATCCAGTGCCACGTCGCCCATGCCGTTCAGGATGTCGTCCTCAACCACGTCGCCGGTGGCCAGCAGACGAACGCCGGCTTCGGCCAGGCCGCGATCGGCGAACTGCTTCATGAACTGGGTGCCTACACCCGCCGGAAGGAAGACAAACACGGCGTCGGGCTTCTGGTTACGCACGCGCTGAAGGAACGGTGCGAAGTCGGGATTTTGCAGCGGTACGCGAATAGATTCGACGATGGTGCCGCCATTGGCTTCGAAGCGTTCGATAAAGGCTTTCTCGGAATCAATGCCGGGGCCATAGTCGCTGACCAGCGTGGCGACGTTCTTGATGCCGTTGGCCGGTGCCCACTCGGCGACGCCGATGGTGACCTGCGGCATGGTGAAGCTGCTGCGCACGAAGTAGGGCGATGCATTGATCACGCTGGACGTTGCGGCCACCATCACGATGGTGGGGGTTTTGCTGCGGGTGGAGACCTGCGCGGTTGCCAGGGCAAGCGGGGTCAGCACGAAGCCACCCAGCACGTCGACCTGGTCCTGTACCACCAGTTCTTGGGCGACACGGCGAGCCTGGTCGGGAGCTCCGGTATCGTCCTTGATGACCAGTTCGATCTTCTTGCCTGCAACGGTGTCACCGTGCTGTTTCATGAACAGGCGCGCACCCTGTTCGATCTGGATGCCGGTCGAAGCAAAAGCGCCGGTCATCGATAAGATCAATCCAACCTTGACCGTGTCCTCTTTCGCTTGAGCGGTCCAGGGAACCATGGAGCTTACGGCAAAGACACCGGCGCAAAGCGCTGCAAGTAATTGTTTTCGTTTCATAAAAATCTCCGTCAAAGACGGTCTGCCTCCAAAGGGAAGTAATACTATGTATGCATATACTAGGTATACAGATAGTCTGTACACATATTAATTAAAGCAAGAAAAGAAACAGGTAGCAAGTGCGTAGCGTGCTCATGCCGGGGCCACAAAGGCTTTTGTTATGGCAAACTGCAGGGCAGGAGAGATGGATGACCGATAAAAACGAAAGAGTTCAGGGGCCGAAAGATCAGACGGCCCCGCAGGGCAAGGAAGCGAAAGTTCAGACAGAAGCCGTTAGCAGGACAGGCAGTACCTCCAAAGCGGCAGACATGGCTGCTGGTGTCGGCAAGAAAAGTGTGGTCAGCATTTTCTTGCTTGTGACGATTCTGTATGTGTCGTTGAATCTGCGGGCACCGCTGATTGGCGTGGGCCCGGTAATTGACTCGATCCGCGTGGGCCTGGGCCTGTCGGGCACCGAACTGGGTGTGCTGTTTACCCTGCCGGTACTGTGTTTTGGCGTATTCGCGCCATTTGCGCCCCAATTGCTGCGCGTGCAGTCTCCCGAGCGGATAGTGTTCGTCAGCCTTATTGTCCTGACCCTGGGAATTGCGCTGCGCAGCGTACTGGGGACCTTCGGACTTTTTGTCGGCACGTTTTTTCTGGGCCTGGCAATAAGCGTTGTCATGGTCATCTTGCCCGGCCTTATCAAGCGCCATTTTCCAGTCAATGCGGGCACCATGATGGGCTTGTATTCCACCGCCCTGTCGGGCGGCGCGGCGATGGCGGCTGGGGTGGCCGTGCCGCTTGAGCAATGGTTTGGCGGATGGGAGTACTCGCTGGGCATTTGGGCTGTGCCCGCGCTTTTGGCCGTGGTGATCTGGGTGCCGCAGTTAAAGGTCAGGACCGACCTGGAAATGCCACGGGCCGGAACCGGGCCTCGCCTGTATCGTAGCTGGCTCGCCTGGCAAGTGACGTTCTTCATGGGCCTTCAGAGCGCAGTGGCCTATTGCGTCTTTGGCTGGTTGCCACTGATCTTGATCGAACGCGGCCTTACTGCTGCAGAAGCCGGGTACCTGCTGGCCGCTCTCATGACCCTTCAGCTCTCGACATCGATTTCGGGCCCCTGGCTGGCCACACGCGGGCGTGACCAGCGCTTGATGATCTTCATTTTCATGATGCTGGTGCTGGTGGGCTTGATGGGCATGCTTATCGGCCCTATTAAAGTCATCTACGCCTGGTCGGCGATTTTTGGCCTGGGCTTCGGGGGCATGTTCAGTGTGGCCATGGCCTTGCTCGTGCTGCGTTCGCCTACGCCACAGGTGGCGGCCTCCTTGTCCGGCATGGCGCAGGGCGTGGGCTACGTTATTGCCGCCATGGCACCCCTGATAGTGGGTGTCCTGCATGAGTACACCGGTGACTGGAACGCCGTTATTGTCTTCATGGCGTTTCTGATTATTTGCGCGACATGGTCGGGCCTGCTGGCCGGGCGCGCCCGCCTGGTCGCGTAAAGCGCTGTTACCGTGCCTGGCGTTTGGCAGCCGCAGCAAATCGGCTACAATTGACGCCAATTTCCTGAGGAGCGCTGCGACGGGCGCAGGCGGGCCATTTAGGCGTTCGCTGCCCCGCTAGGCTCAGGATTCTTCAGTATTTAACGGCGCTCATCATCTCCTGCTAGCAGGCGAAGATGAGCCCAGCCGTTCTAGTCTCTTCGTCCTGCACAGGTTTACTGGAAATCACCATGAACACTGTTGCTGACACCACTTTCTCCGATTACAAGATTGCCGATATCTCGCTGGCCGAGTGGGGCCGTCGCGAACTTGCCATTGCCGAAACCGAAATGCCCGGCCTGATGGCCGTACGCGAGGAATACGCCCAGGCGCAACCCCTGAAGGGCGCGCGCATTGCCGGCAGCCTTCACATGACCATCCAGACCGGCGTGCTTATCGAAACTCTTATCGCATTGGGTGCCGAAGTTCGCTGGGCTTCCTGCAATATTTTCTCTACCCAGGATCACGCCGCAGCCGCAATTGCCGCCGGCGGTACCCCCGTGTTTGCCATCAAGGGCGAAAGCCTTGAAGACTACTGGCAGTACACCCACGAAATCTTCAACTGGCCCGACGGTCGCCATGCCAACATGATTCTGGACGACGGCGGCGATGCCACCTTGCTGCTGCATTTGGGTGCCCGTGCCGAAAAAGACGCCTCGGTGCTCAACAACCCGGGCAGCGAAGAAGAGCGCGTGCTGTTTGCCGCCATCAAAGCCAAGCTGGCTACCGATCCCACCTGGTATTCCGAGCGCCTTGCTGCGGTCAAGGGCGTTACCGAAGAAACCACCACCGGTGTGCATCGCCTGTATCAGATGTCCAAGAAAGGCGAACTTGCCTTCCCGGCCATCAACGTCAACGACTCCGTCACCAAGTCCAAGTTCGACAACCTGTACGGTTGCCGCGAGTCTTTGGTCGACGGCATCAAGCGCGCCACCGACGTCATGGTGGCCGGCAAGATTGCCGTGGTGTGCGGCTTTGGCGACGTCGGTAAAGGTTGCGCCCAGGCACTGGCGGCCCTGCGCGCCCAAGTGTGGGTTACCGAAATCGACCCCATCTGCGCACTGCAGGCTTCGATGGAAGGCTACAAGGTCGTCACCCTGGACGAAGCCGCCGACAAAGCCGATATCTTCGTTACTGCCACGGGCAACTACCACGTCATCACGCGCGAACACATGGAGCGCATGAAAGACCAGGCCATCGTGTGCAATATTGGCCACTTCGACAACGAGATCGACGTCGCCGGCATCGAAGACCTTGAATGGGAAGAGATCAAACCCCAGGTCGACCACGTTATCTTCCCTGACGGCAAGCGCATCATCCTGCTGGCCCAGGGGCGCCTGGTCAACCTTGGCTGCGCCACCGGACACCCCTCGTTCGTTATGTCGGCCTCGTTCACCAACCAGACCATCGCCCAGATCGAACTCTTCACCCGCGGCGATGCCTACGAAAAAGGCCAGGTCTACGTTCTGCCCAAGCACCTCGACGAAAAAGTTGCGCGCCTGCACCTCAAGAAGCTCGGCGTGCAACTGACAGAACTTACCCCCGAGCAGGCCGAGTACATCAACGTGCCCGTCAACGGCCCGTTCAAACCCGATCATTACCGCTACTAACCGGTAAGGTCTTTGGCCCGCGCGCTCACCCAGCGCCGGGCCCTCCCTGGCACTAAAGGAGCCTGACTATGGAAATACTGCTTATCTGGATTCTGAACGCGGTTGCCTTGTTGATCGTGGCCTACATCTTGCCCGGCATCACAGTGGCCTCCTTCTGGTCAGCCCTGATTGCAGCACTGGTGCTGGGCTTGCTCAATACCCTGGTCAAGCCTGTCCTTGTGTTGCTCACCCTGCCAGTAACCATCGTCACCCTGGGCTTGTTCCTGCTGGTCATTAACGCGCTTGTGTTCTGGTTTGCCGGATCAGTGCTGAAGGGATTCCAGGTCAACGGCTTCTGGTGGGCCATGTTGGGCGCGCTGGTTTACAGCATTATTTCAGGCCTGCTGTCGCGGGTTGTCACATAAATGAGTTCATTGTTCAGTTTAGAGTTTTTCCCGCCACGCGATAACGCCGCGCGGGAAAAACTTATCCGGTCTGCCAAACAGCTGGAGCCATTGCAGCCCGCGTACGTAAGCGTCACCTTCGGTGCAGGCGGATCCACCCGCACCGGCACCGCCGACGCCGTCAGCATCCTGCAAGACCTCGGCTACGACGCCGCCCCCCATCTTTCCTGCATCGGTGCCAGCCGCGCCGAACTGCGCGATATCCTGCTGGCATACAAAGAGCGTGGCGTTCGCCGACTTGTCGCCCTGCGAGGCGACCTGCCCTCTGGCATGGGCGGTGACACCGGCGAACTGCATTACGCCAGCCAGCTGGTCAGCTTCATCCGCGAAGCCACCGGCGACTGGTTTCACATAGAAGTTGCCGCGTACCCCGAAATGCATCCCCAGGCCCGCAACGCTTCGGCCGACCTCGGGTACTTTATCGAAAAAGTACAGGCCGGCGCCAACAGCGCCATCACCCAGTACTTCTTCAACCCCGACGCCTACTTCGATTTCGTCGACCGCGTTCGCGCCCGCGGCGTCACCGTGCCCATCGTGCCTGGCATCATGCCAATTACCAACGGCACCCAACTGCTTCGATTCTCGGACATGTGTGGTGCTGAAGTGCCTCGATGGATACGGCTTCGACTCGCCGAATTCGGAGACGACAAAGCCTCCATCCGCGCATTCGGCGAAGACGTCGTCAGCCGCCTGTGCCAGAACCTGCTCGACCAGGGCGCCCCCGGCCTGCATTTCTACACCCTGAACGGCGCCGAATCCACCCTGGCCATTACCCGCAACCTGAGCCTGCCAACTGCAGCGGCAGCGTAGGCCAGCAGTCCGACCGCAGCACTGCGCCATAAAGAATACCGGCGACTCGCCTTACCCGGATCGTGCAATGAGCCCCAGTGCAAGGGCCGGAGGCGGTCTAGGGTTTGGGGTTCGTCCGGCGCCCGCCGGCTGTGTCCTGTTCAGTCGGGGGCAGTCGGCGACAGCCTGTTCGAGTCCCGAAGCGCGTAGCGCTGAGGTCGAGTTCTGCCGCCGCCCGGCTGAACAGGGCACAGTCGGGGAGCCCGAAGGGCCGGGCGATGCGAACTCCAAACCCTAGACCGCCTCCGGCCCGCCTAAAGAACCCAGCTTTCGCTACAACAAAGACAACAACCCCGAAACGTTAGTCGCGCATAACGTCCGAGATCAGGTCAAAACCCGTTCCAGTGCAGGGTACAACGCGACAAGTCCAGGTCAGAACCGATCAAGCAGATCCGGCGCCGCAACCGGCCACCCCTTATCCGTCAGCACAGAGTCCAGCACAAAATCATGTTCCGCCGGCTTGTAATCGAACCCCGAAAGATCACCACAAGCCCAGGCCACCCCAAGCGTCACAAACCGGTGCCCGCGATCGCGCAGATCGGCCAACGTACGATCGTAATACCCCTGCCCATACCCAACCCGGTCACCCTGTCGCGTGAACCCCAGCGTTGGAACCAGAACAATGTCAGGGTCAGGCGCCTGCGGCCCTACAGGTTCCTCTACCCCGAATGCACCCTTTACCATCTGCGTATCCGGCGTCCACACACGAAACTGCAGCGGCGCATCCTTCTTTACTACCACAGGCAGCGAAACACTGAACCCTTCCTCTTCTACAAGCTGAACCAGCAACGGGCTCAGATCAGGCTCACCTTCAAGCGGCCAGAACGCCGCCACATGTTTCGGTACTTGACGGCCTGCTTTCACGAGTGCCGCCCGCGACGTCGTGAGCCAGGTGAATAGCCGGCCACGAATCAGCAGCGCCCCACGGCGCGTATCCATTGGATTTTGCGCCGCGCGAAGCTGTTTCAGTTTCGTCCGCAAAGCGGCAGATTTATTCTCTATACTGTTGGTCATGACGGAGTTTCAGGCGGGGTCAGCAAGAATGTTATTGAAGCATCAACGGTATCAGAAAAGCCGGACCATGTCCGGTGCAGGCAGATTCTCGTCATTTGCTGCGTGGTTGGCCTTATTTGCAGGGTTGGCAGGGTGCGCAGGCGCCGAAGCGCCGCCGCCATCATCCCCGGTAATGCCGCCGCCCACCCACGCCCAAAATTCCACCCAGCCCCAGAATCCCACCCAGCTGATCGAGCAGGCCCCCACCCAGGCCCTGGCACCTTCCTCGTCTGCCGCCTTGTATGCAGCGCCTCTGGCTCCTTCAGCCGCCGCGCTCAAGGCCACGGCCATGGCCACCAACAGTACCGTTAATTCTGGCGTTGCGCCCCAAATCGCCGAGCAGGCCCTGATCGAAGCCCGCGAAGCCATGCAGAAAAAGCAGTGGTCCAAATTGGATCAGCTTGTGCCCACCGCGCAGGCCGCTCCCCTGGTCGGCAGCTACGCCCGGTACTGGGCCCTGCGGCAGCGTCTGACCAACCCTGCCATTCCCGTTCCCGAAGCCGAGATCCATCAGTTCATGGCCACCAACCAGGACGACTACCTGGCTGATCGCGTCAAGGGAGACTGGATCGTCGCAGCCGCTCGCGCCGGCGATTACGCCACCGTCAATCGCCTGGGCCCGGTAGTCAGCAGCAATGCCTCCATCGACTGTGCCCGCATCTTGGCCCGGCACATGACCGGTCAGACCGTCACCCAGCAAGAAGCCATGAAGGCGTTTTCCCCGGTGAGCATGTGCTGGAGCATGCTGGATCAGCTTGTTGAAGACCGTATCGTCGGATGGGACGCCCTGCAGTTCGAACTGCGTGCAATCCTTGAAACTACCAAAACCGGCAACGCCCAACGCATGGCCGCGCTGATGTTCGATGGCGCCCAGATGCGTTCCTACGCGGCGTTAATGAAGGACGCCCGCAAATGGCTGTCCACCCAAAGCGCCCCTCAGACCAAAGAACAGCGAGAGCTTGTCGCCCTGGCCCTGTCGCGCCTGGCGCGCTCGAAAGATCGTCTGCAGGCCGAGTCCTATATCGAACAGAACTGGGCGTCAAAGCTGCCCAAGAAAGACATGGAATGGGTGTGGGGCCAGTTCGGTCTGGTGTCGGCGCTCAACGTAGAGCCCCAGGCCGTGCGCTGGTACCGCCGCTCGGGTAGCGCTCCCAAGACTGACTACAACCATGCCTGGGAAGTGCGCTCCGAACTCAGGCAAAGCCCCATCGACTGGAAGCGGGTAGAACACGCCATACTCAAGATGTCGGCCGAGCAGCAGGCAGAACCCGTCTGGGTCTATTGGCGAGGAAGAGCCGTAGCCGGCCAGGGCGACCCCGCCACGGCTCGCAAATTTTACGCCTCGCTTCGTAACGAACTCAGCTTCTATGGTCAGCTCGCAGTCGAAGAGCTGGGCGAACCCCTTGTTTTGCCGCCCGCTCCACCGCCTGTTACCCAGGCTGAATTTGATCAGGCCTATGCGAACCCGGGCTTGCAACGCGCCATCAAGCTGTTCCGTCTGGGCTGGCGGCCCGAAGCGGTACCCGAATGGAACTTTGCACTGCGAGGCATGAACGATCGCCAGCTTCGTGCCGCGGCCGAGGTCGCCCGCTACGAACAGATCTACGACCGCGTCGTCAATACCTCGCTACGCACCACCGACGAAATCGACTTTACCCAGCGTTTTGTGGCCCCGTTCGAAGGCCGGGTCACCGAAAAGGCGCGTGAAATCAACCTTGATCCGGCGTGGGTGTACGGGCTTATACGGCAGGAGTCGCGCTTTATAACTGATGCGCGGTCGCGCGTGGGGGCGTCCGGCCTGATGCAGTTGATGCCTGCCACTGCACGCTGGGTCGCCAAGAAAATTGGCATGACCAACTTCACGCCTTCGTCCGTCAACGACTTCGATACCAATACGATACTGGGGACGCGCTACCTGGACATGGTGTTGAACCAGTTGAATGGGTCTCAGCTGCTGGCAACGGCCGGGTATAACGCCGGTCCGGGTCGCCCGGTGCAGTGGCGGTCCAAGCTGGCCGGCCCGGTAGAAGGAGCGGTGTTTGCTGAAACCATTCCGTTTACCGAGACTCGGCTGTACGTCAAGCATGTCTTGTCCAATGCCGTGTACTACGCCATGTTGTTTACGGGACAGTCGCAGTCGCTCAAGCAGCGGCTTGGCACCGTTGCACCGCAGGCCGCGCGTCAGGTCGCTCTGCCGTAAATCAATGACAGGCGCCACAGCACAAGACACCTCACGAAATGCTCCAGATCCGGCAGTAGATGGTCTGGAGGTCTACGTGGTGGGTGGAGCGGTGCGCGACAAATTGCTGGGGCAGCCGCCCGGCGACCGCGATTGGGTTGTGGTGGGCAGCAAGCCCGAAGACATGACAGCGCGCGGTTTCTTGCCCGTGGGCGGCGATTTTCCCGTCTTCCTGCATCCGGTTACGAAAGAAGAATATGCACTTGCACGGACCGAACGTAAATCGGGCCGTGGCTACAAGGGCTTTACCTTTTATACCGGCACTGACGTTACCCTGGAAGACGACCTGCGCCGTCGCGACCTGACTGTCAATGCCATTGCTCAGGCACCCGACGGCACCTTGGTCGACCCCTGGAACGGGCAACGCGATATTCAACTGCGCATCTTGCGTCATGTAGGCGAGGCTTTTGCAGAAGACCCGGTGCGCTTGCTGCGGCTGGCGCGTTTTGCGGCGCGTTTCGGCGAGTTTTCAATAGCGCCCGAAACGATGGATTTGTGTCGCCGTCTTGTCGCCGAAGGCGAGGTGGACGCCCTGGTGCCCGAGCGCGTCTGGCGCGAGGTAGCAAAAGGCCTGCAGACCGAAAGCCCTGCCCGCATGTTCGACGTATTGCAGCAGGCGGGTGCGCTGGAAAGGGTGATGCCCGGCCTGGTCTTCGACACGGAAATTGCATCTCAGCTTGACAAGGCAGTGCACCACAAGCTGAACCTGCCGCAACGGTTTGCATTGCTATGTCGAAAGTCGCCTGATCCACAGGCTGTTGCGCGACACGTGAAAGCGCCTACAGAATGCATCGACTACGCCAGATTGCTGCCTGCACTGCTGGTGGCACTCAAGCAAATTAATAATAAGGCGCTCGCGAAGGGCGATGGCCTGGCCCAGAGTGCCGAACAACAAGAGCGCGTGGACGACGCCCAGGCGCGTACGGACAACGCACAGACATGCACGGACGACGCCCACACCTGGTTGAGCCTAATCGAAACCACTGACGGTTTGCGCAAACCTGATCGCTTTGTGCAACTTCTTGAGGCAGCAGGCTGTGTGGTGCCGGTGGACATGGCAGCGTGGCGCAAGCGCCTTGATGCGGTACGTGCCGTGGATGCGGGGGCTATTGCCAAGTCGGCGGGCTCCAGGCCTGAAACAATCAAGGCTGCAGTGCGGGCAGCGCGTTTGGATGCATTGAGATAACTCATTGAACGTCAGCTTTTCGGCAGGGCGGCTTATCGGCGGGTCTCGTAGTGGCACCGACATGGTGGACAGTATCTATGCCGCTTGCTACCTTACAGGCGACACTGCCCGAGCGGCGAGTCAGAAATAATGAATACAACGCATTCCCTTGAAAAAAGGAGACCCCAATGGCACGAAAACTGATCAATCCATCGGCCCTGCATCCTGCACCTGGCTTCAGTCACATCACCATCTCTGAACCGGGGACGATGGCATACCTTGCAGGCCAGCTTGCCTGCGCGCCGGATTTTTCGATTATTGGCGGCGACGACCTTGGCGAGCAAACCAAGGCAGCCATGCGCAATGTGGGCATCGCACTCAAAGAAATAGGAGCCTCTTGGGAGCACGTTGTTCGTCGCACCATCTACACCCTGCACCCGACCGAGTATCAGGTCATCACGGCGGCAATCGAAGAGGTGCAAGGAAGCACCGAACATCCGGCTCAAACCATTCTGGGTGTAACCGGTCTGGCGGTGCCGGGTGCGCTTATCGAGATTGAAGTCACCGTCCGTTTGCCTTAACCCCTTCCTTAACCGCCTGCGTCCTGTGTACTGAAGGGAGCAGGCGGTATCCGGCAGTTCCACAATATTGTTCATCCCTGCGGCGATGAAGCCCGGATCGTCAACGCCGGGCAGACCTTTGGGTATGGCGGCCCACCAGCTGCTTCATCCACGTATACCCGCTGACCATCACTATTCCTATTGCCACCAATATGGCGCCGATCAGAAAGCTGGTGTCCAGGGGTTCGTCCAGCAGCCACACGCCAAAGAATATTCCAAAGAGGGGCGTCATGAACGAGAACACGCCAAGGCGCGAGGCCAGGTATTTCGTAAGTAACCAGAACCAGGCAAGAAAGCTGATGAAGGCAACGATAATGCTCTGATACGCGATGCTGCTGATGGCCAGTGCGGTGGGACGGAAGCTCATTTGGCCCGAGATCAGCGCTGCCGAGAACAAAATCAGAAAGCCGCCTATCAGCTGGTAGAGCAATGTCTTGCTGGCTGAGGTATGAGATAAACCGGTGCAGCGCACGATAACCGTCGTAGCGCCCCAGGCGGCTCCGGCCAGAACACCCAGGAAATCGCCCAGCAGCATATTGCTGGCGTTGGGCAGGACGTTGCTGCTGTCACGACCCGCGAAAGCCACGACAATGCCGATAAAGGCCATGAGTATCCCCATCCATTGCGCGAAGGCCAGTTTTTCTTCGGGCAGGCGCCAGTGCAGGCCGATGGCGGCAAAGAAGGGGGCAGTGTACAGGAACACGGCCATGTGCGAGGCGGTTGTATAACGCAGGCCCTCGCCCAGAAACACGAACTCAAAGCCGAATAACGCCCCCACTACCAGGCCTGGTTTCCAGGTTCCGTCGGCCAGGTTCAGAGGCTCGCCGCGCCAGGCCATCAACAAGGCCACCAGCACGGCGGCGACGCCGGAACGGATCGCAATCTGCAGTATGGGAGCAACGTCACCGGCGGCGGCCTTGATGGCGATCTGTTGAAAAGCCCAGATCATGCACAGTAAAACCATCACGCCAAACGCGCGACTGTCTATCCCCTTGCGATCCTGCATCTCTCTTTCCTGCTCCCTTGTTGTATGGTGCTGCGCCATTTCAGGCGCTTGTGCTTTTTGCGGCTAAGGTGGCGGTATGGTTAGCCCCGGCCGGTACGGTCAAAGCCGGTCGCGACGGTCTCCGTGAAGGAATCCCATCAGGGGAACGTCCAGCCCGCGTCCTACTGCCATGACCTTGAACAGCTCGCCCATTTCGGCTTCGGAAAGCAGCTTCTGAACCGGGCCGACAACCTTGGCATAGCCTGCAGCGTCGTGCGGATCCAGACCTGTCAAGAGTTCTATCAGACCGGCGTTCATCAGGAACCGCGCCTGCGAAGTGTAGCCGAGAATATCCAGGCCGCCTTCAAGAGCCGCATCTGCCATCGCGGTGAAGTCGATATGGGCGGTGATGTCTTGCAAGCCGGGGTAAAGCAGCGGGTCGGCATGCGCATGGTGCCGGAAGTGGCACATCAGCGTGCCTTCCGCGCGTTGCGGATGATAGAACTCGCGTTGCGGAAAGCCGTAGTCGATGAGCAGTGCCGCACCTTTTTTAAGCCAGGTGCCAAGCTGTCTTACCCAGGCCTCGGCCTGAATGTTGATCTCGGAGCGATAGCCGGGCAAGGGGGGTACTCGCTGAGCCACCAGTGCCTGAAGCGCGTCGTTGGCAGGCCGCTCATCCAGCACGAAAACAGGTTGTGCACTTTCGGTTCGCGGCGTGCCCGGTTCATCCAGCCTGACGCCCATTTCCATCAGTTCGCCGGCTTCGTTCCATCGGAAGAGTGTCGCAGGCATGGCGTCCAGAACCTCGTTGGCGATTACGCAGCCCTTGAAGTTATGCGGCAGGGCGTCAAGCCATTGAACGTTTGCCCGCATGCCGGTCAGCCGCTGGCGCTGGCGTTCACGCAAGTCGGCCGAGACCTCAAGAATCTGGTACTGGGGGCGGATGTCGAGCAGATTGAGCGCGCCGATAAGGGCTTCGGCCAAAGCGCCGGTGCCGGCACCGATTTCAAGTATGGTCTTGGAGCCCGAGGCTGCCAGAATCTGCGCAACTTGCCCTGCCAGAGCCTGGCCAAAAAGCGGTGTCAGCTCGGGGCCGGTGGTGAAATCACCTTCGGGATTTTCGCTGCCGAATTTTGTACTGCCTGCCGTGTAATAGCCCAGCCCGGGCGCATACAGGGCGTGCTGCATCCATTCTTCGAAAGGCATGAATCCGCCTTCGGAGTGCTGGATCCGGTATGCAAGGTAGTCCTGCATCGCACTAAGGTGCGTGGCAGAGTCGGCGTCCAGGGTGGGCAAGCCGGTTGGAGCTGAAGAGGGTCGTGCCGTGTTCATGGAGCGGGGCGGCTATCGCCAGGTTGCTTCTCGTGCCGTTCCTGCTTTTTCAGGACGCGTAGCGAGTGAATCATGGCCACAAGGAAAGCAACAAGCAATGACACCGCCAGGGCGACGACGAAATTGCTGAAGATTACCCATAGTGGTATGACCAGCAGGGCGGCCAGAAGCATGGGGCGGTTGGCGAGCTGTTTCATGTAATAGGTTACTGAATGTACTGCCTGGGTCACGAGATCGTGGTCCCTTCGCATGCCTCTAGTATAGGAGGTATCGGGTTGCGGCCTCCAGTCGAAGGGGACACTTTGGAGATTTAACGACCCGTCTTCTGTCGGAACAAAAAAGAAAACGGGCGCACCCTTAAAGGATGCGCCCGGAAAATCAATGCAATGCCGCTACTGCGTCAGCACCGCATGTGTCGTGTTACGCAAACTGGCCCTGACGGCGTGAGCCCTTGCTTTTGCCGGCGGGTTTGCCACCAAGGCTCGGGCGCGCACTGCGTTCGAAGCGGCTATCGCCGGCCGATGAGCGACCGGTTGCAGGACGCGCTGCAACACGCGACGAGTCGCCGAAACCAGGACGGTCGGCACGAGGCGTGCGCGGTTTGGTAGAGGCGGGTCGGTCTGCGTAGCCAGACGGACGGCCGGCATGGGCGTACGAGCGTTCGGCATGACCGCCTTTGCGCGCTACACCGTCGACTCGGTCTTCGAAACGTCGTGCTGGGCGATCGGCGTCGCCGCGGCTATCGTATGAAGGCTTGTTATCGAAACGGGGCTTGCT
>NZ_JAJUFE010000005.1 GCF_029263785.1 Pusillimonas sp. | reverse complement strand
TCAAACCAGGTGTTCTCTGCGGGATTGCAAGTAGTTGGACACTTGATCGGACCCTTGGCATCTGCGACGGCTGCCGAGCCGTACGCGGTCATCAAGGCCGCAACCAAGGTTGTAACTCGCATCCCTGCGAGCTTGTGCTTGCGTGCTGTCATAGAACGCCTCTCAAAAGTTGGTTCTCAAAGGTTTGAAGAGAGCGATGTTTTGCCCTCAGCTCAACGTATCAACACGTGACATTTATGATCTGAAAACAAAATTTGATACTGTTCTTTGCGTGTACCAAACTAGGGTTTCCACTTAGCAAAACTATAAAAGCCTATTTTTTGCAGCACCAGACCACCACTTTATATAGAGGGATTTTTACGAAAACGAAGTTTTGGCTTAAATAGTTACAAAACTTTTACGGAAACAGCCTTGTGGCACAAGGGCCACACGCAAATGTATCTCTTGCGCGCACCAACGCCACCATTGACTTGAGTCCAACGAATGGCGTGTTGCTCGCGTTAAGCGTGTCCTGCAATAAACCAGATCTTCAGCCGATTTCAGAACATCGGAGCGCAGACACGCAAAAAGGCCGGCATATTCATGGCGTTGAACCCGAGCTCCTGCCAGGTTCTCAATGCCGAAAATATGCCGGCCGTTACCGGAAGTCGCGAATGGATAGCTTAGCTGTTAAAGCCTGCCAAGACGGACCAATGCAAATACCGCGCACTGCCCTTGTCAAGGCAGCGGGCTGGGCAAGACGAGCTCAACGCCCCGCTTGCTTGGCGGTGATTCCACCTGCCATGCCAATGTTTTCTTTGGGAAAGTCGGACAAACGAGTGCGGACTTCGTCGATGGGAACACCAGTAGCTTCGTGAGCAACCTGACTCAGGCGCTTGATGAGATTAGCCTTAGCCTCTTCGGTGCGACCTTCGATCATGTCGATGTCATACAGGATCGCGGCCGTATCGAACTTTCCGCCACAATAATAATGACCGGCCGGCAACTCATGGAGCATGATGCGCACGGATGGCAAAGCGGTAGAAAGTGCCTCTATCACAGCATCGCTGGTGCGTTGAATAAGTTGTTGCTTTTGTTCGGCCGCCAGGGGCTGGGTCGCAGTGATATTGATGAATGGCATGAGGCACCTTCAATGAAGTAACGAGATAGTGAATAGTGACAAAAAAAGGGGAACCCCCACTGGATCGACACGAACCGGAATCTAGCCGTGCAGTCGGCGGGTCCAGTCTTCGATCGTCATGGACGATAACCGTTTGGCAGCCAGGTCTCGCAAGCGGGGCGAAAGCTCGGCAAGTTCGGCCAGAGCGGCCAGCTCGCCAGGCTCGAACCGGTCATCATACAAGATGCGAAGAATGCGGGTAAGTGTCCATTCGGGCTGTGGGCGCGAGACGCGGCGCAGCAGATCATCCGGCTGCACCCAGCCTGGCTGAAGCACGCGATAATACCACCCGGTGCGGCCGGTGTTCTGGACCCGAAGCGCCATATCGGGCACATTGAAGCGATCGTTAAGCTTCCAGCATGGTTGGCGCGGCTGGGAGACTTGTACGACAGCATCGCCAAGTTCGAAAATATCGCCGATAGCGACGTCGTCTTCGGTCAGGCCCAGGGTAGACAGATTTTCGCCAAAGCCGCCTTCGTCGAGGTTTTGAACAGGTAAATCGGCAAGCTCTTCGGCCCATTTTGGATAGTGGTCGGCAGCATAGTGGTGCACGGCCTTTTCAGGCCCACCATGGTGGGCCGTGTCGCCTTGCTGATCTTTGCGAAATTTGCCTTCTTCCAGGTACTGCGCACGCGTGACAGCCTGCTTGTCGATGGCGGTGAGTTGACCACGAGGCCCAGCTACTGCTGTACCGATACGCAACGACAGGAGCGCCCAGCTCGGACTCATGGCTCAACACCTTGAAATGTTTAAAAAAATTGAAAGCAAATGTACACAGACTTCGGAATGATATAAGAAATTGCCACAAATAGTAATGCAAACAAGCCCTATAGTTTACGCTGGGTTGACGCAAGTCAAACCCGGGCGACTTTACCGTGCCGCCACTTTCACCCACAATGCCATGTGGTTCCGACCGCACACCCGTGCTGGCGCCCGTAACGTATCCGCAATTTCCAAGACATGACCTATCTCTATATCAAGCATCTACACGCCACCGCAGCGATTGTCAGCATCGTGCTGTTTATCATTCGCGCCGTCTGGTCGGTAAAAGGTTCTCCGAGGCTGCAATCAGGCTTCGCGCGTATTGCTCCGCACATCATCGATACCATTTTGCTGCTGGCAGGCATTTACCTGGCATCCGTAGTCGGATGGCATCAGCCATGGATCGCGGCAAAAATAGTGGGGTTGGTGCTTTATATCGGGATTGGCACTCTAGCCATCAAACGCGGAAAGACTCCGGCAAGCCGCGCTGCGGCTGCAGTCGTGGCCGTTCTGATTTTTGCGTATATCGTAAGTGTGGCGGTAACGAAGCAGCCGTTGGGGTGGTTCGCCTGAGGCTGGTCATACTAGCCGGCGCGTCGAAACGTCAGATTGATGCGCCGCGCACCCACCCGCGGATGCTCAGCGGCTTTCAAAGGCATGATGCCGTGAAACCGCATGCGATCTTCGCCGCCCCACACCACTATATCGCCATGAAACAAGGGAATTCGCGCAGGCTTGTCGCTGCGTTGATGCCCGCCAAACAAGAATATGGCTGGTATGCCCAATGAAACTGACACAATGGGCTGAGTCAGGTCGGCCTCGTTACGGTCCTGGTGCAGCGCCATTTTTGACCCAGGCAGATACGAGTTGATCAGGCAGGCATCCGGTTCAAAGCCTCTAAATCCGGCGGCATCTGCCGCTTGCGTGGCAAGACGAAGTAAATCGGCAGGCATCTCGGGCCACGCCTTATTGTTGAGAGGATCAGTTTGCGAATAGCGGTAGCCCGCCCGGTCGCTTATCCAACCGAGTCTGCCACAATTGGTAAGGGCCACCGACATGGTATAGCCGCGTCGGGTCTGCATATGCCGAAATGGCGAGCACGCTTCGATGTAATCAACTGCGGCAAGCACAGCATCGACAAACGGCAAGCCGAAGCCACGCAGAACCAGCGCGTCGCGGCCTAAAGACTCACGGCCTTCAGGCATGCCCGAATCAAATAAATCCAGATTCATCATTGCCGGCCCTACAGGGCCGGCCTGCTCCTGGTTTAAATGTCGCCCCAAACTTCCTGGGCGGTCTCGATCACCAGGCGCAGCTTATTGCGCTGGTCTTCAAATGCGATGTCATTGCCGTGCACCGTGCTCGAGAAGCCACATTGCGGAGACAACGCCAACTGCTCCAGTGGTACGTATTTCGCCGCCTCATCGATACGGCGCTTGAGGTCGTCTTTGGACTCCAGCTTGCCGAACTTGGTCGTGACGAGCCCCAGGACCACGAGCTTTCCTTTTGGCAGGAAACGCAGGGGGCGGAAATCCCCGCTGCGCTCGTCGTCGTACTCGAGGAAATACGTATCGACATGCATCTCTGAAAGCAGCGCTTCGGCCACCGGTTCGTAGTTGCCCGATGCAGCGTGAGTGCTTTTGAAGTTCCCGCGGCACAGGTGGATTCCGAGTGTCATGCCTTCTGGGCGCTGCGCCACCACCCGGTTGATGAAGCTGGCATATCGATGGGGAAGCTCGTTAGGGTCATCACCGCGGTTGCGGGCGGCTTCGCGCATGTTCTCGTCGCAAAGATACGCCAGGTTGGTGTCGTCCATCTGAACATACGTGCAGCCGGCAGCAGCCAGTGAACGCAGTTCGTCGCCATAGGCATCGGCAACATCCTGATAAAAGTCGGGATCCAGCTCGGGATAATGTTCTTTACTGATGCCGCCGCGACCACCCCGGAAGTGCAGCATCGTTGGCGAAGGAATGCATACCTTGGGGGTATGGCCCGGTGAAACCTGCGATTTCAAATACTCGAAGTCGGCCTTCTGGATGTCTTTGACATGTCGAACCTTGTCGACCACGCGAATGGTGGGTGGAGCCAGTTCCATCGTGCCATCCGGCTTCTGGAACGCAAACGGCTCGTCGCTTTGCACGCCCCCAATCTGCTTGAGGAAGTCTACATGGAAGAACGTTCGGCGGTACTCACCGTCGGTTATGGTCTTTAAACCAACGTCTTCCTGAAACCGGACAATCTCGGTAATGGCTTTGTCTTCGACTTCTCGAAGCTGCTCTGCACTGATCTGCCCTTTTGCGAATTGATCGCGGGCCTCGAGCAGATACTTGGGCCGCAAAAAACTGCCGACCTGATCGGCGCGATAAATTTGGGGAGTGGTCTGCGTCATGGCGTCCTGATTAGAAAAGGTTGAAGGCAGGCGCACCCCTAACCGCGAGAGCGCCTCGAGTGTTTGCCAGCCCATTCTAAACGTCGATCTGCATTTTGTCTTTGCCGTGATGCAGACTTGGGAATAGATCGCCGCCAGCACTAACTGGACTGCAACCCAACCCGGTCTCTCAGACCCACGACATCCGCCCGCTTCGCACAATGTGCGCAGCAAAACATGCGTCCGTCCTGCTCAAGTCCGTGACCAATAATGGGCACGTCGCAGTGTTCACAATGCGGCGCTACCATCTTGATGGCGCACTCGAAACTGTCAAACGTATACGTCTCGTTCTTGATCTTCAGCTGAAAGGCTTTATCGTAATCATTGCCGCAAGCGTCACAAACTGGCATGGCATGTCTCCTGAAAAGTTGGCCCACGCCGCCTTGAATTGCTTTTTGCGAACCGGCAGCGTCATGTCGTGCGCAGCAATTGCCATTCCGAGCCGTTTGGGTCGTTGACTACAATGCGGCCATGGCAAGCAGAAATAAGCCCGCCGTTCGACGGCGCCGCAGCAAACAATCCAAACGTAGCAACCGCATCACGCGATTTTTTAAAGCACTGGCGGTCTCGGCCATCGCGTCCTTCAGCGCTGCCAGCTGTGTACTTCATCCACAGCTGCGTGAACAGGTCTCGATCGAGCCTCTGCTTGCGCAAGTTGGTATTTTCGGTGAACGGGGACTGGCACCGATAACGCCAGTTAGCGGAAGCTATGCTCAAACCCGGTTCGCAGAATGCCGCGGTCTATTTCCGGACGAACAGCCTCCCGCCGTGCCCGCCGGTCCGGCTCTGCGCGAACTGTGCTTTGACGCCTTCGCCATCTTGCACAGTGGCCGCACGCGAACCCCCGTTTTTGTAGTTCAGCGCCTGAACCGTCGCCTCTTGCAACAGGCACAACATATTGAGCGCACGGATCGCTTCTACGAAGAGGCCCGCCTTCCGGCCGCGGAGCGTGCGGAACTCAATGACTACCGGCGCTCGGGCTACTCTCGCGGGCACATGGCCCCGGCGGCGGACATGCATACGCCCGAAGCCATGGCCCAGAGTTTCAGTCTGGCCAATATGGTTCCTCAGGACCAAAGACATAATTCCGGACCCTGGGCAAAAATCGAAAGCGACACCCGCAAATACATTTTGCGGGCACGCGGCGACGTGTACGTTTTTACCGGCCCCGTTTACGCAGATAGATTCCAGACTATTGGCGATGGAAAGGTAGCGGTACCCACCTACCTTTACAAATTGGTGTACGACGCCACAACGCGCAGGTCGTGGGTGCACTGGCAAGCCAACCATGCCGGCGCAACGGCGGGTCCGCCGATCCGTTACGAAGAATTTGTGCGCAGGACCGGTTTGAGATTGCTGCCTTGATCCCTAAGAACGCCTTCAGGGGCCCAGCTTTACCAGCGCCCTGTACGTAAAAAGGCCAACCCCGAAGGATTGGCCTTTTTAGCGGTATATCTGGCTCCCCGAACAGGGCTCGAACCTGTGACCTGCGGATTAACAGTCCGTCGCTCTACCGACTGAGCTATCGGGGATCAAAGAAGAAAAACTATAGCATAATTTTTACCATGTGTGCAAGCTATCGGTCAAAAAACCCATCGCATTGCCGAATGCCGCACAAAATACTCGCCCCTTCACATTACAGAGCCGGCTGGCATAATGTCTGAACCCATTCGCGGGCAAGAAAAACATATTTATTACGGAGACAGCTATGGCAAGCACCATCTGCCTGGGAGGCCACTTGCATGGCAAGCAGGTCCACATCATTTCACACCCGTCGGAAACCAGCGACATGCTGGATGAGCCTGACTACTCTCTGCGCATAGTGTCCCGCGCTTCGGCGCCGTCAGAACAGAAACGCTTCTACGTGCATGACGACCTGTCCGACACCGAAGCCGCAGCCCTGGCGGCCCGGCATTGGACGGCCGGTGCGGCACTCGAAACCGCCTGACAGGCTTCACGCTGCCGAAAACCCGACGTACAGCTACCTGGTACAAGCCTCGGTCGGCGGGATGACTCCCCACACCAGTTCAAGCATCGGGCTTTTCTCGGACGACCACCGCAGGCTTTCCGTGCCCTTCCACCGGGCCTGCTCATGCAGGGCCAATAACGCCTCGGACGGTCGTGTACCCCAAGAAGGGCTATAAACCACCACAGCCCCGCAATCAAGCGCAGTGTCGGGCGACAGCCAGGGAGAATCAGCATAGCTCGCGCCGATAAACACTTCGGCCACGGGATCAAGATTGATGGCTATATTGCCACCCAGCCAGGTATCCGAGGCCACCAAGGTCAGTGGTTTTCCGGGAACATGTGCTTCCCAAGCCTGCTGTATCCGCTGGGCAACTTCCGGCCCGGGAAAAGTTGAGCGCGCCGTACGCCCGGAATAATGCGCCAGCGGGCCGCGCGCAACCGCGTACCCTACGGCCATCAGTACATGGATTGCAATCACCAGTACAGCTGTTCGGCGCAAGGTCGCACGCGACGAACCTCTTAGCCACCAGAAAGCGAAATAGCCATACAGGATAAAGAAGGTGGTTCCCCACGACGCTGTCAGCCGCGATCCCAGCAAGGCAGCCAATAAAACCGTCGCAACAATGGGCCCCAGCCCCACCCACAACAAAAAGGATTTGTCCCACGCGCCAATTTCCGAAGCATAGGTTTGCCCACGGTCTGCGACCGGGTTTCGGCGCTGCCAGACATACAGGCCGATCCACACCACGAACATCGGGCTGATGCGGGCCAGCTGGTCTATCGTGAAATCTAGTATGCCCTTCAGTACCTGTGCATATGACTGCATTTCAAGAGATCGGTCGAGGTAGGCAAATGGGGCGAATTGATTGTCGATAAGCCAGTACACGTGCGGCGAGATCACCAGCAGAAACACCACTGCTGCCTGCACAACTCCGCGCTGCACCCGCTGGTCACGCCAGTGGCCATGGACCACGATAAATACCAGGAAAATGGCAAACTGCACCACCGCACTGTATTTGGTCATCATCGAAAGGCCGGCTACCGCACCCAACCACAGCCACGAGCTGGTCTTCGCGTATCGCAAGGCGCGATAGAACAGCCAGGTGCATGCCGCAATCGACCAAAGCTGCGCGGTATTGTGGTTGAAGATGGTGCCACGCAGCGAGAAATACATGGTGGTTGACACCATCAGGGTAGCAATAAGGGCACGACGTGGCGTGGTGAACTCGCAGCCAAAGCGCCAGACAAACCATAGCCCAAGCGCCGACACCAACTGTCCGGCAAAGAAGACCAGCCATATCGGCTTGCCGAAGATACCGGTCAGCGCATACAGCAACCACGACGGCAGGGGCGGATGTTTGGTGTAGCCGAATTCAAAGCTGGAAGCCCATACCAGCTCTTCCATTCCGTCAAGGTCGGGGGCCTTGTGACTTATCGCGCACAACAGGGTCCACAACGCCACCATCCCAACCAAAAAAGCCAGTACCGTGCCATTCCAGGCAAGCGACGGGCTTCCGTATTCCCTGCCGGTATTGCTCTGCTGCATTTCTCACACCTTTAGATAGGTTTGACGCGCATATCGGGGTTCGAACGCGCCATGTCATCAATTGCTTTGTTTGACGCAGCGTGATTGTAGCTGCCGGTATACTAGGGCGCTTGCAGCAAATACACGCTGCCTCTTTCGTTCTACCGCGTCCGGAGCCTTCATGAACGATAGCCATCTGCACTATCGCACCTTCATCATCTTGCTGGTCATCGTTACCCTGGCTTTCGGCAGACTGCTTCTGCCCTACTACGGCGCTGTCTTTTGGGGCGCCATTCTGGCCATCAGCTTCATGCCGCTGTATCGCCGCTTGCTCGCGCTATTGCCGGGCCGGCCCAATTCCTCGGCCTTCCTGACTGTGCTGCTGGTGCTCCTGCTTGTCATTTTGCCCCTGACTCTCCTGACAGGCTCACTGTTGCAAGAGGGTTCCAACCTGTACAAGAGAATCGAAAGCGGCGAGCTGAATCTCGGCTCTTATTTCGAACAGATCGTCGCTGCGTTGCCGCCTTCGCTTCACGGTGCCCTGGAACAGTTCGGTCTGACCGACCTGTTCAGCGTTCAGGAGAAGCTGTCGGCGGGAGCGCTTCAGGGCAGCAAATTCCTCGCCTCGCAAGCCGTCAACATAGGGCAGAACACAGCCCAGTTTCTGATCGGACTGGGCATCATGCTGTATCTGTTGTTCTTCCTGCTGCGTGACGGAGCACCCCTGGCACGTCGAATCACGACGGTCATTCCACTTAGCGCCGAACATAAGCAACTGCTTATGCACAAGTTCGTTACCGTCGTGCGCGCCACCCTGAAAGGAAACATCGTGGTCGCGGCCACCCAAGGTGCCCTGGGCGGACTGATCTTCTGGATCCTTGGCATAGAGGGTGCGCTGCTCTGGGGCGTAATCATGGCGCTGCTCTCGCTGCTGCCGGCGGTAGGGGCCGCGATAATCTGGCTGCCGGTCGCCGCCTACTTTCTGGTAACGGGCGAAGTCTGGCTTGGAATTATCCTGATTCTTTACGGCATTCTGGTCATAGGCCTGGTCGACAATATCCTTCGCCCGCTGCTGGTGGGCAAAGACACCAAAATGCCCGATTACGTAGTTTTGATTTCCACAATTGGCGGCCTGACTGTCTTTGGCCTTAACGGTTTCGTAATCGGGCCGTTAATTGCAGCGTTGTTCATAGCGGTGTGGGATCTGTTTCCGTCCGCCACCCAGGACTTCAACGAACCGCAAGATTACAGTTAAGCCGTCGCGGCAACAGCCTTTGCCAGGATCGAATGCCGGTCACCGGTCACCGTTCGCCATCAGCAAAGCGCGCGGCTGTAATACACAAAGGCTCTAATTTTGCTTTAATAGCCTATTGTCACCAGAAGTTAAATTTCTTACCTCGTGAAACATCAATCTTCCGCCGAACCCACCAGTCGATACGCGCTAACCAGTCAGTTGGACATCCTTGATGTCCTGCGCAGCCTTGCGCTGGAAAATCGCCTTATACACATGCGGGTTGCCGGTGGCGATACCTCCATCCTGACGACACTACTGCACATCGATTCTGCGGAAGAGTCCCTGATCTTTGATGGCAGCTCGGACGAATCCTGGGCGCAGCAAATCGAAAAGGCTCAGAACCTGTCCTTTGAAGCGTCGCAAAACGGTGTCCATATCAGTTTCACGACGGGCCCGGCCACCTTGTGTTCGTACGACGAGCGCCCCGCTTTTCGGTTGCCCTACCCCACCGAGCTTATCCGTGTGCAGCGCCGCGATGCCTTTCGGGTAGCAACTCCGCAGAACAAGCCGGTGCTATGCACTATTCCGATGGATGAAGGGGCCATTGTTCTGCAACTCGCCGATCTGAGCAGCACTGGTCTTGGAGCAGTGGACGCCTTATTTGAGGTAGACGGTGCCATTGGCACCATCTACCGAAACTGCCGGCTGGAATTGCCCGGCGATGAACCATTGAATGTCACCCTACGGCTCGTCCAGGTACGCGACTTCGAAAGGGCCAACAAGCAGCTGCGACACCTGGGATTCGCATTTGAAGGCTTGCGAGGGGCCACACTGGCTCGTATCCAGCGCTACGTCAGCAAACTTGAACGCGAAGCTCTGGCCCGCAGCCGGGGCTTCCGCTAGGCACCATCGACCCGTTCAACTCTGGCGCGACAGCCGGCAACGGGAATGTGTATAATTGCGGGCTTAGCCGATGTAGCTCAGTTGGTAGAGCAGCTCATTCGTAATGAGAAGGTCGAGGGTTCGACTCCTTTCATCGGCACCAGAATTTACGCGGCTTTGCAATGGTTTGCAAAGCCGCTTTACTTTTTACGGCTGTATACCGCAAGGTATCCCTTTTTCAGGAAATTATCTGCGCTGGCGCAGGGCAAGCCCCAGCAACAGCGCCGACCAGCCCTGAAAAAGCAGGTCGATTGCCAGTATCAGCCCCAGTAGCCAGATGCTGTTGCCGGGCCACAGCACGGCAACCAATATGCCGGTGGCCAGCGTAATGACTCCGGACAATGCCAGCCACTGCCATCCCCGCTGCCCCCGGTTGTTGAACCATATCCAAAGACGCAAGGCCCCAACTGCAATCAGTGTGGCCCCCAGAAGCAGCGTCAGCATTGCAGCGCCCGTAATCGGGTTGACCAGCGCAATAATCCCCGCAGCCGCATACAGCAATCCGCTGGCGGTCCAGAAGAGGAATCCCGCCAATTGCTTGACGCGCCAGGCGTGAATCAGTTGGCCGATTCCACCGATAAGCATCAGGACGCCAATGAAGATGACGCTGACCAGAGTCGCCGCAAGAACGTGGACAAAGGCGATGATGCTCAGCACCAGCAGGACTATGCCCAGTGCTACGAACCAGCCCCATCGGGCGCCCAGTTCATCCAGGGCCTGCGTCAGCCGGTCAGGCATCAGATTCGAAGTTGTATGGTCGTCGGACATGGTGAGTCTCCTGTGTCAATCCAGGCAGGCCTTGATGCGCTCTGCCATCGCCTTGAGGCTGTTCTCGTCAGCACGTTCGGCTGCGTGCATGCGCAGTACGGTACCGGCCGCGTGCGGAATCACGTGAAAGTGAATGTGCGGCACAGTCTGACCCGCCGCAGCGCCATTCAATTGGGCCACATGAATGCCCTCGACGCCAAGTGCTTTTTTTACAGCAATGGCGATACGCCGGGTAGTACGGATGGCGGCCACCGCCCCTTCTTCGGACAGGTCGAGCAATGTAACAGCGGGCTCTTTCGGGATGATCAGGACATGACCGTCTGCCTGCGGCATGATGTCCATGAACGCCAGCGTCCTGTCATCTTCGAAAACCTTGATGCAAGGAAGCTCTCCGCGCAAGATCTTGGCAAAAATATTGTTGTTGTCGTAAACCATCTATACACTCTCCTGACATTTGAACCAGACTCGCCCGCGCGCGCCGGCGCAGATGCAGGCAATGATAAAGCATAAGCCCGAGGTCACTCAGGCTGCGTTACCAGAGCACACCCTGTCGCTTGCCGGCTACCTCGTCTGACACAGAGCCGGGTTCAGCACGGGTGCCGGCGGGCAGATCGTTGTTGAGCCAGTCAATGCCCGTCTCGCCGTGCTCTTCGAGCCAGCGATTGGTTTCGAAGAAGTGCCCGCAACCCACGAAAGGTCGCGGCGGACGCGAGGCTGAAAGCGGCGATGGATGGTTTGACATCAACACATGAACCGGGCCGGCGGGCGGGCTGCCCTGCAATAAGACGCGGCGCTCTTGGGCGTGCGCACCCCAAAGAAGCAAGACTTTCGGTCGCGGCTGGCTCAGCACCAACGACAGTATGGCGTCGGTCACGACTGACCAGCCGCAACGCGAATGTGAGCCAGCCTTATGCGCTTCGACGGTCAGGGCTGTGTTCATCAGCAAAACACCCTGAGTGGCCCATCGCACCAGGCTATTGCGCTGAGGCCGGTATTCCCCTGGATACTCGCGTGCAAGCTCGGCAAACATATTGCGCAGACTGGGGGGTGTGCGACAATCATCGGGGACCGAAAACGCAAGACCCTGCGCCTGCCCAGGACCATGGTAGGGATCCTGCCCAATCAATACCACCTTGACGTCTTCGGCCGCGACCTCGCCAAGCATACGAAACGGCTGTGCAGGAAAGATGGTTGCACCTGCCTCGAGCCGCTGCTGCAGGAACTGATCGATGTCGCGCACTGCCCTGCTCACCCGCTCGGATTCCAGTGCCCTTCGCCACCCGGGAGGCAGCGCCTTGACATGATCGAGCAGTCGCCCCTGAAACCGATTATTTGGCATTGCGACGGACCCTGCCTTGCTGCTGCACCCAGTCCAATACGCGGGCCGACAGTTGATCAATGGCCTGCCCGTATGCCTGCACGACCTCGGGTACCTGCTTGCCTTGCACGGGCTGCTCCGCGCTAAAACGCTGTGACGCCATAATGCGTGACGATTTCATGTCGGACAAGGTCGCGTCATACGCTATCCGCACCACGGGTACACCGTCACGATAGACGACATGGAACCAGGTCAGATCTCCGGAAAGCTCGATATCTGCAGCAAGCGCACTGTTATCGGCAACAACTGTGCGGAACACCCCTGCCGATCGGAAGGCGTCGATCAGGCGATCGCGAAAAAGTGCCGGTGCACTATCACTCCAGCGAGCGCCCTTGTAGGCACTGATACGCTCCGGCTCGGGTATGACGAGAATCCGCGTGCTGTCCACCGCACGATCACCGTAGGGCACGTCTATACGCAAGACGGCGTCAGACGAGGCTTGCAGTACGCTTGGTTCGCTTGCAGCCAGGTTGGGCGAAGGCAGGCGATAGAAGGTCAGGGTTTCTGATTCGGGTAGCACCGAACACGCGGATAATGTAAAGAACAATACCGATAGCCACGCAAGGGCCACCCGCCTGGACACCAGGTAACGACTCATGGTTCGAACTCCTCAATCTTTGTGCGGCCCAACAGGAAGTTCGTCGGGCTGTCGTCCAGCTTGCGTACCACGTCCTGCAAGCTTGCCAGCGTAGTACGCAGCTCTTGTAGCGCCGGCCCCAATTGCCTCAAACCATCCACACCGGAATGAAGGCCCGACCGGTTTTCTTCAATCAGCTGATTAAGGCTTTTGCCGGTATCGTCGATTGACACCATGGCCGAGCGTATGCTTTGGAACGTCTTGTCGCCTTGCTGCACCAGGACATTATCAGCCCGCTTCATCAGCGCTGTCGCCTGCTCAAGCGCCACCTCAGCCTGGCGGCTGGCCTGGGTCAAGGCGGGCACCAGTTCAGAAAGGTCTTCAGCAGGCTGACCCAATGCTGCCGTGAAACGCTCGAGGTTCTCGAGCGAGCGGCCAATCCGCTCGGCGTTTTCAGGTGACAGAACCTGCTGGGCGCTCATCACCAGCGAGGTGAGATTGGTCATGAGATTATCGCTATTGGCCAGCAACTGTGTAATGGGAGACGGGGTGGCAACAATGACAGGGTCGCCTGACTCCGGTTCGGGCAGGTCCGGGCTTTCGGGGGAACCGCCGCTCAGACCAATCACCGACGCGCCCGTGATCCCTGTCAGGACAAGCCGTGCACGAGTGTCTTCCTTGATGGGAATGTCATCTTGAACCTTGATGCGGGCCCTGACCTCGGATGGGTCCTGTGGGTTAAGGGACAGGTCCATCACTTCGCCGACCTTGATGCCGTTGTACTGCACCGCGCTGCCAACGGTAAGCCCCCGGACGGCTTCGTGGAAAATGACGACGTAATGCCGTTCGCCCGCATGCTGGCCGGCCTTGCTCAGCCACAGCGAGAAAAGGACGGCCAAGATGGCAACAAGGACAGTGAAGGCTCCGATCAATACATGATGCGCCCTGGGTTCCATTAGCTTTTGCTCCGATTGATTTCCGCCGCACGATTCGCAGCACGACCTCGGGGACCGTGAAAGTACTCGCGTATCCAGGCGTCGTCGATAGCGGCAACGCGTTCGAGGGTATCGGCTGCCAACACCCTTTTCTGGGATAACACTGCAACCCTGTCGCAACTTGCGTACAGCGTATCAAGATCGTGAGTCACCAGAAACACGGTCAGGCCCAAGGCGTCTCGCAAGGTCATGATCAGTTGATCAAACGCTCCCGCTCCAATCGGATCGAGCCCGGCAGTCGGCTCGTCCAAAAAGAGAATGTCCGGATCCAGCGCCAGCGCACGGGCCAAGGCGGCCCGTTTGACCATGCCACCCGACAACGAGCTGGGGTATAGGTCTCCGGCGGATGCCGGCAGCCCCACAAGACCGACTTTAGTGCGCGCCAGTTCTTCGGCTTGTGCACGATTCAAGCCCGCCTGCTCCATAAGAGGTACCGCAACATTCTCGATTACGGTCAAGGACGAGAATAACGCACCGCTTTGAAACATCACGCCGAAGCGTCGTTCGATGTGCACCCGCCTTTCCGGAGGCAAGGCGAGCAGATCTTCTCCGAATATGTGGATGCGTCCTGCGGCGGGCGGCTGAAGGCCAACGATGGATCTGAGCAGCACCGATTTGCCGGTACCCGACCCCCCCACCACGCCCAGAATTTCCTTTTTATATATATCAAGGTCAAGGTTGTCGTGCACGGTGTGCGTACCGAAACGATTCACCAGGCCCCGCACCTGGACAATGGGCGTTGGCGGCATGCTGCTTACCATCCCATCTCCATGTAAAACAGGGCGGCCAGCGCATCAATAAGTATCACCACGAAAATGGACTGCACCACGGCCGAAGTGGTGTGTTGCCCAACCGATTGGGCACTGCCACGAACCTTGAATCCCTCTATGCAGCCGATGACGGCAATCAGGTACGCAAAAATCGGGGCCTTGGCCATGCCCAGAAAAAAATGCCTGATCTCGATGTCTCGCTGGAAGATGGTCAGGAACATGCTTGGTGAAATATCGAGCGACACGGCACACACAAGCATTCCGCCCAATATCCCCGACACCATGCCCACAAACGTCAGGGCCGGTAAAGCAATCAGCAATGCGATTATTCGTGGCAACACCAGCAAGTCGACCGGGCTCAGGCCCATCATTCGTATGGCATCAATTTCTTCATTTGCCTTCATTGAGCCCAGTTGAGCTGTGTATGCACTGGCCGTGCGCCCAGCGATCAGTATCGCAGTAAGCAATACGGCGAACTCGCGCAGAAATGAAAACCCCACCAGCGTAACGGTATAGATGGTGGCCCCGAAATCAGCCAGTACAGTTGCACCAAGAAAGGCAATCACGGCCCCTACCATGAATGTCAGCAACGCGACGATAGGGACCGCATTGAGGCCGGCCTGCTCGACTTGAGCCGCAATGGAAGTCACTCGCCAATGGCGGGGCTGGAAAAGCGTGCGCACGAACGCTACAAGCGTTAACCCGATGAACCCCAGCAAGGCCACAATCAGCTTCCACGTACTTTCCATGGACATGCCGATGCGGCCAAGCAGCTCGCGCCAGGCTGGTGGCCGGGCAGGCGACTCCGCTTGCCCGGGCTGGGCGCCGGCCACTGCCAGAAGCAAGGCCGAACGTTCAGCAGGAAGGCCTGAGTCTGCCTTGACCAGCTCCTGAAGGCGCAAGGCGCCTACACAGCGTGTGAGTTGCGCTGCGCCCGCGGTGTCGATCGCCTCCAATCCATCAAGGTCCAGCTCATCGAACGCCAGCGTCCCGGCGGATGCAGGGTGGGCGGACTCCCGGCGCTGCTCTGCAGCAATCTCCCGCTCGATGGGCTGATAGTTCTTCAAGATCCACTGACCACGCACACGCAAACGCCGTGAATCAGCGCCGTGCTCAAGTACCAGATATTGTGCGTCGCCGGGCATCAGTGACTTATTCCAGCCAGACCGTGAAATCTTCGGGGGGTACCCGGGGGGTGCGGAAGGTGTTGACCAGGGCGTTTGGGTCGGCCCAGCCCAATGCCATGCCACACACAAGCATCTCGTCTTCACCGGCACCAATATGAGGCAGGATGATGCTGGCGAACGAGTTCCAGGCAGCCTGCGGGCAAGTATCAAGACCGCGCGCCCGCGCCGCGACCATGATGTTCTGCATGAACGCACCACAATCCAGCAATGCGCCCTGACCCATCACTGTATTGACTGTAAAGAACAGGCCTACCGGCGCGTCGAAGAATCGAAAGTTACGCTGATGCTGAGCGTGCATGCGGTCTTTTTCGCCTTTGGCAATACCCAACAAACCGTATAGCCCCCAGCCGTTCTCGCGGCGTCGCTCGATGTACGGGCTGATCCACTCACGCGGATAGTAAGCGTATGCCTCCTGATATTTTTTGGCTTCGTCGGGGTTCGCATACACGGCGTCGTGCGCAGCGCATACTTTCTTGATCAGTTCGTCACGGGCCGACCCTTGCAGAACATAGGTCTTCCAGGGCTGAACGTTCGCACCGGAGGGCGCGCGGCTTGCTGTAGCCAGAATCTCGCGGATCAGGTGGCGGGCTACCGGCCGGTCGGTAAATGCGCGTATGGACTGACGCGAATTGATCGCGGCATCGACAAGCTCGGCACATTCGCTAGAGGGAACGCGATCCAATACAGGGGACGACATGTGGGACAAGACTCCTGAATACACTTCGAAACTCGGCTAAGTGTAATGGCCGCCAGTACAAAGGACCAAGCCACCATAGCTCACCCGGTTCGGCAGCTCGTGAACAAGTTTCATCTGGTTGCAAATCCAAACAAATACCCCTATTATGGAATTTACCCATTTACTTATTTCGATGCCTGTCTATCAATCGGGTCGACATCCAGATAACAGCATCTGACGGCCACGCTCACACCCACACCATGACCCAGTCGGACGACCCCTTCCTGTCGCCGGAACGCCCTCCTGTGCCAGACCCATTTTCACCTGGGCTGCCCCTCAGGGTTGATGTCACGATGGCAGAACGTCCGCGTGCGCCACGCGAGTCGGCAATGCGCAAACGGCGGCTGCAGACTGTGCGCCAGTTGCATACCATTGCCCAACTGCGCGAGCAGGTAAACGAACTGCGCGCCGAAATTTCCAGTCTTGAATCCATTATTGGTGCCCAGGCCGACGCTATCGAGGCGTTGCTGCGCCGGAACCAAACACCGGAAGACTGACGCGAAACGTACTGCCCTGGCCAGGCTGACTTTCTACGCTTATCCGGCCGCCATGACGCAAGACAACTGCACGCACCAAGGCCAATCCCAGGCCGATGCCTGCAGGATTATCAGGTACTTCGGCATCGAAGCGCCGAAACGGGTGGAATAGGCGACTTATCTGGTCCGCGGTCATCCCTCGCCCTTTATCCTCAATTTCGATTACCCATTCAGAACCTTGTCCGCGCAGTCGACACCATATCCGGCCATCCTGAGGACTGTACTGAATGGCGTTGGTGACGAGATTACCCAAGGCCCGACGCAACTGGTCTTCGTCAGCCATCGTAAATGCGGGACGCTCGACTCCCTCGACGGAAATCGTAATGTTCCGGTGATGGGCCATAGGCCATTGTTCATCACACACCGACTGGAGCAAACCCGCCAGGTCGATCTCATTCAGGTTCAGCTCCATGGACTCTGCCCGCGCGAGACGTACAAATCCGTCGACCAGGCGCAATGTACGGCAAGCACTCCGCTCTATCCGATCCAGCAGTTGCATCTGATCCTTGGGCGACCTGCTGCGCCGCTGGAGCTGGACGAGCGCCAGGATGGTGTTCTGGGGCGAGCGCATGTCGTGAGAAAGGAATCTCAGTGCTTCTTCTCGTAAACCAATGGCTTGCCTGACCATTCCCATTGCCTGATGCAAACGTACCAACCTGTGAGGCAAGGAGTGACGCACCGCAATGTCGTCTTGCGGAAGTGCCTGAAAGTGCATCAGATGCTGTGCATAGAGCGAATCGAGCTCGGCATCGACCTGCTTGAGGGCTGCCTCCTGAAGCCGCCAGCTCCATAGGGGATAGGCCAGCATGATTCCCAGCAGCGCCGCCGACGGCCCGATCCAGACATGAAAATAGCGCATCAACACCCAATGCGCGATGAAAATCAGGACGACCAGGCCCAATATGACAAGCAAAGAACGACGTGGCGAGAGGCGTCGAAGCGCGATGCAAACCATCAACACCGGCAGGGTACTGAGCAGCGCTGTAACCAGGAAGTGCGGCGTACGGATCCAATGCTGGCCAAGTGCATTGTGCAAGCCATTCGCCAAGATCTCGACGCCTGACATGGGTTCTCCGGTGCCTGAAAGGGGTACCGACAGGGCGTCTCCCAAAGCAGAGGCCCAGGCACCCACAAGCACGAGTTTGCCTTCAAACGCTTCGCTCGGCACAGAATCATCCAGCACGCGTGCGTATGGGTACATCTTGAAGCTTCCAGGCCCGCCCACGAAGGACATGAGCCTGGGCGTTTCATCGCCTGCCCGCAGTTGCTGGGCTTTAGAGTCGTGTCCGGCCACGTCCAGCATGGCCACAACAAAGTGGTCGACCTTGCCTTGTGCTGTTTGCCAATAAGGCTTCATCGCGCGGACGACGCTGTCCGGACCCAGATGGGCGTTGATAATCCCCAGCCCGGCTGCAGCCTGCGCCAGTATGGGGCGAGGCCAAAGCACGCGGCCGTCGTCCACGACAAGAGGCAACACCACGCGGCCGTGCCGTGACATAGCCTGCGCCAGAATTGACTCATCTTGCGGATACGCCGGGCTCGCGTCGCGAAATACGAAGTCCAGACCCACTGCTTTTGCCAGATGCAACCGCGCGAGCAGTTCTGCATGGACGGCGCGGCGTAGCGGCCACTGGCCAAGTTCATCAATGCTGTCATCATCCAGAACGACAATGACAACCTCTTCGGGAGGCGGCCGGGTTGCCAGCGCCAGCGTTTGTCCGTACAAAAGGTGATCCAGACGATGCAGTGCGAAATTGTGGCTGAAGCAACTGAGTAGAAAGGTCAGCAACATGGCGATCGACACGACCAGAAGCCATTCGACGCGCAGGCGCCGATCCAGTCCACCGTCTTTTATCAACGCGCCCCTAACTTGCATTCGCCAAGGCTCGCCTTTTATAAATGAGTTAAGTTAGTAATCAGCAACGAGCACCATTCCTCCGCCCAGAGTCGATACTGCATTCCCTGAACCGTCCATCAACACATAAGCTCCTTCAAACGACGCACTGGCGTCAACGCCGCCGATCCCGGCGTCGTCAATTGCTCTCACAAACACATAATGGGTTCCCGCAGCCGATGCGGAAAAATGCGCCGGGGGCGCCTGAATACGTTGTTGGGACACCAGTTGCGCCCCACTTTCGTCGCGCGCCACACTTACAAGATAGGCACTGGCACCCGCAACCGGTTCGAATTCCATGCTCCACCCCCCTGCTGCGCGTACAGGTTGGAGCAGCTTTGGAGCCGGCAACAAAGGACGCACACCCAGACTTTTTCCGTCGCGATCCATCGCGACGCCCTGGCGCTCGCGCAGTATCAGCTCGCCCGCCCCCGCCCCGGCCACACCCGCCATACCACTGACCACTTCGCTTCGGGAGCCGCTGCTTCGGGAGCCGCTGCTTCGGGAGCCGCCATCGGCATGTACACGCATGCGAGTGCCGCGAACCCCTGTAACGCTGACAGGGGTACGCACCTCGAACCGGCCTACTCCGGTCTCTTGGGGTGCGACCTGAGTTTCGACCGAGCCGGTTTCCATTTCGAAGATCGAATCAGTCAGACCGGTGCCCTGAAACTCTCGTATTCGCTTGATGACAAGAGTCGTCGAAGGCGGCACCGTGACAACACTCTGGTCTGAGAGCTGAAGCACAACGTAGCCGTTCGCACCCGTCTGGATCTTTTGTCCTTCCGAAACTTGTGCCGCGAACGGCAATTCGCGACCGTCGATGGTTACTTCGCCGGCCACGTGCGTAACTTCAGCCGTGGCCGCTCGAACCGGGATCATCGAAAATGGAATGCGCAATAGCCTGGCGATCTGCAAACGATAGGGGTCGTCGACCCCATTCAGTTCCTGCAGGGCCTTCCAGTTTGAGTCGTGCAAAGTGTATCGTTGCGCCAAGCCGATAAGGGTGTCTCCGGACCTGACGCGGTATAGAAAGTCGTCACCTTTTGCACCCGCGGGTTGCGCCGTGGCGCTTGGACCGAACGCCAGTGCAAACACCAAACTAATGAGACCTGCAAAACGAGAAAAAGGCATCGGGCAGCCTTAACGCTAAATATTGCTTGATTATTACAGAAGAAAGCGAATATTACTGTAATGGATTTCGTGTTGCTTGTGGCGTCGGCAACAACTCACCTACCACTTCCAGTCGGTACCCCAGGGCATACGAGGACGCCAGCCTGACGCCGTTTTCGGGCCGCAACTGCAATTTTTGCCGGATATTCGACAGGTGTGTATCCAGGGTACGCGATGTTGCCGGGATCTCCCGGTTCCACACTGCCGCGCTCAGGACGTCACGAGAAAAGAGACGACCAGGATTACGAAAAAACAACAGCGCCAATTCGAATTCTTTCGGAGCCAGTTCGACGATTCGACCATCGAAATACGCAAGCCCGGTGGTCGCATCGAAGGTGTAGGGGCCCAGTTTTACCTCGGCCGGCTCTACGCTGGCCTCTACGCTGCGCCTGCGCAACAGGGCGTCGATGCGGGCCACAAATTCACCTGGCCGAACCGGCTTGCACAGATAGTCATCTGCACCCGCCTGCAAACCCGCGACCAGATCTTTTTCCAATGTGCGGCTGGTTACGAACATCAGGGGAACTTCGTATCCAACATGAGTACGTATCCAACGGACAATCTCGATGCCACTGATGTCGGGGATCTCCCAGTCGATCAGCATCAGGTCAAACGGCAAGCTTTTGCGCAGCACGGCGAGCAAAGACTTTCCCAGGCCGAACGTCGTGCACTGGTGGCCTGCCTCGGCCAGCAGGCAGCGGATCAATTCGGCCTGATCCGGATCGTCTTCCAAAGATGCAATGTTCATTTTTTCTTGCGTTTTTTGAAAAAATATTGCCTGGCTCGGCAGACCCGGTCGGGTCAACTGATTATGGTACCCCATCCAGGCATGAAAATTGCATTCTGGCTTCTACCCGCCGCGCCATATGGAGAAGCGCCATGCCACCGACCGATGCCCGCCCGCTGCACGCCGCACACGTACCGGAGGTACCGCCCGAACAGCCTCCCATAACTCCCCCTCAACGCCCGCCGGAATCAGACCCACCTGATCCCGTTGAGATACCCCCGGCAGACCCCGACGAAGTTCCGCCACTGGATGAACCGGATCGGGGCGTCGATCTGCCGCCAAGAGAACTGCCGCCCGATGTTCAAGAGCCACCACTGCCGGACAATCCACCCGAGCGAGTCTGAAATCAAAACCGCCTCCTGACCACTCATGCGTTTCCGGGATTACCTGACGCTGACACGAGACTCCGTCAAGGCTTGGCAGGAAGACTACGCTGCCAGCCTGGGCGCAGCGATTGCGTTCTACACCGCTTTCTCCATTGCCCCTTTAATGATCATCATTATTGCGATTGCGGGCTACGTATGGGGCGAAGATGCGGTCAGGGGCGAGCTTATCCGACAATTGGGCAGTGTTGTGGGCAGTGACGCCGCTGCGGGTATCCAGGCCCTGATTCGAAATGCCGATCGACCTCATCAAGGGATTACCGCAACCTTCATCAGCGTTGGCATCCTGGTCTGGGGAGCAACGCGAGTATTTGCGGAACTGCAGACAGCCCTGGACCGGATCTGGAAAGTGCCGCAGGCCGCCCGTCAGAAAGGGATATGGAACACGATTCGCACGCGCCTTCTTTCCTTCGGCCTGGTTCTGGGCCTGGCCTTTCTTCTGATTGTTTCCCTGGTGGTCAGTACGAGCCTGGCTGCGCTGGGACAATGGGCCGGAGGTCTGTTCCCGGCAATGGAGGCCATGCTGCAGTTGGCGAATACTCTGATCACCTTCTGCATAACGACGTTCCTTTTCGCGATGATCTTCAAATTCATGCCACAGGCCACCATAGCCTGGCGTGACGTCTGGATCGGAGCCATTGTCACCGCAGTGCTCTTCGAACTCGGGAAAGTGCTTATTGGCCTGTATGTAGGCAAAAGTGCCTCGGTCTCCACCCTGGCCGCTGCGGGTTCGCTGATCGTGTTGCTTATCTGGGTCTATTACGCGGCGCAAGTGTTCTTGCTCGGCGCAGAGTTCACATGGATCTACGCAAGAAAGCACGGGTCGCACCGGCAGGCCGAAAGTGACAGCGAGGCGCTTCCAGTCGGGCAACACGACGGAGTCTTTAAAAATGATTCCGCAACGTAACAGCCCTGTCGAGTTCCGTCCCTGCTTGTGCCTTCCCCCAGGGGTCGTAACCTGCCGTTGCGCCTCGACAAGCCCCATCACAGTGAAACCCTTGTACTGAGCGCCAGTTCCGGCACCATAGGAGTTGTGTTGAACGCAACTATATAAGGAGTCTGCATGAAAACATGGATCACTACTGCTTGCTCAGCCGCTGTACTCGCCCTGGGCGTCGCTGCGCCGTCAATCGCACAGCAGACACCGGCGCCCGCGGCCACGCAGCAGGCACCGGTGAGCTATTCCGATTCTCAACTGGAGAAGTTCGTAGCGGCCTCCAAGAAAGTCGCCGTCATTTCGCAGGAATACACACCCAAGCTGCAGGCAACGACTGACGACGCCACGCGTCAGGAAGTCTATCGCGAGGCCGACGAAAAAATGGTGCAGGTGGTTCGGGATGAAGGCATGACCGTCGAGGAATTCAACGGTATCAATCAAGCTATCCAGCAAGACCCGGCGTTAATGGAGCGCGTGCAGAATATCGCCAGATAAGGGCCGCGCCGCAACCGGCCTGTTAGGCGAAGGTGCAGGTTCCCCCTCGTGGATCTGCACCCTTTTTTTGTCAGGCCTAGAACAGAAAAACCATCAGGGCCCGCTGCAGGAATTCCGGCAACTTCATTTGCCGCCCATTGGAATCAACCTCACCATCTCGATATGCGATGTGAGTGAAAGCTGCGCCGTCTTGCACAGTTGCCAGGCCAGCGGTCTGTAATCGGCTGGCATACTCATCGTAAAGCAGGCCCACCAGCTCGGCGGCCTCGGGTTCACCCGCGGAAAGCTGTTCAATCGCCCGGGTCAGCATGGCCCTTTCAACACGCATCTTGAGATCCAGGGTCTGCACCGCCTGGGGCAGCAAGATATCCAGCGACACGGGCATATCAGCCTGCGGTGGTTGCACCAGGGTCAGTGCAAGCGACAGACTGCTTTCACCCCGGTCGTTCCGCCAGACAACGGGATCGAGGTCGATGGCCGGGCTTCCGGCCAGTAACCCAATAAGCTTTTGCTGCAGCAGGGCCGCGTCTTGCGGCGAAAGCTCCCAGTCATCTTCGGAACCATAACGCGCGTTCAGGTCATCGAACACGTCGGTGAGTGCATCCAGCGCCGGCATGCTGAAATCTTTGGCTGATACGCCCAGCTTCACGCTGCCAAGGTCGACTCCGTTTGACAGCACGTGACCGAAGTCGTAGCGAACGTGCCCGCTTCCGAGGTCTTGTTTTCTGTCGCTGGCCACGACCATGGTCGCGTCTTGCAATGCCAGCTCACCTGCCTCGGCCAGTTCGAGCTTCAACGCTCTGGCATGCGTGGTCGCATTTAACTGGAAGTCATTTCCGGACGTCCGGGTTTCGTAATCAAAATGCAAGTCTTCGATAACCAGGCGATCGGTGCCCGGCCCCTTCGAGGTATCCAGCAAGCCCAATGTGCCGATGATCGCGCTGTCCGAAAACTGATTGCTGAGCACCGCTCGTATATTTGCGCCGGAAAACTTCAGTATTTCTGTGTCAGTGGCGACCGACAGCGGCATAAAATTCCATTCAGTCTCGGCCTTGCCCCCAAATCGGACTTCAGTGCGACCCGTTGCAGGCGACTGACCGCCAAGGCTGTCGAACCATGATTGGGTAGAGGCCGAGGGCAACAAGCGCGATTGGCTCCATGCCATCATCGGCACAAATTTGCCCGACCGCAAGGCGCCCAGTGGAAACGGGCCGTGCTGCATGTGGTCGCTTAACAGATACTCTTCGCCTGGCTCGCCTGCAATGCGCAGCGCATACACGACGTCGGTGGAAAAAACGTGACGCCGGTATTCGGCAATGACCAAGGCGGCCGGACCTTTTGAAGACTGCCCTAGCATCGACCGCGACATGCGAAGGTTTGCCTCTGCAACAGCCTGTTCAATTGCGTGCTGGGCCTGTGTACCAACATACCAGGAAGCACCCGTATATGCAGCCGCAGCCGCCAGGACGACGGCCAAGATACCCGTGGTTTTTCTCATTGATTTTCCAAGTAAATTCCGGCCCTCCCGGGCCGGCGGCTACACCGTGCGCTTGCGCGAAAGTTCACGCGGCAGTGGAAACGCGACGTTTTCTTCGACACCCGGCAGCGTACGTACCGATACTGCCCCCAGTTGTTTGAGTCGCTCTATGACTTGCTCGACAAGTATATCGGGTGCCGAGGCACCGGCCGTGACCCCCACCCGCTTGGTCTCGCGAAGCCAGGCGGGATCGATCATGTCTGGGTCATCGACGAGATACGCCTGGGCTCCCCTGCGCTCGGCCACCTCGCGCAGACGGTTTGAATTGGAGCTGTTTACGCTACCCACGACCAGCACCAGATCGCACTCTGGAGCCATGATCTTGACGGCATCCTGCCGGTTCTGCGTGGCATAGCAGATATCGCTTTTTTTAGGTTCCACTATGCCCGGGAAGCGTGCACGCAATGCCTCGGCAACCTGCGCAGCGTCATCGACCGACAAGGTGGTCTGCGTGACAAATGCAAGCTTGTCGGGTGAGGCCACCTGAAGATTTGCAACGTCTTCGGGCGTCTCGACCAGATACATGCCCTCGCGGGATTGCCCCAGGGTTCCCTCGACCTCGGGGTGGCCCCGATGACCAATCATGATAATTTCACGCCCTTCAGCCCGCATCTTTGCAACTTCGACATGAACCTTGGTGACGAGGGGACAAGTGGCGTCAAACACCCGCAGACCCATGCTTTCGGCTTCAGCCCGAACGTCCTTGGAAACCCCATGCGCCGAGAACACGACAATGGCTCCGGCAGGTGCTTGTTCAAGCTCGTCAATGAATATCGCGCCTTTATTGCGAAGATCTTGCACGACGTATCGGTTGTGCACGATTTCGTGGCGGACGTAAATGGGAGCGCCATGCAGCTCGAGGGCACGTTCGACGATATCAATGGCACGATCGACACCCGCGCAAAACCCGCGGGGCTGGGCCAGCACAATCTCCGGCCCCTGATTGCTGATCGTGTTTTGTAAATCGGACATGATTAAAGTACTCCGAGCAGTTCGACTTCGATTCGAAGGTCGGCGCCTGCAAGTGGATGATTGAAATCAAACAGGGCCCAGCCGTCGCCACGCTGCTTGAACACCCCTGAATAACGCCCCCCGTTGGGGGCCGAGAACTCGACGATATCTCCGGGCTCAAATAATTGACCCGGCTCGGTGTGAGCATCCAGCATCGACTGCGTTATGCGTTGCAAGAGCTCCGGGTTGCGCTCGCCATACGCTTGGGCGGCGGGCAGCTCGAGGGTGAAGCGTGCGCCCTCTTCCCGACCCACTAACGCCTCCTCCATGCCGGGCGCCCATTGGCCGACCCCCAACTGCAAGGTAGCGGGGCGTTGACTGAAGGTATCTGCAAACACCGACCCTGCGGCCGGCCCGCTGACAATCTCGATGCGGTAATGCAGGGTAAGGTAGGAGTCCGGCCGGACAAAAGCGTTCACCGGAGAGGATGAAGAGGTCAAAATCTGTCACCGTAGAAAAATCTCATATTTTTCTATTTTAGAGTGTTTATGCCATTTGATCCTTACACCACGCAAGCAGAGCGCCCGCGCGAGCGACTTCTGGCGCATGGCGCTCAGGTGCTGACTACTCCCGAGCTTCTTGCCATCATCTTGCGAACAGGCCCCCGAGGCACGGACGCCATCGACCTGGGTCGCAAACTGATAAAGGAATTCGAAGGGCTGCGAGGCCTGCTGTCGGCCGATGCCGACGCCCTGCTAAAGGTGCCGGGGATAGGCCCGGCCAAAACATGCGAGCTGCTCGCCATCAATGAACTCAATCGTCGGGCACTGGCCGAAGCCTTGCGTACCGGAGAAGCACTGGATCAGCCGCAACGCGTCAAGCACTACTGTACGGCCATGCTGGGCCATCTGCGCATCGAGCACTGCATGGCACTTTATCTCGACAGCCAATTTCGCCTGATCACTACCGAGGAACTGGCCCGGGGCACTCTGTCGCAAGCCTCGATCTATCCTCGCGAGGTTGTCCGAGCAGGCCTGCGTCACCATGCCGCCGCTCTCATCCTCGCTCACAACCACCCTTCGGGCGTCTCCGAACCCAGCCAGGCCGACCTGGCACTGACCCGTCATCTGAAGCATGCCCTGGCCCTGGTCGATATCCGCCTGCTCGATCATCTGATCGTCACTGCACAGGGCGCCATATCCCTGGCCGAACGCGGGCAGCTTTAACGAAACGAGGCGACCCGGCAACACAAGCTGGAAAAACTGTTGAAACCAAGCTTGGCAACATGCTAATATTACGAGTTACTTCGGATACGTGGCTGGGCTAAACCTTGCGCACATGCATGGGCAGATAACTGCATGGGCAGATATCGAGCAAATATGTGGCATTTTCATATGGATTTACATATGGCACTTATATTTGGCACTTATGCCCTACATTAAAGTGCGCGACCCAGACTGGCGACCCCCAACAAGCTAAGGCACTTTGAGCCTACAGGAAATTACCATGAAAGAAGGCATCCACCCCGAATACCGTGAAGTTGTTTTTCTGGATCAGCAAACCGGCAAAACCTTCATTTCTCGCTCGACCCTGAACAGCCGTGAAACCATCGATATCGATGGCAAGACCTACCCTCTGTTCAAGTGCGAAGTCACATCGGAGTCGCATCCCTTCTACACCGGCGCCCAGACTCGCATCGTCGAAACCGGCCGCGTCGAGAAGTTCCGCGCTCGCTTTGCCCGCACTGCCGGCACCGTTAAAAAAGCATCCTGATCAAGGCATTCTTTCGCGTGCATGCCAACGTCGCCCTAGGCCGGATCCCGGCCCTTCCGGCGACCTAGCGGCCATTCGGCATCGGCTTTCCGGCCGAAATTCAAAGGCAGCCCCAGGGCTGCCTTTTTACTTTAAGATGGCCCTGTTCCGTCATTTTTCCTTGTTGATCTGTGGCTTTGCATGACTCTCACTCAACGCCGGCGCGACTGACCGCAACGGCAACCACGAAGCTTCCCCGAATGCCCCTGCTCGCTTTGGGGCTCGTGTATATTTTTTCGGGGCTGTTTTTTCGAGACCCCTGGAAAACCGACGACGTGGCCGGCCTGGCCACCATGCTCACCGCACTTCAAGACGGCTGGCACGCCTGGCTCCTGCCACAAATAGGCAATATGGCCTACGCCCAGAACGGCCCCCTGATCACCTGGGTCGGAGCCATAAGCATCTGGCTATTCAGTCCCCTGTTCGAATTCTTTACCTCACCACTCGAGGCCAAGCTCCTTGCCTCGCGCCTGCCCAACCTGCTCTGGTTCGGAATCATCACAGGTTCTGTGTGGTACGGCACCTATCTGCTTGGACGCCGTCCCGAGCCCCAACCGCTGGCGCTCCCCTTTGGCGGCGAACCCACTGTGCGGGATTACGGGCGCATGATCGCCGATGCCGCACTGCTCTTGATACTGGCTACCGTCGGCATTATCTGGCGCTTGCACGAAACCTCGGAAGTTCCGGCATTGATTGCGTTCCAGGCATTGGCGTTTTATGCGGTTTCCCGCATGCTGGACCATCCGCTATCGGGTGCCATTACCCTGGGTGTGGCATTGGGTGCCGCCTTCCTGACGCGCGGCTGGATCGGTGCACTACCTATCATTCTGGCTGTTCCAAGTGTATTTGTGCCGCGTAGCGCCTTATGGCCGGCCAAGCACTGGCTGATCATCAGTGTTGTCCTGGCAATCTGCCTGGGGCTGCTTTGGTGGATACCCGCACGCCAGTTCAGCACTTACTGGGTCCACAACTGGTGGCTGTGGAATATCACTTCCTTCGGCATGCCACACTATTCCGGAATACTCAGCATTTTGCGGGACCTTCCCTGGTTCCTGTGGCCCACCTGGCCCTTCGCCCTGCTGGCGATCTGGCGTTGGCGCACCTGGCTGTTTGCACCGCACATCTGGATTCCACTGATGTTCATGCTGTGGCCATTCGTGGTGATGCTTTTCTTGGCGGACGCCTTCGAACCCGAGTACAGCCTCATGGCGGTTCCGGCCGCCGTACTTGCTGCGTTTTCGCTGCCGACCTTGCGTCGCGGTGTGGTCAACTCGCTCGACTGGTTTGCCGTGATGTGCTTTTCACTCGCCTGCGCAACGGTCTGGTTGGGCTGGATCGCGCTGCAAGCAGGTTGGCCCGAACAGATCTCCCATAATATCGCACGCCAAACGCGTGGATACGAAGCCTTTGTGTCCGTGTCAGCGGTAGCGATCGCAGTACTGGGGACGCTGGCATGGATTGCGCTGGTTCGCTGGCGCCTCTTGGCCAAGCCCGCCGCGCTGTGGCGCGGTACCGTGTTGTCCGCCTGCGGCATCGTGCTCACCTGGCTCTTGCTTGTCACGCTTTGGCTGCCTGCCCTCGACTATGTCCGGAGTTACCGTGAAGTGTCGTCGCAGCTGGCCCAGGCGCTTCAAACCCATCAACGGACAGGCGAATGTGTACGTGGCCTGGCCCTCGGAACCGGACAGCGCGCGTCGTTCCTGGTCTTTGACGATCTGCGCTTCAGCTACAGCGCCGATTGCACGCTCGTACTGCAGCAAACCTCGCCCGAGGCCATCCAGACCGGGCAAGCCGATTTCGCGCCCGGAGCCCAGGTGCTCTGGGAAGGCAAGCGTGGTGCGGATCGGCGCGAGGTATTCCGTTTACTGCGATTGAATTCTCAATGACGTCAAGATCCGCCGCGCAGACGTTCCTGATGCAAGTCAGGGAAACCCTGCGCCAAGCCTGGCCCGTACTGATCAGTGCGTGGGCCAGCATGGCGTTTGGCGTCATGGATACCGCCATGGCAGGCCACGCCAGTGCTGCGGACCTTCAGGCGATGTCTCTGGCCGTATCCATTTACATCACCATCTTTGTCGGCCTGATGGGAGTCATCCACGCTCTTATTCCCATCATTGGCCAGCACTACGGGGCTCAACGCCTGCTTGAAGTCGGGCGGGCCTGGGGCCAGGGAGTCTGGCTGTCCATGGGCCTTTCAGCGCTGGGAGCAATTGCCATGCTATTCCCGGATGCCTGGCTGTCCTTGTCCGGAGATGTGGATCCAGCCGTGCGCAACGGAGTCACCTGGTATTTGCGCGCCCTGATACTGGCGCTGCCGGCGGCACTGGCCTTCCGCGCCATCTATGCCTTGGGAACAGCGGTGTCACGACCCAAAGTGGTCATGACGATAAACCTGGCTGCCATAGTCGTCAAAGGCGTTTTCAACTGGGTCTTCATATTTGGGAAACTGGGTGCGCCGGCTTTAGGAGCCGCCGGTGCCGGACTATCCACCGCCATTACCAGCTGGTTCAGCCTTGCGGCCGGGCTCTGGATCATGCGGCACGACGGTTTCTTCAGGCAATTCCAGCCTCGCCTGGACAGGCCTCGGTGGGCTGATCTGAAAGAACTGCTTCGCCTTGGGATTCCAATGGGAGGCTCATATCTGGTGGAAGTTGTTGCTTTCACCTTCATGGCCTTGCTGATCGCACGCGAGGGGATGTACGCAACAGGCGGGCACCAGATTACTGCCAACCTGGTAGCGCTTTGCTATATGTTGCCCATGTCGATCGGCATTGCCTCGGCCTCGCTGACAGCGCAGGCAATTGGTGCACGCGACATGGCCCGCGCGCGGCAGACAGGCCTTGCGGGCCTGAGTATCGCCTTGGCCGGTGCCCTGCTGACAATCGCCCTGATCATGGGGTTTAAGCCGGCCATCCTGGCTGCCTATACCGACAACCTGGAAGTGGCCGCCATGGCCGCCCTGCTCTTGCAGATTCTGCCGTACTTCCACTTGTGCGACGCCATGCAGTGCGTCAACGCCTATTTGCTGCGAGCGTACAAAGTGGCCGTGATTCCATTGCTGATGCAAATAATCGCGTTACTTGGGCTGGGGCTGGCCGGAGGCTGGTGGCTGGGCTTTGGCCCTGGTGCGGGCAGTCTGGCACCGGTGCTGCAGATAATCATGCCCGGAGCGCCCTCCGGCGCTGCATCCATGTGGCTGATGGCAGCGATCGGACTAGGGCTGTCGGCCCTGCTGCAGCACATCTGGTACTGGCACGTGGTCCGACAGCACAGCGCCCACTCTGCTTAACGATAGATATAGTCCCTGCGCCATGGATAGGAAAGGTCAGCAGGATTGTCGAGTTCGTCTCGACGCCCGGTGACCGGCTTGTGCTGCAGCAGAACCTGGTGCAGGGCGATCCAGGCGTGTTCAAAACCCATTGCGCAGCCGGCCAGGTAGATGCGATAGGCTCGGAGCGAACGTTCGGCGTTTTCGCCTTTTAGGGTCTTGCGGGCCTCATCGAGCTGGGCCTCGAGCGAATCGCTCCACGCCCACAAGGTTCTTGCGTAATGCGGGCGCAGGTTTTCAACGTCGACGTCTTCCAGCCCTGCATCGGCAATCTGTGCCAGCTCATTACTGATGTGGGTCAGTTCGCCGCCGGGGAAGATATATTTCTCGATGAACTGCCCCATGCCGGCACCAACCTCGGCGTTGTACACACCGCCGGCAGTGATGCCATGGTTCATGATGAGTCCGCCCGGCTTGAGCAGACGGCGCAACTTTGAAAAGTAATCAAACAGCTGGGCACGACCTACGTGCTCGAACATGCCCACTGAAGCAATCTTGTCATAGGGCCTGGACTCATCCAGATCGCGATAGTCAAGCAGAGTCATGCGGACCCGCCCCGACAGGCCCTTCTCTTCGATCAGGCGATTGACATGTGCATGCTGGTTCTTGGACAGTGTGATGCCGGTGGCATCCACGCCGTAGTTTTCGGCTGCCCATAAAAGCAAACCGCCCCAACCAGCACCAATGTCAAGAAAGCGCTCTCCCTCACGAAGGCGCAGTTTGCGGCAGATATGATCAAGCTTGGCCTCTTGAGCCTGAGCCAGCGTCATGTCGGGCTCGCGATAGTAGGCGCAAGAATACACACGCCTCGGATCCAGCCACAGCTGATAAAACTCGTCCGACAAATCGTAGTGAAACTGGATCTGCTTTGCGTCGCGCGCTTTGGAGTGACGCTTGACCGAAACCCAGTGCCGTTTCAAGCTGGTAAACCAGTTGCCTTTGGCAGTTTCTATCGGGGAAGCTTCCAAAATGGACGAGGCCAGGAGCATGAGGTCGCGCATGGATCCTTCAAAATCGAACCTGCCCTCGACATAGTCTTCCCCCAAGGTTCCAGCTTCGCCTGCCGCCAGATGCCTGAGGGTCGCAACATCCTTGACCTTCAGGCGGATACGCGCATTGCTTGAGCCTGCAGTATCACCATTAGGCATCACGACCTGCACAGGCAATGGCAGCGAAGCCAGTTTCTTTTCCACCAAAGACAATACAGCACTCACGTTCTCAACCCCCTATACGTATTCAGCTGACATTGATTTCCGGCCGGACAATCTTGACCCCTGTATTTTTGTGAGTCATGGCGAATCTGACGCAATCCCAGACTTCTACCCCCGGGCGGCACGCCCGTCAATTTATCACCAAATGCAGCTGGAGGCACAGGCGAGCCTCAACTTCCACACCCTGAAATTGTCGGTCAGCCTGCTGAAGAGACCGTCAAATCACTGTTAGACTACGAGCTTCGCTGTTTTTCCGGGGCCACCTGGCCCACTGTCTCATGTCTTCCAGACGATTCACCCGCAGCGTGCCGGGCTGGCTGTGGCTGATGGGCGCCCTGACCGCTTTGGGGCCATTGGCAATAGATATGTACCTGCCTTCGTTTCCTTCCATGGTGCAGGGACTCGGAGCCACACAAGGGCAGGTTGAACGAACTCTTGCCAGCTATCTGATCGGCCTGGCGGCAGCGCAGATCATTTATGGACCCCTGGCCGACCGCTATGGCCGCAAGATTCCCTTGCTTGCCGGTCTGGTGATCTTTACGCTGGCCTCGGTGGGCTGCGCCTTTACGGACGACATCGAGCATCTGATGCTGTGGCGGATCGTTCAGGCGCTGGGTGGCGCAGCAGGCATCGTCATTCCAAGAGCAGTGGTGCGAGACAACCTCGAAACACGGGACGCTTCCAAGGCGCTGTCGCTGTTACTGCTGATCATGGGAGTCGCACCCATCCTGGGTCCTATCCTGGGCGCACAAGTCCTGCTGTTTGCGGGCTGGAGGGGCATCTTCGGCATCATGACCGTAGTCGGGGCTGTACTGACCTATTTCACAGCTCGCAACATGCGGGAAACCCTGCCTCCGGAGAAAGTAGTACCGTTGCGCGCCGGCACCATGGCGCGAAACTACTGGGGCCTGATGCGAAGCCGCCAGTTCATCTTTTATGTCATGGCCGGCGGCCTGGGCAGTGCGGGGCTCTTTACCTTCATTTCGGGGGCGTCGCGCATTCTGATCAACGTCTACAACATCCCCCCGACCTACTTTGGCTTCATATTTGGTCTTGGCGCTGCCTCATTGATCACCTGCTCCCAGGTCAGCGCCCGCCTGCTCGACCGCCACTCGCCCGAACGCCTGCTGAAGCTTGCGCAGATATCCGCAGTCTTGTCGACCGTGATAGCAGTAGCTTTAATCCTCGTCGACGCGCTTTCTTTGCCCCTGCTGATGTTATGCTTGATGGGCTTTATGGGCAGCCAGGGTTTCGTCAACCCCAACGCTGCCGCCCTGGCCCTGTCCCGTCAGGGACACCGGCTGGGAGTTGCCTCTGCGCTAATGGGAACGGTCCAGATGATCTGCGGCGCCTCGGCAGGCATTGGCATCAGCCTTTGGCAATCCGGCACTGCCATGCCGCTCGTGGGTATCCTTTTCATATGCGCCGTGCTTTCGTGGCTTTTCGGCGCACTCGCACGCCGCGCGGCTTGATAACAGGCCCATTTTCGTTATAGAATAGATGGTTTACTAGATTTTCTACCCAAAACCACCAGGACCACCAGGCATCTGGAGGTACAGGGCTTAGGGAAATCTGACAGATATTGAAGAATTCATTAAGGGGTATGATCATGGCACGCGTATGCCAAGTTACCGGCAAGGGCCCTCGCACGGGCAATAATGTTTCGCACGCAAACAACAAGACCAAGCGTCGTTTTTTGCCCAACCTGCAATCGCGCCGGTTCTGGGTTGAAAGCGAAAACCGCTGGGTTCGCCTGCGTGTTTCGGCCAGCGCCATCCGCACTATCGACAAGAACGGCATCGAATCCGTTTTGGCCGATCTTCGCGCCCGCGGCCAGGCAGTTTAATACTGTCCTATCCGGTAAACCCATACTCAGGAGCACATCATGGCTAAAGGTATTCGCGAAAAGATCAAACTCGAATCCACAGCTGGTACCGGTCACTTCTACACGACCACCAAGAACAAGCGCAACATGCCCGAGAAAATGCTGATCAAGAAATTTGATCCGGTTGCTCGCAAGCACGTCGAGTACAAAGAAACCAAACTTCGCTAATCGACACCGCGACGTACCCCGTAAATGCCCCGCCCAGAGCGGGGCATTTTGGTTTGAGGTGTCGCAGCAAGGCCCACGGGCCGTCTCCATGCGGGACCCCTGCGCGCCAAGCACCTTATAATGCAAAGTTTGCACCAAACACCACATCAAGAAACTGAATCCATGCAGGAACGCTATAACCCCGCCGAAGTCGAAGCTGCCGCCCGTAACGATTGGCAGGCGCGCGACGCCTATCGTGTCACCGAAGACGCCATCGGCGCCGACGGCAAACCCAAGCCCAAGTTCTATGCTTGCTCGATGTTGCCCTACCCCAGCGGCAAACTGCATATGGGCCATGTGCGTAACTACACCATCAACGACATGATGACGCGTCAGCTTCGCATGCGTGGCTATAACGTTCTCATGCCCATGGGCTGGGACGCGTTCGGCATGCCCGCTGAAAATGCGGCCATCAAGTCCAAGGTTCCGCCGGCCAAGTGGACATACGACAACATTGCCTACATGAAGAAGCAAATGCAGGCGATGGGACTGGCCATCGACTGGTCGCGCGAAATGTGCGCCTGCGATCCCGATTATTACAAGTGGAACCAATGGCTATTCCTGAAGATGCTCGAAAAAGGCATCGCATACCGCAAGACACAGGTCGTCAACTGGGATCCGGTGGACCAAACCGTACTGGCCAATGAGCAGGTTATCGAGGGTCGCGGCTGGCGATCGGGCGCTCCCGTCGAAAAGCGTGAGATTCCGGGTTATTACCTGCGCATCACCGACTACGCCGAAGAGCTGCTCGATCAGGTCAAGAACGGCTTGTCCGGATGGCCCGAGCGCGTACGGCTGATGCAGGAAAACTGGATTGGCAAAAGCGAAGGTGTACGGTTTGCCTTTACACACGACATTCGCGATGACCAGGGCAAGCTAATTCAAGATGGTCGCATGTACGTGTTCACCACAAGGGCGGACACCATTATGGGGGTAACGTTCTGCGCAGTTGCGCCAGAACATCCCCTGGCAACCCACGCAGCCCGAAGCAATCCGCAGCTGGCCAACTTCATCGACGCCTGCAAGAAAGGCGGAACAACCGAAGCCGAGATGGCCACGCGCGAAAAAGAAGGCATGCCTACCGGCCTGACCGTGACCCACCCTCTTACCGGCGAACAGGTCGAGGTCTGGGTAGGAAACTACGTGTTGATGAGCTATGGCGACGGTGCCGTCATGGGTGTGCCTGCGCACGACGAGCGCGATTTTGCCTTTGCCAAAAAATACAATTTGCCAATCAAGAACGTCATCTCGGTCGAGGGCAAGACCTTCTCGACAGACGCCTGGCAAGACTGGTACGAACAAAAACACAACACGCGCACCGTCAATTCGGGCCGCTACGATGGGCTCGACCATCAGGAAACAGTTGATGCAGTTGCGGCAGATCTGGCCGCCAGGGGCTTGGGCGAAAAGCAAACGACCTGGCGTCTTCGCGATTGGGGTATCTCGCGACAACGCTACTGGGGCACCCCGATTCCCATCATTCACTGTAATGACTGCGGCCCGGTTCCCGTCCCCGAGAAAGACTTGCCTGTCGTCCTGCCGGACGACCTGATTCCTGACGGCAGCGGCAACCCTCTAAATAAACACGAAGCCTTCCTGTCGTGCTCCTGTCCGTCTTGCGGCAAACCCGCAAGGCGCGAAACCGACACCATGGACACTTTCGTGGACTCGTCCTGGTATTTCATGCGCTATACCTCGCCGGGCAATGATCAGGCAATGGTCGACAAGCGCAACGATTACTGGATGCCGATGGACCAGTACATCGGTGGAATCGAGCATGCCGTGCTGCACTTGCTGTACGCACGCTTCTGGACGCGCGTAATGCGCGACCTGGGCCTGGTCAATTTCGACGAGCCATTCACCCGCCTGTTATGCCAGGGCATGGTGCTCAATCATATTTACTCACGCAAGAACGCCCAGGGCGGCATTGAGTATTTCTGGCCTGAAGAGGTTGAAAACGTTTACGACGAAAAAGGCAACATCGTCGGAGCGCGCCTGCGAGCCGATGGGTCCGAAGTGCAATATGGCGGCATCGGTACGATGTCCAAATCCAAAAACAACGGTGTCGACCCGCAGTCCCTGATCGACTCGATGGGGGCCGATACTGCACGCCTGTTCGTGATGTTTGCCAGCCCCCCCGAGCAAACGCTTGAATGGTCTGATTCAGGAGTCGAAGGCGCACACCGCTTCCTGCGTCGCCTTTGGGCATTCAGCAAATCGCAACTGGAATTCATATCCGGCGTCGACGCCACACAGCCCGACTGGACCGCTGCCGACCCCGCCACCAAGACACTGCGCCGCGAAATCCACACTCTTCTCAAGCAAGCCGATTACGATTACGAACGCATCCAGTACAACACGGTGGTCTCGGCATGCATGAAGATGCTTAATGCGCTTGAGTCAGCCAGCCTGCCCGACACTCCCGTCGCGCGTCAGGGCATGGCCGACGCACTGGGCATTTTGTTGCGAGTGCTTTACCCGGTAGTACCGCATATAACCTGGCAATTGTGGCGTGACCTGGGTTTTGCAGATCGTCTGGGAGACATACTCGATGCACCGTGGCCCGAAGTGGATCCGGCTGCACTGATTGCAGACGAAGTAGAACTTGTGCTTCAGGTCAACGGCAAGCTGCGGGGCTCCATTCTGGTGGCCCAGGGCACGTCCAAAGCCGATATCGAGCAGCAAGCGGCTGCCCACGAGGCGGTCGCCCGCTTCCTTGAAGGCCGTCCCGTCAAGCGTGTCATAGTGGTTCCCGGAAAACTCGTCAACGTCGTCGGATAACATGGATATGTACCAGCCTGCGCTTCGCCCCTCCTTTGTTTCCCCCCGCCTGGGGTTGCGCGGGCTTGTCTGCGTCGTGTTGCTGGCAGCTTTGGCAGCCTGCGGATTCCGGCTCAAGGGCACGTCGCCTTTGCCGTTTGACACGCTGTACACAAACATGCCCGAAAACTCTGCATTTGGGGCAGATTTGCGCCGCCTTATTGTCGCAACCTCTCCCAATACACGATTTGTCGAGGACGTATCCGAAGCGCAAGCCAGGCTGACCCAGCTCTCCTTGCAACGGTCGATGCGCGAAATCGCCATCAGCCCAGAGGGCAACGTCGAAGAATACGAGCTGAATCTGGTCTTTGTCTTCCAGCTTACCGATGCTCAAGGCCGCCAGTTGCTGCCACCGACCACACTGCGCGCGACGCGCGAAGTACCGTACGATCCAGATGCCCTGCAGGCAAAACAGGGCGAAATCGGCTCGCTCTTTCAGGAGATGCAGCGCAGCCTTATCGATCGCATTGTGCGACGCCTGACCTCCCCCGAGGTGCACGAAGCGTATCAGCATCGCGAATCGCTGCCACGCGAAACCGATGCCGAGGCTCAGGCATCAGAAGTACCGGCGCCTCGCGATGAAATGATGCCGTCGCCCGACCTGACTCCGCTGCCCAGCCCGAGCATGGTTCCCACATACTAAATCCTACACATAAGCAGGAAGCCGCATGACACGAGGGCTCGATGTCGAGGGTCTGATGCACCGGCTGGAGCAACAATTGCAAGCCGGCAAAAGCCTGGACGGCCTCTACGTAATTTCAGGTGATGAACCCCTGCTGGTAACCGAGGCCCTGGACGGCCTGCGCGCCCTGGCGATCCAGGCGGGGTACGCCGAACGCACAAGCCTTGTCATGGATGCACGCAGTGACTGGGCGGCAGTGACAGGCGCCATGCAAAACGTTTCGCTGTTTGGCGACCGCAGGCTTGTCGAACTGAAGATCCCCAGCGGTAAGCCCGGCAAGGCGGGCGGAGATACCCTGGCGGGTCTGGCGCAACAATTTGCCCGCGGCACACTCAGCGACACCATTCTTACCATCAGCCTGCCGCGACTGGACCGCGCCACGCGTTCAAGCAAGTGGGCCACCGCCTTGCAGCAAACCGGCGTATTCATCGAGGCCCCGACTATCGGGCGTCAACAATTGCCCGCCTGGATCGGTCAGCGTCTGGCACGGCAAGGTCAACGCCTCGAACGGGAAAGCCTGGAATGGATGTCCGACAAAGTGGAAGGCAACTTGCTCGCCGCCCACCAGGAAATCCTCAAGCTGGGGCTTCTGTATCCCGATGGCCCCATCACGCCGGAGCAGGTCAGACAAGCAGTCCTGAACGTTGCCCGCTATGACGTCTTCAGCCTGCGCGATGCCATGTTGTCAGGCGACGCGGATCGCGCCTTGCGCATTTTGGCCGGTCTTCGTGCCGAAGGAGAAGGCCTTCCGCTGGTACTTTGGGCAGTGGGGGATGAAATCCGGCTGCTTGCGCGCTTGGCGGATATTCAGGCCCAGGGTGACGACCTGTCAGGTGCCATGCGTCAGCAACGCGTATTCGGACCGCGCGAGCAATTGCTCCGTCAGGCATTGCGTCGCCTGCCCGCCAGAATCTGGCCGGTTGCAGTTCAGCATGCCCACGACGTGGATCGACTCATCAAGGGATTGAAAGTATCGGGCCGATTGGACGACCCATGGGAAGAACTGGCGCGGCTGATCCTCCGGGTCGCCGCGCCTCGCGCCGCCTAGGCTAGCAAGCCCGCCCTGCGTAACACCCTTTACAATAGAACATTACGCATCCCCCGGCAGGCCGTCTCAGGCCGCCACACCCGTATTTTTAAAGAGTTGCAACATGAACAGTCCCGGTCCAGCAGATACCCAAGCCATCACCGAGTCCGCCCGTGATATGGCGCTGGAACTTGGCCGGCGCGCTCGCGCTGCCTCGCGCATCATCATGAACGCCCCCGATTCAGCCAAGGCAACAGCCCTGCGCGCCATGGCTGAGCGCCTGCAATCTGACAAGCAACAGCTTCAACAGGCCAATGCCAAAGACCTCGAAGCCGCAAGACGCAACCAATTGCCTGCTGCCTTGGTCGATCGCCTCACTCTTTCGGACAAGGCCCTCGAAACCATGACAGCGGGCTTGCTGCAGATCGCCGCCATGCCTGACCCGGTCGGTGTCCAGTCGGCTTCCGTCATACGCCCCAACGGGATGCGCGTCGGCCAGATGCGAGTTCCCTTGGGCGTTATCGGCATCATCTACGAGTCACGTCCCAACGTCACTATCGATGCAGCCGCCTTGTGCCTCAAGTCGGGCAACGCCACCATATTGCGGGGTGGCAGCGAAGCCTTCCATTCAAACCGGGCGCTGGGTGAGGTTATCCGTGCCGGGCTGGCCGATGCCGGTCTGCCGCTGGATGCGGTGCAGGTCGTGGCAACGACGGACCGGGATCTGGTGGGCGAACTGGTTACACTCACCGACCATATCGACGTCATCATTCCGCGTGGCGGCAAAGGGCTGATCACACGCCTTGCCTCCGAGGCCAAGGTCCCCTTGCTCAAGCATCTTGACGGCAATTGCCACGTGTACATCGATGCTGCGGCCGATCTCGACAAGGCGCACGACATCGCCGACAACGCCAAGACCTATCGCTTCGGGATTTGCGGCACGATGGAGACACTTCTTGTCCATCGGGACGTCGCCGGCGCCTTTCTGCCCCGCATCGCCGCCACCTTGCGAGACAAGGGAGTCGAGTTGCGCGGCTGCGAGCAAACGCAGGCCCTGATCAGCGACGTCATTCCGGCCACCCAACAAGATTGGGAAACGGAATATCTGGAGCCCGTACTGGCAATCCGGGTGGTTGACTCGGTTGATCAGGCCATCGAACATATCTCGCAATACAGTTCGGGCCACACTGAATCGATTGTCACCGAAAACCTCACGACAGCGACCCGTTTTCAACGCGAAGTCGATTCCAGTTCGGTGTACATCAATCTGCCCACCTGCTTCGCCGACGGCTTCGAGTATGGGCTTGGTGCCGAAATAGGCATTTCAACCAACCGCCTGCACGCCCGCGGCCCGGTGGGTCTTGAAGGCCTGACCACCTACAAGTGGGTGTTGACCGGCAACGGGCAGTTGCGCGGCTAGATCATGCTCTGGGTCAAGGCGTTTCACCTGCTGTTCGTCATTTCGTGGTTTGCGGGGCTGTTCTATCTGCCCCGCATATTTGTCAATCTCGCGCAAACGACCGACAGCGCCGTATACAGGCACCTGACAGGCATGGGCCGCCGCTTGTACCGGTTCATGACGATATTGGCCGTGCCCGCCGTTTTACTTGGCTTGTGGCTTTATCTGGGTTATGGCCTCGGGCGTGGCCAAGGCTGGATGCACGCCAAACTGTTCTGTGTGCTGTTGATAGCAGGATATCACCATGGTTGCGGCCGCCTGCTGAAAAAATTCGAAGCGGGCCGCAATACCCGTGGCCACCGTTTTTATCGCTGGTTCAATGAACTGCCGGTATTTTTGCTGCTTGCCGTACTTATACTGGTCGTCGTCCGACCGTTTTAGATTTCTCGTGGCACATTTCGGCCCCGACAAAACACCTGCTCATGACTGACACCAACAAGCCCGGCAAGACACTGACACTCAAGAAGAAGCCGTCGGCCTCTGCCACAAGCGACAATGCCAAACGCAAGCGTTCGGGCGCACGCGCCCGACATGTCGCACAAAGGGAAATAGAAGCCCAAAAGCGTCCTGCCCCCAGCGTTTCCGTTCCCCAGCAGCAGCCCAAACCACATAAAGAAGCGAAACCGGCCCGCAGGCCACTGCGCCATGCCGAGCGCTTTCCCGTATTCACGCCCTGTCCGCACGGGCTTGAAGAGGCTCTTGCCCTGGAGCTTCAGGCACTGGGCTTCGACGATGCGATTGCCAGCCGGGCCGGATGTCGGCTAACCACAGACTGGTCAGGCGTCCAGCGGCTTAACCTGTATTCCCGACTGGCTACCCGCGTACTGGTGCAGGTGTCACAAGCGTCCGTGCAACACGAAGACGACATTCTGGAACTTGCGCGCAGTACGGAATGGGAGCGCTGGTTTGGCGCAGAGCAGACCCTGCGGGTGGATACCTCGGCAATTCGAAGCCCGATGAAAAGCCTTCAATACTGCAACCTGCGCGCCAAAGACGGGATCTGTGACCGGCTTAGAATGCGAGAGGGAAGCCGGCCCGACATTGACACCGTCCGACCCGATGCACGGGTTCACCTCTTCCTTTCTGAAGATACGGCCACGCTTTATCTGGATACCAGCGGAGAATCCCTGTTCAAACGCGGGTGGAGGCTCGATAAAGGCGAAGCTCCTATCCGCGAAAATCTTGCTGCCGGCCTGCTGGCATTGGCCGATTGGGACCCAGGCGAACCCCTGTTCGACCCGTTCTGCGGTAGCGGCACGATTCTTATCGAGGCGGCCTGGATTGCTCTTGGCGTGCCGCCGGGAATCTGGCGGCCATTCGGCTTTGAACGCCTCAGAAACCACGACGCGCGCCTGTGGCGGGACGTCAAGGATGATGCCCGAAGCCGGATCGCGACCGGCCTTGACGCCCCGCTGGTAGGTGTTGACATCAACCCGGCCGCCATCGACGCGGCAAGACAGAACGTTCGGCGTGCACGCCTCGCCCCGGACACCATTCGCTTCGAGACAGGCGATGCCCGCAATTATCTCCCTCCGGCACCCACTGGCTGGATCGTTACCAACCCGCCATACGGGGAACGGCTGGCAGATAACGAGCCAGACCTGTGGGCGGATTGGGCACAGAACCTTAAACGCCACTTCAGCGGGTGGCAAGTGCATGTCATTTCGAGCGATCTCGATCTTCCGCAGCAATTGCGCTTGAAGCCCCGACGGCGTCGCCCGCTTCACAATGGTCCGCTAGAATGCCGCCTGTTCAGTTTCGAGATGGTTGAATCCAGCTACAGACGCAACGCGCCTCCAACGGAAAAAGACTAAAAAGCAACACCCTTGTCGCAGCGCAACAAAATTCTTGCTTTGGCCTAGGGAAAACCCTATAATAGGGTTAACCCTGAACGAAACGTTCATTTTCATGTAGAGAGGCCAATCATGATCCACCTGAACAGCGACATCCGTCTTACCGATGAACTCGAACGCCAACTGATGCAAGAGGCAATTGAAGAGCAAATGCGCTTCAAGCCCGGCAAGGCTCTGAAGAACCTGTTCGTCAAGCTGAATGGATCTTCCAAGAAGGCCGCTGCTCCTGTCCAGCTGAAGCGTAACGCCGAATCGGCCGCTTAAGCGTCTGGTGTAGCGCAGGCCCCGGTTATTGGGGTCTGACAGCTGACCCGCCGACATCCGGAAAGCCGCGCGAGCGGCTTTTTCGCTATATGCGGGATAATACGATCCACCACTGCTTCAGACGTACTTACCCGTTGGATCGAAACACTCGCATGCCGCACACCCTCATATTCCCGGATTCCACCCTGACCGCAACCGTTCCCAGCCGCCTGCGACGCTTCGCAAGCATGATGTATGAAGGCGTACTGCTGTTTGCAGTGGTCTTTCTGGCGGGCTATTTGCTGGATACGCTGACTCAAAGCCGAAGTGGCCTTACCTTGCGAGGACTGCGTCAAGGTGTGTTGTTTCTGGCGATCGGGGTTTATTTCATTATGTGCTGGCGCTACGGTGGGCAGACCCTGCCCATGAAAACCTGGAATATGCGCCTGGTTGACCGTGACGGCCGTACGCCGCGCCTGAGTCGACTCGTAGCGCGCTATGTGATGTTGTGGCCGGTTCCCCTGCTGGTCGCGCTTGTAATTCAGGCACTGTCGCATGTAACCGGATACCGGTTTCTGGACATGCTGATCATATTTGCACCGTTCAGCATTTTCATCTGGACCTGGATCGATCCGGAAGCCCAGTTTCTGCACGACCGATTGTTGGGCACCAGACTCATTCATACGGACGCCAAGCCACGCAAGAACGCCAGAAAGGCCAAGACGGTATAAACCCTAAGCCCGACACTTTCTGAAACCCGGGGGATTGCGCAGAACCCGCTTGTCGTTCATGCTTGCAAGGTCGGACGTCCACGCCATCTTCTGCCTAGCTGATTCCCACTAAAAATGAACGATCAATACGCGGAGCTTTACTCTTCTTACCAGTGGCTTGTTCCCTCTCAATTCAATATCGCGCAAGCGTGTCTGCATCGTTGGGCCGAAAACTCACATGAGGGTCGGCGTACCGCCATATACACCGAAGATGAACTGGGCAACGTCGATACCTGGTCATTTTCCCGTTTGTCCGAAACCAGTAACAGGCTGGCGAACGGCTTGCTCCGAATGGGCGTGCAGCCGGGCGACCGGGTCGGCATCGCCATGGGCCAACGCCCGGAAACCGTTGCCAGCTTCATGGCGATTTTTGGCGTGGGTGCCGTCGCAGTACCCTTGCCCAGCTCTCTCGAGGCACGCGGCATCGAAGCCTGCATGCGGCACGCCAAGGCGCGTGTTGCCCTGGTAGACACCATTGCCGGACCCGACCTCTTGCAGGCGCACCTGAACTATCCCGAACTGTCCCAGATAGTGGGGCTTGGGTTTCAGCACGACAACATCATTCCCTGGCGCACATTGCTGGCCCGTCAGCCCGAAACGTTTCGGCCCCTGCCCCTCAGCAGCTCCCGGCCGGCTGTGCTGGTTTACAACTTCAAACAGAACGCACCGCAAGGAATCGTGCTTGCGCACAGTGCGCTGATCGGAAGCTTGCCTGGCTTTGTCGCGTCGCAAAACTGGTTCCCCGTCATGGCCGGCTCGTTCTGGAGCCCGGTCGACTGGATGACAGCGCCCGGCCTTCTGGCGGCACTGTTACCCGCCTTGTACTTTGGCCGCCCGGTTGTTGCCACACTCGGACGTTTCTCGAGCCCGCGTGCACTTGAAACGCTTCAGCGATACAAGGTCACCCACGCCTACTTTTCGGCAGGTCAGCTGTCGCAGCTTATCGACGAGGCTCAACAGGCGCCAGTGCCCCAGCAACTTTCCTTGCGCGCGCTGGCCATCGACGGCAACAGCACAGACAATCAGGCCCTGTACCAGTGCTGCGAGCAATATCTGGGTATTGCACCGAATATCGTGCTGGGTGTTCCCGAAGCCCAACTGGTACTGGGCAACAGCCAACAGAAGTGGCCCGCCGTACCAGGCAGCCTGGGTCGACCTTTTCCAGGGCACCTTATCACGGTGCTCGATTCAAAGGGCCTGCCCTGCCCCGCTGATGTGGCCGGCGAGCTGGCCATCAATCGCTATGACATAAACGGTCATCCAGATCCGTCGCTGTTTCAGGGATACTGGAACGACCCTGTAGCCACCGAAGAGCGCTATTCCGGCGACTGGTGGATGACCGGCATACGGGCACAGGTCGACAGAAACGGTAACTTCTGGCTCGTACCACCAGACCCCGCTATACAATCCCCATAACACGATTTTTTTTGGGGTTAGTATGGCCATCTATGAGTTCAACGGGCTCTCTCCCATCATCGACGCTGATACCTTCATCTTTGAAAGCGCCGATGTCATCGGACACGTCGTTCTCGAGGCAGGTGTCAGCATCTGGTCCAACGTCAGCATCCGCGGCGACAACGCAGCCATAAAGATCGGTCGCAATTCCAATATCCAGGAAGGCAGCGTACTGCATGTCGACACCGGGGTACCGCTGACCATTGGTCAGAACGTAACCGTGGGGCATCAAGCCATGTTGCATGGCTGCACCATCGAAGAGGGCGCCCTGATAGGCATGCAGGCAATCGTCCTGAATAACGCGCATATCGGACGCAACTGCCTGATTGGCGCCGGTGCCATCATTCCCGAAGGACGCCAGATTCCTGACAATTCACTGGTCGTTGGAGTCGGGAAGGTCGTTCGCGAACTCACCGAAAACGAAATTCATTTCATGCACGAGAACACTCAGAGCTATGTGCTGCGGGCGCGCGAGTACCGGCAAGGCCTGAAGAAGCTTTCGGGCTAAAATCCGCTCATGAGCGATTTACTTAAGAAGTACCTGTTCGAAGATCAGAGCGTTCGCGCGCAAGCCGTAAAGCTGGACGAAGCCTGGCGTACGGGCCTTATCCATCAAAGCTATCCACCGTGCGTGCAGAAGCTGCTCGGTGAACTTACTGCGGCTGCAGTGCTGCTTGCCACCAACATCAAGTTTGATGGCTCCCTGGTATTGCAATTACAGGGCGACGGTCCCATTTCGCTCATCGTGGTCGAATGCACATCTGACCTGACCATACGTGCCACCGCCAGCCTGCGTGAAGGACTGGCAGTGCCCCGCGACGGCACACTGCAAAGCCTGCTCAACAGCCAGGGTCAGGGCCGGTTCATTGTTGTTCTCGATCCGCAACGCAAGAATGCCGACATGCAACCCTATCAGGGTGTGGTCCCCCTCGAAGGCGACAGCGTGGCCGAGGTTCTGGAGCATTACATGCGCAACTCCGAACAGCTCGACACCCGCCTGTGGTTGAATGCCGATAGCGACCATGCCGCAGGCCTCCTGCTGCAACGGATGCCTGGTCAGGGCGGTACGGGTTCCGCCGCCACAGTCAGTCACGACACCTGGGAGCGTGCCGTGGCTCTTGCCAGTACCATTGACGCCCACGAGCTCCTGCAACTGGATACCGACACCCTCATCCATCGCCTGTTCTGGGAAGAGAGCCTGTTGGCCTTTGATCCGCTGAAGGTGCGCTGGCATTGTCCCTGTACTCGCGACCGCGTGGCAAATATGCTTCGCATGCTGGGGCGGGACGAAATCGAGGACATCCTGTCGCAGCGCGATCGAATCGACGTGTCATGCAACTTTTGCGGCAAACCTTATCGCTTCGATGCCATTGATTGTGCCCAGTTGTTTACCAAGCCTCAAGACGCTCCCCCGCCTGACGCGGGCACCATACACTAGACCTGGCTGCCGGCCCAGGCTGGTTTCGCGAAAACATCACTGGCACTTTCCACAATCGACCTTTGACAAAGCGGTAAGCATACTGATGCATGCTTACCGCCCCCCGCTTCCCGAGGCCCGGCTCGCAGCGCGGTGCCGGCGCACTCGAATTCACCATAATTGCCATACCCGTGCTGATGGTTGCGCTGGCGGCAATCGAGATCAGCAGATGGTTTCTGGTCAAGCAGGCCCTGAGCCTCGCACTGCTTGAAGCCGGTCGCGCCGGTATCGTCGACCATGCCCGGCCCTCAACCATCGAGACCGCGTTCGAACTTGCCCTGCTGCCTGTTTACGCCGCGCCGTCACGCCAACAGGCCTACAATCGGCTGCAGCAAGCACTGACGCAACGACGGCAACGCTCGGGGGCGCCACCCTGGCAAATCGTCATTGTTTCGCCGTCCCGGGCCGCCTTCACCGACTTCGCGTCACGCCGAGTCTCCGTCTCAGACGCCCAGGGGCTGGACCACATCGACAACAATTATCAGGCCGAGCAACACCAGCGGCACATACAGCAAGGCTGGCCGTCCGGCCGTGGACCGGCTTCGGGCGGAACCATCTTCGATGCCAACAGCCTGGTACTGCAACTTAGCTATATGCATGAGCCCCTGGTGCCCGGCATGCAGGGGCTCATGAGGTTACTGGCACCCCTCTCGCAAGGGCACGCCAAAAGCGCCTACGCAAGCGGCTATTTGCCCTTGCGACAAACCTTGCGCCTTGCCATGCAGTCCCACCCCGTTGCCTGGCCTCAAAGCAGCGACAAGGTGCTGACAAGCGCGCCTGGCCTGTTTTCTGCGCTGTCCGGCGTTCAGCCGCCCTGCAACGGGATCTGGTGTCTTGGCCGCGGCAAGCTCCCTGCCAATCCCCTATTACCAAACTCCGAACAGCCCCCTCAGCCCGGCGAATCGCTTCTGCGTCCAGTCGATCCTCCTTACTCGCCCGAGCAACCGGTTACGCTTCCGTCTTCCGAAACCGCTGGGTCGGGCCGAAACGAAAACACGGTTCCTGTCGACCCAAAGGACGTATGCGGAACCGTGTTGTGTTGCCTGTAGGCAGGCACTGAAATACCAAACATCACCCTGGCTCCGAAGGCATGAAATCAGTGCCGGGCAGCCCTGACGCTAGCGGCCAACTTTTGAGGTTTTAGCTTGAGGGGTGGATATTACCGGCTGCCTTTCGTTGGGAGCCAGCAATTGAACAAAGATTTCGCCTTCCTTGACCATGCCCATTTCGCCCCGAGCGCGTTCTTCGATGGCCTGGGTACCCGACTTCAGGTCTTGTACCTCGGCGGCGAGTGCATTATTGCGGGCGACCAGTGCTTCATTGGTTTCGCTTTGCGCAGCGATCTGCGCCTGGAGTTCGTGCACCCGCAACCAGCCGCCCTTTCCCAACCATAGCGGGTACTGGATGAATGCCGTCAGCAAGACCAGAACAATCAGTAGCAGTCGCATGGTCGGTAGGGCCTGTCAGACCTGGCTCGCCCAAAAGCGGGCAAGCCGGGGTTTAGCGCAAATTGTAGAAAGCGTCGCGGCCGGGGTACGAGGCAACGTCGGCAAGCTCTTCTTCGATGCGAAGTAGTTGATTGTACTTGGCCATACGATCCGAGCGCGAAAGCGATCCCGTCTTGATCTGCATCGCGTTGGTGGCAACGGCGATGTCGGCAATGGTTGAGTCTTCGGTTTCGCCCGAACGGTGCGAAATCACGGCTGTGTAACCCGCACGCTTGGCCATTTCGATGGCCGCAAAGGTTTCGGTAAGCGTGCCGATCTGGTTGATCTTGATCAGGATGGAGTTGGCAATGCCCTGTTCGATGCCTTGCTTCAGGATGCGGGTATTGGTTACGAACAGGTCATCGCCTACCAATTGCACCTTCTTGCCCAGCTGTTCTGAAAGGATCTTCCAGCCTTCCCAATCATTCTCGGCCATGCCGTCTTCGATGGTAATGATGGGGTACTTGTCGCACCAGGTTGCCAAAAGGTTGGAGAAATCCTGTGATGTCAGCGATACACCACCCTCGCCGGCCAAATGGTAACGGCCGTCGCGATAGAATTCGGTACTGGCACAATCCAGACCCAGCGCAATTTGTGAACCAGCTTCGTAACCCGCGGCGGAGATGGCCTCGAGAATCAACTGGATCGCAGCCTCGTGATTGGCAACGTTTGGAGCGAAGCCACCTTCATCACCCACTGCCGTCGACATGCCCTGGTCATGGATCAGCTTCTTGAGGGCATGAAACACTTCAGCGCCCATGCGCAGCGACTCGCGGAAGCTGGTCGCACCGATGGGAAGAATCATGAATTCCTGCATGTCGAGCGTGTTGTTGGCGTGTGCACCGCCGTTAATCACGTTCATCATTGGAACCGGCATCTGCATGGGGCCGCTACCGCCAAAATAGCGATACAGCGACAGACCGGAATCGTCTGCCGCAGCGCGCGCCACAGCCATACTGGCTGCCAGCATGGCATTAGCACCCAAACGCTCTTTGTTTTCGGTGCCGTCCAGATCGATGAGGGTGCGGTCGACGAAGGTCTGTTCCTGTGCATCCAGACCCATCAACGCCTCGGAGATTTCAGTGTTGAGATTCTCGACAGCGCGCAGGACACCCTTGCCCAGATAACGCGACTTATCGCCGTCGCGCAGCTCGATGGCCTCACGTGAACCGGTGGAAGCACCTGATGGAACCGCCGCGCGGCCCATGGCGCCGGATTCCAGCAGTACGTCGCACTCGACGGTAGGGTTGCCGCGTGAATCAAGTATTTCGCGTCCGATGATGTCTACGATTGCACTCATGGTATTGATGTTCCTGCCTGATGATTGGAGCCGACGGCGGCCGGAGCTTTGAATCGCCGGGTAACACTATCGCCGGCCCGCCAGAAAAACTTCGATTGTACTGTGCAAAAGCAAGAGCCCGTATCGCTTGTTGCAGGGCCTTGCAGAAATTCACAGCCCCTGCTGGAGCACCCCGCTTTGCTTGACGATGCGGTCAATGGACGCCAATGATTCAAGCAGAGATGCCATGCGATCCAGGGGAACCGCATTGGGTCCATCCGACAACGCCCTGGATGGATCCGGATGGGTCTCCATGAAAAGTCCCGATATGCCTGCGGCTACTGCTGCACGCGCCAGCACGGGCACGAACTCGCTTTGTCCGCCGGAACTGGTACCTTGCCCGCCAGGCAATTGCACCGAGTGAGTGGCGTCGAACACCACCGGGCATCCGGTTTCACGCATGATAGCCAGCGACCGCATGTCGGAGACCAGATTGTTATAGCCAAACGAGGCACCGCGTTCGCACACGAGAATATTGTCGCCGGCTCCGCCAGCCTCGATAGCTGCCTCGCGCGCTTTCTTGACGACCTGGATCATGTCGTGCGGCGCAAGGAACTGGCCTTTCTTGATATTGACCGGCTTGAGCGTTGCCGCACAGGCGCGGATGAAATCGGTTTGACGGCACAGGAATGCCGGCGTCTGCAGCACGTCAACCACAGCGGCAACTTCGGCAACCTGATCCTCGGTGTGAACGTCGGTAAGCACGGGCACACCGAAATGGTCTCGTACGTCTGCAAGGATGGCCAGACCTTCTTGCATGCCCGGGCCGCGGAAGGAGCTGCCCGAGCTGCGATTGGCCTTGTCGAACGAGCTTTTATAAATGAACGGGATACCGAGTTCGCGCGTGATCTCTTGCAGCCGGCCGGCTGTTTCGAAGGCAAGCTCGCGTGACTCTATGACACAGGGGCCGGCGATAAGAAAGAACGGCTGGTCCAGACCCACTTGGAATCCGCCCAATTTCATGAAACGTTTTCCTTGGCGGCCTGAGCCTGACGCTGCAATGCCGCATTGATGAAGCTGCTGAACAACGGATGGCCGTCGCGCGGCGTAGAGGTGAATTCGGGGTGAAACTGTACGCCCATGAACCAGGGATGCTGCGGCAGTTCCATTATTTCGGGCAATTGCTCGGTGGGCGTGCGCGCACTGATCACCATGCCGGCCTCTTCCAGACGGGGCACGTAGGCGTTGTTCACTTCGTAACGGTGGCGATGGCGCTCGTAAACTTCATTGCCATAAATGGCATGTGCACGGGTATTGGGCTTTACAGGGCAACGCTGCGCACCCTTGCGCATGGTGCCTCCGAGATCGGACGTTGAGTCCCGACGCTCGATTTGCCCTTCACGATCCTGCCACTCGGTAATCAATGCGACGACGGGATGGGGGGTGGAAGGATCAAACTCGGTACTGTTGGCGCCTTCCAGGCCGGCCACGTTGCGTGCAAACTCGATGACGGCCAGCTGCATGCCCAGGCAAATTCCCAAGTAGGGAACACCGTTTTCACGGGCATACTGTATCGCCGCGATCTTGCCCTCGGTACCGCGCTTTCCAAAACCGCCGGGAACCAGGATGGCATCCAGGTGAGACAGGCAATCGGTACCTTCGGATTCGATGCTTTCCGAGTCGATGTATTCGATGCACACATTCGAATTTGTGTGAATACCGGCATGCACCAAGGCTTCGGTCAGGGATTTGTACGACTCGGTCAGGTCGACGTACTTGCCAACCATGCCAATATGTACTTCGTGCTTGGGATTCTGAAGCGCGTGCACCATGTTGTCCCAAACGGTAAGATCGGCGGGCGGCGGCGAGATGGCCAGTGCATCACACACAAGATTGTCGAGGCCCTGTTTATGAAGCATCGAGGGGATCTCGTAAATCGAATCAGCGTCCCAGACGGATATCACGGCGTCCAGGGGCACATTCGAGAACAACGAGATCTTGGCACGCTCGTCGTCTGGTACAGGCCGATCAGCCCGGCACAACAATGCGTTGGGATAAATACCGATCTCGCGCAATTTCTGCACGGAGTGCTGGGTGGGCTTGGTCTTGAGCTCGCCGGCCGAAGCGATGAATGGCACAAGGGTCAGGTGCACAAAGGCGGCGTTGTTGCGGCCCAGGCGCAGGCTCATCTGGCGGGCCGCCTCGAGAAATGGCAAGGACTCGATATCGCCTACGGTACCGCCGATTTCGACGATGGCGATGTCAGTCTCGCCATTCCACGCGGCATTGGCGCCACGCGCGATAAATTCCTGGATTTCGTTCGTAATATGCGGAATGACCTGGACGGTTTTTCCGAGGTAGTCACCACGACGTTCTTTACGCAGGACGGATTCGTAGATCTGGCCGGTGGTGAAGTTGTTGAACTTCCGCATGCGGGCGGAGATGAAGCGTTCGTAATGACCCAGATCAAGGTCGGTTTCAGCGCCGTCTTCGGTAACGAAGACTTCGCCATGCTGGAAGGGGCTCATGGTGCCCGGATCAACGTTGATATACGGATCGAGCTTCAGCATGGTGACGCGCAGGCCACGCGATTCGAGGATGGCGGCCAGAGAAGCAGCAGCAATGCCCTTACCGAGAGAGGACACTACCCCACCCGTGACAAATACATATTTGGTCATCGTAATTGGTGCCCGGGGCGGCCGGGCAGGAGCGGGAAATTGAGATTATAGCCGACGCGGAAATGGGGCAATGGTGAACAAGTGATAATTATTTGGTCGACGGCGCTTTATCTTGAGTGACGCTGCTTCTGCAGTCCTCAAGCCCTGCCCGACGGACGTCAGTTGATCAGCACGAACTTCAAAACACATCAGGCTCATGGCAACCATCCGCGCTCACCCATTTCAAATCGGTTCCGTCCTGCGTATCAGCCACTCTAGCCCGTCACCATCAACATGCGGTGATAATCTCTCGCGCACCTCGCGGTGGTAATCATTGAGCCAGCCCCGCTCACCCTCATCCAGCATATCCACCAGTACACACCGCGTATCGATCGGGCATAGCGTAAGAGTCTCGAATTTCAGAAAGGAACCAAACTCGGACGCTCCTGCCTTCCGGCAGGCCACCAGATTCTCGATGCGTATGCCCCACTTTCCAGGTCTGTACAGGCCGGGTTCGTTCGACGTGATCATGCCTTCCTCCATTGCCATCGACGGCCGGGCAGGAGTTCGGTACGATATCGCCTGGGGTCCTTCGTGAACATTAAGAAAGTAGCCAACGCCGTGGCCGGTGCCGTGGCCAAAGTCGACCAGCTCCGCCCACAGAGGTTGCCGCGCAACTGCATCCAGGACGGGCGCTGCGACCCCCACCGGGAATACAGCACGGGACAGTGCGATCATTCCCTTCAATACCAGTGTGTAATCCCGTTTTTCTGCCTCGCTTGTCGTCCCTACGGGGACCACGCGCGTGATATCTGTCGTTCCGCCCAGATACTGCCCTCCTGAGTCGATCAATAACAGACCGTCCCCCTCGATAACAGCATGAGATTCCGGTGTCGCGTGGTAATGCGGCATCGCTCCGTTCGAGCGGTACGCGGCGATGGTCGAGAAGCTGGGCGACACGAAATTTTCGCGGCGCGCGCGAGCTTCGGTGATTTTCTCGTCTATGGTCAGTTCGGTAATTGGTTCTTTTCCCAACGCGGACTCAAACCAGGCAAAGAAATCGCACAAGGCTGCACCGTCTTGCTCCATGGCAAGCCGAACATGCGCGAGTTCTGCGCCGGTCTTGCGGGATTTGAGCAGGTGCGACGGGTTGATGGCTTCGACCAGCTCGGCCACGGCATGCCGTGTGATGCCGACCGTAGTTCGGGCCGGATCCACCAGAATCCGGTCGTTCGAAGGCAGCCCAGCCAGGACATCGCATGCCGCTTCATAGGGCAACAGCTCCACTCCGTCGGTTTTAAGGGATTCTTGCAGCGCGACGCTGATGCGAGAGGCATCGACAAAGAGTTTCGCCTCTTGCTCGCCCAACAGCAGGTGGGCCAGAAAGACGGGATTGTACGAGACATCGCCCCCACGCAGATTAAGAAGCCAGGCGATATCGTCCAGTGTTGAAATCCAGTGCCAGTCAACTTTTTCGCGCTTCATTGCCTCACGGACCGCGGCAAGGTTTCCGGCCCGGCTCCGGCATGCAAAAGGCGCGGGATGCTCGTACAGGGGCGAACTGGGCAATGAAGGCCGGTCGGACCATATTCGACCGGGCAAATCGACATCGGTCACCAGTTGGATCTGACTGGGCTGCAATTCGAGCGTCCAGTCCTGATATGTACGCAAAGCGAGTGTCAGACCATGGACGGCTACTCGCGCGCCGGCCGAAAGATGTCCTGTCAGCCAGCGGGGTATGGATGGAACATCGTCGGCGCCGGCACGCATCAGTTCTATGCCGGAACCGGCCAGATCATCGACGGCCTGTTCCCAGTAGCGGGAATCCGTCCATAGACCTGCAAACAATTGCGTGACAACCAAGGTGCCGGCAGAGCCTTCAAAACCGCTTAACCATGCGCGTGCCTGCCAATGGTCGGGCAAATACTCCGAAAGGTGCGGATCCGACGAAAGTACGACGCAGGCGTCAATGCCTTCTTTCGCCATGGCATTACGAAGCGCGGCGACGCGGCCGAAATATACGGAGCTATCCATGAAGTTACCTTGCTTAAAGAGACAGCGCCCGTAAACGAAGACGGGCGCTGAATTGAATCACGCAACTGCGCAGACGATACCCGGCGAACGGCCGGTCTCAAGACTGCTCTGGTTCGCGGCTGCTCAGGCGACTGCGGAAACGTCCAGTTTAGCCTTTGTCTTGGCCTGGATTTCTTCCACCGTAACGCCTGGAGCGACTTCGATCAATTTTAGGCCGTCGTCGGTTACCTCCATGACACCCAGGTCGGTGATGATGAGGTCGACCACGCCGACACCGGTCAAAGGCAGTGTGCACTCTGGCAGGAGTTTGAAGTCTTCGGTACCGTCCTTCTTGCGTGCCACGTGCTCCATCAGGACGACGACACGTCCCACGCCGGCGACGAGATCCATGGCGCCGCCCATACCCTTGATCATTTTTCCCGGGATCATCCAATTGGCCAGATCGCCTTTTTCAGACACCTGCATGGCGCCCAATATGGCCAGATTTATCTTGCCGCCGCGTATCATGGCGAACGATTCTGCCGACGAGAAAAAAGACGAACCCGGCAAGGTGGTGACTGTCTGCTTGCCCGCATTGATCAGGTCTGCGTCGATTTCTTCTTCGGTAGGAAACGGGCCAATTCCCAGCAGGCCGTTTTCGGATTGCAGCCAGACCTCGACACCGGGTGGTACATGATTAGCCACCAGGGTGGGCATGCCTATACCCAGGTTGACGTAGAAGCCATCTTGCAATTCGCGCGCTGCGCGCGCAGCCATTTCATCTCGATTCCATGCCATGTTCGTGTCTCCTCAGGCGTTGCGCACGGTGCGATGTTCGATGTGCTTGGCGGGGTTCGCGTTCAATACGATGCGATGCACATAAATGCCGGGCAGGTGAATGGAATCCGGATCCAGCTCGCCCGTTTCAACGATTTTTTCGACCTCTACAATGCTGATCTTTCCAGCCATGGCCACATCCGGATTGAAGTTGCGGGCAGTCTTGCGAAAAATCAGATTGCCGCTGCGGTCGGCAATGTAGGCCTTGGCCAGCGATACATCCGGCACCAGAGCCCGTTCCAGCACATATTGTTCGCCGTCGAACTCTCGCACCTCTTTGCCTTCTGCCACCATGGTTCCGACACCTGTGCGGGTGAAGAAAGCCGGAATGCCTGCGCCGCCGGCACGCAGTTTTTCTGCGAGGGTTCCTTGGGGCGTGAACTCAAGCTCGAGCTCGCCAGCCAGAAACTGCCGCTCGAACTCCTTGTTCTCGCCAACGTAGGAAGAGATCATCTTCTTGATTTGACGGGTGGCAAGCAATTGCCCCAGGCCCAGACCATCGACACCGGCATTATTGCTGATGCATGTAAGGCCCTGAACACCCGAATCGCGCAGCGCTTCGATCAGGGCTTCAGGAATACCGCACAGACCAAACCCGCCAACGGCAATGGTCTGGCCATTTGCAACTATTCCATCCAGTGCTTCTGCGGCACTTGCATAGACTTTATCCATCTCTCCATCCCAAAAAATGCGTCCGGCTCAAAGGGTGCCGAACGGTTGAAAATCAGCCTTGTTCTTCCGGCTTGAAACATCGCGCGTACGCGGCCAGCTGATGTTCGAACCAGGGACACGGTTGCCCCGTGGCCGACTCGGTATTTACAGTGATGTTCTTTCCCCGCGCATAAACGACTCCGGGATCGTCCTGACGTTCGATGACGAAATCGTACTCCATGCTGGTACGCCCGAATTTTACGAACACCAGCTTGACGACCGCAGTACCTGGATACAGCAACGGACGAAGAAAGTCGCAACTGGCATGTACCAGGACGGGGTCATATTCCCCCGGCACAGGCATGCCGGCCTGTAAATACAATAGCGCGCGGGCTTCTTCCACGTAACGAAAATAAAGCGTGTTATTGACGTGGTGCAAGGCGTCCTGATCGCCCCAGCGCAAAGGAAGCACGCATTCAAATATGTGTCCCGCCAATGGCACAGCGGATACTTCGTCATGCAGCATAGTGGCCAACGTTCGGTGTCAAAAAATAATATTGGCCCAGTATATAACGCCGGCATAGCGCCATTTGCGACCCATCCCCCCCACCCCGGGGCGGTCTGCAATACAATCAGCTTAAAGCTTTATTTATAAAATCCTTGTGCTCATGTATCGCCCCGCGTGCGGGCGACGCGGCTTCTGCTGCCACAAGACAGAAATTAATACGGGAGATCCATATACATGGCCGAGCGCGAATCAATGGAATATGACGTCGTCATCGTCGGAGCAGGCCCCGCAGGGCTTGCCAGTGCCATCCGCCTCAAGCAGCTCGCCGCACAGCGGCAAAGCGAAATCAGTGTCTGCGTGCTCGAGAAAGGGTCCGAGGTCGGAGCACATATTCTGTCCGGCGCAGTCATGGACACAAAGGCGCTCGACGAGCTTATTCCTGACTGGAAGGACAAAGGCGCGCCCCTTCACGTTCCCGTGACAGAAGACAAGTTCCTGTTCCTCACTGCCAAAGGGGCAAGAAGCACGCCAAACTGGCTGTTGCCGGAATGCTTCCAGAATCATGGAAACTACGTCGTCCGACTGGGTGATGTCACGCGCTGGCTAGGTGAACAGGCCGAAGCCCTGGGGGTCGAGATTTTCCCGGGTTTTGCAGCCGCAGAAGTCCTTTATACCGAAGATGGTGCTGTCAAGGGCGTCGCAACCGGTGATATGGGTGTGGCACGCGACGGCTCACACACACCCAATTACCAGCCAGGTATGGAACTGCATGCGCGCTACACGCTTTTTGCCGAGGGGTCCCGCGGGCAATTGGGTCGTCAGCTGATCGAACGCTTCAAGCTCGATGAAGGTCGTAACCCGCAAAGCTATGCCATCGGCATCAAGGAAATGTGGGAAGTCGACCCCGCGCAGTCGCAGCCCGGGCTGGTCATGCACACATCTGGATGGCCGCTCGATTCCGACACCTACGGCGGCTCGTTCTTATATCACCTGTCAGACAACCTGGTAGTGGTGGGCCTGGTGGTGGGTCTGGACTATGCCAACCCCTGGCTGTCGCCCTTCGAGGAATTTCAGCGCTTCAAGACGCATCCGGCCATTCGCCCCACTTTCGAAGGCGGCAAGCGCATCGCCTACGGTGCCCGTTCGCTTACCGCTGGCGGCCTGCTTTCCTTGCCCAAGCTGATCTTCCCGGGTGGCGCAATGGTCGGCTGCGAAGCGGGCTTCCTCAATGCGTCACGCATCAAAGGCAGCCACGCTGCCATCAAGAGTGGTTCGCTGGCGGCCGAAGCGGTGTTCGAGGCCTTGTCGGCCGGACGACAGCACGATGAACTGCGTGCCTTCCCCGAGGCATTCGAGAAATCGTGGCTGCATGCCGAACTCAACAAGGCGCGGAACTTCAAGCAGTGGTTCAAGAAGGGTCGCACTATCGGCACCCTGATGACAGGCATCGAGCAATGGCTGCTAAAAGGCAAGATGCCCTGGACCTTGCGCCACAACAAGCCAGACCATGCCTGTTTGCAACCAGCCTCTGAGTGCGCCCGCATTGAATACCCGAAGCCAGACGGCAAACTGACATTCGATCGACTGAGCTCGGTGTTTATTTCAAATACCAACCACGACGAAAACGAGCCCATCCACCTTACGTTGAAAGATCCGTCGGTGCCGGTAGAAATCAACCTGGCCAAGTACGGCGGACCCGAGGCTCGCTACTGTCCGGCCGGCGTCTATGAGTTCATCAAGGATGACAGCGGCAAGGACCGCCTGCAGATCAACGCGCAAAACTGCGTACACTGCAAGACCTGCGACATCAAGGACCCTACACAGAATATTGTGTGGGTGGCCCCTCAAGGCGGTGAAGGCCCGGTCTACAACGGCATGTAGCCTAATTGTCGGTATCGCCGGCTGAACGCACCCCAAATAGCTGATTCTTCCAGCCAGGCTATTTGGGGTGTTTTTACGTCATGCGTTCCTGGGCTTTTTGTCGGACGAGGCCTTGGGCGTCCACGATACGATGACAAGTCCGACCATCATCAACAACATGCCGATCTGTTCGAGGGGCTCCGGACGCTCGCCAAGGACGATCCAGGCACCAATGACGGCGACCACCGGTACGCCCAGCCCGGCCATTCCCGCCACGGTCGGGTGGATTCGACTCACAACCATCAGCCACAGCCCCCAGGCGGCAGCCGACGACATCACACCCAGATAAAGTATGCCCAATACAGCTTCGCCGTCCCAAACGATGGTGGGTTGAGGGATCAGCCATCCAAATGGCAGCGCCAGCAGGGTGCCAAGAAGCAACTGCCACATGGTCAGACTGAGCACATCGGGCCGACTGCGCTGAAACATCATCTTGCTGAACAAGGTACCCAGGGCCCAGGACATGCCACCGCCAAGAGCCAGCAAGGAAGGAATGATCCCGCCCAGACCCTGCCACGGCTGTATGACCACGGTCAGCCCCACAGCTGCTGGAATAAAACCTATCCAATGCCGCCGCGTGGGCCGGTCGCCAATGACGGCCCATGCAAACAACGCCACCCAGAAAGGCATGGTGTATGCCACCATGACGACCCGCCCCGTGCCTCCGGCAACCAGCGCCATTTGAACCAGACACTGGTATGCCGTTGTCTGAAACACCGCGATGCCGATCGTGAACCAGAAAGGAGGGAATTTGAGCGGACGCCGCAGAGCCAGAACAATAACCAGCAAGGTCACAAACCCCACCGCATATCGCAATGCCACCAGGTCGAACGGACCGATGCGCTGCGCCAGCGCCTTCATCATGACCCAGCCACTACCCCATATCAACACTGTCACCGCCATCCACATCAAGGCGGCACGATCAGACTGCGCTTTATTCACCCCCACTCCCATAAGTTGGGCCGGGTAGCCATGCTACCCGGCCCGGTCCGAAAATTCCTTATTGTCCGTTTGGTGCCGGCAACAGAGCGAACCTGGCTCGCTCATTCTCCGGCATGGCCGGCAACAATCAAACAGATTGTGAAAGCTGGTTCAAGATCGCAGGATTCTCGAGCGTGGACACATCCTGGGTCACTTCTTCGCCCTTGGCTACTACCCGGAGCAGGCGACGCATAATCTTGCCGGAACGGGTTTTCGGCAGGTTCTCGCCAAACCGGATGTCGCGAGGCTTGGCGATTGGTCCGATTTCATGCGCCACCCAATCGCGCAGTTGCTTGGCGATTTCAACAGCCTCTTCACCTTGAGGCAGATCGCGCTTGAGCACGACAAACGCCACCACAGCCTCGCCGGTCGTGCTATCGGGCCGCCCAACCACGGCAGCCTCGGCCACCAGTGGATGAGAGACCAGCGCCGATTCGACTTCCATGGTGCCCAGACGATGACCCGAGACGTTCAGGACGTCGTCGACGCGCCCCATGATCCAAAAATAGCCGTCGGTGTCGCGCTGTGCACTGTCGCCGGCAAGATAATAGCCCTTGAGCTCGGGGGGGAAATAGCTGCTCTTGAATCGCTCGGGGTCGCCCCATACCGTGCGGATCATGCCCGGCCATGGGCGCTTGATAGCCAGGAAGCCACCCTTGCCAGGCTCCACATCCTTGCCGGCCTCATCGACGACACCGGCTACGATGCCCGGTAACGGCAATGTGCACGAACCCGGTTTAAGCGGTGTAGCACCCGGCAGGGGAGCGATCATGTGACCACCGGTTTCGGTCTGCCACCAGGTATCCAGCACCGGGCAGCGTTCGCCACCAACATTGGTGTAGTACCACATCCAGGCCTCGGGGTTGATGGGCTCGCCCACCGAACCAATAATGCGCAGGCTGCTCAGATCGTACCGGCGCGGATGCACGTCGGCGTTGGTTTCAGCCGCCTTGGTCAGGGAGCGGATGGCTGTGGGAGCCGTGTAAAACACCGTGACCTTGTGGCGCTGGATCATCTCCCAGAATCGGCCGGCATCGGGATAGGTCGGTACACCCTCGAACACAATCTGAGTCAGCCCCGCCGCCAGAGGCCCGTAAGTAATGTAAGTATGACCGGTGACCCAGCCCACGTCGGCCGTACACCAATACACATCGGTGTCCTTGGCGTCAAACGTCCATTTGGTGGTCAGCAATGCCCACAACAGGAAACCCGCCGATGCATGTTGCACGCCCTTGGGCTTGCCCGTGGACCCTGACGTATACAGAATGAATAGCGGATGCTCGGCATTGACGGGTACCGCCTCGCAGGTGGTGGGCTGCCCTTGGCAGAGGTCGTGCATCCATAGATCGCGTCCTTCTGTCCAGTCGATCGTGCCGCCGGTTCGACGATAGACAATTACATGGCGGATTGCGTCGCACCCGCCCATGCCAAAGGCTTCATCGACGGCCGGCTTGAGAGGGATGGCTCGGCCACCGCGCAATTGCTCGTCGGCCGTAATGACCAGGGTGGCCCCGACATCAACGATACGATCATTGAGACTTCTGGCCGAGAACCCGCCGAATACAACGGAATGAACAATGCCCAGACGCGCGCAGGCCTGCATGGCAACCACTGCCTCAATGGACATGGGCAAATAGATAATGGCGCGTTCTCCGGCCTTGTAGCCCAGAGACTTGATACCGTTGGCAAATTCGCAGACGCGGGCGTGAAGCTCGCGGTACGTTATCTTCGTGACCTTGCCATCGTCCGACTCAAAAATAATCGCCGTCTTATCGGCGGTCGGCGTGTCGAGATGCTTGTCCAGGCAGTTGGCTGAAACGTTTAGTTCACCATCAGAAAACCATTTGTAGAACGGTGCGTCCGACTCGTCCAATACAGTGGAAAACGGCTTGTCCCAGAGCAGGTTTTCTCGCGCCAGGCGGCTCCAGAATTCGTCCGGCGACTTTTCTGCTTCGTCGCATAAGGCCCGGTAGGCATCCATACCCGATATGTTTGCCTGTTCTACAAGGGCCTTGAAGGGTTGAAAAACGCGCTTTTCGACCAGGACTGATTCGACCGCACTTGACATGACTGACTCCTATTTTTGGTTTGTCCCATAGACTTAATAACCGTCTACACTGACTGGACGCTTACAGGGGTACAGTATCGCGCACACGCGCTCCTCGCGCAAAGTCGAGTCGGGTAAGCACGATCAGACCGGCTACAAAAAACAGGCCTGTAATCAGTAGCGCAAGTCGATGATTGCCGTCGGTGACCCAGGTGACCACGCCATAACTTAATGGCCCGACAACAGCGGCAAGCTGCGTGGCAAAAGTCCAAAGAGAGTAGAACTCTGCCAGCCGACGTGTGGGCGCCAGCCCTCCAACCATGGCCCGGCCGGCGCTCTGACTCGTACCCATGCATAGGCCGGCCAGCGTAGCAGCAATCCAGAAGACCCAGACCTGCACGGCCGAATACGCCACCAGTACCATGGCGATCCAGCCAAACAACGTAATGGTCAATGCCCTCTTGTGGCCCACCCGGTCTTGAAAGTGGCCGAACGTCAGTGCGCCCGCTGCCGCCGCGATATTGACGGTGAACACCAGAACCATGGTTTGAGCCATGGTGAAGCCCATTGCCTGATTGGCGTAAACTGCCGCCAGGGTCACGACTACCGAGATGCCTGCGTGATAGAAGGCCCCACAAATGAGCAGAAGACGGAAGTCCTTGAAATGCTGCCCGGTTTCGTGCCAGGCTTGCGCCAGGCGCTTCAGCCAACCCAGGGCAGGCCGATTATTAGGCGCGCTGCGCTCGCGCAAAAACATGAAAGAAGGAACGGCCGCCACTGCAAACACGAAGGCGGTCAGCAGCATGACATACGGAACGTATTGCTGCGCTTCGGCACCACGTGAAGATGCCCAGCCCACCAGGCCCAAGGACAAGCCCAGGGTGAGCATTCCGCCAAAATACCCAAAGCCCCAGCCCCAGCCAGACACGCGACCCAGGGCGTTCGGGCGTGCCATTTCGGGAAGAAAGGCCGCCACGACCGACTCGCCGACGCAATAACAATAGTTGGACACGGCCAAGAGCACCAGGGCCAGGGCGATATCCCCGGGGCCAGCCAAAGCCAATAGTGCCGTGGCTACCACGCATCCAGCAGTGCTGCTGAACAAGAGCCGGCGCTTTCCGGCACGGGCATCGGCCCGTGCTCCCAAACTCGGCATGGTGAGCATGATGACCAGGTACGACAGGGACAGTGCCATCGTGAAGGCGAGTGTGGCCCAACTGCGGCCTTCGGCCACGACACCGACAAAATAGGTGCTAAATACAGTGGTGATGACAACAGTGGTATACCCGGAATTGGCGAAGTCGTACATGGCCCATGCCCAGACCTCGCGCATGCTGACACCGGGTTTGAGCGCACTGCGAAACAGGCCGGACTCTGAAGGCAACTGACGCGAAGGGTCGGTGGAGTCGACCTGCGGATTCGACACCGGGCCGGTCATGAGCCAGGCCTGCCTTCTGGGCGCGCAGCGCCGGCACGATCAAAAATGTGCGTTCCAACGTTCAATTTTCCGTCTCCATACTGGATTTTTGATTATCTCGCTCTTTTGTTCCGCCATTTCGGCCACATCATGCCATATTCGGATTCGTCATTTACACGAAATTGGCAGGCATTGCTGTCAAGTAAATTGGGCCACTAAATTGTAACTTCGCTTTACCTGCCAAAGTCATTTCGTTAAACTCGGGGCAGTTTTTTTGGCCGGGCGCTTGATTCTCGCGCGTCTATGGTTATTTGAACCTTTCCCATTGCGGGGCAGGGCCAACTATCTACGACGTTAACGCGTATATTTCAGGAAATCTCGTTACTCATGCCGCCTCAACTCACTCCATCGATTCCGAAGCTCACCACTCGTAGTCTATGGCGCGCAGGCAAGGTCCTGCTAGTGAGCTCCACCCTGGCGCTTGTGGGATGCGCCACCAATCCCGATTCCCAGCAGTACGCCGACAACGATTCGCATCACCTCATTGTTCGCGACAGCTATCTTTCCAGAACCAAATCCGACCCGCTGGGTGCCTGGCTGGCCAGCCCCGAATTCAATCGGGCCCGTGGCGGATACAGCGCCGAGCCTCGCACACAAACAATGGTCGGCACGGCATTGGGCCTGCTCGGTACCAAATACAAGTATGGCGGCGAATCCCCCAGCACCGGTTTCGATTGCAGCGGGCTCGTCAGCTATGCCGCCGAGAAATCCCTGGGCCTGAAACTCCCTCGCCGTTCTGCCGATATTGCACGTCACGGAATCTCGGTCAAAAAATCCGAGCTAAAGCGCGGAGATCTGGTCTTCTTCAATACGCGCGGTGCCCGGTTTTCTCATGTCGGCATTTACTTGGGCAACCACAAATTTGTCCATGCGCCCCGAACGGGGGCCGTGGTACGTATCGAAGACATGACGGCATCGTACTGGCGCAAGCGCTATAACGGAGCCCGTCGTCTGGTGGCATCTGCGACCGGCTCCAAATAATTAGCTGTTACTGCGCCAATGAATCGCTGCTAGCGCGCAGCGCTTCTCGTCGGGCATGCTTCGCAGTACCCGCTTTGAGTCAAGGCCCGCTTCATGCAGCAGACAGAGCGCCGGCACACCAACACCCTGACCCCAGAACGCTGCGCGGCGGCGCGGAAGGTTTTCATTACATTGTGACCCAGGAAATCGGTCAATAAGATCAACAGATCAGTGCCCGAGGGAAGCTGCAACGTTTTCTTTTGATGCGCGGGGTCTCGCCCGCTGATGTGCTGCTTGATGGCAATATTGTGACCCTTCAGCAACTCCGGAATATTGCCTAGGCGATCGGCTCCGACCACAACTGCGCTGAACGTTTGCGTCATGAAGACTCTCCCCGATATTCAATCGTCTCCGTAACGATAATCATTCTTATCTATATAGTCAATAGGAATCATTCTTATTTTTGGAGGGTCGCCTTACACCACCACAGCCGGCCTGAAGGTCTAACCGTTGACTACCTGGCGCAAGGGTTCGGAGTCGACGGCTTCCTGGACCACATCACGGCTCAGCTCGGGCGACAGCATTTCAAGCAAGACGTATACATAATCGCGCAGGAACACGCCTGACTTTACCGCTACCCTTGTGGTGTGCGTCCCGAAAAGATGGCCGGCGGGAATTCCCACCATCCCCTTGTCACGGCGGGGGTCAAAGGCCATGCCGGCAATAATGCCCACACCCAGACCGACATCAACATAGGTCTTGATGATATCGGCATCGATCGCCTCAAGCACAATATCAGGCGTGATGCCGGCCGCGGCAAAAACTTCATCAATGGTGCAGCGACCCGAAAACTGTCGGTCGTAGGTGATGATCGGATATTCGGCCAGTTGCTCCAGGGAAATTGACCTTGCTTCGCTGGACGTGAGCTCGGCCAACGGATGATCCGGCCGGATCACGATGACGTGATCCCATGAGTACACTGGCAGGGTGGCCAGGCCCGGGGTTCGGGCCAAGGACTCCGTTGCTATGGCAAGATCGGCCTGCTCATGAAGCACCATCTGAGCCAGCGTGGGCGGATTACCTTCTGCCAGGGAAACTCGAACCTTGGGAAAACGCTCGCGAAAGGCGGGTATGACCTTGGGCAGGATATAGCGGGCTTGCGCGTGCGTGCAGCCTATGACCACCCCGCCCTCGTCCCGATGCGCGAATTCGTCGCTGACCTTCTTCAGGTTGTCCACTTCACGCATGATGCGGTCAATGACCTGCGCCACCACCGCACCCGGCTTGGTCAACCCTTTGATTCGCTTGCCGTGGCGCTCGAAGATCTTGATGCCGAGTTCATCCTCGAATTCGATGATGGACTTGGACACCCCTGGCTGAGAAGTGAACAGCGCACGCGCCGCTTCTGTAAGATTGAAGTTGCGACGGATGGTTTCACGTACGAATCGGAACTGTTGCAGGTTCATGATGGATAGACCGGTTTAGACCTATCCATTATAAGTAATATAAAACCAACTCCAAATTATTTTTGGATATATACATATGGCAACTGTGCGCCCGCTTCCGTCGTGATGGGATACGGCACTATGAATCGGGGCAGGTTTGCCGAAGTTGCCCATAGATAGCCGATTTTGACTTCAACATAGCCAAGATCAATCAGCGGGGACAGGGGTTTGCCTGGGAGCCTTGATGCGTAATTTACGCCACATCATGAATGCCATCAGGGCGGCAAACACTCCGTGTACCAGCCAAACGCCCAGGCCGAAGCTAAGCTGTCCATTACCTATCCAGCCTCGAGACAGGTTGATGAGATTCATGTACAGCAGGCCCACAAGTCCGGCGATAAGCAGGTCTCCGGAGCGCCCCAGACGCGGGTTGACCGACCCCAAAGGTATGGCCAGCAAAGCAAGGTTCAGCGCCGCCAGCGGCAGCGCCAGTCGCCACATGATTTGCGACCGCGCATTGTCGTTTCCGTCCAGAAACAGTTGCTCGGTAGGACGGGCCTTGATCTGGCGTTCGGCAAGCTCACGCATGGCCTGGGGAGATGTCGCATCCGAACTGCTTTCCAGTCGAAAGCCATAGTGTTCGAAGTCAAACAAGCGGAACTCGGACGAGCCGTTGCGCAGATCGTAGCGGTGCCCCTCGTTCAAGACCAGGAATCGATCACCGTTCTCTTCGGTCTGGATGTGTGCACTTTCGGCAGCGATGACACTCAACCATTCCGGGTCAAGCACCCGCGCAACCACGCGGCCCAGCTCATCATCTGCAGACACCGGCTCTTCGGCAAAAAATACACGCGCGCCCTCTTGAGTCTCGATAAACTGCCCGACGGTCACCTTTGAAATGTCGGATCGTTGCTCATAACGCTGCCGATACTCGGCGATCTGCCGATAAGCCCACGGCGAGGCAAACAAGGTCAGGAAGGCAATGAGCAACGCGACAGGAACCGCACATCGCAAAACCGGCCGGATCCAGTCTTTCAATGACAAACCGCTTGCAAACCAGACCACCATTTCGGATTCCCGGAAATTTCGGGTGACGGTTGTCAATACGGCGATGAACAGCGACACAGAAAGTATGACCGGCAACGCAGTGATACTTGAAAACGTGGCCAAGCCCAGGACAACGTCTCCACCGATAGCGCCGTTGGCCGCCTCGCCCAGCAAGCGAACCAGCAATACGCTAAGCCACACTACCAGCAAGGTGGAAAACACCACGCCGGCATGGCTCAGGATTTCGGAGACAACGGAACGCTTGAATAGTGACATGAGACAATATGCTGGATAATCGAAATTTCACATAACAGTATCTGCAAGACACCTTAGGGAAACTCGTATGGAATTTAGCACACAGACTTCGGCCTCTTTGCATCAGATCAAAACTGCGGCACTGGCGGTCGGCGTCTTTGCCGACGGTGTGCTCGGCAATGCAGCCGACATTATTGATAATGCAAGCGGTGGCGCCATCCGCGACGTGCTTAAAGCCGAATTTACGGCCAAGCCGAATACGCATCTGGTGCTGCGCAACCTTCCTGGCGTAGCGGCTGCTCGCGTCATTTTAGTCGGCTTGGGCAAACAAGAAAGTTACAACGCCAAAGTTCATGCCGGAGCCGAACAAGCCTTTGCAAATTATTGTGCGCAGGCTCGCCTTTCCGAGGGCGTCTCGACGCTCGCCTCGATTGACTGCCCCGACACCACTTTACGCAGCCGCGCACAGGCCTGCGCGATAGCAGCCGGTCAGGCGGTCTACCGATACGATGCCACGCTGGGCAAGAAAGACAGCAAGGACCAGCCGAAGCTTAAGAAAATCACGGTTCATGTCCCCCGCGCGCAAGCTGCTCAGGCACAACAAGGGCTGGCTGCCGGTCGCGCCATCGCCAATGGCATGCAGCTTGCACGCAAGCTAGGTGATCTGCCTGGTAACGTATGTACTCCAACCTACCTTGGCAACACCGCCAAAGAACTTGCGCGCGAGTTCAAATCCTTGTCTGCCAGAGTGCTCAACACCAAGCAGATTGAAGCCCTCAAGATGGGCTCCTTCCTGTCGGTAGCCAAAGGCTCCAGCCAGCCTCCCGCGTTCATCGAACTCAAGTACCAGCCGGCCGGCACACGTGGCGCAAAGTCCGCCAAGGCACCGATCGTCCTGGTTGGCAAAGGCATTACCTTTGACGCCGGCGGCATCTCGCTGAAGCCTGCCGCCAACATGGACGAGATGAAGTACGACATGTGCGGGGCCGCCAGCGTGCTTGGTACCATGCGCGCTGTTGCCGAACTTGAACTCGATCAACCTGTAGTTGCCCTGATTCCTGCTTGCGAAAACCTGCCCAGCGGCCTGGCAAACAAACCCGGCGACGTGGTTACCAGCATGTCAGGGCAAACCATAGAAATCCTCAATACGGATGCTGAGGGGCGCCTGGTTCTTTGCGATGCCCTTACCTATGCAGAACGCTTCAGGCCGGCCGCCGTGATCGACGTCGCCACGCTGACCGGCGCCTGCGTGGTCGCACTGGGTCATGTCAACACCGGACTGTTCTCGAAAGACGACGAACTTGCCGAGAGCCTGCTCAAGGCCGGTCGCACCGCCAACGACCCGGCGTGGCGCATGCCGCTGGACGACGCCTATCAAGAGCAACTTCGTTCCAGCTTTGCGGATATCGCCAACATCGGTGGCCCACCGGCCGGGTCGGTTACTGCGGCCTGCTTCCTTTCCCGCTTTACCGAGAAATATCGATGGGCGCACCTGGACATCGCCGGTACTGCCTGGCGTTCCGGCAAGGACAAAGGGGCCTCCGGCCGTCCCGTTCCGCTGCTGGTCCAGTTCCTTCAGGATCAAGCCTGAGGCATGAGCTTTGCCGGCGCTCAGCACAAACGGGCCAAGTCCGATCGGGGTCGGAAATGACCGTGCGCGTTGATTTTGCATTCGGCGCGCCAGACCGGCTGAGAATGGCTTGCGAGGTGGTGCGCAAGCAATACGACAAGGGCCGCCGCCTCGTCATCTATTGCTCTGATGCCGACTTGCTCGAACGGTTCGACACGCTGCTGTGGGGTTTTGAGGCAACTGCCTTCATTCCCCACGTGCATGCAGACGACCCCCTTGCCGAACAAACGCCCATCTGGCTTTCAAACAGGGGGGTTGATCCGTCGTCATTCCCTTCCGCCGCGTGGCTGATGAATCTCGACGAGCAATGTCCCCCTGACGCAGCCAGATACGAACGCATCCTCGAAATCGTGTCGCAGGACGAACCATCGGTGATGGCTGCGCGCGAACGCTGGCGTCAATACAAGGCTCTGGGATACAACTTGCGCGCGCACGATGTCTCGCATAGAACTTGATCATTCAGTATTTTGTAAGTTAATCTCTTTACATACCGTGGCGGTGCAAAACCGCCGCTTGACTGATATTCCCAACAAGGATTCTTTATGAACGATCCACGGCAAAATACTTTGTCCCGCCACGACTACGCCTCTCAGGGCGAAGTCGTGCGCAACCGGGTCTTGCGCAATACATACTGGCTACTGGCGATCTCGCTGATTCCCACGGTCCTGGGAGCGTTCGTCGGCCTGAACACCGGGCTCAACTCCATCATGGCAGCCAGCCCCGGGTTTAGCGTCGTCATCTTCCTGGTGGGTGCTTTTGGCCTGATGTTCCTGGTCGAACGCAATAAAAACAGTTCCCTGGGTGTTGCCCTGCTGCTTGCCTTTACTTTTTTCATGGGCATCATGCTGTCGCGGCTGGTCGGGCATGTACTCGGGTTCTCGAATGGCGCACAGCTGATCATGCTGGCGTTTGGCGGCACGGCTCTTGTCCTTGCCACCATGGCTAGCGTCGCCACGACAACCAAGCGCGATTTCTCGCATTGGCAGAAGTTCCTGTTTACCGGTGTGGTCATCCTGATCGTGGCCGCCGTCGCAAACATCTTCCTGCAGCTGCCGGCTTTGGTACTGACCGTGTCTGTGCTGGCCATCGGTATTTTCTCGGCCTTCTTGCTGGTCGACCTTCAGCGCGTCATTCGCGGTGGCGAAACCAACTACATTTCGGCGACACTTGCCATTTATCTCGACCTGTACAACATCTTTGCCAATCTGCTGATGCTGCTGGGCATTTTTGGCGGTGATCGCGACTGATCCCAAGGCAATCCGTCAAGGCCGCCGGCTGAAAAATCACCGTCCGGTGCCACCCCAGGAATTTGCGACGCACTCTATACAGAGGCGTCGCAAATTTTATTTAACCTGAACAAGCGCTCCCGCTTCAGCATCTCATGCAAAGGTTCGGGCGACCGGCCCGTAGCCGCACGCTCTCCAATTACCTGCTCCAGGATCGCCTCGAGATCTGACCGGTGCTGCATCCAGCAACGAACCAGAAGTTGATCCGGATCCATCAATTCAATCCCCAGGCGTCGCAACTCCGAGCGACGAAAATCCTTGAGGTTGCGCGTCACGACGGCAACCCTGGCCCCGGCCTGCTTCGCCAATGCCGCCCGGGCCGCTGCAACAACATGCCAGTCCTTGGGGTCGCTGTGAATCAGGCCGTCCTTGAAGCCACTGATATCGCCCTGGTCCGCGGCCGGATAGGCATGCTGGAGTGCGGCCCACTCTGCCTGGATCAGAGCCGGCTCGACCTCCCACACCCGAGCGACATTGCGTCGCCATTCGTCTCCTATTACCTCGCTCCATGCAGGTTGAAAACAGGACTTGTCGGCCAGGCGAAGCAATACGCCCCGCAACACGCTCGAGATAAGCACGCAAGTATCCAGCACGACGATGTCGGGGATCGGCATCAAACCGGCGTTATCAGGAGCAGTGGTCAAATTTGCTGAAGTGCCATAAGTACACGCCGGGTCTGCAAGGGGCGCGTCAATAATTCATCAAGCCGGGCCCGCAATGCTGCCCGCAGACCAGGCTCCACAGCGGGATCCTCGAAATCGGGCTCGGCTTCGTCAAGGCCATATCCGGCCTCGTCAAGAAGTGTCCACTCAAAACGCCGCAAGGCACCCGCTGCCCGCGAACCTCCGGCCAATTGTTCAAGTGCGGAATCGTAGGCGTCAAACAGGACGGGATGTGGATCTTCGCGTGGCAACAGCCGAAGCAGCAGTTCATTCATATACCACGCAGACATCAATGCCTTGCCGCCCAACGCACGGACCCCACCGCAATCAGCACGTACCAGCGTCTTGACCTCGCCATTGCCGCTCCAGCTCAATATCAGCGGCTGAAAGGCAGACAAAACCGGACGAAGCACAGAATACGGACGTTTCGCGCCCTTTGCCACCATGGCGACATTCCCGTGCTCACGGGTAAAGGCTTGAATGATCAGTGAAGTTTCTTTCCAGGCGGTTGAGTGCAACAGATAAGCCGCTGCATCTTGAACGCGATTGCCGCGTCGCCCGTCGGTTCGGCCTGAAGACGCACTACTCATATCCCAGTTCGCGCAGACTTGCTTCGCGATCAGACCATCCCTTGCGCACCTTGATGTAAACCTCGAGATGCACCGGCTTCTCGAGGAGCGCCTGAATATCCTGGCGCGCTTCGGTAGCGATACGCTTCATGTGTGCGCCGCCGGCACCAAGCAATATGGGTCGATGGCTTTCGCGTTCGATCAGGATACACGCGGCAATACGTGCGCCCTCCTCGACTTCTTCCCATTGCTCGATGACTACGGTACACCCGTAGGGCAACTCGTCCCCGACCAGGCGGAAGATCTTCTCGCGCAACAGCTCTGCGGCGATGAAGCGGACAGGCCGGTCGGTGAGGGACTCGGCGTCGAACATGGGTTCACCCTCGGGAAGCCGCGAGGCAATCTCGCCCAACAGGTTATCGAGCTGAATCTCGCGTGCCGCGCTCACCGGCACTACCGCCGAGTAAGGATGCTTGGCGATGATCTTGCTTACGAAGGGGAACATCGAATTCTTGTCCTTGAGCAAGTCGACCTTGTTGACAACCAGTATGGTATGACCCTGCTTGGGCAGCAGGGGCAACAACTGTTCGTCGCCCGCCGTCCATTTGCCGGCCTCAACGACATGCAGCACCACATCGACCTCGGACAGGGCTTGTGTGACAACCCGGTTCATCATGCGGTTCATGGCACCGCCGTGACGGGTCTGGAAGCCCGGAGTATCAACGAATACAAACTGTTCGTTTTCGCGCGTAAGAATGCCGTGAATTCGATGACGTGTGGTCTGTGCCTTGCGCGACACGATGGAAATCTTGCTTCCGATAAGCGCGTTGGCCAGGGTCGATTTGCCGACATTGGGACGCCCCACGACGGCGATGAATCCGCAACGAAATGGCGTACTGCTCATTTGTTTTCCTGTGTAACGGCCACGGGCAGCGACAGCTGTGCCGACTTGCGTGCCCTGCTCTTGCCCGCGGCCTTGCCCAGGCCCAGGGCCTGAACGGCGGTAATGGCCTGCGTGGCTGCAAGCTGTTCGGCGGCGCGACGGCTGGAACCTGCTGCCGTCACTTTAATATCAAGAGCCGGAATCGAGCACTCGACATCGAACATCTGATTATGTGCTGCGCCGTGCGTGGCAATAACGGTATACGTGGGCAAGTCGAGTTTACGACCTTGCAGGAGTTCTTGCAGAAGCGTCTTGGGATCCTTACCCAGGGTTTTTGGATCGACACCCTGAATGATGGGTGTGTAGAGCTTTACGATAGTACGCTGCGCAGCCTCGAAGCCGGCGTCAAGGAAGATGGCTCCGAAGACCGCCTCGAGGGTATCGGCCAAAATCGATGGCCGCCGGAAGCCGCCGCTTTTCAGCTCACCTTCGCCCAAACGAAGATACTGCGACAAAGATAGCTTCTGAGCAATTTCGGCCAGCGACGACTGCTTGACCAAATTGGCCCGAAGCCGAGAGAGATCACCTTCATCAACCTTGGAAAATCGCTTGTACAGCATGGCGGCGATCACGAAATTCAGCACCGAATCCCCCAGGAATTCGAGCCTTTCGTTGTGCCGGGCGCCGTGACTACGGTGTGTCAGGGCCTGTTCCAGCAAGGAAGGATCCTGGAACTGATAATCAAGAGCGGTCTCGAGAGTTGCCGTACTCGCCATTATTTGAATCCACCGATGCGACTGGGTTCGCTAAAGTTCATCCAGATGAGAAAGGCCCGGCCGACAATGTTCTCTTCGGGCACAAAACCCCAGTAACGGCTGTCCAGGCTGTTGTCCCGGTTATCGCCCATCATGAAGTAATGACCTTCGGGTACTTTGCAACGTATGCTGTTAAGCGCGTACTCGCAATTGCTTCTAAAGGGATAATCGGTGATTGGCATGTAATCTTGCGGCGCGTGCCGGTTGAGCAACAGGTAATGCTCTGTGTCGCCGAGATCTTCAGTATAGCGCCCCACATAGACCGACCGGTCAGGCTCAAAGTAATCGCCTGCGCGGGTTTGCGGCACGAGTTCACCATTTATGAACAGCTGCTTGTCCTGATAAAGGACCTCATCGCCGGGCAGCCCGATTACCCTTTTCACGTAGTCGATATCGGTGTCGACGGGATATCTGAATACCAGTACGTCGCCACGGGCCGGCTCGCCAATATCAATGATCTTCTTGTCAATGACAGGCAAACGAATGCCGTACTGAAACTTGTTGACGAGGATAAGATCGCCGTTTTGCAAAGTAGGAAGCATGGACCCGGATGGGATCCGGAACGGCTCAACCACGAACGAGCGCAGCACGAACACGAACAGGATGACGGGGAAGAAGCTGACGCAATATTCTATCCACCACGGGACCCGATGTGCCTCGTCATAGGCCTCTTGGCGCAGCTTGGCGGCTTCGACGGTTCCCACCCCCGTGGGGTTGGCATCGAAGATTGCCATTTGCGCCTGGGCGCGCAGCAGTCGGCGAGATCGCAGATAAAAGAAATCGAGTGCCCAGACAGCCCCCGTGACAACCAGCAGCACAAAAAGAATGAGTGCGAAATCCCAGCTCATACCACGCCTTACCCTTCTATTATTTGTCTTCGACCTGCAAAATAGCCAGGAAAGCCTCCTGCGGAATCTCGACGTTGCCCACCTGCTTCATGCGCTTCTTGCCGGCCTTCTGCTTTTCGAGCAGCTTTTTCTTGCGCGAGATATCGCCGCCGTAACATTTTGCCAGAACGTTCTTGCGCAGTGCCTTGACGCTTTCACGGGCAATGATGTCGGCGCCAATGGCCGCCTGAATGGCAATATCAAACATTTGCCGCGGAATAAGCCCGCGCATCTTGCTCACCACCTCTCGCCCGCGGTACCGCGCATTGCTGCGATGCACCATCATGGACAAGGCGTCGACGCGATCTCCATTGATGAGAACATCGACCTTGACGACGTCAGATGGCTGGTATTCCTTGAACTCGTAATCCATGGAGGCATAGCCTCGCGACACGGATTTGAGGCGATCAAAGAAGTCCAGCACGATCTCGGCAAGTGGCACCTCATAAACCAGATGGACCTGCCGGCCGTGGTAGCTCATGTTCTTTTGCACGCCCCGCTTGTTCAGGCAAAGCGTCATCACCGGCCCGACGTATTCCTGGGGCATGAAGAGAGTGAGCGTAACTATGGGTTCACGGATTTCGGCGATCTGGCCGATCTCGGGCATGCGCGACGGGCTTTCAATCATGACGACCGAGCCGTCGCGCAATTCGACTTCGTACACCACCGACGGCGCAGTGGTGATGATGTCCATGTCGAACTCGCGTTCCAGGCGCTCTTGCACAATTTCCATGTGCAGCAGACCTAAAAACCCGCAACGGAACCCGAACCCCAAGGCCTGTGACACTTCGGGTTCGAACATCAACGAGGAATCGTTCAACTTGAGTTTTTCAAGCGAATCGCGCAGTTGGTCGTATTCGCTGCTTTCGACCGGGTACACCCCTGCAAACACCTGCGGCTTGACCTCTTTGAAGCCCGGCAAAGGCTTGTCGGCAGGCCTGTTGGCCAAAGTGAGTGTGTCGCCGACCTTGGCGTGTTCGAGTTCCTTGATGCCGGTAATGACAAAGCCCACTTCGCCTGCCGACAGCCTGGTGCGTGGCTGGGCCTTGGGGGTGAATACGCCAAGCTGGTCGCAAGGATGTGTAGCACCGCTGGCCATCAGCTGAACCTTGTCCTTGACGTTCAGGACGCCGTTGACAATACGCACCAGCATGATGACGCCGACGTAATTGTCGAACCAGGAGTCGATGATCAGCGCCTGCAGCGGCTTGTCGGGGTCGCCCACCGGGGGCGGCACCTTTGCCACGATAGCCTCAAGAATCTCGTCAACACCCATGCCCGTCTTGGCGCTGGCACGAATTGCCTCGGAGGCGTCAATTCCGATAACGTCTTCGATCTCTTCGCTGGCAGCCTCGGGGTCTGCCGAGGCCAGATCCATCTTGTTCAGCACCGGCAATACCTCGACGCCGAGCTCGATCGCGGTGTAGCAGTTGGCCACGGTTTGAGCTTCGACGCCTTGCGATGCGTCCACCACCAGCAGCGCGCCCTCGCACGCTGACAAGGAGCGGCTGACCTCGTATGAAAAGTCGACGTGGCCGGGTGTGTCAATAAGGTTCAGGGCGTAGACCTTGCCGTCGTTCGCCTTGTAGCTGAGCGACGCAGTCTGCGCCTTGATGGTGATTCCTCTCTCGCGCTCGATATCCATGGAATCAAGCACTTGCATCGACATTTCGCGGTCGGCCAATCCTCCGCAACGTTGAATCAGCCTGTCGGCCAGCGTCGACTTGCCATGATCGATATGGGCAATGATGGAAAAATTGCGGATGTGATCCATAAACCTGCGAGAGCAAACCCCAAAAACGGGGTATATGTGAAAAAGGAAGCGCCGTCGCGGCGTTACGTAAAAAAGAGGAGCGCATCGGGCGCCCCTCTTGCAATCACCACATTTTAGCCGTTTTGGACGCGTTCATGACGGCATGGCAATGTAGGACCCAAAAAGCATGCATCCGCCCCATCGGGCGCGGCTTTCCGTGCTGCAATTTCTTGGCCGTTCCAACACTCGCGCACCGTCAATAATACGCTCCGGCGGACTCCGGCGGGCCGTGGAGCCCGCCGGACACGCCAGATTTATTTGGCGGGTGTGACGGGCACCCATTGAGTCTGCCCATCGCGCCACACCAGAACAGCCGCCGCCTTGTCCTTGTCGAGGCCACTGACCACCTTGGCAAACTGGGACACGCTTGTGATGTCTTCGTTGTTGACCGTAAGAATGATGTCACCCGGCACTATTCCAGCCGCTGCCGCAGGACCTTGTGATTGCGAAACCTGCACTCCACCCTTGACGTCCAGGCGGCTGCGAATCGCTTCCGGCACTTCTGACACTACCAGACCCAGTGAGTCTGCTGTAGTGCCCTGAGGCCCCTGGGACGGAGCGCTGGCCGTTTCCGTCGCGGAAGGCATTTCACCGACCGTCACTTTCAGGTTTTGAGATCTGCCTTTGCGCCATACTTCGAGATTGGTGCGCGTACCGGGCTTGGTTTCGCCCACGATGCGTGGAAGGTCGGTCCAATGCTTGATGTCTTTGCCGTCGAACTTGGTGATGACATCGCCGGACCGGACACCGGCACCCGCAGCGGGGCCGTCAGGATCGACATTGCTTACCATGGCGCCACGAGCATCGCCCAGGCCGATGGCCTTGGCTACATCGGACGACACCTGGCCGATCTGCACACCGATGCGTCCACGCGTTACCTTGCCATGCTCTTTGAGCTGCTGGACGACCCTCATGCCTTCGTCGATGGGGATGGCCAGGGAGATACCCATGAAACCCCCGCTTTGCGAAATGATCTGGGAGTTGATCCCGACCACTTCTCCGGCAAGGTTGATGAGCGGACCACCCGAGTTGCCCGGGTTGACGGCAACATCGGTCTGAATGAACGGCAGGTAATCACCGGTGTCGCGATTGATGGCACTGACAATACCGGCAGTGACGGTGGAATCCAGACCAAAGGGAGACCCGATGGCCAACACCCACTGCCCTTTCTTGAGCGACTTGGAGTCACCGATGGGCAGGGGCTTCAGGCCCTTGGCATCGATCTTGATCAGGGCGATATCGGTACGGGGATCGGTCCCGACGATTTCAGCCGTGTACTCTTTGCCGTCCGTCATGGTCACGAAAATACCGTTGGCACCTTCGACCACGTGATTGTTGGTAAGGATGTAGCCATCAGCCGAGATAATGAAGCCCGAGCCGACCCCGCGTGGCACGATACGCTCTTCTTGCTCGGCCGATGGAGGGCCCTCGCGACGTGGCGACGGACGCATGCCTGGGGGCATGAAGTCGGGGCCAAAGAACCAGCGGAACATTTCGTAAGGGTCGTTCCCGCCAGGCCCAAATGGAGAACGGCGTACCGGTATGGCTTCAGTGGTTCGAATATTGACGACCGAACCTTCGGATCTGGCAGCAACTTCGGTGAAATCGGGCACCGACAGTACCGGAACCTGAGTCTGGGCAATCGAAAGCGTGGATGCACAAGCCATCAAGAGAACCGTGACGGCCATGAACAGGTATCGCTTGGCTTGGTACATCGACATGCATGCTGTACGCATCTTGTTTGACTCCTCGTACGTAAAATCTGAACTAGTGCAACGCACCGGCGGGCGGCACGTATTCAATGTGCTCCACGAGCTGATGGAGCGTGGCCACCGGGACCTCGCCGATAGCGGTCAGCCAATGATCGCCAATACGCGCCCCATATATATTCATGGCGCCGTTCCGAGCGGGGCCCTTGGGCATGACGCGGGAATCCTGGCTAGGTTGAAACTGCTCTATAAACACGGATATGGCAGCCAGACCATCAGTCAGAACCATCTGCATGACAGGCTTGCCCGACTTCATGGGACGTGAAACCTGCGTACTGTGCTGGAAGCCCGGGGGCAGCACCACACGCCAGCCCAGCTTGGCCACGTCGACCGTCTGGGTTGCCACCTGTACCTTGCGCCAATTACGTAAATCCCACGAGGTTTCGAGCTCGTGCGCCTGAACCGCAGAGCCTTGCTGCAAGGACGTGAAGGCGATCTGGTTGATGACTTCGCCTTCACCATCAATGGTCTGAGCCTTGATCAGGAGCTTGCTTTTGGGGTCGACACAGAACCTGTACCCATAGCGGAGCTCGTCGCGAGGCAGGATTTCGACTGGCATGCATTCGTGCCCGGCGACACGCTGACGAGCGTCGTGCAGCCGCAGCACATAGTGGGAGTCAAGATCGTGGTTTTCTCCGAGCAACACGCCCGGGAACCGGTCCATGCGATGTTTTTCAACCAGCACGAGCTCTTTGGCCGGCACCAGGCACTGCACCGTGTCGTTATGGCGGATGAACTCGCGGGGTTCGCCGTCGAGTATGACCAGGCGTTCGCGCTCGCCCGTGCCGTCAACAACATGAACAATGCGCGAAGACTGCATGTTGGCGCCCTGCTGGTACGTGAACACACCCGCGTAATCTGAATTGCGCGCAGCCTGCTGGGTCTGCTGCAGGAATGCGCTTACCTGCTCGGCAAAAGGCTCGGCACCTTGCGCAGGTGTGGTCGCTGCAAAGGCAAGCAACAAGGCCAGACCCCAGCTTTTAATGGCCTTATCGGCCAATGCCCGTTTGCCACCGCAAAGCGAAATACCCTTTAGCTCCATCAGCGCGTCGCTCCGGTATCGAACGAGACCTGACGGATGGGGTTGGCGCCGGCGAACTGGCGATGGGCTTCGATGTAATCATTGACCTGCCCCTCGTCAGCCGCTGCCAGTACGGGGGCGTTGTCAGGAGCGGACTCTGAAAAATACGGAAGTGCTACCCAAATGACTGAAGCGACCGCCGCTGCTACGGCGACGCCGGACAAGCCGATACGTGCAGCCGAAAACCTGCTGCGATGAGGCGCAACAATGGGGGGTTCGGCGTCGATGGCCTTTGACACCCGGGCGTAGAAAAGATCGGAGGGCTTAATGGCCAGATCTTCGCTTCGCAACACGTCGCCGATCAGATGGTAGGTGTCCCATACCTGGCGGCCATAGGGCGAATCGAGATCTTCCGTGCGAATTTCACCATCGCCGTCCATCCATTCGGAAACGGTGTGATCCCAGGAATCAGTTTGGGCATCAAGCTTGACACCTTGCATTTCGAATACTCCTTACCACCGACGATCTGAGTCAGTGTCCAAAACTGGCCGCAATTGAGCCGCAATGGCTTCTCGTGCACGAAAAATTCGCGACCGTACTGTGCCGATGGGACATTCCATGGTCTGGGCAATGTCCTCGTAGCTCATACCTTCGATTTCGCGCAGGATGATCGCGGTGCGCAGCTCTTCGGGCAACGCAGCGATGGCGGCATTGACCGTTTCGACGATCTGCCTGCTTGCCATCAGCGATTCCGGCGTGCTGATATCGGTTAGGTTGTCGATCTGACTAAAAGTTTCACCGTCCTGCGTCTCTGTTACATTTGGAACGCTCGGACGTCTTGCACTGGATGCCTGCCAGTTGCGCGCGGTATTGATGGCAATACGATACAGCCAGGTGTAGAACGCGCTTTCACCCCGAAACTGGGGTAGCGCCCTGTACGCCTTGATGAATGCCTCTTGGGCGACATCCTCGATGTCACCGGGATCACGGATCATGCGCGACAGCAAGCGCATGATCTTGCGCTGATACTTGAGTACCAGCAGATCAAAAGCCCTTTTATCGCCTCGCTGTACGCGTGCGACCAGTTCGGCATCGACGTCGCGTTCGCTCATTGGGTCTCCGTACGCGGGCCAAGCGGCTTATTGCCCCGAGAAACAAGCTGTCGCAAAAGCCGCCATCCCGGTGATGATACCTCGCCTCTCCAGAGGGTCAAATATAGAATCTTGCCGCTTGCGATCTTTTTGAATTTGAGCGTCGTCCAGGAAGGTCCGTGCCAGACATGCTGCAGGCACGCCGCATCAACACGGCCCAGGTGCTCAATGTGCCACCCTCCATCCCACCCTTCAACATGAAGGACCCTGGGAGGACGGTAAGTGAAGAGATGGCGGGGAGTAAAAAGTGCTGCGACCAGGAGGACGAGTACGGTCGCCCACCAGGTCGTCGCGATAAAGATGCAGCCCAACGCCGCCAGGCCCAGGGTGACGGTATAAGCGTTCACCCATGCAGCCTGTCGAACAGGCCAGCTGAACCGAAGCGTTGCCGGGGTAGTCAGACCTAGACCCGTTTGACGATCATGGAACCGTTTGTGCCGCCAAATCCGAAGGAGTTGGACAAGGCGTACTCGATCTTGATGTCACGCGCCGCGTTGGCGCAATAATCGAGATCGCACTCGGGATCCTGATTGAAGATATTGATCGTGGGCGGGGAAACTTGATGATGCACCGCCAGCGTGGTGAACACGGCTTCGATGCCGCCCGCCGCACCCAGCAAATGGCCCGTCATGGACTTGGTGGAGTTGACCACCAGATTGCGGGCGTGATCGCCAAATGCCAGCTTGAGTGCCTCGGTTTCGTTCTTGTCGCCCAACGGAGTTGAGGTGCCGTGTGCATTGACGTAGCTGATATCCTGGGCATTGACCTCGCCGTCGCGCATGGCGTTGATCATGCCGCGGCAGGGGCCCTCACGATCAGGCGACGTTATGTGATGAGCATCGGAGCTCATTCCATATCCGACGAACTCGCCATAAATCTTGGCACCGCGCTTACGGGCGTGCTCGTACTCTTCGAGAACAAGCACACCGGCACCCTCACCCAGAACGAAGCCATCGCGGTCGACATCCCATGGACGGGAGGCCGTAGTGGGATCATCGTTGCGGGTGGACAGCGCACGCATGGCTGCAAAACCACCGATGCCCAACGGGGAAACGGTGGACTCGGCACCACCGGCGACCATGACATCAGCGTCGCCATATTTGATGAGACGTGCAGCATCGCCGATGGAGTGCAGGCCTGTAGTGCAGGCCGAGACCACCGCATAGCTTGGCCCCTTGAGACCCAGCATGATGGAAAGCTGCCCTGAAACCAGGTTGATTAAAGATGCGGGTACGAAGAACGGGGAAATCCTACGCGGACCCCGATCGAGATAATCGACCTGAGTTTCTTCGATACGCGGCAAACCCCCGATGCCTGAACCTACGATGACGCCCACACGGTCTGCATTGGTCTCGCTGATTTCGAGACCCGAATCTTTCCAGGCCTGCACGCCGGCGGCAACGCCGTAATGGATGAAGGTGTCCATCGTCTTGACCTCTTTGGCGGCCATATACTGCGTTACATCGAAATCTTTGACTTCACCCGCGATTTGCGCGTTGAAAGCCGAGGGATCAAAACGCGTGATGCGTCCAATGCCCGAGCGCCCGTTAACGATATTGTCCCAAGCACTGTCGATACTGTTGCCCACAGGCGAGACAATACCCAGGCCGGTAATGACGACACGTCGTTTCACGGATGACTCCTAAAATTGAAAGAGCGGTTCGAGGCAAACATACCGATGGCACCAGACCGGAAGATCGGACGCCACAGGCCTGTTTTCTAGGAACCGCCCTCTGGCCGCACACAATACGCCGCGGCCACAACTGATGATTGAATTACTGCTTGCTATGCGAGTTGATGTAGTCCATCGCTTGCTGAACCGTCGTGATCTTCTCGGCTTCCTCGTCGGGAATCTCGGTTTCGAATTCGTCTTCGAGTGCCATCACGAGCTCGACCATGTCGAGCGAATCGGCACCGAGGTCGTCAAGAAAGGAAGATTCGTTCTTGATCTCGGCTTCGTTAACGCCAAGTTGTTCAGCGACGATCTTCTTGACGCGCTGTTCGATGCTTTCCATGCAGATCTCCAATTGGGAAAAAATCCCGCGAATTATAGCCAAACGTCGCGGTTAATGGGCGCTGGCCATGACAAAAAAATGGCATTTCCTGTGGTTGTTCATTTGCACCGTTCGGCGGACCACATTGGAAACACCTGTGAATTGAACAGATTTTACCCTGTTCGCCTGATTACATGTACATCCCGCCATTGACGTGGAGGGTGGTACCGGTGATGTACCCTGCCTGTGGACCGGCAAGAAACGCTACGGCATGCGCAATATCGGCAGCGGATCCGAGACGACCCAAAGGGATCTGTCCCAGCAAGGCAGCAGTTTGGGTTTCGTTGAGCGCGCGGGTCATGTCGGTTTCGATAAAACCCGGCGACACGCAGTTGACCGTGATGTTACGACTGCCGAGTTCACGCGCCAATGCCCGCGTCATGCCGGCAACGCCCGCTTTGGCAGCCGCGTAGTTCGCCTGTCCCGGGTTGCCGCTGGAACCAACGATAGACGTAATGTTGATGATGCGACCTGCGCGTGCCTTCATCATGGTCTTGAGAACAGCACGTGACAGCCGGAATACGGCGGTAAGGTTGGTATCCAGCACCGCCGCCCAGTCCTCGTCCTTCATGCGCATGGCCAGGGTGTCGCGAGTGATGCCGGCGTTGTTGACCAGGATATGCGGCCCGCCGTCAGCGGCCAGTTCGGCGACCAGCGCCTCGCACGCCGGCGCATCGTTGACGTCAAGCACCACGCCGCGCCCGCCGGATGCCGCCAACATCTCGGAAATGGACTCGGCACCGGCCTGTGAGGTCGCGGTTCCGACGACTTGTGCTCCCCGCCCTGCCAGTTCAAGAGCGATGGCCTTGCCAATGCCCCGCGTCGCACCTGTCACCAATGCTGTCTTGCCACTGAGTTCTTGTTGCACGTGCCTACCCCTTCAAAGTTTCCAAAGTTGTACGCAGCGACTCCGGGTCGCTGATCGAAAGCCCGATCAAATCACGATCAATGCGTTTGACCAATCCGGTCAACACCTTTCCAGGTCCACACTCGACCACATGGGTGACCCCCTGGGCCTTCATGAACTGTATGGTTTCCACCCATCGCACCGGATGCCAGGCCTGGCGCACCAGCGCATCCTTGATGGCCGGCGGGTCGTCTGTACAGACAACATCCACGTTATTGACTAGCGGAATGGAAGGCGCTTGCATCTGAATGTCTGCCAGCGCAGCGGCCAGTTTGTCGGCTGCAGGCTTGAGCAAGCTGGAGTGAAACGGAGCAGAAACGGGCAACACCAGAGCACGCTTGGCACCTGCCTGCTTGGCCAGCTCGCAGGCACGCTCAACGGCGGCCTTATGCCCGGCGATAACCACTTGAGCGGGCGCATTGAAATTGACGGCTTCGACGACCTCGCCCCGGGCAGCCTGCTCGCACACGGATCGTACAGCATCATCGTCCAGACCGAGAACGGCCGCCATGCCGCCCTGCCCGACAGGTACCGCCTGCTGCATGGCATCGGCGCGTATCCGGACCAGCCGGACCGCATCTGCCAGATCGAGGCCGCCGGCGGCTGTCAGGGCCGAGTACTCGCCCAGGCTGTGACCCGCCACGAGATCGGGAACCATCCCACCCGCTGCAAGCCAGGCTCGATACATGGCGACCGCCGACGCGAGCATGGCGGGCTGGGTATTGGTAGTAAGGTTGAGTTCGTCCGCCGGACCGTTCGCGATGAGGGCGGACAGATCCTGCCCCAGCGCCTGGTTGGCCTCATTCAGGGTTTGAGCCACTTCGACATCTTGCGCCCACGCATCAAGCATGCCGACCGCCTGGGACCCTTGCCCAGGAAATACAAAAGCAATTTTCATGTTCTTTTATCTACGGCTGAGTTTACATTCTGGCCAGCACCGAGCCCCAGGTGAATCCACCCCCGACGCCCTGCATCAATACCAGATCCCCCTCTTTGATCCGGCCGTCCCGACGCGCCACATCCAGCGCCAGCGGGACACTGGCTGCTGAGGTATTGGCGTGCTTGTCGAGTGTAACAATAACTTTTTCGGAAGGAATACCCAACTTTCGGCCCAGGAAATTCAGTATCCGTACGTTAGCCTGATGTGGCACCATCCAGTCTATTTCTTCGAGCGAAACCCCCGCCTGCTCGCATACCTCTTGCGCCGACTGGGACAGTGAATTGACCGCAAGCTTGAATACCGCCTGGCCATCCATGCGTAAAAACGGATCGCCAACGACCTCTCCGCCAGCCACGCTGCCGGCAGCGTACAGAATGCCCTTATGACTTCCATCGGCGTGAAGTTTTGTCGCGAGGATGCCGGGCTTGTCGGAAGCCTGCAGCACTACCGCGCCGGCGCCATCGCCAAACAACACGCAGGTTCGCCGATCGGACCAATCCAGAATCGATGAAAACACTTCGGCGCCAATGACAAGTGCGTTGCGGACCTGCCCCGAACGAATGAAGGCATCGGCGGTGCTGAGCGCGTATACAAAACCGCTGCAAACCGCCTGCACGTCAAAGGCCGGACACCCACTGATGCCGAGATTGGCCTGCACCAGACAGGCAGTACTTGGGAAAATGAAGTCAGGCGTGGAGGTGGCTACAATGATCAGCTCTACATCACTGGCGGCAAGCCCTGCATCGTCCAGTGCGATTCGCGCGGCCTCGGTAGCCAGCTTGCTGGACGTAGTCCCCGCTTCGGCAATGTGGCGCTGGCGGATGCCGGTACGTTCTACTATCCATTGATCAGAAGTTTCGACATTGCGCTGCGCCAGTTCGGCAGCCAGCTCGTCGTTGGAGACGGCCCGAGGCGGCAGGCAGGCGCCCGACCCGGTAATCCTTGCATAAGACATATTCGATTCCATCAAGCGCCCGGCTGACCAGGGCCCGAGAGTTCATGGGATTGCTTCGCCACCTGTTCGGCAGCCGCCTGGAGGCTTTGGCGAAGATGGTCTATCGTTGCACTGGTGCCGGCCAGAAGGTCGTTATGCACTGCTTCGCGCGCGCGAAGAAGTGCATTACTGAACGCATATGCATCGGCAGAACCATGGCTTTTGATGACGATACCACGCAAGCCCAACAAGGCCGCGCCATTGTAACGGCGGTTGTCCACCTTGTCTCTGAACCGGTTGAGAACAGGCTTTGCCATGAGACCGGACGCCATCGATAGCACGTCGCGCTTGAACTCGGCGTGCATCATCTGACTGACCATGCGGGCCAGACCCTCGATGGACTTCAGCACGACGTTTCCGACAAAACCGTCGCACACGATGACGTCGACGGTTCCCTTGCAGATATCGTCGCCTTCGACGTTACCGTAGAAATTCAGACCACTGCCTCGCAGCAGCTCGGCAGCCTGCTTGACGACTTCGTTACCCTTGATGACTTCTTCACCGATGTTGAGCAGACCGACAGTGGGACGCTCTTTGCCATACAGTGCGGTCACCAGCGCCGTACCCATGATGGCGAACTGCAAGAGATGTTCGGCCGTGCAGTCGACATTGGCGCCCAGGTCGAGCATGGTCGTGGCTCCGCCCTTCTGGTTGGGTATGGACGTGGCGATGGCGGGACGATCGATACCGTCGAGCGTTTTGAGCACATAGCGCGAAATCGCCATCCATGCTCCGGTATTACCGGCCGACACACAGGCGTCTGCACGATTTTCCTTGACGGCCTGAACCGCCACCCGCATGGATGAGTCTTTTTTACGGCGCAGCGCCACCTCGACCGTGTCGTCCATGGTGACGACTTCGGTGGCAGGAAGCAGCTCGTACCAGTCGTCACGAGTACAGCCCAGCGCAGAAAGCTGAGACTGGATTGCCGCCGTATCGCCTGTAAGAAGGAAACGGGTATCCGGATGGCGCTGAGCAACCTGGTACGCAGCGGCCACCGTTACCGGCAAGCCCACGTCTCCCCCCATGCAGTCGATGGCGATACGTATCGGAGCTGTCGACATCAAGTACGCAAGCTAGCGAAAGATCGCAACGACCGGGGCGATTTATTCGTCGTTTTTGGTCTTGAGCACTTTGCGGCCGCGATAGAAGCCGTTAGGGCTGATGTGATGACGCAGATGAAGCTCGCCGGTGGTGGGCTCGATAGCCGTGGGAGGCGTGGTCAGGGAATCGTGCGAACGATGCATGCCGCGCTTCGAGGGACTTTTCTTGTTTTGCTGAACTGCCATGATGACTCCTAAGCCGGGCCGCCACTACTGGCGTGTTTCCCGAAAAATAAAATTAAATCAATTCCGTTCTTTCTTGAGCTTTTCCAGAACCGCGAACGGCGATGGGCGCCCTGCTTCGGCATCAGGCTGTTCGGCGGAATCCGAACCCCCCGGCGCAGAAGGACAAACTTCGTGCTTGGGCACCGGAGGCAGACTCAGAATGAGCTCGTCTTCGATGAATTCCAGCACGTCAAACCTGGGTGAGCCGACAATGCGCTCGATCTCGTCGTCATCGTCGAGTTCGGCCGGGCTACGCACGATCTCGAGTCGATTCACGACCTGAAGCGGTACCACAAAGGGCTGCAGGCAACGCTGGCATTCCAGCACAATCTGGCCTTGGGCGCGAACCTCGATATACCTCCGGCCCCCGCTTGTGCATTCGCCGTACAGCGACCAGTTTATCTGGGTGGTCGACTGCGGCGGCAGGCCATCGATCAGCCTTGAAAACCTGAGCAGGTCCCGCGTTCCCGTAAGCTGCCCGCCTTCACGACCGGCGCCCGCTGCAGCGGTAAACGCAAAAAGATCAAGGGTTTCACGGCTTGCATCAGCCTTCGTTTCGCGGCCCATTTTGTCGCGACCCATTCATAGATGCCCCAAAGTAGCTTTCCGTGTCCCTGACCATTGCTTTGTGCCCTTGAAGTCAAGGGGTTCGGGCAAATATAGCCTAAGCGGCAAAGCCCCAAAAACTAAGCTCAAGCTCTAAGCCCAAGATCAAACCTAATATCAAACCCAATATCAACCACAAAGCTGGCTGGCTCTAGGTAAACTGAAAGCTAAGAAAACATTAGATAATAACGCTTTCCGAATTGTCCCGTCAAACCAAACGCCACCCAAAAACCACACTATGCACCTGATTCTTGCATCCAGCTCACGCTACCGCCACCAGATGCTGTCACGACTGGGCCTGCCCTTTGAGGCCATTTCGCCCGATATCGACGAAACCCCGCTACCGGGCGAATCGCCCGCCGCCTTGTCGCTGCGCCTGTCGCGAGCCAAGGCCGAAGCGATCTGTGCGCTGCATCCTGGTGCCATTGTCATTGGCTCGGATCAAGTTGCAACCGTAGATAACAAGGCTATCGGAAAACCCGGCAATTTTGAACGCGCCCGGGAACAATTGAAGATGCTCAGCGGGCGCACTGTTGAATTTCACAGTGCGCTTTGCGTACACGACGGCCGTCGATTTGAAATTGATGACGTCATTACTCGCTGCGAGTTCGGCGAATTGACCGACGCCCAGATAGACGCTTATCTTCATCGCGAAAAGCCTTTCGACACTGCCGGCAGCGCCAAGGCCGAAAGCCTGGGTATTGCCCTTATGCGCGCCATGTACAGCGAGGACCCGACGGCCATCATCGGCCTGCCCCTTATTGCCCTGTGCCGCATGTTACGCTCATTCGGTATCGACCCCATCACACACGGCATATGAAAACCAACGGCACCTTGCATCTTATTCCAGTTGGCCTTGGCAACGCACCCGTTTCGGCCTGGCTGCCCTCCGCCGCCCAGGAAGTCGCAGCACGGCTAAATACATATATCGCAGAAAATGCAAAGACAGCACGCGCCTTTCTGAAACTTGTTGGTACGTCCCGCCCCTTGCAGGAAATCACGATTCATACGCTTGGCCCCAAGACCGATCCCCAAGAGATTCGCAAGTGGCTGGGCGAGGCGTCCAGGGGTGGCGAAATCGGGCTGGTTTCCGAAGCCGGCTGCCCGGCTGTCGCCGACCCCGGGGCCAAAGTTGCAGCGATGGCCCATTCAATGGGCATTCGGGTGCTGCCCTGGGTGGGACCTTCATCGATACTGCTGGCCTTGATGGCCAGCGGGCTGGATGGTCAGCGCTTTGCTTTTCACGGCTATGCTCCTGTCGACGCGTCGGAGCGGGCAAAGCGACTGAAACTCTGGGAGACGGAATCCCGCAAGAACAGTCAAACCCAAATTCTGATCGAGACTCCGTATCGCAACGAAGCCATGTTCAAGGCGCTGCTGCAAACCCTCAACGGTCGTACGCGGTTGTGCGTGGCTCGTTCCCTGACAACCGATGACGAATGCATACGCACGTACTCGATTGACGAATGGAAGTCCAAGGCTCCGCCCGGACTCAACAAAATGCCGACGATATTTCTTTTTCTGGCAAGCTGAGGGCGGGCGTGCAATGAAAGCGAGTCTAACCCCAGCTTGCACGCGGAATCGTTTTGCCAACCTGAACCACGCCTTGACTTTCATGCGGGGCCTGATGGTGCCGGCATTGGTGACCTTGCTGACAGCCTGTGCCACCCACGTCTCTCAGCCACCAAAACTTGAAATTGATCGCAGCATCCAGGCACTGAGCCAGAACAGTCGGGTTGAATATATTGTGCTGCATTACACATCGGCCTCGACCGAACGCTCGCTTGAGTTATTGTCGCGACGTAATGTCAGCAGCCACTACCTGATTACCGACGACACCCCGCCCAAAATCTACCAGTTAGTGGACGAATCGCGGCGTGCCTGGCATGCGGGCGTAAGCCAATGGTATGGCAGCGCCGGGATCAATTCCGCGTCGATTGGCATAGAAATTGTAAATTTCGGAGGATCAGGCACAAGCTGGAGCCCATACCCCGAGGCACAGATTGATGCCCTGATCCTTCTGCTCAAGGATATCGTTCAACGCCACCAGATAAAACGGCACAACATCGTTGGGCACAGCGATATTGCACCCCAACGCAAGGTCGACCCTGGCCCGCTGTTTCCATGGAAACGCCTGGCAGACGAGGGCCTGGCGCGGTGGTTTGACGAAGCAAAGGCGGCACAGTACCAGGCGGAGTTCAAGCGCAAGGGTTTGCCAGACATACGCTGGATTCAAAGCACGCTCGAGCGTGCCGGATATTCGGTGCCCCAAACCGGCGAACTCGACAAGGCCACTCGCAATGTCATTCGCGCCTTCCAGATGCGCTACCGCCCCCGGCTGTACGATGGTCAACCCGATGCCGAAACGCTGGCCATTCTAAAAAGCCTGCCCTGACAACGTAAGCTGCCTGCCCAGACAAAGACATGTGCCATCTGCGCCGGCGGACGAATGCGCAGTGTCGTGTCATTGCCGCCGCAACCAGAGTCGCAAGAAAAGCCGCCACCCCAGCAGCAGCGCCACCACCGTTGCATAGACGTACACTTCGTTGAAATCGTTCTTTCCGGCGCGAACCAGCCAGAAATGCCAGACGGATAAGGCGGAGATGGCATAGATGGAGTAATGCAGGGTCTGCCAACGGGCTCCCAGGCGGCGCATCCATCCCTGGGTCGAAGTCACGGCCAAAGCCACCATCGGAACAGTGGCGAACACGCCGATGGTGATAAAGGTTCGCTGGACGAAGTCGCCCCACATGGCCTGCAGGGACCCACCCATTTCCCACCAGCCCCAGGCCAGGACATGCAAGGTTGTGTAAAAGAAGGCAAACAGCCCCAACATGCGCCGACAGCGGATCAACGCGGGCTGATTCAATAACCTGCGCAACGGGCTCACGCACAAGGTCAGGCACAAGGCAACCAACGCCCACAGACCCGATGACCGGATCAGGAATTCAGGAGGATTGGCCGTCAGGTCATTGTTCAGCCCCAGCCATATCCATCGAAGCATGGGATACAGACCGGCAAGAAACACGAGCGGCTTGAATCGACCGATCTGGCGCGCGCTTAACATTCAATAATTACGCCGCAGGTCCAGGCCCTGGTAAAGCGATGCCACCTGCTCTTCATAGCCATTGAACATCAGCGTCTTTTCGCGCGGGGCGAACAGACCTGCGCCGATGCGTCTTTCGGTAGCCTGGCTCCATCGAGGATGAGGCACATCGGGATTCACATTGGCATAGAAACCGTATTCATGCGGCGCAACCTGCACCCAGCTGGTCATCGGCTGCTCTCGGGTAAAGCGTATCCGTACGATGGACTTGCCCGATTTGAATCCGTACTTCCAAGGAATGGCCACGCGCAGAGGCGCTCCGTTGGCTGCGGGCAACGGTTTTCCGTACACGCCGAATACCAGCAGAGTAAGCGGATGCATTGCCTCGTCGAGTCGTAGCCCCTCGACATATGGCCAGTCGAGGATGCGGCTGCGAAGCCCCGGCATGGCCTCGGCCTGCATTACCGTGGTGAACTCCACGAACCTGGCATTAGAGGTAGGTTCCACTTTCTTGATCAGATTGGCCAACGGGTATCCCAGCCACGGAATGACCATCGACCAGGCTTCGACGCATCGCAACCGGTACACACGTTCTTCCAGTGGCGCCAATCGAAGCAGGTCGTCCAGATCGAATTGCCGGGGTTTCGCGACTTCGCCCTCGACAGAGACCATCCATGGGCGGGTCTTGAACGCGTGACTGTTGCGGGAAGGGTCGCCCTTGCCCGTACCAAACTCGTAGAAATTATTATAGGTAGAGACATCCCGCTCTGCCGTAAGCGGTTCATCAGGATTGTAGGCGGGGTTTCGTGCCGGCCGCCAGAACTCATCGCCGGCTTCGGTACCACCGGGCGTCGTGGTGGCGCTGGCCCCCGGCACCAGGCCTGCAATGCCATATGCCGCAGCCGCCTTTCCCATTACCCGCATCCAGCGTCGTCGTTCCTGCCAGACCGTTTCAGGCGTAATCTCTGAAGCCGGAATGGCAGGTATTTTCAGCTTGGCCATGGTGTTCTCCTGATTAAGTGAGATGGCCCGCCGGCCGTCAGCGCAGTACCGCAACGCGATCAGTCAACCAGTCTTGCATCTGCTCGACACTGTCGACAATGGCCAGGGGCTGACCCGCGCTCAATGCCTCGACATCTTGTGCACCATAACTGACCGCCAGCCCGTCAACGCCGGCGTTGCGTGCCATCTGCATGTCGTGGCAGGTGTCACCCACCATGACGACCTCGTGGGGTTCCAGATATAGCTCCGCGAGAATTTCCAACAACATGGCCGGGTGGGGCTTGCTGAACGTCTCGTCTGCACAGCGGGTTACGTCAAAGTGATCATGCATGCCGCACTGCACCAAAACGCGATCCAGACCCGCCCGGCTTTTGCCTGTTGCCACGCCAAGCAAGGTGCCCTGACCACGCAACTCGCTTAGCAATTCCGGCATGCCTTCAAACAGGGGCAATTGGCTGTCCTGGCTGAAATAATGGGTTCGATAACGATGCTGAAACTCTTCCATCTGATCGGCGGTCAGGGTAGGCACCACATGGTAAAGCGCCGTCTCGAGCGACAAGCCGATCACCCAACTGGCCGTCCGCGCGTCCGGCACGGGAAGATTCATGTCCGCACAAGCACCCTGAATAGAAGCCACGATGGCCTGCGTGGAATTCATCACGGTGCCATCCCAGTCGAAAATCACGGCGCGATACTGCTTCATGACTGCTCCAGACAGGCCAATATGCCGCGACATGCGTCCGGGAGGTCAACGTGCAGACGCAACACGGAGCCTGTCAGGGGGTGAGGGATCTCGAGACGATGAGCGTGCAAGAACATTCGATTCAACCCCAGGCGGGCAAAGTGAGCACGCACTTCGTCCGAGCCGTATTTGTCGTCACCGACAATTGGAAAACCTGCAGCTGCCAGGTGCACCCTTATCTGATGCGTTCTGCCCGTTCGTAGTTCCGCATCGAGCAAAGAATAATCGCCGTAACGCTTTTGCAGGGTAATGATGGTGTGCGCAGGCTTGCCGGCAGGGTCGACGCGCACGCGCCGTTCTCCGGAAGCCGTCAACCACTTCAATAGCGGCGCCTTGAGATGCTGCCGGTCGTTGACCCAATCGCCTTTGACCAGAGCCAGGTAGTGTTTTCGCCCTTTTCCTTCACGCAGCATATCGTGCAGCGCCACCAGGGCGGATCGCTTCTTGGCGATCATCAGCAGCCCGGAGGTTTCGCGATCGAGCCGGTGCGCAAGTTCCAGCATGGTATTGGGGCGGGCTGCGCGCAACTGCTCGATAACGCCAAACGACACGCCGCTGCCACCGTGTACAGCCACACCTGCAGGCTTGTTGACCACCAGCATTGCGTCATCTTCATAGATCACCGGAAACGCTGCCGGGGGAACCACCCGGGCTTCACCAGGCGCCGGCAACCTAAGGGGAGGAACACGCAATGAATCGCCTTGCTGAAGGCGGTAATCGGCCGTCACCCGGCCCTTGTTGACGCGCACCTGTCCGCTGCGTATGGCTTTGTAAAGATGACTTTTTGGCACGCCTTTGCACACGCGGACCAGAAAGTTGTCCAGACGTTGTCCTGCCTGATCTGTATCAATCTGAAACATCCGCACTGCAGGCGCCGGAGGTTCACTGGTTTTAGTTTTGCGCATATATAGAAAAGCGGCATATAATCGGGTCAGCCTATAGAGGCTGAAACCACCCCTGACGTAGAGATGCAATGGATGCGTCTCCGTCGGTTGCAAGATCCCATTGTACTGCCTGTGATTTCAACCTCTGGGCCATAAGGTCGCCGGGGCGATGCCTGTTGCAACAATGGCGTGGCAAAAGCCAGCCAGAAGTTCCAGGCCCCGTCTGTCGCGTGCGGCGCTGTAGTCTTGCAAGCTTAGATCATCGTTTTATGCACCAGCCGCACAAAAACTGCCGTGCGTCTGCCGTTCTCCAGCAAACTTTTTTGTCAACCACTATTGTGACCCTGACCTTCCTGCTGACCGAACAGCGTGCCCGTTGGCACGCCGTGCCTGCCTAACGACACCGGCAGGCGCGGTTGAATTCGGACTAGCCCTGCCCCAGCCGCAAGATTTTGCGCTGCACACCGAGTGGCCCGCGGTCGTGCGCCGATTATCGGCGCGCCATGACTACGGAGAAAACACACTCATGAAACGCATGTTGTTCAATGCAACGCACCAAGAAGAATTACGCGTTGCCATTGTCGACGGTCAGAAACTCATCGACCTCGACATCGAAACCGCCGGACGCGAGCAGCGTAAAGGTAACATCTACAAAGGTGTCATCACCCGCATCGAACCCGGTCTCGAAGCCTGCTTCGTCAGTTACGGCGAAGAACGTCACGGCTTTCTGCCCTTCAAGGAAATTGCCCGCAGTTACTTCAAGGAAGGGGTCGACGTACGCACTGCGCGTATCCAGGACGCCCTGACCGAAGGCCAGGAACTCATCGTTCAGGTCGAAAAAGAAGAACGTGGCAACAAAGGGGCTGCGCTGACCACCTTTATTTCCCTGGCCGGCCGGTACCTGGTCCTGATGCCCAACAACCCCCGGGGGGGCGGCGTATCGCGGCGCGTCGAGGGTGAAGACCGCCAGGAACTTCGCGAAGCCATGGAGCAGCTGGACACTCCTCCGGGCATGAGCATAATTGCTCGTACTGCCGGGATCGGTCGCAGTGTCGAAGAACTGCAGTGGGACCTTTCCTACCTGGTGCAGCTATGGAACGCCATTGATGCCGCCGCGCGCGACAATGCCGCCCCTATCCTGATCTACCTGGAATCAAGCCTGGTAATCCGCGCCATACGCGATTATTTCTCGCCCGAAATCGGCGAAATTCTCATCGACACCGACGAAATCGCCGAACAGGCTACCGCCTTCATGAGCGTGGTCATGCCGGACAATGTCCAGCGCGTCAAAGTGTATCGCGATGATGTCCCCCTGTTTTCCAGATTTCAGATCGAACACCAGATCGAAACCGCCTATTCGCGCACCATTCAGTTGCCGTCCGGCGGCTCTGTAGTCATCGATCACACCGAAGCTTTGGTGGCAATCGATGTCAACTCCGCACGCTCCACGCGCGGTGCAGATATCGAAGAAACCGCCTTGCGCACCAACCTTGAAGCTGCAGACGAAGTCGCACGCCAGCTTCGATTGCGAGACCTTGGCGGGCTTATCGTCATCGACTTCATCGATATGGAAGACAGCAAGAACCAGCGCGCCGTCGAGCACCGCCTGCGCGATGCCTTGCGTTTCGACCGTGCGCGGGTTCAGATGGGCAAGATTTCCCGTTTCGGCCTGATGGAGCTGTCACGTCAGCGTCTGCGCCCCGCGCTTAACGAAGGCTCTCATGTCACGTGCCCCCGTTGCACGGGTACGGGCGTCATTCGCGATGCCGAATCCAGTGCCCTGCACGTGCTGCGTCTGCTTCAGGAAGAGGCCATGAAAGAGAACACGGCCGCCCTGCACGCTCAGGTGCCCGTCGACGTCGCCACCTTCCTGCTCAACGAAAAACGCAGCGATATCACCAAGATCGAATCCCGTCTCAAGGTAAATCTGGTCCTGATTCCAAACAAGAATCTCGAGACGCCTCATCATCATATCGAGCGCCTGCGTTACGACGACCCTCGCCTCGAAGCACACGAAAGCAGCTTCGAACTGGTGCAAAGCCCGCCCGAAGAATCCCTTAGCTGGTCTTCTCAAAAGGCTGAAGACGCCAAGGCGCGTCCGGAAGCCCTGGTCAAGGGCATCACCCCTGCCCAGCCTGCACCGGGCGCATCCCCTGCCGTCCAGCCTGCAGCCGTCACTACGGCTCCCCGACGCGGCTGGTTTGCCCGCGTCATAGCCTGGCTGACCGGCAGCGACACGGCCGTTAAGCCTCAGGCCGAAGCCGTTGTCCAGCCTGCCGAGAAATCCTCACAGGCCGGACGTCGCAAGCAAGCCCGCAGCGGTGACCGACGCGAAAGGTCTCCCGAAGAGCGCTCTCGCACACGACGTGGCGAGCGGCGCGACAGTGGCCGCGCCGACGCCTCGCGCGCATCCGAGGCTGACACCGAGCAGCCACGCAGCCAGCGCCGCGGAGCGGGTCGTGGCGGAAAGGTTGACGTAGAACAAGACGTTCAGACCAGCCCCGTCGCAGAAGCGACCGACAGCAACGAAAGCACCTCGAGCCGTAACGGTCGTGGGCGCCGTGGTCGCGGCCGGAATCGTCGCGACGAGACTATTGCCGACAACACGGTAGAAGCAACAGCAGCCGTAGCTGCCGCTGCCCCTGACAATGCGGTCCACGAAAACTCGCAGGAAGAGCCGCAAGTACACGTCGAAACGACAGCGTCCGGCACCGATGGCGAGCAGGTCGATCCAGAACGCAAGCGTCGTCGCCGTCGTAGTCGCCGCGGTCGTCGCTCAGGCGAAAGCCAGGTCGAAGCCACCGAGAACCAGTCCAGCGAAGCCTCTGACAACGCCATTGCGGCAGCGGCACAGACCGAGCCGGCCGGCACTCAAACCCAATCGGGGACAGCCGCTGCATCTGCAGGCAGTGACAATGCTTCAACTGTGCAATCCAGCACTGGTACCACAGACTCGATCGCGGGTAAGCCAGGCGCGACCGAACCGGTGACTGAAAAGGCCTCAGAACAGCCGGCAGCAGGCAGCGACCAGCCATCAGCCGCTACCGAGCCGCCTGCTCAAACTCCGGACGAACTCGTCGCTACCGCCGAAGATACCGGCGATATCGACGACCCTCGCGCAACCCCTTCAGAGGCACCCGGTTCCATCCATGCCGAAGCGGAAACGGTGACAATTGGCGAGGCGCAAACCAAAGCCATTACCCCTGACGAAGTCGTAGAACCTGTCGAATCCACAGCCAGCACTTCGGTCGTAGTGGCTGCAAGCAGCGCAGTCGTCCCGGTTTCTGATGCAGTCGCAGACGCGGGTCCAGATGCGGTCGAAGTCGCGGGTACAGATGCGGTCGCAGGTGCGGTTGCAGATGCGGGTACCGACGCGGTGGCCAGCGCGGACACTGAAGCGGTTGCAAACGAAACCGAACCGTCCGCTCAGAAAACGGTCGACGCGCCTGCCGACTCGCATGCAGCGCCGGCTCAGGAAGGCGTATCCGTCAGCAGCGCAAACGGCGTTTCTGTCCCATCGCCTGCCTCGCAGGCTAACGGCAAGGCCGCGACAAGCTCGAAATCCCTCGAAGACGTCATTCGCGCCGCGGGACTGCAACTTGTCGAGACTCGTGCCGACGCTCCCGCGCCGACTCCCGAGCCCGTGCAACGACTTGGTCGTCCCCGCAAGGCCGCACCCGTTATCGCCGACGAACCTCTCCAGCAGGTCGAAACACGCCATTAAGCGGTAAGGCCCGCGACACGTTCGCGGGCCGCGGCTCCGACCGTGCCGTTCCTTGAGCACCGGTAGAGGTACAGCCAGCACCGGTAGAGGTACAGCCGCGAAGTCATGGCAAAAAAACACCCCGATATACGGAATTTTCCGATACCGGGGTATTTTTTATGTCACCGCAACCTCAATGCCTGCTTCCAGGATGCAGCGTCACGTCCTGACCGAAGCGCTTACTCTGTCTTGGCAATGCTGTCGACAGGCTGACGCATCAGCAAAGCCAGCAAATGGGCAATCTCGTTACGCATCTCGCGGCGATCAACCACCATATCTATGGCGCCTTTGTCGAGCAGAAACTCCGCCCGCTGAAAGCCTTCAGGAAGTTTCTCGCGAACCGTCTGCTCGATGACGCGAGGACCCGCGAAACCGATCAGAGCCTTGGGCTCGGCAATAACCACGTCTCCCATGAAGGCGAAGCTTGCGGAGACCCCACCCATGGTCGGGTCGGTGAGTACGCTGATGAACGGCAGACCGGCGTCGGCCAGGCGGGTAAGCATGGCATTGGTCTTTGCCATCTGCATCAGGGAAAACAGGCTTTCCTGCATGCGAGCACCGCCGGACGCGGCCACGCAGATAAAGGGGCTGCGCTTCTTGATGGCTTCCTGCACGCCGCGAACAAAGCGTTCGCCCACTACCGACCCCATCGATCCGCCCATGAACTCGAACTCGAAGCACGACAAGACCACCGGAATAGCGCAAATGCTGCCACTCATGGTAACCATGGCTTCGGATTCGCCGGTTTGCTTTGTCGCTTCGGCGACACGTTCGGGGTATTTGCGGGAGTCCTTGAATTTCAAGGGGTCGACAGGACGCGTTCCCTGCCCGATTTCAACACGGCCCTCGGGATCGAGCAGTGCGTCGATACGGGCACGTGCGCCGATGCGCATATGATGGCTGCAATTCGGACAGACATTGAGTGTTGCCTGCAAATCTTCTTTATAAAGAACCGCTTCGCAGCCGGGGCACTTTACCCATAGGCCTTCGGGCACCCGGCGTGTACCGCTATCGTTTCGGTTGATCCGGGGCGGCAGAATTTTCTCGATCCAGCTCATTGAGTATCCCTAAAGATGTTTTCTTATCGCAACTATGCGGAAACGTGATCCAGCGCGGCGCGTATGCCGGCCAGCCAGTCAGCTGCGGCGTCGATGACACGGGCATCGATATCTGCCTGTTGTTTCAGCCCCTGATCAGAAGCCCTGCGCGCTGCGTCTTCCATCGTCTCGATCAACTTGCTGCCAATAATGACGGCGTCGGAGAAACGTCCGAGACGCTGTGCGCTTTCGGCATCACGTATGCCGAATCCAACGCCCACCGGCAAGTGAACATGCTTGCGAATCAGTTCGAGCCGGCGTTCGACATCGGCCGTATCAAGCGTGCCGGCTCCGGTGATGCCCTTCAAGGACACATAATACACATAGCCGCGGGCAATCTGGCCGACTTTCTTGATCCGCTCTTCAGTGGAAGTAGGCGCCAGAAGAAAGATTGGAGCCAGGCCGGCTTCGTCGAGCATCGCGGCGAAGTCCGCCGTTTCTTCGGGCGGATAATCGACCACCAGTACGCCGTCAACACCGGCAGCCGCAGCAGATTCAACAAATTTCTGCTGACCCATGCGCTCGACCGGATTTGCGTAACCCATCAGTACAACGGGTGTTTCGTTATCTTGGCGACGAAACTCGGCGACCATTTCAAGGACCTGTTTCAGGCCTACGCCGCGCTCGATCGCCCGCTGCCCGGCGCGTTGAATGACTGGACCGTCGGCCATTGGGTCAGAAAACGGAACACCCAACTCAATGATGTCAGCGCCCGCCTTGACCAAGGCATGCATCAGGGGAGGAGTGGCCTGCATGGAAGGCTCACCCGACGTAATGTAGGGAATCAGTGCCGCACGGTTGCCGGTCTTGGCGAACGCGGCGGCCAACCGATTGTTCGGGGAATTCATGGCTTGCTACCTTATTGTTCTACAGCTTGATACCACTGCGCTCTGCAACCGTATGCATGTCTTTGTCTCCGCGGCCCGAAAGATTCACCAGAATAATCTTGTCCTTGGGCAGGGTGGGAGCCAGGCGAACGGCATGGGCGATGGCGTGAGATGACTCCAATGCCGGCATGATGCCCTCAGTACGGCAGCAGTCATGAAAAGCCTGCAGGGCTTCGTCGTCGGTGACGCCCACATACTGGGCACGACCACTATCCTTGAGCCAGGCATGTTCGGGCCCCACACCCGGGTAATCGAGCCCTGCCGAAACTGAATGCGTTTCAATGACCTGCCCGTTCTCGTCCTGAATGACATAAGTACGGTTGCCATGCAGGACACCCACCGCACCTGCATTGAGGGAAGCGGCGTGGCGGCCGGTATCAAGGCCCTCACCAGCGGCTTCGACCCCGATGAGCTGAACGTCGTCGTAAGGGATATAGGGATGGAAAATCCCCATAGCGTTGGAACCGCCACCTACCGCCGCCACCACGTAATCTGGCTGACGCCCCGCGTTCAATGGCATTTGTTCGATGCATTCGGTACCGATAACCGACTGGAAGTCCCTGACCATGGCCGGATAGGGATGGGGGCCCGCCACGGTTCCGATGATGTAAAAGGTGCTTTCGACGTTGGTCACCCAGTCGCGCATGGCTTCGTTCAGGGCATCCTTGAGTGTGCACGAGCCCGAATCAACGGGCACCACCTTGGCACCCAACAGCTTCATGCGATACACGTTGGAGGCCTGGCGCCGTGTGTCTTCGCTTCCCATGTACACGACACACTCGAGCCCGTAGCGCGCCGCTACCGTCGCAGTGGCGACCCCGTGCTGACCGGCACCGGTTTCTGCAATGATGCGCGGCTTGCCCATGCGCCGGGCCAAAAGGATCTGGCCGATGCAGTTATTGATCTTGTGCGCGCCCGTATGATTGAGATCTTCGCGCTTGAACCAGATCTGCGCACCGCCAAGCTTCTCGGACCATCGTCTGGCATGGTAGACGGGGCTCGGACGCCCCACGAAATGCTTCAGTTCGTAGGCAAATTCGTTCTGAAAATCGGGATCGTTGCGGTATTTCTCGTACGCGTCCTTGAGCTCGTCCAGCGCATGAACCAGCGTTTCCGAGACGAACGAACCGCCGTATTGGCCAAAATGCCCTTGCTCGTCGGGCAGGTTATAAGATTTCAATGATGGGCTCTTCAGTTGCTGCGGTCGCCAAATGGCTGACCGGATCTGTAGTTAATCCCTGATTTTACCAGCGCACGGCTCGATGCGCCCCACCCTGCAGCGTTACTGGCGCACCGCCGTCACACCCGGCAACTCGTTTAGCGCAGTCAAGGCCCGGCTGATCTGTTCACCGTTACGGACCTCTACTGTAAATACCATGTGCGCCAACGACCGGCGACTATGTGTATTGACGCCAATCACATTGAGTCGCAGCCGCCCGAAGACGTCGGACAGATCCCGCAAAAGATTGGCGCTTTGCTGTGCATGAATGCCGATATCCACGGGATAGACCGTCTCGCCGGTATCGCCCCAATCGACTTCAATGATTCGCTCGGGATACCTGGCAGTCAACCCTGCAAACGAAGCGCAATCACGCCTGTGAACCGATACACCCCGGCCACGGGTGACAAATCCGGCAATCTCGTCGGGCGGAGCGGGCCGGCAGCAACGCGCCAGTTGGGTCAGGAGCGAATCCACGCCCATGACAAGCACGCCGCTTCGCCCAGCATCAGCGGCTCGAGACTGCCCGGGAACAAAGACCTGTGGCTGTTCAGGCTCATTGGCGTTCGCAGCCGGAGCCTTCAGGGCCTGATCGATCTGGCGCAGGCTGAATTCGTCCTTTGCAACAGCCACATACAGGTCATCGGCGCGGGCGAAACCCAGTTGTTGGGCCAGCTGCTCCAGGTTGATGGCAGTCTTGCCCAGCCTCTGCAGTTCCTTTTCGACCAGCGCCTGCCCGTTAGACATGCGTTCTTGCAACTCGATGGCGTTGAACCACGCCCTGACCTTGGCCCGCGAACGGGGGCTGGCCAGATAGCCCAACTGAGGATTCAGCCAGTCGCGCGAGGGCCCACCAGATTTCGCTGCAATAATTTCGACGGTTTGGCCGGTTTGAAGCCGGGTCAGCAACGGCGCCATCTGACCGTCGATTCGCGCCCCCCGGCACCGATGGCCCAGATCCGTGTGCAGGTAATAGGCAAAGTCCACGGGAGTGGAGCCCGCCGGCAATTCGATTACCCGAGCTTGCGGCGTCAACACATAAATCCGGTCTGACGTTACCGAACGCGACTCAGTGGCGGAAGCGGCCTGCAGATCGTTCGCTGAAGGACCATCCTCGGGCGCATCCTGACTTCCCCACGACAGCAATTGCCGCATCCAGGCGATCTTGCGGTCGTACTCGCCGCTAGCCCGCTGGGTTCCACCTTGCGCGCCCGCTTCTTTATAGCGCCAGTGCGCCGCCATCCCGTACTCGGCGAACACATGCATTTCCTGCGTGCGAATCTGAATTTCAAACGTTCGCCCCGACTCATCAGACACCACCGTATGCAGGGAGCGATAACCGTTGGGCTTGGGACGCGAGATGTAATCGTCGAATTCGTCCGAAATGGGCGTCCACCGCGCATGCACCAGGGCCAGGGCCGCGTAGCAATCCCTTTCATCATCAACAATCACTCGCAGGGCCCGCAAGTCGTACAGTTTGTCGAACGGCAGGTTCTTGATGCGCATCTTGTTCCAGATGCTGTATATGTGTTTGGGGCGCCCGGTTACGGATGCACGAATATTGGCATCTGCCAGCATGGTTCGAAGTTCCTCGACCACTTCGGCAATAAACGTCTCGCGTTCGGTACGCCGCTCTTCGAGCTGGCGGGCGATGCTCTTGTAGGTATCAGGCTCAAGAAACCGGAAGGAAAGGTCTTCCATTTCCCACTTCAACTGCCAGATGCCCAGCCTGTTGGCCAACGGCGCATACAGCTCCATGGTTTCGCGTGCAAATTCGGCAGGACACGGCGTACGGGATTCTGCATACCAGCGAAGGGATTGCATTCGCGAGGCCAACCTGAGCAACACGATACGAAGATCGGCTGCCATTGCCAGCAACATCTTGCGCTGCATTTCCTTCTGATCCTGGGGGTCGGCAGACTCGTCGCGAGACCGTCCGGCCAATAGACCAAGCCGCAGCAATGAGCGCGTGCCCTGCACCAGTGAAGCAATCTCGGCCCCAAACACCTTGAGCATGGGGCTTTTCTGCTTACCGGATGTTGTGGTGTCGTCGGGCAGCACCGCCAGCAAGGAACTGGCCCGGGTCGCGGCATCGGTCTGCATGGCCGCCAGAATTCGCGCTACTGCGGCACAGTGAGAATCCAGGGGTTCCCCCGTGCTTGCCCTGAGACCTTTCAGGGGTTCCCTGACCCATTGCACCGCCTGTTTCAGCAGCAATACGCCATCGTCGTCGAGACCTGTCGAGACCCGCTCGAACCAGGCCGCATCAAAAGGAGGCGCATCGGCAGGAGTATCGGGCGTACTGGACATAAGGCTTCAGATTAGTAAATGTAGGCGGCCGGATTACACGCAGGTCAACGCATGCTTGCGAGACGAAACCAGTAATCGACGGGCGCGGCATCTATACTACCGGTTCTTGATTCCGCTCGCTATAAGGCCCCATGAACAGCGCACATCGTACTGTGCTTATCGTATGGCACTCTCGCACCGGAGCGGCCCGGCAAATGGCCGAAGCGGCCGCAGAAGGCGCGAAGGAAATTGCAGATACGCTAGGCGCAACCGACAGGTTCTCGTTGCGAACGCTGCGTGCAGACAAGGCGCATGGCAACGACCTTCTCACTGCCGACGGCTTCATTTTCTGCGCACCTGAAAACCTGGCGTCGCTCAGCGGGGAAATGAAGGAGTTCTTTGACCGCTGCTATTACCCGGCACTCGACCGCCTCAATGGCTTGCCCTACGCCCTGCTGATTGCCGCCGGCTCTGACGGCCAGGGCGCTGTGCGGCAAGCCCGGCGCATCTGCACCGGCTGGCGTCTGGAAGAGTTCGCGCCCCCTTACATTGCGATCACACACGCCCAGACGCCCGAAACCATTGCCGCGCCAAAGCAGATCACCGCAGAAGACACCACCCGATGCAGGGAAATTGGAGGGACCCTGGCGGCCCTGCTACTGTGACCAAGACTTTACAGCGCAGTCGAGAGGTGCCTTGCCACCATATCAGCCCAGGTTGAAGAATGTCCTGGCATTGCCGGCCAGCAGCTTGCTACGCTGTTCCGGTGCAAGATCGGGCGCCGAATTGATGAGAGATCCGATGGGCTGTTCGCCAAGCGGAAAGGGGTAATCAGAACCCATCATCACACGGTCCTCACCCATCGTATTCACCAGCAGATTCAGCGCCGCATGATCGAAAACAGCCGCGTCGGTATGCAGCCGGCCTGCATACTCGGAAGGCGGGCGCGGGCAATCCTGGCGAACGATATCCCGATGCTTCCAGGCATTATCAACACGTCCGAGGGTATAAGCAAAACTGCCGCCACCATGCGCGAAGCAGATCTTCAGGCTTTCGGGAATACGCTCAAGCGCTCCGGACAGGATCAGGGACAGCATGCCAAGCTGGGTTTCGGCAGGCATGGCCACCAGCCAGGGCAGCATCCACTTCTTCATGCGCCCCTCCCCACCCATCATGTCCCACGGATGCACGAACACCGGAATGGATTCTTCGGCGCAATGAATCAGAAAGTCGACAAGATCGGGATGGTCAAGATCCTTGTCACCCATGTGGTTGCCGATCTGGACACCAATACATCCTGCCGCCTGCGCCCGCGAAGCTTCGGCACAAGCCAGTTTTGTGTCTTGCAGCGGAACCTGGGACAAGGCCTTGAGCCGATCTGGATATTTCGAACAGAAGGCGATAGCCTCGTCGTTCATCTGACGTGCCCACTCTGCGGCCTTCGAGGCGTCCCAGGTGTAGCCAAACATAATGGGTGTCGCGCAGGTTATCTGAACATCGACCCCTTGGGCATCCAGTTCCTTGACTCGATAATCAGCGTCCCACAATGCCGGGTACACGGGCCGGAACGGCTGGTCGCCGAACATGATGTCTCCGCGATCTCCGTTCTCGTTGACGCGCAGCCAGGGTGCACGTTGGGAATCAAACTGCTTGGCGGTTGCTTCGGTAATGAGCGGAAAGAAATGCGAGTGGATGTCTATCATCGTGTTGCCATTCGATCAGGTTGAAGGCGTTGGTCATTCGGCGGACAGCGGCTTGTATGCCGTGGCGCGAATCTCGATCAGCAGATGGGGATGCGGCAGCTGATGAACGGCAACCGTTGTTCTGGTCGGGCCATCGTAGTCGAAAAATTCGCCCCACACTTCGTTGAAACCGCCAAAGTCGTTCATGTTGACCAGAAAAACCTGAGCATCAACCAGATCGGAAAGGCCGGCACCGGCGTGTTTCAGAATATCGGCGATGTTCTGAATGACGGCGCGGGTTTGTGCGCGAATATCCAGGTTGGTAACGCCCATCGCATCAACCTCGACGCCCTCAAAGGAATTGTCAGGCCGGCGCGAGCTGGTACCCGATACGAAGATGAAGTCTCCTGCCCGCTTGAAATGCGGAAAGCGTCCCCGTGGCGTCGCCTTACCAGTGATCACAGCACTTTTTTCACTCATTGCTTATGCCTTGTTGTAAAAGAGTTAAAACATCAGATTTTCGCCGCCGACTGCCTCGCCCTCGAAGGCTAGGGACTCGGGGGCAACTGAAAAACCTGTCTGAGATAGGCCAGATATGCCGGATCGTCACACATTGTCTTTTCAGGTGCGTCAGATACCTTGGCCACCGGTTGTCCGTTACAGCGCACCATCTTCATGACGATTTGCAAAGGCTCGTGGCCAAGATCGTTGGTCAGGTTGGTACCGATTCCAAACGATACCTTGCAACGGCCGGCAAAGCGGCGGGCAAGTTCGATGGCACGCGGAAACGTAAGCGCGTCCGAAAATACCAGCGTCTTGGTCCGGGGGTCGGTACGGTTTGCGGCGTAATGCGCCAGCAAACGTTCACCCCAGACGAAGGGATCGCCCGAATCGTGACGGGCACCATCAAACAGCTTGCAAAAGTACATGTCGAAGTCGCGAAGGAACGCATCCATGCCGTAGACGTCCGACAAGGCTATGCCCAGATCACCACGGTATTCCTTGGCCCAGACCTCGAGCGCGAATACCTGGGAATCTCGCAACCGGGGCCCCAGCGCCTGGCAGGCCTGAAGGTATTCATGACCCATGGTACCCAAGGGAGTCACGTTGTGCTTCATGGCCAACGCAACATTACTGGTGCCGGCAAAGTGCACACCCATCTGGCGCTTCATGGTGGCGACGACCTCGTCGTGCCACACTTTGGAGAAGCGGCGGCGCGTCCCGTACTCGGCAACACGGAAATCCGCCAGATCGGGATCGTCAATTACCAGTTGCATCTTTGACTGCAAGCGCTGGCGGCCTTCTTCCCAACCTGGATCCTTGCATTCGTTGCGAAAATACACCTCGTTGACAATGGCAAGGACGGGGATTTCGAACAAAATGGTATGCAGCCACGGGCCTTTAACCCGGATATCGATCTCGCCCGGCTTCTCGCCCAGAGACAGATGAATGCATTTCTCGGGCAGGTGGAACAAGCCAAGGAAGTCGACAAAGTCACTTTTGATAAAGCGCAGGCTTCGCAGATAGTCAAGCTCTTCTTCGGTGAATTTCAATTGGCATAACGCGTGTATCTCTGCCCGAATTTCGTCCAGATAAGCACTGAGATTGACATTCGGCGTGCGGCATTTATACCGGTACTCGACTTGAGCCGCCGGAAAGTGATGCAGCACCACCTGCATCATGGTGAATTTGTACAGATCGGTGTCTAGTAAAGAGGTAATGATCATGAAACGAGGATAAACCATGGCAGGCACCAAGCCTGCAAGCAGGCGAAAGACCTGACTCGGGGACAGGTCAATCGGGAGGCCTATGTTTTTATTGGGTAAAATTGCTTTCGCGTACTTTCGCCCCTATTGTAATGTTTAATGCCTTTACTTTTTTCGACGTAGCAAAGCCAAGCAAGCCAGGTCGCGAGGGTGTTGACCATTGCGATACTTTCTGGAGCTTGTTCCCATGACCCACGTCGTCACCGAAAACTGCATCAAGTGCAAATTTACTGACTGTGTCGATGTCTGCCCCGTAGATTGCTTCCGCGAGGGCCCCAACTTTCTGGTTATCGACCCCGACGAATGCATTGACTGTGCTGTCTGCGTGCCCGAATGCCCTGCCAACGCGATTTTTGCCGAAGAAGACGTGCCCGCTGATCAGATTGACTTCATTGCTCTGAATGCCGAACTTTCACCCGAATTCGGCATGATCAATCGATCCAAAAAGCCTCAACCCGATGCAGACGACTGGAACGGCGTTCCCGATAAACTCAAGTACCTCGAGCGCGGGTAGGCCGGATTGATGTCAGATCTGAAGTACACGCGCGAAGCCGTGCTGGAAGTGCGTAGCTGGGTACCGGGCAAGCTGCTTTCGATAGTAACCACTCGCAGCCCCGCCTTCGACTTCGTGGCCGGGCAATTCGCCCGACTGGGACTGCCGGCAGACGACACCCCGCACGCAGCGCCCACCATCTGGCGCGCTTATTCCATGGTCACTGCGCCCCACCAACGCGAACACATGGAGTTCTATTCCATCGTGGTTCCCGAAGGGGAGTTCAGCCCCAGGCTCGCAGCATTGAAGGTTGGCGACGCCATTTATGTCGACAAGACGGCCTTCGGATTCCTGACGCTGGAGCGGTTTGCGCCAGAAGCCGATATTTCCAGAATTAGTGGGGGCGATCTTTGGCTGCTGGCCACCGGTACCGGCTTGTCGGCATACCTGTCCCTCTTGCACGATCCCGCTACCTGGAAGGCCTTCGACAACATTGTCCTGATACATGGTGTCCGACAGGTCGAAGAACTTGCCTACCGCGACCAAATCCTGCACTGGGTGGAACACGGACACCCCCAGCTTGCCGGCTCATCGCGGCCGGCCAAGCTGCGCTACCTGCCGATCCCGACCCGGGAACCCTTCGGCAATATGCCTCAGGCACGCCTGACACAGCTTATCCAGAACGGACAACTCGAAGAACTGGCCGGCCTGGATCTGGACCCTGATCGCTCGAAAGTGATGCTTTGTGGCAACCCCGACATGCTCACGGAAGCCCGCGCCCTGTTGAAGCCTCGTGGCTTCGCAGTGGGACGAAGGGGCAATCCCGGCAATCTCGCGCTGGAAAACTACTGGTAAATCAGGGCGATATCCGCTGGCCCGGCCGGTTTCTTGCTACCACTCGTTGAAATGGCGCCACTGCCTGTGAGCGGCTCTGCGGCTCAAATATTTATATATTTTTTTTTGATAACCCCTATAATTTAGGTGTCAATCACTTTTTCCTGGAACCCCATGCTTTACGATCTGCACGAGCTACAGCGTTCGTTCCTGACCCCGCTCTCGGCGTTCACAGACACCGGGTCGCAGATCTTCTCGCATCCGTACAGCCCCCTGGCATACACTCCTTTTTCGCGTCATATTGCCGCGGGATACGAGCTGATTCACAGGCTGGGCAAAGATTACGAAAAGCCCGCATGGGGCCTTGATTCCACGCAAATCGAAGGCAAGAAAGTCGCGGTACGCGAACGCGTCGTGCTACACAAGCCGTTCTGTAATCTGGTGCATTTTCACCGGCGCCTGCCGGCGAACCGGCAATCCGACCCAAAAGTGCTTCTGGTGGCTCCCCTGTCCGGACACCACGCCACCCTGCTGCGCGACACTGTCAGGGCGCTGTTGCCGGCGCACGACATTTACGTTACTGACTGGATTGACGCTCGAATGGTGCCCCTGAACGAGGGCGAATTTCATCTCAGCGACTACGTCCTCTATGTGCGCGAGTTCATCAAGCACCTCGGAGCCGGCAGCCACGTCATTGCGGTGTGTCAGCCGACCGTACCGGTATTGGCTGCCGTATCCCTCATGGCCGCCGACAACGACCCCAGTACGCCTTCAAGCATGGTGATGATGGGGGGTCCGATCGACCCTCGCGAATCACCGACCGAAGTCAATATGCTTGCCACGACCAAGCCATATTCCTGGTTTGAAGACAACCTCATCCATCGGGTGCCACCTCGCTATCCGGGAGCCGGCCGCGACGTTTACCCAGGATTTCTTCAACATGCCGGTTTCGTCGCGATGAACCCGCAGCGGCACGTAAGCTCGCACTACGATTTCTATCTCGATCTGATCAAAGGCGACAACGACGACGCGGACGCTCATCGCCGCTTCTACGACGAATACAATGCCGTGCTGGACATGCCTGCCCAGTTTTACCTGGATACCATCCGCATCGTCTTCCAGGACTACCTGCTTCCCCGCGGAGCATGGGAGGTGGACGGGCGCCGGGTTGATCCGGCAGCCATCACGCACACTGCGCTTCTGACAATCGAAGGCGAGCTGGATGATATCTCGGGTCTGGGCCAGACTCGCGCCGCACACAAGCTATGCTCAAATATTCCAGCCGATCGCAAGCAGCACTACATGGCTGCGGGCGCCGGCCATTACGGCATATTCTCGGGACGCCGGTGGCGCGAAACAATTTGTCCTAAAATCAGTACTTTCATTCGCCGGCATCAGCAGGCCTGACTTCCGTTTTCTGCGCAGTGCGCAGTGCTATCCCGGGGGCCAAGCGCCCCGCTTTTGCAATGACCCCCTCCGCCATTGTCGACAAGATCGATGCCATTTTGCCTCAGACCCAATGCACGCAATGCGGCTATGAGGGGTGCCGGCCCTATGCGGAAGCGATCGCCAACGAAGGCGAAGCCATCAACCGCTGTCCACCCGGGGGTCAGCAGGGCGTCGCGGCCCTGGCGCAGTTATTGTCGCGCCCGGAACTACCTCTGGACACCAGTTGCGGACAGCCGCAGGAACTGAAACTTGCCCATATCGACGAATCCCATTGCATTGGGTGCACGCTGTGCATACAAGCTTGCCCTGTCGACGCCATTGTGGGCGCAAACAAGCTGATGCACACGGTGATCGGGGATCAGTGCACGGGCTGCGGGCTATGCGTTCCTCCCTGTCCGGTCGATTGCATCGAAATGCGGCCGGCCGGATACGAGTGGACCAAAACGCATGCCGAGCAGGCACGCATCAACCATCAGGCCCGGCAAAAGCGGCTTCAGGCCGTGCATCAGGAATCGTCATCTCTGGCAGCGCGCACCCTTGCCAACAAGGCCGGTCTCAGCCAGGCAGCCAGTCACGATGCCACCACCAAGAAAAAAATAATCGCCGACGCCCTTGCCCGCGCAAGGGCTCGTCGCGCCTCTGTCTGACCCATGAATAAACAGAAACGCCAGGAAATCTTCGAACGCTTCCGCGCAGCAAACCCCTCTCCCAACACGGAACTCGAGTACGAAACAACCTTTCAATTACTGATAGCCGTAATATTGTCGGCGCAGGCCACAGACCGGTCCGTCAACCTTGCAACCGCCAAGTTCTTCCCCGAACACGGCACACCCCAAGGAATCCTTGACCTGGGGCTTGAGCGCCTGACTGAATACATAAAGACCATCGGGCTATATAAGACAAAAGCGCAGAACGTCATCAAGACCTGCCAGATATTGCTCGACGTGCACGGTGGCGAAGTTCCCTGCGATCGCGAAGCGCTTGAGGCCTTGCCGGGTGTGGGTCGCAAAACAGCCAATGTCGTGCTCAACACTGCATTTGGCGTCCCTGCCATCGCGGTCGACACCCATATTTTTCGGGTCTCGAACCGAACCGGAATCGCTCCGGGGAAATCCGTCCTGGAGGTCGAACGCAAGCTCGAACGGTTCGTTCCCAAGGAATTCTTGCAAGACGCCCACCATTGGCTAATTTTGCACGGCCGTTATGTGTGCGTCGCCCGCAATCCAAAATGCCCGCAATGCGCAATTGCAGACCTTTGCGACTACAAGTACAAGACGCAAGCGCGATAAAGTGCTTGCCTGGGGGTTTTCCATAGCCTATGAAAAACCCCCATAGTGCTCGCCAAAATTAAATTTCATACTAGAGTAAATAGGCTGAACCCAAGCGCCTGGCAGTGACCAAGCACCGGTCCACGGCACACGCGCGAATCCGAAACATCCGTGCGTCATGTAAAGCAAGCAATAATATGAAAGAGCACCCTGCGGCAGCGACTTTCAACGTCCCCGCACTCGAAACCGTAGGTCTGCACGCCTGGCACGACGAACAACACGTTCTGCGTGGCGTCGACCTGCAGGTCGAAGCCGGACAAGTCGTTGCGCTTATGGGACGCGCCGGCTCCGGACACGACGCACTTCTGCAAACCATCATGGGAAGAACTTCCCGACGCAAAGGATCGATACGCATACACGGCACCGAATCCATCCATCACACCGCCGATAAAATTCATCACCTCGGAGTCGGCTATTGCGGCGCCGGTCGCGGCATCATCACTGGGCTCTCATGTGAAGAAAACCTGCTTTTGCCATCAAGCGCCGAAGACACCCTGGGCGGCGGCATGTCGCTTGCCGAAATTTACGAACTTATCCCGTCGTTGTATCCACGCCGCCATCTCCCTTGCACCCGCTTGTCGGGCGGCGAACAGCAAATGCTCGCCATCGCACGAATTCTGCGTACTGGTGCCAATTTATTGCTGCTCGACAACATATCCGACGGTCTGGCACCCGTCATGGTTCAAAGCCTGACGACCATGCTCGAGCAATTACGCAGCCTGGGTTACACAGTGCTGCTCATCGAACAGAACCTCGATTTCCCCGGTCCATTGGCCGACCGCTTCTATGTCATGCAAAACGGCCTGGTCATTGACCAGGCCGCTTCAGACTCCTTGGCCGACAAATACGACACCTTTGGTGTCATGCTTGGGCACTAAGACGCCAATTCGGCCTCTTTGCCCTTATTGCCCAACCCAAGATAACTTTCGATAACCCGAGGGTTGTGCGCCAGATCCTGGGCAGGCCCTTCAAGCACGACCTCGCCGGTTTCAAGCACGTAGCCATAATCAGCCACTTGCAAGGCGGCACGCGCGTTTTGCTCAACCAGCAAGATGGAAACCCCCATACTGCGCAGCCGGGAGATGATCTGGAAGATCTCGCGCACAATGCGTGGAGCCAGCCCCAGGCTGGGCTCGTCAAGCATCAGCAGTTTGGGTTGTGCCATAAGAGCCCGGCCAACCGCCAGCATTTGACGCTCTCCGCCCGACAGCGTGCCGGCGTGCTGCTGGCGCCGCTCGCGCAAGCGCGGAAAGATATCAAAGACTTCATCCAGCTTGTCTTTCCAGCCCGCCTGACGCGCACGATACAGGCGAAAGCCGCCCAACAGCAGGTTGTCTTCGACGGTCATGCTGCCGAACAGCTCGCGCAGTTCGGGCACCAGCGACATGCCGCCTCCGACACGGCGCTCGACGTTCCAGCCGCTGACCTGCTGACCCTGATACAGGACCGAACCGGAGCTGCTGCCGGCCGCTGGCAAGGAGCCCATGATGGAGTTGAGCATGGTGGACTTGCCCGCGCCGTTGCCACCGATAACGGTGACAATGCTGCCCGGTGCGACCGTGATATTGGCATTGAGCAGTGCGTGGACCTTGCCGTATTGGGTGCTCAGGTTCTCGACCTGTAGCACTGGTTGTTGTGCGCCCGTGCTCATGCTGTACCTCCTGCAGTGGCTGGGGTTTCGGGTGTTTCGAATTCGATGTCGTCGTCGATGCCGCCAAGGTAGGCTTCGAGTACGACAGGGTTTTGCTGAATCTCGGCGGGTGTGCCTTCGGCCAGCTTGGTGCCGAAGTCCATGACCACAAGGTGATCCGTGAGGTTCATGACAAAGTCCATGTCATGCTCGACCAGCAGGATGCTCATGCCCTCTTTGCGGAGTTGATCCAGTACGCCGGCAAGCTCTTGCTTTTCTTTGTAGCGCAGGCCTGCCGCCGGTTCGTCCAGAAGCAGCAGCACCGGATCCGCCGCAAGTGCGCGAGCGATTTCCAGAATACGCTGCTGACCCAGCGCGAGGTTGCCAGCCTGTTCGTAGAGATAGTCGCCCAGGCCGACACGCTGCAATTGCTTTGCCGCTTCATGCAGTAAGGCGGCTTCGGTACGACGCTCGATACGCAGCGCCGCCGGCACCACCCCGACCTCGCCGCGCAGGTGAGCCCCCAAGGCGACGTTTTCGAGAACCGTCATGGTGGGCAGCAGTTGCACGTGCTGAAAAGTGCGCCCCACGCCCAGCTTGGCAATTTCGCGCGAGGGCATTTTGTCGAGACGATGACCCAGGAAGGAGATCTTGCCGCTGGTGGCCGGCAACACGCCGGTGATCAGGTTGAACGTGGTGCTTTTGCCCGCCCCGTTGGGGCCGATCAGACCCATGATCTCGCCGGCCTTGAGCGTGAAGCTGATGTCGTTGACCGCTACCAGGCCTCCGAACTCCTTGCGTGCCGCGTCGACCTCGAGAACCAGCTTGCCCGCCTCCGGGCGTTGACGCTGGGGCAGCGCGGGCGCTTCGGGCGGCGCCGATGCGGCGCGCCGGCCTTTGGACTGACCCGTAATATCAGCCCACTTTGAGGAGATGATGGGCCAGACACCGTCGCGCGCATACTGCAGCACCAAAATCATGAGAATGCCGAACACCACCAGTTCGAAGTTGGCCGTGGTATCGATGACCTTGGGCAACACGTTCTGAATCTGGTCCTTGAGCGTCAGGATAAGGCCAGACCCCACAATGGCGCCCCACACACTGGTTCCACCGACCACCGCCATGAACAGGTACTCGATACCGTAGTTCAGTCCGAAGGGACTGGGGCTGACGGCGCGCTGCATGTGGGCGTAAAGCCAACCCGACAGACACGCCAGCAAGGCCGAATAGACAAAGATGATGACCTTGTACGAGGCCATGTTCACGCCGAATGACTCGGCCATGCCGCCGCCGCTGCGCAGCGCGCGAATGGCGCGCCCCGGACGGGAGTCGAGCAGGTTGCGCGTTGCCCACATGGACAACAACACAACAAGCCAGATCAGATAATAAATATCGCGCCCGTCACGCAGGGACAAGCCCAGGAAGTTGATGGGCTGAATACCTGCAATACCGTCGTACTGGCCCAGAAATTCGAGGTTGCCGAACAGGTAGTACAGTGACAGACACCAGGCAATGGTGCCCAGCGGCAGGTAGTGCCCGGACAGCCGCAGGGTAATCGCACCCAGCACGTAGGCCACCACGAAGGTGATGACCAGACCGGCCAGCAGGGCCAGCCAGGGCGACCAGCCGGAGGCCGTGGTGAGGTACGCAGTGGTATAGGCACCGATACCCACGAACGCCGCCTGCCCGAAGGACGTCAGGCCGCCTACCCCGGTCAGCAGGATCAGGCCCAACACGACCAGGGCCGCCAGGCCGATGTAATTGAGCTGGGTAATCCAGAATTCAGGTGTGCCGGACCAGGCCGGCAGCACCAGCATGACGATGAGAAAAAGGATCAGGATGATACGGTTCATGATTACTCCTCGTCGTCAACGTGAGTTGTGCCGAACGAGCGCCACAGTAATACAGGAATGATCAGGGTAAACACAATGACCTCTTTATAGGCGCTAGCCCAGAACGACGAGAATGCCTCGAGAATGCCGACGAACAGGGCCCCGATGGCAGCCAGCGGATAGCTGCCCAGACCGCCGATGATGGCGGCTACAAATCCCTTGAGACCGATGAGAAAGCCCGTATCGTAGTAAATGGTGGTAACGGGCGAGATAAGCATGCCTGACAAGGCACCGATGGCGGCGGCCAGGGTGAATGTGAGGCTGCCCGACATATTGGTACTGATGCCCACCAGGCGGGCACCGCGCCGGTTGACGGCGGTGGCGCGCAGGGCGCGACCATATAGCGTACGACCAAAGAAGATCCACAAGGCGATAATCAGCACGGCGCAGGTGGCCAGCACGAAGAATGTCTGCGCCGACCACGAAATGGCGCCCATCTCGATTGAGCCTTCCATGAAGGGAGGCGTACGCCAGCCTTCGGCACCGAAGAACACCAGCCCCAGTCCCAGCATGGCGAAATGCACTGCCACCGAAATGATCAGCAGCACCAGGACACTGGCCTCAGCCACTGGCTGGTACACCAGGCGGTACACCATGGGCCCCAGCGGTATGACCAATGCCAGCGCATACAGCACGTTCAGCCACAGCGGCGTGTCGGTGCTGACGATATAAGGCGCCACGAAATAGAGAACGACGGGTAAAGCCAGGGACCAGAAGGCTTTCTTGGGCAGGCTGCTCCATTCGCGATGGCGCAGCGCTGCAATGAGGTCGGCAATAAACACGACCACACCCACTATCAGCAGTAACGCCACGGTGCCGGGCACCTTGCCATTGACCAGAAAGGCCAAGGTAAGCGCCCCATACGCGACAAACTCGCCCTGGGGAATGAAAATTACCCGCGTAACCAGGAAAACCAGCACCAGGGCCAGCCCCAGCAGTGCATAGACGGCACCGTTCAGGACGCCATCCTGGAGCAATATAAGTATTATCGTTGAATCCATTCCTGCCACACTAATGAAGTCGATTAGATAGCACAACTGTTAGCCTGAAATACATTTCAGGTTTGTGCTAACTTGGAATTATGGAGCCAAAAAATTGCAAAGTCTTTTAGGGGATTCCCTGCATATGGCGCCTTTTCTTGTTATTGGGGCCACCTTATACCATCAACCCCGCTCTGGCGGGAACCGACATTCGATTTCAAAGTCGATTAACATAGTAAAAGCTTTGACATGGTGTCCGGCATAAGGTGTAGTGATGCAAAAAGTACGTAAGTCCGACGCGGAATGGCGCGCTCAACTGACTCCCGAAGAATATTACGTCACACGACAAAAGGGGACGGAACGGCCTTTTTCGGGCAGATACTGGAACACAACGCAAAAAGGCATCTATCGTTGTGTGGGCTGCGGAACCGCTTTATTTGCCTCCGACACAAAATTTGACGCGGGTTGTGGCTGGCCAAGTTATTTCGAGGCACTCGACCCCGCCCTGGTTCGCGAAGAACAAGACTTGTCTCACGGCATGGTGCGAACCGAGGTTCTGTGCAATGTGTGTGACGCTCACCTGGGCCACGTCTTCCCCGACGGCCCTCCTCCTACCGGCCTGCGATACTGCATCAATTCCGTGTCGCTTGACTTCGAACCCGCCGAATGAAGAAATTTCTCTTTGACCTGTTTCCGCTGATCCTGTTTTTTGCAGCATTCAGGTTCTACGATATCTATACGGCCACAGCGGTCGCGATGGCTGCAAGTGTCGGGCAAATCCTCTGGATCAAGCTGCGTGGCAAAGCAATCGAAACGACACACTGGATCAATCTGACGGTCATCATCGTGTTCGGGGGCGCCACATTACTGCTGCACAACGACGCGTTCATCAAATGGAAGCCCACGGTGCTGTACTGGCTGTTCGCCACGATTCTTGTCGGTGGCCGATGGATATTCAGGCGCAACCTGATGCAAAAGATCATGGGCTCGCAAATCAGCCTGGAACCTGCCATCTGGGACAGGCTCAACTTGAGCTGGGCGGCGTTCTTTGTGGTTTCGGGTGGGCTCAATCTGTACGTGGCGTTCTCCGGACGGTTCACGGAAGCCCAATGGGTCAACTTCAAGGTATTCGGGCTGATGGCGCTGATGATTGTGTTTGTCATCGCGCAATCGCTTTGGCTGGGGCGTCATATCAAGACTGACCAGGCCCAGGTACTGCCCGGCAAGAAGGAAAATCACTGATGTCGACAACTCACTCAATTGCAACGGAACGGGCGGCTCTATTGCGCGAACGCCTTCAGGCTCTTGACCCGACTTTGCTCGAAATCATGGACGAGTCGCATCTCCATGCGGGACATGCAGGTGCTCGCGATGGTGCCAGTCATTTCCGGGTAATTATTGCTACACCTCAGTTCGCGGGGCTCGGTCCGCTCGCCCGTCATCGTCTCGTGTATGATCGCGTGCAAGACCTTATCCCGCATCCCATCCACGCTCTGGCCATCGAAACCAGCAAAACTTAACCTGCACAATTCCTGCAAGAAGGTACACATGAAACGACTCACCCTGTTCGTCGCCAGCTGCGCGATCGCACTTCCCGTCTACGCCCAGAACATTGCAACCGTCAATGGAAAGGCTATTACTCAAAAGCAACTGGACGATTTCGTAGCACTCCTGGTAGAGCAAGGCGCGCAAGATTCTCCTCAGCTTCGCGAACGCGTAAAGCAAGAAATGATCGGACGCACGGTGGCGGTGCAAGCAGCGGAAAAAGCCGGCATCGATAAGCAAGCAGCGGTAAAGCAAGAAATCGAGTTGGCGCGCCAGGGGATTCTGGTTCGTGCGCTGATGGCGGACCATCTGAAGAAGCATCCGGTGACGGACGCGGACATCGAGAAGGAATATAACGAGATCAAGAAGTCGCAAGAAGGTCGCCAGGAATTCAAGGTCCGCCACATTCTTGTTCAGGAAGAGCAGGCGGCAAAGGACCTCATCGCAGCGATAAAGAGCAAGAAGACGACCTTTGAAGCGGCTGCCAAGAAAGATTCGATCGACCCGGGTAGCGGAGCCAATGGCGGCGACTTGGGTTGGGCGCCCAGCAGCAATTATGTGCCGGAGTTTGCGCAGGCGGTCGAAAAACTCAAGAAGGGCCAGATGACTGACGAGCCGGTCAAGAGTCAGTTTGGCTGGCACGTCATCCAGGTTGACGACAGCCGCCCTGTTTCGATCCCGGCGCTGGACGATGTGAAGCCACAGATTGAAGAAATGCTGCGTCAGGACAGGCTGGTGCAGTTTCAGCAAGACATGATGAAGTCGGCTGACATCAAGTAGCCGTCACGTCAGGTCGGCTGATGTGCCGGTGTCTTGCCAGGTGGGCTGAATTGCAGCGCCGGCCAGTTTGGATACCGGTTATCGTTATAAGGTCGTAGTTCAGTTGGATGGCCGGGGGCTTGGGATTAGCCCCCGGCACCAGCGCTTGGGCCTATCGGGTTGCACTTCCGGGATTTATCACTGGTCTTGCAGCAATTGCAGTAACGCGTTCTCGTCCAGGATGGGGATCCCCAGTTCTTCGGCCTTGGCTAGCTTGCTTCCTGCCTCTTCACCGGCCACGACGTAACTGGTTTTCTTCGACACGGAACCGCTGACCTTGCCGCCCGCCGCCAGAATGAGGCGGGTCGCGTCGTCCCTGGTCAGGGAAGGCAAGGTGCCTGTCAGTACAAGGGTCTTGCCGCTTAGAACGTGCCTGCCACTGGGGGTGGCCTCGACGCTGGGCCGGACACCGGCATCAAGCAGGGCTTGTACAACTTGACGGTTATGAGCCTCGGAAAAAAACTGGATGATGGAGCTTGCGACGACAGGTCCGACATCCTTTACAGACAGCAGGGCTTCTTCGTCGGCATCCATCACTGCCTGGATCGACCCGAAATGCAGCGCCAGATCGCGTGCCGTAGTTTCGCCGACGTGCCGGATTCCCAATGCAAACAAGAGACGCGCCAAGGACGGTTCACGGGCTTTCTCTATGGCGGCGATAAGATTTTCTGCAGACTTGCGGCCCATGCGCTCGTACAGCATTAACTCTTCGACCCGCAAGGTGAAAAGATCGGCCAGCGAGTGGATGCGCTCGCTATCGACGAGCTGATCGACAAGTTTTTCGCCAAGCCCTTCGATATCAAGCGCTTTTCGGCCGGCTGCATGGATCAGGGATTGCTTGCGTTGAGCAGCGCAGAACAGTCCGCCGGTGCAGCGCGATACGGCCTCGCCTTCAAGACGTTGAACCGCGGAACCACACACAGGGCATTCGGTCGGCATGACGAACATGGTGGCGTTGTCGGGCCGTAACTCAATGACGGGGCCAACGACTTCGGGGATGACGTCGCCGGCGCGTCGAACGATGACGGTGTCGCCGATTCTGACGTCCTTGCGGCGGATCTCGTCTTCGTTGTGGAGCGTGGCATTGGTAACGGTGACGCCTCCCACGAAAACCGGCTTCAGTCGGGCAACCGGGGTAATTGCACCGGTTCGGCCCACTTGCACCTCGATACCCGTAAGCAAGGTGGTTTCTTCCTGGGCAGGGAACTTGTGCGCGATAGCGAAGCGCGGAGCCCTGGCGACGAAGCCGAGCACTTCCTGTGCGTCAAGAGAATTGACTTTGTAAACGACCCCGTCTATGTCGAACGGCAATTGGCCCCGGCGCTCGGCCATGGCCTGGTGATAGGCAAGCAACTGTTCCGCGCCGCGCACGACCTTGCGCTCGTTGTTGACTGGCAGGCCAAGCTCTGCCAGCCAGTCAAGCATGGCGGCCTGGGTCGCGGGATGAACTGCGTTGATTTCTCCCCAGCCATAAGCAGAGAAACGCAGTGGACGCCCTGCGGTAATGCGCGGGTCGAGCTGACGCAGGCTACCTGCCGCGGCATTGCGCGGATTGACGAAAATCTTGTCTCCGCGTGCTTGTTGCGTCTGGTTCAG
>NZ_JAJUFE010000038.1 GCF_029263785.1 Pusillimonas sp. | reverse complement strand
GTTCAGCCGCTTTACGACGAACCCTTTGTAGTGGCCGTGCCAAAGGGACACCCATGGGCGGATCATAAGCAGATAAGCTCCGACGCGCTGAAGGAAGAAACCATGTTGCTGCTGGGTGCCGGCCATTGTTTCCGGGACCAGGTGCTCGAAGTCTGCCCCGAGCTTTCGCGATTTTCAGCTTCAAGTGAAGGGATACAACGGACCTTCGAAGGCTCGTCGCTGGAAACGATCCGCCATATGGTGGCGGCCGGGGTCGGCATTACCGTGCTTCCTGCCAGCGCTGTAGGCTCGGGCGTTCCCAAGAACGATCTACTTACTTATATTCCATTCAAAGAGCCTGTACCTGACCGGCGAGTTGTTCTGGCCTGGAGAAAAAGCTTCCCGAGGCCGACCGCAATACAGGCCTTGATAAAGGCCATACATCGCACAAAACTGGACGGCGTCCAGTATCTGGAAGAGCCCACCGACATGGTATGCTAACCCGACTTTCCTCACCCAAACGGAGATGCAAAAATGGCCAAGGCATCAAGCAAGTCCTCCAGTAAAACCGAGAAAGGCATCGCGATCGATATCGGGATCAGCGCCAAAGATCGTGAGGCAGTCGCGCACGAGCTTTCAAAAATGCTTGCCGACTCATATACGCTTTATCTGACCACTCATAACTTTCACTGGAACGTAACCGGGCCGCTCTTCAATACGCTGCACGACATGTTCATGACGCAGTACACCGAGCAGTGGCAGGCTCTGGATGAAATTGCCGAGCGGATCAGGGCACTGGGCCATTACGCACCGGGCACCTATGCCCAATACGGAAAACTTGCGTCCATCACGGCTCCAACCGACGTGCCGGAAGCCAACGATATGGTGCGTTTCCTGGTCAAGGGAAACGAAGCCGTGGCCAAAACGGCACGAGCAGCGCTCGAACGCGCTGAAGAAGCAAAAGATGCTCCAACCGTCGATCTGCTTACACGTCGTCTCGACATCCACGAAAAGAACGCCTGGATGCTGCGCAGTCTATTGCAATAGACGCTTCCTAACCTGTTCCCATACATGAATCACGAACTTACCATGGCGTTCATCGGCGGTGGCAATATGGCCTCCGCCCTGGCTTCGGGCCTTATCGGCAAGCGCTGCGGCGCTTCCGATGTGCATGTCGTCGACATCGACGAACAGGCACTATCGCGTTGGCGCGAACAGGGCGTCAGTACTGCGTCGGCTGCCGATGAAACTCTGTCTACGCGGCGCGTCTGGATCTTTGCGGTCAAGCCGCAAGTCATGAAGGAAACCGTCGCCCAATGCAAACCCTTCCTGCGTCCCGATACCCTGGTAATCAGCATCGCCGCGGGTATCGAAAGCAGCACCCTGGCGGGCTGGCTGGGCAGCGGCACACCCTGGACCAGGCTGGTTCGCTGCATGCCCAACACGCCGGCGCTGATCGGTGCGGGGGCCTCGGGGCTGCTCGCTCTTGACGGCGTTTCCGACGACGATAAGGCTGTGGCCCAGTTGCTGTTCAAGTCCGTTGGCGAGTATGTCTGGGTAGAAAACGACACACAGCTGGATGCCGTTACGGCGTTGTCCGGAAGCGGGCCGGCCTACGTGTTCCTGTTTCTCGAAGCCATGATCAAGGGCGGGCTCGAACTGGGGCTCAGCGCCGAACACGCACGCAAGCTGGCACTGGCAACGCTTCGCGGAGCCACCGAACTGGCCGCACTGTCACCCGAAACACCAGCTGCCTTGCGTGAACGGGTCACTTCAAAAGGTGGTACCACCGCAGCGGCCCTGGCGGTATTTGAATCACAAGGCTTTGAACAGACCGTTCAGGCGGCCATGCGTGCGGCGTTTGATCGTGCCGGCGAACTGGCATCCGACTTTGCAAAGTAAACCCCGCAGTTGGGGGTAGTTCATCTTTGCAAAACCTGGTGCACCAGTTGCCAGATATGGCTACCCTTAAAAAAATGCCGGCAAGTGCCGGCATTTTTCATAACAGGGCAATGACAGGGCCGGTTTAAATCAGACCCTGCTTTTTCAGCGCTGCCTGAACACCTGGGTCGGCATCCAGACGCTGCATGAAGCGCTGGAGGTTCTGCAGGTTTGAAAGGTCCAGCTCCTTGACTCTGGCCCACAGGCCCGTGACATACACATAAGAATCGGCGATCGAGCGACGGCCGGTCATCCAGTCCTTGCCTTCGAGCTGTTTGTCGATGACGCCGTAAAGGAAGCGCAGGCGCTCTGCTGTCTTGTCGATAAGTACCTTCTGTATTGCGGGGTCGTCGCTGTACGTTTGTGCACCGAACAATATCGAGAAGGTCCGATGCAGGTCGGAGTTGGCAAAATTAAGCCAACGTCGCACTTCTGTTCGCTCGACAATATCGGCGCCATGCAAACCGGCGTCCGGGTGCAATTCGGTCAGGTACTCAAGAATTGCGACGGTCTGTGTCAGTACCAGATCGCCGTCGATCAGGACCGGCACAGACCCCACTGGGTTGAGCGCAAGAAACTCCGGATTCTTCAACGCGTCGCGTTCGACGGACTCGGCCTCGTAAGGCAGTCCCATCCATTCCAGGACGATTTGAGTCACCAAAGGGCAGGCGCCCTTAAGGTAGTACAGTTTCACTTATTTCTCCTTGTGGTCTGGGCGGGATTCCCGGTGCGCCCAAGATGGGTATCCAGGAAGCTCGCCATACGGTGATAAAACTCAAACTTGTTCTCGTCGTTATGAAATCCGTGCCCCTCATTGTCCTTGACGATGTAGTCGACATCGATCCCACGCGCCCGCAACGCTGCCACCATCTGGTCGCTCTCGTCCTTGTTGACGCGGGGATCATGCGCACCTTGTGCTATCAATAGCGGCGTCTGGATATGATGGGCGTTAAGGGCCGGAGACGTGGCTTCCAGCCGCTGCCTGTCCTTCTCGGGATGCCCGACCATTTGATACATTTTCTCGAGCATCGGCTTCCAGTAGGGCGGTATGGTATTAAGAAAGGTCAGCAGGTTGGACACACCGACGTAATCAATGGCGGCAGCATAAAGTTCGGGTGTGTAGGTGATACCTGCCAAGGTGGCATAACCGCCGTAGCTGCCTCCATAAATGGCAATACGCGCCGGGTCTGCAATGCCCTGGTCAATCAGCCATTCAACGCCATCCGTGATGTCATTTTGCATTTCCAGACCCCATTGCCCGAAACTGCGTTCCCAGAACTGCCTTCCGTAACCTGTGGATCCACGGAAATTCATCTGCAACACCGCATAGCCGCGATTCGCCAAAAACTGTGCCTCCGGGTTGAATCCCCAGCTGTCACGTGCCCAGGGGCCACCGTGAGGATTGATTACGCAAGGTAGCAGACGGGGCTCACGTCCCAGGGGTAACGTCAGGTACCCATGAATGGTAAGTCCGTCGCGCGACTGATATTCAATAGGCCGGACAATCGCCATGTGCTCTTCGGGCAGATCAGGGTTGATGTCAGCCAGCTTATGGATGGCGTCGTGATGCGCGTCATAGATATACCGGCTACCCGGTGTGCGGTCGCTATATGCGGCCACGATGAACTTGGTTTCGTCTTGGGTGCTGCTCTGATAAGCAATTTCGTAACCCGGCAGATGCGCCTGAAGCCGCGCATGCCGCTCTTGGCTTAACGCATCAAAAAAGTGATGACCCGGTCTGTCGGTTTGGTACACCGCCATGGTCAACACTTTGCGCAATTTCGAGTACCCGACGCCGTCAAGGTCGACCTGTGGGTGTTCGTAGATAAGTTCTTCTTTGTCGGGCTGCGCCGGATCGATACGCACGAGAGCAAGTCTGTCCCGACCGCGATTGCTGAGGGCGAAGAAAGCGTTGTCGTCAAAATCAAAGAACTGCGGCAAGACTGTCGTGCGGAAATCGGTCTGGATCAGCGGTCGAAAATCTCCGTGGTCGCTGCCCCGATACAGCAAGGTTGTATCCAGGCCATCGCTGGCTACGGCCAGACGAACGCGCCCGGAGTGATCCGTCTGCCAGCCGATGACATTGCCGGGGTTCTCCGCCACCAACACCGACTCACCAGTCTTAATATTGGTACGGTAAACATCAAATACTTCGGCGTGCCGGCCATTGTGACTGATAAGCATGTGTTCGGGATCGTCTTCCAGGTCGTCCTCGATGCCGGCGCGAACTCCATCGAAGGGCGTAAGGTCTACAACCGCGCCGCTGTTGATGTCAACCGCCAGCACGTGAAAGTTTTCATCTCCGTTGAAATCCTTTTCATAGATGACGGTATGCGCGCCTTTCCAGAAATAAGCGCTGATATCCCGCTGTACCTCTGAGGTAATGCGGCACGCTTCGCCTACTGGCCGGCAACCGTCAAGCGGCTGTACAAAAATGTTCATGCGCTCAGGCTGATTGTCGATAACAACAGGTTCCATGAAACCCAGCATCGAGCCGTCGTCTGACAACCTGAAATAGCCTCGGGAGGGGTTCCTGAAGAAAGTTTCAATCGGATAGACAGGCGGTACGGGCGAAGCCGCCACGTCTTGAGAAATGAGACCCGTGCGAATTACAGGAGGCTTAAGCCAGGTGAGCATGAAGTGACCTTGAATGTGCGGAGCCATTACTATATCGACTTGAGGCCACTCTGCCTATGTTTCCCCTTGTCTGATTACAGTCATCCAGCTCATGCACGCACCTGATTTCTCTTTAGCCGGCAAAACCGCGTTGATCACCGGTTCCACCGGCGGTCTGGGATTCGAAATTGCCAAGGCTTATGCAGCCAGCGGCGCAAAGGTCCTGCTGAACGGTCGTTCAGGCGACCGGGTCAATCAGGCCGTCGAACTCATAGCACGGTTGGGAGGGCAGGCAAGCGCATTGGTTTACGACGTCGGCGACCTGGATGCTCAGGCGTCAGCCATCGAACAGTTGTGCCAGGAGGCCGGCCCGCCGGATATCCTGGTCAACAACGTCGGCATCCGCCTTCGAAAGTCGCTGAATGACTCCTCTCTGGAGCAGATCCAGTCATTGATTCACATCAACCTTGTTTCCGCCATGCACTTGTCCAAGCTCGTGGCAGCGGCAATGCGAGCCTCAGGCATTGCCGGCCGAATCATCAGCATGACGTCTATCGCAGACCGTATTGCCCGGCCCGGCGATGCCGTCTATGCGGTCGCAAAACATGGCTTGGCCGGCCTGGTCAAGGCACTGGCAGTGGAATATGGGCCCAGCGGTATTACCAGCAACGGCATCGCACCCGGCACCTTCGCTACAGAAAGCAATGACCGGCTGGCAAAAGACCCTGTCCAGGGGCCGAGGGTTCTAGGGAGAAACCCGCTCGAGCGCTGGGCCGACCCCTCCGAAATAACGGGAGCCGCCGTGTTTCTGGCCTCGCCATCAGCCTCCTATGTCAATGGTCATATACTGGTTGTGGACGGCGGTTTTTCTATTACCTTTTGAAGTTGGATTTACACATGAACACTCAGATTCGCCTGGCTATAAACGGATATGGCCGCATTGGGCGTTGTTTCTTGCGCGCCCTTTACGAATCGCCATCCAAAGACCGATTCCGCATCGTCGCAATCAATGAACCGGCGGATCTGGATACCATGGCCTATCTGACACGCTTCGACTCTACTCATGGGGTATTTCATGGCAAGGTGGAGCAGGGCGAAAACTGTCTGCGGGTCGACGGGCATGACATTGCCGTCACTCACGCCGGCACTCCCGAAGAGGTCGACTGGCAGGGGCTGGGCATCGACCTGCTCATAGAATGCTCGGGGCAGTATGGCACCCGTGAACAGCTGCAGCGCTTCATCAGTGCGGGCGTGCCGCGATTGCTGCTTTCACATCCAGGTGCCAGCGCAGCAGATGTGGACGCCACTGTGGTCTATGGGATCAATCACCAGAACCTCACGGGCACAGAGCGCCTGGTTTCGAACGCTTCGTGCACGACGAATGCCATCGTGCCGGTACTCGACTTGTTGCACCAGGCTTTCGGGGTAGAACAGGCTTTCCTGACCACCTTGCATTCCGTCATGAACGACCAGCCACTCATTGACGGCTACCACCACTCCGACCTGCGTCGTACCCGCTCTGCCATGCAGTCTTTTGTACCCGTTGCCACGGGCCTGGCAAAAGGCGTAGAGCGCCTGCTGCCAGAGCTTGCGGGGCGCATTCAGGCCAAGGCTATCCGGGTGCCGACGCTCAACGTGTCCGCCATCGATCTCATGTTTCAGACCCGCGATGACGTACGGGCGGAAGACATCAATGCACTCATGCGAAACGCTGCAGAGCATGCACCTGAGTACATCGCATACTCAGACCAGCCACACGCATCGATAGATTTCAATCATGACCCGCACTCGGCAATTATCGACGGCAGTCAGACCAGGCTATGTGGACGCCGCATGGCAAACACGCTAGTTTGGTTCGATAATGAGTGGGGCTTTGCCAATCGCCTGCTCGATGTCGCCAACATCTGGAGCGACCTGCTGGCCAAGCCTCACATCGCCCCGACGTCCCGCAGGCACGAGAGCGAAAGCGTATAGTTCCAAGACGCCGGTCTATCCCGGGCTAAACCGGAAAAGGCCGGTTCCCACAGGCATCACACAGGAGCTCACAGTTATGGCCAAGACGCGCATTGAAACCGATTCCATGGGTGAGATCGAAGTTCCCGCCGACCGGTACTGGGGGGCACAGACACAGCGGTCCATTCATAACTTTCCTATCGGAGTTTCGCGGTTCAAATGGCAGGCCTCCATCATTCGCGCCCTCGGCATCCTCAAGCGAGCTGCCGCGGAAGCCAATGCCGAGCTGGGTGAGCTGCCAAAGGATATCGCCGACCTGATCGTACGGGCAGCCGACGAAGTCATTTCTGGCAAGCTCGATGCGGAATTCCCCCTCGTCGTGTTCCAGACGGGGTCGGGCACTCAGTCGAACATGAATGCGAACGAGGTGATCTCGAACCGGGCCATAGAACTGGCGGGCGGCACCATGGGAAGCAAAAGCCCCGTCCACCCCAATGATCATGTCAATCGCGGTCAATCCTCGAACGACACATTTCCCACCGCCATGCATATCGCGGTCGCCCAAGAGCTGGAAAGGGATTTTTTTCCGGCGCTGCGTCAATTGCAGTCCACTTTGGCCGACAAGGCACACGAATACGATCAGGTCGTCAAAACCGGGCGCACCCATCTGCAAGACGCCACTCCAATCACGCTGGGACAGGAAATCGGTGGTTGGGTTGCCCAGATAGCCTTTGGACTGCAAGCAGTGGAAGCGGCCTTGCCGGGCATCTATGATCTGGCCATTGGTGGCACAGCTGTCGGTACCGGGCTCAATGCCCATCCGCGTTTTGGCGAAACTGCCGCCGCACGCATCGCGCAGATCACCGGTTTGCCTTTCAAGTCTGCCGAAAACAAGTTCTTTGCCTTGTCGGCACATGATGCCTTGGCCAACCTGTCTGCTGCTCTGCGATTGCTCGCCGGTGCCCTGTTCAAGATGGCCAACGACGTGCGATGGCTGGCAAGCGGCCCGCGCTGCGGCATCGGCGAGTTGATCATTCCTGATAACGAACCCGGCTCGTCAATCATGCCGGGCAAAGTCAATCCCACGCAATGCGAGGCAATGACCATGGTCTGCGCCCAGGTATTCGGTAACGATGCGGCGGTTGCGTTTGCCGCCACCCAAGGCAATTTCCAGCTCAATGTCTATAAGCCCGTCATGGTTCACAACGTGCTGGAAAGCATCTCTTTGCTGGCCGATGCCAGTCGCGCCTTCAACGACCATTGCGCAGCCGGGATCGAGCCCAATCTCGAGATCATCGAGGCCAATCTGCAAAAGAACCTGATGCTGGTCACTGCGCTGAATCGGCACATCGGCTATGACAAGGCCGCCGCCATTGCCAAGAAGGCGCAACAAGAGGGCACAACATTGCGCGAAGCGGCGTTGGCGCTGGGCCATGTCACGGCCGAACAATATGACAAGTGGATTGTGCCAATCGAGATGACCCGCCACTAAGCTGGTCGCGGGTCAAGGTGGTCGCTGCAGCCGCCGGAACGGCATCCGAATCATTCTTGCTCATTTCAAGAGGTCTACTCATGAAATTCAAGGTCGATATTCGACGTGTCTACGACGAGGCACAAGCAAATGAAGGATACCGTGTGCTTGTCGACCGCTTGTGGCCGCGCGGCCTTTCCAGGAGAGAGGTCCAGTTTGATATCTGGTGCAAAGATCTCGCCCCAAGCACTGAGTTGCGAAAGTGGTTTGCTCACAAGCCCGAGCACTGGGAGCAGTTTGGCAAGGATTACCAGACTCAGCTGCGCACTGAAGAACAGTTGCAGCGGATCAAAGAACTCATACGCAACGCGCATGCTAAACACATGACGCTTCTGTACAGTGCGCACGATACGACACACAACCACGCCGTAATTCTCGCAAAGGAAATCGCCCGCGTCGCCGGTCGCATGAAAGCGCCAAACGGTAACCGCGAGCCGGCGTAGCGCTCGTAGGGACTATACTGACACAGAAGGCGTTCACGGGGCGCCCCAATCGGAAGCCGCAATGATCCGATCGATTCCAAATCCTTACTCATGTACGCGCTGGCTGGCCCTCGCCTTTACAGCGCTGGTGCTCTTGCTTTGCGCAGGCGCCTCTACCGGGCAGGGCAGCAATCAGGTCGTTGAATTGCGCCTTGACGGTGTCATCAGCCCGGCATCGTCTGACTTCATCATCCGTGGCATTCAGCGCGCCGCCACCGATCAGGCTCAGCTGGTGGTCATCACTCTGGATACCCCGGGTGGCCTCGACGCTTCGATGCGAAGTATCGTCAAGGCCATCCTCGCTTCGCCGATTCCGGTGGCGACCTACGTGGCGCCCACTGGTGCCCGCGCAGCCAGCGCCGGAACCTTCATTCTGTATGCCAGCCATATCGCCGCCATGGCGCCCGCGAGCAATATTGGCGCTGCAACTCCGGTTCAGATAGGAGGCTCGTCGCCCGCCAAGGCGTCAAAAGAAAAAGACTCCGCGCCGCCGGAAGACGCGATGTCTCGCAAGGCCCGCAACGACGCTGCGGCCTACATTCGAAGTCTGGCACAGTTGCGGGATCGAAACGTGGGGTTTGCTGAACTGGCCGTTACCGATGCGGCCAGCATGTCGGCGCAGGAAGCGCTCGATAAGAACGTTATCGATCTGATCGCCGCCGACCTGCGCAGCCTTCTGGTGCAGCTGGATGGACGCGATATCCGTATTACAGGTGATAAAGTGGTGCAACTGCAAACCGCTGACGCACCGGTCGCCCAGGTCGAACCCGATTGGCGAACAAAGTTGTTGTTGCTAATCGCCAACCCGCAAATTGCAGTCATACTTATGATGATAGGTGTGTACGGACTGTTTTACGAAGTCACCAGCCCCGGCTTGGCAGGGCCGGGCGTTGCGGGGCTGATCAGCCTGCTGCTCGCCTTTTATGCCTTTCAGCTGCTTCCGGTCAACTGGGCCGGTGTCGGGCTGATATTTCTCGGATTGAGCCTCATGATTGCCGAGGTCTTTCTGCCCAGTTTCGGGATCGCCGGTGCAGGCGGTGTCGTGGCTTTCGTCTTGGGAGGGCTACTCTTGACCAACGATGACATTCCCGGTTTTGATTTGGGTTTGCCATTTATCATCGGGTCGGCGCTGTTAAGTGTCGCAGTACTGATGATCATTGGTCATCTGGCGTTGCGGTCATATCGAAGCCGCATCGTCAGCGGTACCGAATACATGATAGGCCAGACCGGGACGGTTACCGAAACCCAGGGCGATGTCACTTATGCCGAGGTGCAGGGGGAGCTGTGGAAGGTGCGAAGCCACCAGCCGCTGCGCACCGGCCAGAAGGTACGCGTCGTGTCGATTGACGGTCTGGTTCTTACAGTTGACGTTGTCGCTCCGTCTTCGGCGCAGCCCGTTTCCAGAAACCTTTAGCCCAGCAAGGAAACCTCTATGTTCTTCATCGATTTCGATCTGAATTTTGGCCTGCTGATCCTGTTGATCGCGGTTGTGATCATCCTGATCAATACCTTGAAGATTCTGCGCGAATACCAGCGTGGCGTCATTTTCACGCTGGGGCGCTTTACCGCGGTCAAAGGTCCCGGCCTGGTGGTTGTCATTCCGGGCCTGCAGCAGATGGTGCGGGTCGATCTGCGCGTCGTCACCATGGATGTACCCAGCCAGGACGTCATTTCACGCGATAACGTTTCGGTCAGTGTCAATGCTGTGATCTATTTCCGCGTGGTAGCGCCCGAGAAAGCCATCATTCAGGTCGAGCGTTATCTGGATGCCACCAGCCAGCTCGCGCAGACAACCTTGCGGGCGGTGCTGGGCAAGCATGATCTGGACGATATGCTTTCCGAGCGTGAGAAGCTCAACCTCGATGTCCAGACCATTCTTGACCAGCAGACCGACGGTTGGGGCATCAAGGTAACCAACGTCGAGATCAAGCATATCGATCTCAACGAAAGCATGGTCCGCGCTATCGCCCGTCAGGCAGAGGCAGAACGGGAGCGTCGCGCCAAGGTGATTCACGCCGAGGGCGAGAAGCAGGCAGCCCAGGCCTTGATGGAAGCTGCACAGAAGTTGGCCGAACAGCCTTCGGCCATGCAGCTGCGCTATCTGCAAACCCTGACGCAAGTCGCCGGAGACAAGACCTCAACTCTGGTGTTTCCTGTCCCCGTCGACATGCTGGCCGGATTCTTCGAAAAATCGGGCAAGGGATTTGCCCCCATAGTTCCCCCGGCTCCTGTACCCCCTGCACAGCCTGAAGCCCAACCCGATCTGCCACGAAGAATAGACCCTGTCGCCTGAACCGGACGCAACTATGGCCACTGTCGGCAACCTTGAATTCACCCGAAGATGCTTGCGATGCTTTTCAGGCAGGGCCTTGATGGCGAGCGTGTCCTTTGTGCTCGCGTTTGGGCCTTCCTCACCGAAGGCGCAACAGTCAGAGGGACGCAGCACCGCGAATTCAGTACAGGTCAGTACCGTCGTGCAAGGCCTTGAGAACCCATGGAGCCTGGCATTCCTGCCTGATGACGAGGGCGTTCTGATTACCGAACGGCCGGGCCGATTACGGATATGGACAGCTCAAAAAGGATTATCCAGAGCAATTCAGGGCACACCGGCAGTCTTTGCTAAGGGGCAGGGCGGGCTACTGGACGTCGCGATAGCCCCTGACTTTGCCAAGACGCGCCGTGTGTATTTGTCGTATGCAGAAGGATCGCCCCGAAATCCCTCGGAAGGTCCGGCCGGTACGGCCGTAGGGTTCGGGAGGCTGACAGATGATGGGCAGCGTCTGGAAGATTTCCAGGTCATTTTCCGGCAACGGCCAAAATTATCGAACGGCGTACATTTCGGGTCGCGTCTTGTATTCGACGACAAGGGTCATTTGTTCATTGCGTTAGGCGAAAACAATCAGCGGCCGACTGCGCAGGACCTCGACAAATTACAAGGCAAGGTCGTGCGCCTGCGTCCGGATGGAAGCATACCCGAAGACAACCCCTTCATCGGGCACGACGGCGCGCTGCCGGAAATCTGGTCGTACGGCCACCGGAACCAGCAAGGCGCCGCTTTGAATCCCTGGACAAAAGTGCTCTGGACACATGAACATGGCCCACGTGGCGGAGACGAGATCAATATCCCCGGGGCCGGCAAGAACTATGGATGGCCGATCGCCACGCATGGGATCAACTATTCAGGCTTGCCCATACCGGAAGCCAAAGGCGAGACCGCCCCGGGCACTGAGCCTCCTCATTACGTCTGGAAGAAATCACCGGGCATAAGCGGCATGGCCTTCTACAATGCCGATAAGTTCCCGCCCTGGCGCGGCTCTCTGTTTGTTGGTGCCCTGGTAGACCGGGCAGTAATCCGGCTGTCTCTTGACCACGACAAGATAATCGGCGAAGAAAGGTTGCTGGAAGATATCGGCGCGCGTATTCGCGATGTCAGGGTTGGGCCTGACGGCTACTTGTGGGTGCTGACCGACGAAAGGGACGGGCGACTATTAAAGGTGGGACTAAAGCCCTAGTCGCCGCCACTTACTTCACCAAGGTAACAGGAATATCGATCAGGCTGATGACTTTGGTGGCCACCGAACCCAACACCAGGCCCGTTACACGGCCAAGCCCTCGGGTACCCATTACCACATGAGAACAGCCTTGCTCTTTGGCGTGTTCGACGATGGTCTCGGCAACAGGACCAACCAAAACCGCGAATGTGACCGGCACCGAAACGCCCGACAACAACTCGCGGGCATCTTTCAGGGCCTTTTCACCTTCTTCTTCGTAATACTCGTTAAGTATCTCGGCCGAGATGAAGCGCTTGACATTGCCCGATGCAATGGGAGGCTGGACCGTGACCACGCGAAGAGCGGCCTCGGGATGATTCCCAACCATGGCAAGCGCGGCCTTGAGTGCATTTAGCGACGATTCAGACCCGTCGATAGGAACCAGTACAGTGTTCATTGTTGACCTGATGAGTAAGCGCCCACGGTGCAAGATGCAGGGGCAGGAGCACCTTATCTTAAACCATGCTCCGGCTTGGTATTACCCGAATCGTAAAGCTTTTTCAGGAGTGCCATAAGCGTGTCACGTTCGGAATCTGTCAAGGCGCTGGCCGCTTCGGATTCGATCTGCGCCGCCTGCGCCTCTGCTTCGCGACACAAAGCCTTGCCAGGTGTGGTCAAGAAGAAGTGTTGAATGCGACCGTCCTGCACGCTTCGTTGGCGTAACAGTAACTCCCTGGCTTCCAGGCGCTCCAGGACGGGTGCCAGATTGGGGGGTGCCACACCGATGCCGTGGGCAACCTCCTTTTGGCTTAGCCCCGGGTTCGCCAACAGCAGACTCAAGACTGCAAAATCTGCGGGACGCAGACCAAACCTGGACATTCTCGGATCAGAGAAAGGTTCGAGGTGCAAAAAGGCACGCCTGCAGTGATATCCCAGCAATTGATGCATGTTCGAAGCGGCCAGGGCGTGGCACACGCCGGATTCGGACGTCGGTGCGTCGGCACGACGTCCGCCTGACGAGGGCATCGGGCTTTGTGCCATTCGCAAGTCAGGCTCCATTTCAGGACTCTGCCACCGTTGCGTTCAGGCGTCGGGCAAACTGCACGTACCATTCCAGGCTTTGTGGATTGGACATGGCGTCGGGACTGGCGACCTTGTCGGCACTTGCGCCAAGCAACAGCTTGCGCACCGGCAGCTCCATCTTCTTGCCACTGAGCGTGCGCGGAATCTCGGTTACGGCAAGCACCTCGTTGGGTACGTGTCGCGCCGAGGCCTTGCTGCGGATCTGCTCTTTGATGCGATTGACCAATGCCTCGTCAAGTTCGACACCGTCGGCCAGAACCACAAACAGGGGCATGTAAGACGGGCGACCCAGATACTCAAGGTCGACCACCAGGCTGTCACGAATCTCGGGAAGCTCTTCGACCACCCGATAGATTTCGGCTGTACCCATCCTAATGCCGTGACGGTTGATCGTAGTGTCCGAGCGACCATAGATGACCGATGTGCCACGCGGAGTGAATCGAATCCAGTCGCCATGTCGCCAATACCCTGGAAAGGTGTCAAAGTAACTTTCCAGATATCGCTTGTTGTCCGTGTCGTTCCAGAAATACAGTGGCATTGAGGGCATGGGCTTGGTAATGACAAGCTCACCCACCTCGTCGATCACTGCGCGGCCCTCGTCATTGAAGGCATATGCGGCCACGCCCAGCTCGGCACATTGAATCTCGCCGGCACTGACGGGCAAAATGGGAGTGCAGGCGACGAATCCCGAGGCAATGTCCGTACCACCGCTGATCGACGCCAGCCAGAGATCCTTCTTGATGTTTTCATAAACCCATTCGTACGCGTCAAGGGGCAGGGGTGAGCCGGTGGAGTTGATGCTACGCAAAGATCTGAAATCCGCCTGGGCCCCGGGCTTGAGGTTATCCTTCTTGCACTGGATAAGAAATGCAGCACCACATCCAAAGTGTGTGATGCCGAATTCGTCTATAAATTGCCATAAGGATTGGGTGTCAGGGTAAGAGGGATTGCCGTCGTAAAGCACAACCGTAGCGCCCGACAACAAGCCGCCAACCATCAGGTTCCAGACGATCCAGCCGGTACTTCCAAGAAACATGAACCGGTCACCTGCCCGGACATCATGCTGCAACTGCATGGTTTTGAGGTGGGTCAGCACAATGCCGCCATGTCCGTGCACCATGGCTTTGGGCATGCCAGTGGTCCCCGACGAATAGACGATCCACAAAGGATGATCGAAGGGGAGCCGTTCAAACTTCAGTGGTTCGGAACTGGCCAAGGCATCTTTCCACGATGCAGATTGCCGCCAGGCCGGAGTTCCGGAAGCAGCCGGACCGGCAACGTGAATGACATGTTCGATCGACGGCAGCTTGTCCAGCAGCTCGTTGACCACAGCGCTGCGATCATGCACCTTTCCGTTGTAGCGGTAACTGTCTACCGCAAACATGACCTTGGGCTCAATCTGCTGAAAGCGGTCGACCACCACAGAAACGCCCATTTCAGGTGAACAACTGGACCAGATTGCGCCCAGGCTTGCACAGGCAAGAAAGGCAACGACGGTTTCGGGCAGATTGGGCATGAACGAAACCACACGGTCTCCCGGTTGCACGCCCAACCGACGCAAATACGCAGCAAGAGCGGCCGTGTCGTCGTGGAGTTGCTGCCACGACACTTCTCGCGGGGCGATATCTTCACCTCGCGCCAGCAAAGCCGGGCGGGAAGCGTCAGCATTGCGAAAGACATGCTCGGCATAATTCAGGCGCACGTTGGGGAACCATTTTGCGCCTGGCATGGTTGCATCCGCCAGCACCACGCCTGGATCGCCATCGGCTTGAATATCAAAAAACTGCCAGACGGCGGTCCAGAACTCTTCGAGCTCATCCACCGACCATTGCCATAGCGATGCGTAGTCGTCAAAGTCTTTTTTGTAGTGCTTCTGCAGATACTGCATGAAGCTTGCCAATCGCGTTTCGTTGATTTGCTGTGCGCTGGGACTCCAGAGTACGTCGCCTTGCTCGATGGCCATTCCAAACCCTCTTGTTCAGTTTACGCTGTGTGAAAGAAATTAATTATGATACATAACTAATTGCGCAACGAGGAGGAAACGGCATAGGTGAAAACCCCGGTCGCCGGTTTCAGGCGAGCGTAGTTACAAAATGCATTGCTTTTGTCCAGTGAACTGAAAGCCCTGTAAATTTGAGGGCTCGCACCCGGCAGCGACCAGTTATACGCACACTTATGCACAGACTTTGTGGATAAGACAGCAGCCCCAAAGGTCTGGCGCTTGCCTGGCGTTCACTTTATCGCCACAAGCCTACGTACCGATGACCGGCGGTACAAACACGTAGGCGGCATGGACGACGCAGCCATGCACGAACTATTGCAGGACTGGCTGCACCGGTATGCCGCCTGGATAAAACAATTTGTATGAGGGAATCAGCTGCCCAGCTTGAGCGTGCCTTTCATAATGGCCCAGTGGCCAGGGAACGAGCAAAAGTAGGTGTAGTTTTCACCGGCTGTCAGTTTGTTGACATCGAACGTGACCGATGACTCTTCGCCGCCACCAATCATATCGGTATGTGCGATGACACGATCATCGTTGGGCTTGAGATACCCATTTGCCGCGCCGGCCGCCATTCCGTCTTTTGCGGTCGCTTCCATATTGTCGGTGGTTGTCAGTACCCAGTTATGACCCATCGCAGACACCGGCAACTTCCCTACGTGCTTGAGCGTGACCGTGTACTTTTCACAAGACTTATCGACCGTGATCTCTTTGAGATTGAACTGCATGGCATCGTTGCCTTCGATGACTGTTTCGCAATTGGCGGCCATGGCAGGAAGCGCGGCGGCGGACAATATAGCGGCAAGGGCAAATTTGGCGAACATATCTGGCTCCGTTAGCAGTTAGAAAACCGTGAGTCGACATCGACGGGACCAAACAGAGTCCGCAGCGTCTCGACAGTAAGTTCATTCTAACCCTCGAGCCGGGTATTGGGGTTGACCCTGATCAAACAGAATGTAAAAAGCCCGCCTTACCGAAATAAGGCGGGCCTGAAAGAAGTCAGAAGACTTCTGCCACGCGTCATCCCGACGCGCGCTGCCTTAAAGGCTTATTGCTTCTTATTAAGAGCTTCCATGTCGATAAGCGACCAGTCGCCATCCTTAACCGTGATGAGAACGCGTGCACGTTCGTCCATACCGAAATGGTCGGTAGGCGTCATGTTATAGACGCCGTGTGTGGCAACGACTTCTTTGCTTTTCTCGATGGCATCGCGAAGCGCAGCACGGAATTCAGGAGTTCCGGGTTTTGCTGCCTTGAGAGCATCAGGAACCGCGTTCTGGAACAACAGGAACGCGTCATAGAACTGTGCTCCGAAGGCTGAAAGCGATCCCTTGCCATATTTGGCTTCGTAACGCTCGGTATAGTCGAGGCCCAGTTTTTTGGAGGGGTTGCTGTCAGGAAGCTGATCGGCCACTACCACGGGACCGACCGGCATGATGGTGCCTTCAACAGCCTTGCCACCCACTCGCATGAACTCTTTTGTTGCCGTACCGTGGGTTTGGTAGATCTGTCCTTTGAAACCACGGTCCTGCAAGGTAACCTGGGGCAAGACAGACGGTGTGCCCGACGCCACCACCAGAACTGCGTCCGGCTTGGCTGACACGATCTTGACGGCCTGACCCGTTACGCTGGTGTCGGTACGGTTGAATCGCTCGACGGCGGTAAGCTTGATGCCGGCCGCTTCAGTGGCCTTTTTCATGGCAGTGAGCCAGCTTTCGCCGTACGCATCGGTGTAGCCAATGAAGCCCAGCGTTTTTACGCCGGTTGCCTTCATGTGCGAGATCAGGCCGTCGGCCATGACGTCATAGTGTTGTGGCGCGCGGAACACCCACTCGTTCTTGTCTGCGGGAAGCTCGACAGGCGCGATTGTTATAAGAGGCGTCTTGGCTTCGTTTACGACTTCGGCAATTGCAGCGCTGGTGGGAGTGGCCGACGAACCCAGAATAATATCAACCTTGTCTTCGTCGACCAGCTTGCGGGCGTTGCGCCCGGCCTGCGTGGCATCGGTCGCGTCGTCCAGCACAATGTAGTTGACCTTCTCGCCTGCGACGGTGTCGGGCAACAAGGGTACGGTGTTCTTTTCGGGAATTCCAAGTGCGGCCGCAGGACCGGTGGTGGACAAGGAAATGCCGACGTTGATGTCAGCCAGAGCCGGTGAGGCCATTACTACCATTGAACCTGCAGCGATAGCCGCCGCGAGCGTCAACTTTTTATGCATGCTTCCTCCTTTTTGCTACCTAGGGCATTAATTCTTGGTTTTCAGCATTACTTCAGTTTTTTGGCGCTCGCCCCGACGGTGATTCAGACGCCACAAGCGACTCTACGCGCTTAGAAAATGTCGGTCAAGAACATTTGTTACATATTGGGGTTAACCATCGTTTTGACCAAGCACGCGAGACCAGCGGCCATGAATCAAGGTGTACACACGTCAAATGCCAGTAAGGGCAGGCCCGTAAAAAATATGGCTCCCCATGCAGAGACATCTACAAGCAGGGCAGTGCGCCACAAAAAAGGGGACCGGACCGAAGGGGCTTTGCGCTGCACATGCGAGTGTTGATTCACGCTTCGCGCGACCAGCCACGCGCTTATCAGCAAATGAAGAATCCAGCATGCCAGCAGTATCGTACGCACGCCTGTTGCTGACATGACCGCCGGAACATAAAGGCAGGCCAGTGCATGCCCTACGTACAGAGTCACGAACGCGCTTGACCAGACAATGAAGCCCGCTATGACACGCCAAAGACCGGGCGCGCCGATTGTTTGCATGCGGTCTGAAGAACCGGGGCGAAAAGCATGCATGATCAACCTCGCAAACAGATCATCAGCAGCATCAAGCCTGCACCACTTGATGCTGTATACAAGCCCCAGAGCGATTGCACGCGAAGCTCCTCCAGGCCTTGAGCCTGCGCGTGGAGCAGGTGCCGACACAACGCGTAAACCGACATCAGCAAAGCGACACCCACATGCAGGGCCAGATAAATCAATATCACTGTCATCAAGGCGGGATAGGCATGGGTGGCGGGCCCATCCAGGTACGACACCAGTGTCACCAAGACCGCCAGTGCGGATGTATGGAAAATAATTCCCCATACATGCAGAACCGCAGTCCGTCCTTTCTTCGGTGTCAGCAGCGCCACGCATAACATTCCAAGCAAAGAGCCAGCCAACATTACCCATACCCACCAGGGCGGCTCCAACCACCTGGGAGGCGGCCAATTGGGTGCATACAAGCTTAGGAACAAACTGCCAAAGATCAACGACGCGAGCAGGGCGGCATCCGCCACAAGGGCACAAGCCATTCCCCACCAGCCGGGCGATCCTTTTGCTGCCCAGTGCCCGGGAAGGTCGACGCCTGTCTGCGCGTCGACACAGGCTGGATTCCCTTTAGGGGCCAGTTGCCATGCCCAGAACAGAAACAGCAAAACCGTAATTCCGGCAAACCATAGCGCCACACCGTAGCTCTTGAGCAACAAGGCCAGAAAAAATGCTCCGGTTGTCAGGCCGCAATACAGCGGAACCCAGGTCGGACCCGGCAAATGAATCACGCTGAGCGGCTTTCCGCTAAGGACATCTACGCTCAAGGTCTGGCGAGCAGGTGGCGAATCAGTACAAAGCCAAGCCCTTCCTTGCTCGACCCGCTCGCCCAGATCAGGTTCAGCCCAGAGCGGGTAGCGATCATTTACTTCAGGTATGCCGGCAAAGTTGTATGACGGTGGAGGCAGGGGCATGGCCCATTCCAACGTCCCCGCCCGCCAAGGATTGCGGGGCGCCAGATCGCCTTTACGGGCATGCAGGATCATGTCCAGTATGAAGATGCCGAAGCCGATGGCTTGAATGAACCCGCCCAGGCTGCTGACCAGATTCAAGGTGTCCCAACCTGTATCCGCGCCATACGCAAATATTCGACGGGGCATGCCCAACAGGCCGGTCAGGTGCATGGGCAGAAAGGTCAGGTTGAAGCCAATGAATATGAACCAGAACGCGGCCGATCCCAGGCGTAAAGAGGGCATGCGCCCCGTGAGATGCGGCAACCAGTAGTAGGCTGCGGCCATCAACGGAAACACCGCTCCCCCGATAAGCACATAATGCATATGTGCGACAACAAAATGAGTGTCATGCACCTGAACATTGAAAGGGATCAACGCCACCATTACGCCGGTCAGGCCTCCCAGCGTAAAGATCACGAGGAAACCGCCCAAAAACAACATGGGAAGACGCAACACCACCTTCCCGGACCATAGGGTGGCAATCCAGGAGAAGAACTGAATGGCGGTTGGTACGGCAACCAGCATGCTGGCCGCCGAGAAAAATGCGAGGCTCAGTTGCGGTATCCCTACGGTGTACATATGGTGTACCCACAGGCCAAAACTAAGAAAACCCATGGCGACAATGGCATTCACTACCCAGGCATGGCCAACCAGGGGATGGCGCGCGAACGTAGGGATCAGCGTAGAGACCATGCCGGCTGCCGGCAAAAAAATAATGTAGACCTCGGGGTGGCCAAACATCCAGAACAGATGCTGCCATAGCAGGTTATCACCACCCAGCTCCACCGTAAAAAAGGGCAACCCGAATGCACGTTCGAGCTCAAGCAGGATTCCCCCCAGAATCAAGGGGGGAAAGCCCACAAGTATCATCCCTGCCGTTACCAGCATGTACCAGGCGAATATCGGCATGCGAGACAGGCTCATGCCGGGAGCCCGCATCTTGAGTATGGTACTGATAAGCTCAACCGCACCACATAAAGCAGAAATTTCTGCGAAGGTAATGCCTATCAGCCAGATATCGCTGTTGATGCCGGGCGTGAACTGGCTGCCCGACAAAGGCGTATACATGAACCAACCGCTGGAGGGTGCCAGCCCCAGCGCCATGCCGCCCATCAGTATCAAGCCTCCGAACAGGTAGCACCACCAGCCATAGGCACCCAGGCGCGGAAACGCAAGATCGCGTGACCCGAGCATTTTTGGCAACAGATAAAATGCGAACCCCTCGAGCATGGGTATGACAAACAGGAACATCATCACCGTGCCGTGCATGGTGAACATCTGACCGTACATGTCGGCATCAACAAACCCGCTGTGCGACGTCGCAATCTGCGCGCGTATCAACATGGCCAGCACACCGCCTACCAGAAAGAAGACTAGCGCCGCCATCATGAATCGCTTGCCCATGGCCGTATGGTTGACAGCCGACCAGCCACGCCAGCCCGGAGGGGATCGCCATAGCGCGTCAAGATTACGGTGCAAGGTTCCTGTATCGCGCGTTTCCGTCATTGTGTTCCTTCGGGGTCGGCGGGAAGAGACGCCAGCACATCGGCAAGGTCCGCGGGTTCATGGGCAATGACCGTGAACTGCATGCCGGCGTGTCCCACACCGCAGTATTCTGCGCATACCCCTTGATATACACCCGGGGTGTCGGCAGTGATGTGTGTTGAATTGGCCCGCCCAGGGATTGCGTCCATCTTGCCGCCAAGGCGCGGCACCCAGAAACCGTGAATCACATCGGAGGCCCGCAGCTCGATCGCCACGGCGACGCGGGCGGGAATATGAATCACATTGACTGAACGCCGCACGCCGCCGGGCGCATCGGGATACCTGACTTCCCATTGCCACTGCCGCGCCGTGACAGTTACCTGATATTGCGCCTGCTGAGCCGGGGGAGCCGCGGCATACGTGTAAATCAAAAGCGTAGTCATCACGCTTAGGGGAAACACCACGCCGCCACCCAGCAAAAATAAGAACGGGCGCCGTGCCAGACCTCCGTGGCTGCGGCGCCTGACCGCAATAAAAGTCAGCGTGAGCATAAGCAGCAGTATCAGCAGACTTCCCCATGCCATCCACTGCCATACATGGGCGATATGCTGCGCCTGCCCACTGGCGGGATCCAGCACCGAAAGAGGGCTGGCATCGCAGCCGGACAAAACGCCCTGCATGGCCACCAGCGAGGCAAGAACCACCCGGGGAACTCGCCGTCTATCCGTGCTTCCCGCCCCTGCGATCGGCTCCTTGTGGTGGTACGGCATTTGCTTGCCAAACGAAGTCCCGGGCCTAAAGACATTCACCATGAGATTCTTGCTCCGCCACAAATCCAACAATCCACATACCGCGGTGGCGTTGGGCAGCCATCCCTTGCACCCTATGGTGGTGCCATTCCCCATCGCTTTCCTGATAACGGCCCTGGCTACGGATGTGGCGTTCCTGTTTACCGCGGACGAATTCTGGCTTCGACTGTCGCTATGGCTCTTGGGTGCCGGAACATTCATGGGCATTGTGGCAGGACTGATAGGTGCCGCCGAGCTTCTGATCATTACCTCCATTCGCCGTCGGGCCGCCGCGTGGAGCCATTTCGTGGTCGCCGTCATGCTCTTGTCCGTCGCCTTTCTGAACTGGTTCATACGCTGGTCCGACCCCATAGAGGCGCTTTTGCCATGGGGCTTGGCACTTTCGGTGCTGGGTTTGCTTCTGGTCTCGGTGGCCGGATGGCTGGGGGGTAAGCTTGTTTTCGAAGAGAGGGTAGGGGTAAAAGAGGCGTAGAAACGCGTTCGCCGGATTCAGACTTCACAGGAACGGAAAGTGGGTGAGCCCGATCGAAGGGCAGCCGCGGCTTGGCCAGTACCAACCAGAGAACACAGGGAAACAGCAAGACGGGCATAAGAATGCGCATCGTTCGGGAAAAGCGATTTGCCCGCTCGGCGCTATGACTTTGCTTGGCCAATAATGTGCCGCAGCGCGCATGGATGATGGCAAGCAGAGCTACCACAAGCAATTTGACGGCAAACCAGGGTTCCGTAACGTTGCGAAGCGGTATCAGGACAGTGCCGCTGATTATGGCAAATAGAGCAAAGGGCGAGGCGATCCAGAGGTAGATTCTGCGCACCATGCCATGGAGCCGAAGATACTCCGGGTTGGAAAGACGCGGACTATGTCCGGCCATCAATATAGGCAGGTAGATCAGAGAGGCACTCCATATAACGATAGCAACAATGTGCACCGCCTTTACCCAGACCATTTGTTCCCCGTTCATGCGCCAATGACATCCGTTCAGATACTGCTGCGGGCCAGAAAAGCGGTCAGCAATTAGGGTGCCCGGTCTCTTTGCCGAAGGCCCCACCCTCTTTAAACACCGCAACAAGTTTCTGCGTGGCAACACCTTTGTAACGAAAATTTTTGAAGGCAAACCAAGTGAAATCTGGTACGCTTTGCGGCAACTCGAAAGGCGACTTTCTTGTTGTGCCGAAGCCGCCACGTACTGGAGATAACTTTGAAGAAGACAGTTCCAGCATTTCTGGCGGCCGGCCTGGCCGCGTTTGCGCTTGCCGGCTGTGGCAGCAGCAGCGGTTCCGACAACGATACCGCCAACAAAGGCCCCAATATCCTGTTCGTCATCATGGACGACGTGGGCATCGACCAAATGAAGGTGTTCGGCTATGGCGGTGCCATCGGCCCCGATCTACCCAATATTGATGCCGTCGCTCATGCCGGCGTGCGCTTTCGCAACACATGGTCGATGCCGGAATGCTCGCCCGGCCGTGCGGCATTCTTCGTCGGTCGCTATCCTCTGCGTACCAATATCAATCAAGCCATCGGTCCACAAGATCTGGCCAATTCCCAGTTGTCGCCCTACGACGTCACGGCGCCCAAGCTGCTCAAGAAAGCGGGTTACGAAAGCGCCATGTTCGGCAAGTTCCACCTGGCCGGACCCGAAAACAACGAAGCAGAAGATGCCACCCCCTCAGTATTGGGCTGGGATCACTTCTACGGCTGGGTCGGCGGATTGCCAGGGTCGATCGACAGTACGGCCGGAGGCATCGCAGAACCCGGCACCTATATGTGCGGATTTGTTCCAGGCCTGGGGCACCATAATGATGGGGCACAGGTTGGTGCCTGCTACCAGCCGGATGGCGCATGCAAGGTTATTGAGCGCAGCTCGCCCGATCAGGACGCCCCTGGACTGCAATGTCTGGAATCAGGCGGAATTCTCGTGCCCCACGAAAAGACTTGTGGCACACCACCGGATTACCTGACGTTCGACACGCTCAATGCCTATTATGTTT
>NZ_JAJUFE010000016.1 GCF_029263785.1 Pusillimonas sp. | reverse complement strand
GGACCACCGGTCCGCCGTTGCGAGTTTGGCGAGCGCCCCAAAAGGGGTGGTTGTGAGGGAAGCCCGAAGGGCCGAAGCGACCGGAGCGAAAGGCCTCATCCAGCCATGGACCGCCTCAAGAACCCAAACCAACGCCATCAAGAACCCAAACCCACGCCAAGCAAAACACCCACCACCAACAACAAAACACCAACACAAAAAAGGCGGACCCAAAGTCCGCCCACCAACAGTCAATCACGCAGGAAAGACTCAGCGATCTACCGCCCGAAAGCGAATCACCCCATCATCCCCTACTTCGCGCACCAACTTCCCCTCATAATACAAAGCATGAAGGTGCGCCAACGCCTCGCCCATCGCAAACGCCAGCTGATGCGCATCCAGAGCGCGCTTGAACATGATCGGAACAATATCCGCCGCCGTACAGGGTGACGTCCGACAAGCCGACAACACCTCGGCCAGACGCTCAGCGTGATGCGAGTGCTGTTGCGCGATCCGCTCGTGCAGCCCTTTAAACGGCCGACCATGCGAAGGCAGCACCACCGTCTCCTCCGGAAGCCCATCGTAGCCGCGCAGCGACTTCAAATACAAAGGCAGCGGATTTGCCTCCGGCTCAAAATCAAACACACTTACGTTCGTAGAAATTCGCGGCAACACCATGTCGCCCGAAATCAACATTTGCAGCGTATCGCTATACAGAGACACATGTTCCGGCGAATGCCCGTAGCCCACGATTACCTGCCAATCGCGACCACCTATCGAAACCCGATCACCGTCCATGATCCGACGAAAGCGAGCGGGCACCCCAGGCACATGACTTGGGTAGTACTTGCCTCGCTCCAGAATCTTCTCCTTCGCCACTGGGTCAGTCAGACCGTGGCGAACAAAATGATCTACCGCCGACTGACCACTGATTCCCCCTGCTGCCACCTTTCCCACCGGTGCCCGCGACCAATTGGCACCCGTCATGTATTCCGTCATGCTGATCCACAGCGGAGCATTCCACCGCGAACAGATCCAGTCTGCAAGACCCAGGTGGTCCGGGTGCATATGCGTCACAAGAACACGCAATACCGGCAGCCCGTCCAGCGCGTTTTCAAAGACCTCCTCCCAGAGCGCCTTCACCTCATCGCGCGACACACCGCAGTCTACAATCGTCCAGCCTTGCCGCCCATCCATTTCGTCGCGAAGCAACCAAAGATTGATGTGATCAAGCGCAAATGGCAACGGCATCCGAATCCAACGCACACCGTCCCCGATCGCAACCGCCTGGCCGGGCTGAGGCAACGTATCGCCCCATGGGTACGTCAGCTTCTGTTCATTAGGGTTCATCAAAATCTCCATACTCTGGCCGCCAGTTATTGATGGTTTACGCGACGGCAGCCGTTACCGTACTATAAACGGTCTTTAATCGCCGCCTGGCCGCAGACCCAACGTGAACCATGCAAAACCCACAGACCGGATATGATTCGCAGCGGTGATCACCAGCATATCGAGCCCGTTTCCCGGCAACGACTTTCTCCGCAACAGGTTGCCCAGACCATATTGTCCGGCTTCGACCGACATTACGCCCTGTTCCGCTACGGTGCCCAACGTGCAAAATCCCTGTTTGAATCAGGCGACTGGCGAGCCATCCAGCAGCTCTCGCGCGAACGCATCGAATACTATGACACCCGTGTTCGCGAATGCACCGCCACCCTTAACAGAGCCCTGAAGGGAAGCGAAGCCAGCCCCGAAGGCTCGGGCGCCGAGACAGAACTGACCCAGGCCCAACAGGCCTTCTGGCAGGCAGCCAAGACAGCTTACATCGGATTGCTGGCAGGCCATCGGCAGCCCGAATGCGCCGAGACATTCTTCAACTCGGTCTCATGCCGCATCCTTCACAGAGATTATTACAACAACGACTTCATGTTCGTTCGGCCTGCCGTGGCCACCGAATACCTGGATAGTCGACTGCCGTCCTACCGCGTGTACTATCCCGCGACCGAAGGTATCCAGGAAAGCCTGATCCGCATGATGGCCGACTTTGGACTGGCTGCCCCCTTTGCCGACCTGCCCAGCGACATACGCGCCCTGACCCGAAAAGCTATCGCCCAGTTACGTGCACAGCTTCCACGCGAAGGCGGATCGCGCATTGCTCCCGATTGCCAGATCCATGTGTTGAACTCCCTGTTCTTTCGCAACAAGGGTGCCTATGTCGTGGGCCGCCTCATCAACCAGGGCGCCATTCATCCGTTTGCCATCGCCCTGTTGCGACGCCCCTCCGGACATATCGAACTGGATGCCCTGTTATATACCGTCGACGACCTGAGCACCTTGTTCAGCTTTACGCGCGCGTATTTCCTGGTCGACATGGAAACCCCCTCGGCCTATGTGCATTTTCTCAATACCTTATTGCCCCGAAAACCCAAGGCCGAGATCTACACCACCATAGGCTTGCAAAAACAGGGCAAAACCCTGTTTTATCGCGACTTCCTGCATCATCTTGCACATTCCCGAGACGCATTCGATCTGGCCCCCGGTATTCGGGGTCTTGTCATGTCCGTGTTTACCTTGCCTTCCTACCCCTACGTCTTCAAGCTGATACGCGACCGCATATCCAAGCCCGACATGGACCGGGCCACCGTCAAACGCAAGTATCAGATGGTCAAGAAGCATGATCGCGTAGGACGCATGGCCGACACCTGGGAATACTCACAAGTTGCCTTGCCGCGCAACCGGTTCTCGCCGCAACTGCTCGAAGAACTGCGGCGCGAGGTGCCCTCGTTGCTTGACGAAACGCCCGACACAATCATCTTGCGGCACGTATATATAGAGCGCCGCATGACCCCGTTGAACATTTACCTCAACCGCGCCTCCGACCACGCCCTGGAAGCCGCAGTCCGGCAATACGGCGACGCCATCCGCGAACTGGCTGCCGCCAACATCTTTCCGGGCGACATGCTATACAAGAACTTCGGCGTCACCCGTCTGGGTCGTGTTGTATTCTATGATTATGATGAAATACAGCGTATGACCGAGATGACCTTTCGTCGCATACCACCGGCTCCAAATGAAGAAGCCGAGCTGGCTGCAGAGCCTTGGTACCCGGTAGGCCCGAACGATGTCTTTCCCGAAGAATTCGCGCATTTTCTCCTGGGAGACAACCGGGTGCGCGAGGCATTCCTGAAGCACCACGCCTGTTTGCTGGACGCAGAGTGGTGGCAGGCTTGCCGGGAACAAGTCATCCGAGGACGCATCGAAGATATCTTCCCTTACGATGCCTCCCGACGTCTTGGTCGCCACTCGAATACTTCGCAATCCTCTACTTATAACCATTAACGCATCAGGAGCAACAACATGTCGGATCCCATCGTCCTTGTTTCCATCGCCCGTACACCCATGGGCGGCATGATGGGCAGTCTTTCCGGTCTGGCAGCGCATCAGTTGGGCGCCGTCGCCATCAAGGCAGCTGTCCAGCGCGCGGGTATCGCCCCCGACGCCGTCAACGAAGTCATCATGGGTAACGTGCTGCAAGCCGGCCAGGGCCAGGCTCCGGCGCGCCAGGCTGCACTGGGTGCCGGCCTTCCCCAGAGCGTGGGCTGCACTACGATTCACAAGGTCTGCGGTTCGGGCATGAAGGCCGCCATGTTTGGCCACGATCTTCTCAAGGCCGAAAGCGTCGATGTCGTCGTGGCTGGTGGCCAGGAAAGCATGAGCAATGCACCCTACCTGCTGCTGCGTGGACGCCAGGGCTACCGCTATGGCCATTCCACCGTGTACGACCACATGGCACTCGACGGCCTCGAAGACGCCTACCAGCGCGGGACAGCCATGGGCGTGTTTGCCGAAACCTGTGCCGACAAGTACAACTTCAGCCGTGAAGCGCAGGACGCATTCGCGCTCGAATCGTTGCGCCGCGCGCGTGCCGCCACCGAAGACGGCAGCTTCAAATGGGAAATCGCACCAGTTACCGTAGCCGGTCGCAAGGGCGACACCGTCATTGACACTGACGAGGCGCCCAGCAAGGCCATGCCCGAAAAAATCCCCACGCTCAGGCCCGCGTTCAAGAAAGACGGCACTGTCACTGCCGCCAATGCATCGTCCATCTCTGACGGTGCCGCCGCCATGGTGTTGATGCGTGAATCCACTGCCAAGAAAATGGGCGTTACTCCCCTGGCTCGCATCGTTGCCCAGGCCCAGCATTCTCAAGAGCCCGAGTGGTTTACCACGGCACCCGTCGGGGCCATCCAGAAGCTGCTCGACAAAGCAGGCTGGCAAAATTCTGACGTCGACCTGTACGAAATCAACGAAGCCTTCGCCGTGGTCACCATGGCCGCCATGCAAGACCTCAAACTCGATCACGCCAAGGTCAATATCCACGGCGGCGCTACCGCCCTGGGCCACCCCATTGGTGCGTCCGGCGCCCGCTTGCTCGCCACTCTGGTCGGTGGCCTGCGCAAGACCGGTGGAAAGAAAGGCGTAGCATCGCTGTGCATTGGCGGAGGCGAAGCCGTCGCCATGGCCATCGAGATGCTGTAAAAAAATTGGCTGGGTCCGGCTAATGTCAGCCGGACCAACCGCACCAGGCATGACGTACGCTGCGTTTGTGCGCGCAACGCCGATAAGCCGTAAAATACTTTGTTTTATGCGATAACGAGCGGTTCAATCAGCCGCCCGCCATCCAATAAAACAATGTTGCCTGCCCCGGCAAATCGGCGTAAAGTTGATCCGACTTTACTGGCCGAGTCATTAATTTTCCGGACTGAAACTGTAAAGGGCAACCTGAATCGCTTATGTTCGACATTCTCGTCTACCTATTCGAAAACTATTACACGCCCCAGTCCTGTCCCGACGCAGACACTCTGGCCCATAAGCTGGCAGCGGTTGGCTTCGAACACGAAGACATCGACGAAGCCCTTGGCTGGCTCTATGGCCTGGCGCAAACCACCGAACAATGCGTGCACCTGGCACAGGCGCCTCAACGCGACAGCCAACGCGTATACACCGATACCGAATATCAAACCTTGGGCACCGAAGCCGTCGGCTTCATCAGCTTTCTCGAAAGCTCCGGTGTGTTGCCCGCTGCCTTGCGCGAAATTCTTATCGATCGTGCTTTGGCAGCCGATGAATCGCCGGTGCCACTTGAAAAGATCAAGATCATTGCGCTGATGGTGTTGTGGAGCCAGGAAGCCGAGGTCGACCACCTCGTTCTCGAAGAATTGCTCACCGACGACCGCACGCGCCGATCACACTAAACCATAGCGGGGCACCAACACCTCCCGCTATGGGTAAACGATGGCGTCCGACAAACGGTCATATCACTACATAGGGCGCTTTGCGCCCAGCCCCAGCGGTCCCCTGCACGACGGATCGCTGGTGGCGGCAATGGCCAGCTATCTCGATGCCCGTGCCCATAAAGGACAATGGCTGCTGCGCATCGAAGACATCGACGCGCCCCGCACCATTGCCGGAGCTGATAAAACCATAATGGCCCAGTTATCGTGTCTGGGCATGCAGTGGGACGCACCGCCTGTCTGGCAATCACACCGCCTTGACCGCTACCGGACCGTCTTCGAACAGCTGAAAGCGCGCCAACTGGTGTATGGCTGCGCCTGCACACGGCGCCAACTGACTGGGGGGGCGTATCCAGGCACATGCAGCCGCGGCCTGGCAGCGGGCCAACAGGCACGCGCCTGGCGCCTGCGCGTTCCAGCCGGCGTCGTTCGCTTCGTCGACCTCTGGCAGGGCCCACAAAGCCAGGATGTAGCCGCCGAAGTGGGTGATTTCATCATCAAGAGGGCTGACGGCCTGTGGGCGTACCAGTTTGTCGTCGTCATCGATGATGCAGATCAAGGCGTCACAGATATTGTGCGAGGCATGGACCTGCTCAATTCCACGGCGCGGCAACGCGTGCTCGCGCAACTGTTGGGGGCACGCGCGCCCCGTACCATGCATGTACCATTATTGCTTGACGAGGCGGGACAAAAACTGTCAAAACAGAACCATGCACCGCCGCTGGACCATGGCAACGCCGTGGCGGCACTGGAAAAGGCCTGGAAACATCTGGGGTTTCCCCTTTTGCCGCGGATCGAAAGTGTGTCTGAATTTTGGGCTCAAGCCGTGCCACGTTGGGCCGCCCGTTTTAACATTTGATATATTGAGCCACGGAATTTCCGCCGGCCAACTTGCGCTGGGCTGCTATCCCCCCGTATTATCCGCGCTATTGCCGCGCCCTGGAACACCATGACTAAAACGCTGATCATTGCCGAGAAACCCTCGGTTGCCCTGGACATTTCCCGCGCCCTTGGGGGGTTTACGCGCGAGGGTGACTATTTTGAAAGCGACGAGTACGTCCTTGCTTCAAGCGTCGGCCATTTGCTGACTCTGGTCGCTCCCAATGATCCGGTGCGAGGCAAGTGGAGCTTTACGCATCTTCCTGTGATTCCGCCCCAGTTTGACCTGGGCCCCGCGGACAAGAAATCGGCCGAGCGCCTCAAGCTTCTGGTGAAGCTCCTTAAACGCAAGGATGTCGACAGCATCATCAACGCCTGTGACGCGGGACGCGAGGGTGAGCTGATCTTCCGTTATATCGTGCAGTATTCGGGCGTCAAGAAACCCATCAAACGCCTCTGGCTGCGCTCGATGACTCAAAGTGCCATCCGTGAAGCGTTCAATTCGCTGCGCGATGACGAAGCCCTGAAGCCACTCGAAGCCGCCGCGCGCGCGCGAGCTGAAGCCGACTGGCTGGTGGGCATCAACGGCACGCGCGCAATGACCGCTTTCAACAGCAAGGACGGGGGCTTCTTCAAGACACCTGTCGGTCGTGTGCAGACACCAACCCTTGCCATTGTCGCCGAACGCGAAGAGCGTATCCGCCGGTTCGTCCCGCGTGATTACTGGGAAGTCCACGCCACTTTCGTGGCGGCTGCCGGCTTCTACACTGGCCGGTGGTTCGATCCGAAGTTCAAGAAAACTGACGATAGCGAACATCGTGATTCCCGCCTGTGGTCGCTGGCGGCCGCCCAAAGCATCGTTGCAGCCTGCCGTGACAAGCCCGGCACGGTCACAGAAGAATCCAAACCGTCGACCCAGATGTCGCCGGCCCTGTTCGACCTGACCTCGCTACAGCGAGAAGCCAACTCGCGATTCGGCTTTTCAGCCAAAACCACACTGGCATTGGCCCAGACCCTGTACGAACGCCATAAGGCCCTGACCTATCCGCGTACCGATTCGCGCTATCTGCCCGAAGACTATATTCCCACCGTCAAGAACACAGTACAGGCGCTTGCCGGCGGCGACTCGTCTGCCGCTGCCAGCGTGCGGCCCTTTGCCGAACAGTTGCTCAAGGCGGGTCGCATCAAGCCCAACAAGCGCATCTTCGACGACAAAAAAGTATCGGATCACTTCGCCATCATTCCCACGCTGCAGAGTCCGCGCGAACTCAGCGATGCCGAAGGCAAGATCTACGAACTGGTTGCGCGCCGCTTCCTGGCCGTGTTTTTTCCGGCTGCCGAATTCCGCGTCACTACACGCATTACCGAAGTTTCAGGGCATCACTTCAAGACAGAAGGAAAAGTACTGGTGTCGCCCGGCTGGCTGGCCATTTACGGCCGCGACAAGCAGGAAGATGACACCAACCTCGTTGCAGTAGCTGACGGAGAAACCGTCCAGACCGAAGATATCGAAGCCAAGGGCCTGGCCACCAAACCACCCGCACGCTTTACCGAAGCCACTTTGCTCTCGGCCATGGAAGGTGCCGGCAAGCTGGTCGACGACGAGGCTTTGCGCGAAGCCATGTCCGAACGCGGCCTGGGCACACCTGCCACCCGCGCCGCCATCATCGAAGGCCTTCTCAACGAAGGCTACCTGCGACGCGAAGGCCGCGAGCTCGTACCCAGTGCCAAGGCGCGCCAGCTCATGACCCTGCTTTCGGGCCTGGGCGTCAATGAACTCACTTCGCCAGAGCTTACCGGCGAATGGGAACATCAGCTCAAGCAAATCGAACAGCGCGAACTGGATCGCGAAAGCTTCATGCGCGAAATCCAGAAAATGACCCAGGTCATCGTCAAGCGCGCCAAGGAGTACGAACGCGATACCGTTCCCGGTGACTACGTCACCCTGCAGACCCCCTGCCCCAAATGCGGAGGCGTCGTCAAAGAAAACTACCGGCGGTTCGCCTGCACGCAATGCGACTTTTCCATTGGCAAACACCCTGGTGGACGCACCTTTGAAATTCCCGAGGTCGAAGCCCTGCTCAAGGATCGCACGCTTGGACCACTGACCGGATTCATCAGCAAAATGGGCCGCCCCTTCTCGGCCTTGCTGCGCATCACCGACGAGTACAAGCTTGAGTTCGACTTTGGTCAGAACAACGAGGAAGATTCCGAGCCTGTCGACTTTTCATCCCGGAAGCCCTTGGGCGATTGCCCCAAATGTGGTGGCCGAGTCTTCGAACACGGTATGAATTACGTCTGCGAGAAATCGGTCGGCCCCGAAAGATCATGCGATTTCCGGACCGGAAAAATTATCCTGCAGCAAGAAATCTCGCCCGAACAGGTCAGCAAGTTACTGGCAGAAGGCAAGACTGATCTGCTGCAAGGCTTCGTGTCGAGTCGCACCAACCGCAAGTTCAAGGCTTACCTCGTGAAGGAGGCCAACGGGAAAATCAGCTTCGAGTTCGAACCTCGCCCCGAAAAGGCGGGCAAGAAAACCGCCACAAAGACGGCGGCGAAAAAGGCGGCAAAGACCGCAAGCAAGGCCGCAAGCAAGACTGCGACCAAGACCGCCGCAAAGAAGGCAGCAAAAAAAGCGGCCAAGAAAGCAGCCACCAAGAAGTCGGCCGCGAAAAAGGCCGCGCCGGCCGAAGCGCCCATCGACACTGACGACCCACCGTTTTAAAGTGGACGTTCCACGCATCAACCCGCTGAGCATCAATGACTAGAAGAACCCGGCCCTGGCATGTCGTGCAGCGTTCGCCCCTGCATGGTAACGGCGTATTCGCCGCGCGCGATATCCCCGCGGGCACCCGCATCATTGAGTACACCGGTACACTGATCACTCCCGAAGAAGCGGACGAGAAGCACCCTGCAAACCCGGACGATCCTTTCCACACCTTCTATTTCTCCCTGAGTTGCGGCAAGGTCATTGACGGAGCGCAGAACGGCAACGACGCCCGCTGGATCAACCACTCCTGCGACCCGAACTGCGAAACCGAAGAGAACGAAGACGGCACACGCGTCTTTGTCAATGCGCTGCGCGACATCGCCAAAGGCGAAGAGCTTTTCTATGACTACGGACTGATCCTGGACGAAGAGATCACCGACACATTAAAAAACCAGTATCGCTGCCTGTGTGGAAGCGACAATTGCCGCGGCACCATGCTCGCGCTTCCAGAGGAGGCAAACGCGCCCGGTGTCGATGCGAAGGATGCCGCAAAGCAACTGAAGAAACTCCGCAAGAAACACAGGAAACTCAAGAAGCGTGTTCGAAAACTCGAAAAAAAGGTGGAACAACTACTGCAGTTGTCCCACCCGTTTACCGACGAACAGAAGGTTTAGATACCGGAGAAGGCCCAGGCGTCTCGAATAACCCGTTTCGCATTCGCCAGGATCAGTCCCGATTTTTCACCTGCGAGCACCGGGCGCACTTCTGCACTGATGATGGGACGCTGGTTTGACGAGAAAAAGCCGTTTTCATCGAGCACCTGAAAGAACTCCACAACCTGCTGCGTATCATTCTCGCCACCCTGCAAGCCGAAGCGGGGCTGGATGTCGCCGTAGGCCGGATGGCGACGATCCCGGTAAACGCAATTGCCAATGTGAACAGAGCGCAGATATTTGGCCAGTTTCGGAATGCTGACGCGAGGGTCTTCGCGCAGCAATGGGTAATGACTCAGATCGACCAACAAACCAAAGTTTGAGTAATGGGGGTGAACCGCTTCGGCAATGTCGAGTGCATCGTGCGTCGGCCCGATCAGATTGCGCTTGTCTATATCCCGGTCAAAAAGCTTGAGCGTAAAGTCCAGCCCACCTTCTTCTTTCGCGTACTCCAGAAGTTGAAACAGCGAATCAACGAGCAGCTTCTTGGCCTCTTCACGATCCGAATCGCCGGGGTCTCGACCTGCGATCAGTCGCAGCACCTCGGCACCCACCTCGTAGGCTTCATCGATACTACGCTTGAGCGTGTCAACGGCCAGGGCTCTTTCCCGCTTGTCCAATGAATTGAGATTGAGCCGGTTCTGCAACACCCGGGGCTGAGACGCAAACGCCACTGCCAAATGACTTTGCTCAAGGATATGGCGCACCGTATTCCGTACACGATAATCCTTGATCCAACCCACCTCGACAGCACTCCAGAACTCATCCTCGGCGAGTTTTTCCAATGTCTCGATGATCGGGCCTTCGCCCGTTTCGACTTCGGGATAAGCCTTGAAATGAATTACACCCAACCGGGCTTTCTGATAGATATTTGATGACACTTCCTACTCCATTGAATTGACTGAATCTTGCCAGGAACCGAATTCACACCTTCTCGAACTCAGCTAAGGCGTATGTCTGCAGCTTCGATGACCTGGCGCCAGCGCTGGCGCTCTTCATCGAGCAAGGACTTGAAGGCTTCCGGGCCGGCCGGGGTGGCATTTACCGCCTGCGAGCGCAAATAGGCTTGAAATTCATCCGTCGTGACAACCTCTGTCGATGCTTTCACCAGAGTGTCGTACACCGAAGCCGACAGTCCGGCGGGCGCCGCGATGCCAAACCACGTCTGGTTTTCGACACCCTGTATTCCCTTTTCTTCCAAGGTGGGCACGTCGGGCAGGGCGTCTGAGCGCGTGGTGCTGGCAATGGCCAGGGCGCGCAATGTACCCGCCTGTATATGCGGCAATAAGGAATCAATGTTCTGGAAGGCTGCATCCATGTGGCCGCCAAGCAGACTGGCTATCGAAGCCGTACTGCCGTTGAACGGAACGTGCACGATGTCGAGGCCTGCACGCAACTTGAACAGTTCGCCAACCAGGTGCGGGGGCGTCGCAACACCACCTGATGAGTAATTGAGCTTGCCGCCCTGTGACCTGGCCAATGCGACAAAGCTATCCAGATCCTGCGGCCCATTCGGGGGCACTACCAAGACCTGAGGCGTTGCCCCCAGCAAGGTAATCAGGTTGAAGTCGCGGTCCACATCGTAGGGGATGTCCTGACGCAACAGGGGCAATACCGCTATGCCCGTGGTGTGTGCCAGCAATAAGGTGTAGCCGTCCGGTCGGGCCCTTGCCACTGCCTGCGCTCCGATCACACCAGAGCCACCACCACGGTTTTCGACCACGACGGTCGTACCGAGTTTTTTTTCGAGCAAGTTCGCATACTTGCGAGCCAGCAGATCAGAAGATCCGCCCGGTGCAAACGGAACGATCAGGGTGATGGGTCGAACAGGATACTGGTGATCCTGCGCGACCGACACAAAGGCCGGCATGGCCAGAAATACACCGAGCAAAACTCGGAAAATGCGGATGCTCATCACGTGTCCTTTTGAAGCATTCGAGGTTGAAAGAGCCTGGAATCTTATCAACGCAATACGCTTCGGATCAGACAGTTACGAAATGAGCAAATTACGTAGAATCTCTTTTATATCAATAGGTTATCAGCTTATTGAATATAACTTTTTGTCGTATGAGTATGCGCCGGCGAGGCATTTTCTTATGCCTTTTAAGTCGTTCTCATGGCCAGATCCGCCACCTAAACTCTCGCTCTCAAGTGGTCTTGTTCCACCCATCTAAACTTTCTTTACGGTATCCAAATGGTTCGCATGCGTTCTCGTCAAGACTTCTGGTCGGGTCTGCTTTTTATCGCCCTAGGTGCCGGCTTTGCATTCAAGGCAACTTCGTATCCATTAGGCACTGCGGCCCAGATGGGACCTGGCTTCCTGCCATTCTGGCTGGGTCTGGGCTTGAGCGGCTTGGGGACTCTGATTGCTGTTCTGGCGTTCAGCCCGAACAGCTCGATCAACCCTGTCAGTCCGATCAACTGGCGTGCCCTGGTCGCAATCAGTGGCTCTGTCGTCATTTTCGGCCTGACCCTTCGTTCCATGGGTCTGATCGTTTCGCTGACACTATTGATTTCGGCAGGAAGCCTTGCGTACCGCAACGTCCGCTGGAAAGCCGTCGCCGGAAATACAGTGTTCCTGCTGTTGTTCAGCTGGTTGGTCTTTATCAAGGGGCTGCAACTGTCAGTTCCGCTCTGGCCAATCTGGATAGCCCCCTGATAACACCAACCCTTGCCACATGGAACTGCTTGAGCATCTCTTTCTGGGATTCTCCGTTGCCCTCTCACCGGAGAACCTGGCCTACGCATTCGTCGGCTGCCTGCTTGGCACCTTGATCGGAGTCCTGCCGGGTATTGGCCCCGTGCCTACGATCGCATTGCTGCTGCCCATCACATACATTCTGCCGCCGGTTGCAGGTCTCATCATGTTGGCAGGCATCTATTATGGCGCCCAGTACGGGGGCTCCACCACGGCCATCCTGGTGGCTCTGCCAGGAGAAACCTCATCGGTGGTCACGGTGCTGGACGGGCATCAGATGGCGCGAAACGGGCGAGCGGGCGCCGCTCTGTCCATTGCAGCGTTAGGTTCATTCTTTGCCGGCTGCGTCGCGACGCTCATTGTCGCCGCCTTCGCGACGCCCTTGGTGAAGCTGTCCTTTAAGTTCAGTTCCGCAGAGTACTTTTCCTTGATGGTCCTGGGACTTGTCGCAGCCGTAGTACTTGCCTCGGGTTCAATCACAAAGGCCCTCGCAATGATAGTGCTGGGCCTGCTTCTGGGCATGGTCGGCACTGACATCAACTCCGGCATTGCGCGATATGATTTCGGGCTTCCCGCTCTACAGGACGGCGTGGATTTTGCCATCGTGGCCATGGGAGTCTTTGGTCTCGCCGAGATCATGAAGAACCTTGAAATACGGGGCAACAGCACCAAGATTACGGAGCGGCTCGGGTCGTTATATCCCAATCAACAAGAGATTCGGCAGGCTGGGCCTGCGGTTCTTCGCGGTACCGCCATCGGGTCGCTGCTGGGCATACTGCCAGGAGCCGGTACGGTATTGTCGTCGTTCGCCTCGTACACACTGGAAAAGCGCATGTCTCGCAAACCGGCAAGCTTTGGCACCGGCGCTCCGGCAGGCTTGGCAGGACCCGAATCAGCCAATAATGCCGCATCCCAAACATCGTTTATTCCACTGCTGACTTTGGGGATTCCTGGCAATGCCGTCATGGCACTGATGATTGGTGCCATGACGATCCACAGCATTCAACCCGGACCACAGGTCATGAGCTCGCACCCCGAACTCTTCTGGGGCCTGATCGCCTCGATGTGGCTTGGCAACCTGATACTTGTTGTGTTGAACCTGCCGTTGGTCGGATTATGGGTGAAGCTGCTGAAAATTCCGTATTACCTGTTGTTTCCAGCGATTCTGGTGTTCTGCGCCATTGGCGTATTCTCGGTCAATCTCAACACCTTCGATGTCGTGCTGCTGGCACTATTTGCTGTTGCAGGCTATGTATTGTCGCGGCTGAACTGCGAAGCCGCTCCTTTGCTGCTTGGCCTGGTCCTGGGGCCAATGCTTGAAGAAAATTTTCGTCGCACGCTTATCGTATCTCGCGGAGACTTCAGCATTTTCCTGACCCGGCCGATATCTTTGGGCTTGTTGCTGACGGCCCTTGTACTTGTGATCGCCGTTGCAATACCGTCCGTGCGCAACAAGCGCGATGATACGTTTGTGGCCGAAGATTGATGTTGTTCCCCAGCACCGCGGGCTGGCAAGACACCTTGCAGGGACTATTGAAACGCCGTTTCCAGAAAGCTTCGCAGCTTGCGCGAGTGCAGCCTCGCTGGTGGCATTTCGCGAAGTTTCTCAAGAGCACGGATGCCGATATGCAAGTGCTGAGACACCTGGCGCCGATAAAATTCGCTGGCCATTCCCGGTAACTTCAATTCACCGTGCAGCGGTTTGTCTGACACACACAATAAGGTGCCGTAAGGAACCCGGAAGCGAAACCCGTTTGCTGCAATAGTGGCCGACTCCATATCCAGAGCAATCGCCCGCGACTGTGACAGTCGCTGTACCGGCTCTTCATGGTCGCGCAGTTCCCAGTTGCGGTTGTCGATACTGGCCACTGTTCCGGTACGCATGATGCGCTTGAGCTCCCAGCCCGACAAGCCTGAAACCTCGGCCACCGCCTCTTCGAGCGCAACCTGTATTTCCGCCAGGGGTGGCACCGGTACCCACAGCGGCAGGTCGTCATCCAGCACATGATCCTGGCGCACATAACCGTGAGCCAGTACATAATCTCCAAGGCGCTGGGTAGTGCGAAGCCCGGCACAATGCCCCAACATCAGCCACGCCGAAGGGCGCAGCACGGCTACGTGATCGGTGATGGTCTTGGCATTGGACGGCCCGACACCAATATTGATCAGCGTGATGCCCGAATGATTCTCGCGAACCAGATGGTAGGAGGGCATTTGCGGCATGCGGCTCAACGCCGGCCCGCCGGGCTGGTTCACGTCTTCGCGCGTGGTGATGACATTGCCGGGTTCGACAAGCGCCGTATAGTCGCCTTCGCCACGAGAAAGAACTCCGCGGGCCCATTGACAGAACTCGTCAATGTAAAACTGGTAGTTGGTGAACAGCACAAAGTTCTGAAAATAGCGGGGTGCCGTCGCCGTGTAATGCTGAAGCCGGTGCAAGGAGTAATCGACCCGTGGCGCCGTGAACGGAGCCAGGGGTTCGGGCTCACCGCGCCGGCCCCGCCATGTGCCATTCACGATAGCGTCGTCAGTCAGTCGCAGATCGGGCACATCAAAATGATCGCGCAATACATTGCCCAGATCGGTGGCGTGGTCAGCCGCTATGTACTCGCCTTCCTCAAAGGCAAAGTGCAGCGGAATGGGCGTGTCGGACTCGCCTATTTCCACCGGCACCCCATGATTCTTCAGCAACAGGCCTATTTGTTCCCGCAGATAGCTGCCATACAGACGAGGTTGGGTCACGGTGGTCATGTACATACCCGGCTCTACCACATGGCCGTAGGACAGACGGCTATCTACCTCTTGATAGGTGCCCACCTTGATGCGCACTGCCGGGTAACACGCACGCACGCGCTGACCGGGCGTGAGCCTGCCATGCGCATAATCGTCGAATGCCTGGCGCAAGAACGCCGTATTGCGCTCGTAGATCGCAATCAATTGTGCCAGCGCTTCATCGGCGTCCCGAAACCCCTTGTAAGGCATCAGTTGAGGTGTCAGCGTCGGGCCCAAAAAATCCATAGGTTCAGCCATAGTTTCAGCGGCCTGAAAAACTCTTCAGGCCAATTGGTCCATGAACGAAGCCAGGGCAACATCACGTTCGGTCACGCCTTTCACGTCATGGGTGGTTAACGTTACGTCTACACGATTGTAGATGTTGGTCCACTCGGGATGATGGTCGATCTTCTCGGCCTGAAGCGCGACACGCGTCATGAACGCGAACGCCTCGCTGAAATTCTTGAACACATAACTCTTTTGCAATGCGTCCCGGTCCTTGGCCGCTGCCCAGCCTTCAAGCAGCAATAACGCCGAGGCCGCGCCAACACGTTGTACCTGTTTCATGACGACCGCTCCTTCAAGTGATTTTGGCAATTAAGTGCGGTAAAAGTTGGCAATTATGTATGAAAAAGTTAAAAGTCCTTTAACCCTGCGGATGTTGAGCACCGGACAGGTGACAGTCCATACTACCGCTAAACATCGTAGCGCAATACTATTGCCACGCCGTGAATCTTCATACTCACAGGAAATCACCATGACACAGAGAACCCGCCGCCACAGGCTCCAGGTCGACACGCAACTGCACGACTTCATTCAGAATGAGGCTCTGCCTGGCACGGGTGTCGACGCCGACGCGTTCTGGGCCGGTTTCGATCAGCTGATGTACGATCTGGCACCGCGCAACCGCGCCTTGCTCGAAGAGCGTGACCGCATGCAGGCCGAAATTGACGATTGGCATCGCCAGCACCCCGGCCCTGTCACTGATCAGGCAGCCTACCAGGCCTTCTTGCGCAAAATAGGCTATTTGCAGGACGCTCCGGCAAACGTCACCGTGCGAACCGATCGCATCGACGTCGAATTCAGCGAACAGGCAGGTCCCCAGCTTGTCGTGCCCATCACCAACGCGCGCTATGCCCTTAACGCCGCCAACGCGCGGTGGGGGAGCCTTTACGATGCCCTGTACGGCACCGACGCAATTTCTGAAGAAGACGGAGCGACCCGCGGCGGAGCCTACAACCCGATTCGCGGTGCCAAAGTCATCGCCTTCGCGCGCCGCTTCCTGGACGACACCATTCCCTTGCAGCAGGGCTCGCATCGCGATGCCAAATCGTACAGCGTGCACAACGGGCAACTCCAGGTACAGCTTGAAAACGGCACTGCCACGACCCTTGCCGATTCGACGCTGTTGCTGGGCTATCGAGGCGACCCTCAGGCCCCCGAGGCGCTGGTGTTCCGTCACCACGGCCTGCACTTCGAAATTCAACTCGACAGAAACCACCCGATCGGGAAGCAAGACAACGCGGGCATCAAGGACGTCCTGCTCGAAGCAGCCCTGACCACCATCATGGACTGCGAAGACTCCGTCGCCACAGTAGATGCCGAAGACAAGGTTCTGGCGTACCGTAACTGGCTGGGCCTGATGAAGGGCACGTTGACCGAAGAAATCTCCAAGGGCGACAAGACCTTTACGCGCAAACTGAACCCCGATCGCACCTACACCGACCTTCAGGGCAAAGAACAAACCCTGCCGGCCCGATCGCTCATGCTGATTCGCAACGTCGGCCATCTCATGACCAACCCTGCCGTGCTCGACGAAAACGGCAATGAAACGCCCGAAGGCATTCTTGACGCCGTCGTCACTTCACTGATCGCCATGCACGATCTCCAGCGCAAGGGCAACTCGCGCGCCGGGTCGATCTACATCGTCAAGCCCAAGATGCATGGCCCTGCCGAAGTCGCGTTTTCTACCGAGCTGTTCGGTCGCGTAGAAAAACTGTTGGGCCTGCAGCCCAACACGCTCAAGATGGGCATCATGGACGAAGAACGCCGCACCAGCGTCAACCTCAAGGCCTGCATTGCCCAGGCCGTCGAGCGCGTGGCGTTCATCAACACAGGCTTTCTTGATCGCACGGGCGACGAAATGCACACCTCCATGCAGGCCGGTCCCATGATCCGCAAGGGCGACATGAAGCGCAGCACCTGGATTGACGCCTACGAACGGAACAATGTGCAAACCGGGCTCGAATGCGGCCTGCGCGGTCGCGCTCAAATCGGCAAGGGTATGTGGGCCATGCCCGACCTCATGGCCGACATGCTCGAACAAAAAATCGGCCATCTCAAGGCCGGCGGCAATACCGCCTGGGTGCCCTCACCAACCGCGGCCACCCTGCACGCCTTGCACTATCACCAAGTCGACGTTCAGGAAATCCAGCGCGAAATGGAGGGCAAATCAGAGCCGCTGCTCGAAAAAATCCTAACCATCCCGGTGGCCACCAATACCAACTGGTCGCCAGAAGAAATCCAGCAAGAACTCGATAACAACGCGCAGGGCATCCTGGGCTATGTCGTACGCTGGGTCGATCAGGGAGTAGGGTGCTCGAAGGTGCCCGACATCCATGATGTCGGCCTGATGGAAGACCGTGCCACCCTTCGCATCTCGAGCCAGCACATGGCCAACTGGCTGCATCATGGCATCGTAACTCGCGAGCAGGTGCAAGAAACTCTTGAACGTATGGCCGCCGTGGTCGATCGCCAGAATCAGGGCGACCCGCTGTATCGGCCAATGGCACCCAACTTCGAAGACTCGGTGGCCTTCAAGGCAGCCTGCGACCTCGTCTTCAAGGGTCTTGAACAGCCCAACGGCTACACCGAACCGCTGTTGCATCACTGGCGTCAGGTGGCCAAGGCGCGCTAAGTCGCCACTGTCCAAACATATCGGCCCTTATCGTAGTTCGATAAGGGCCGATTTACATGGTGAAGCCTGAAGCCGAAAAGCCGTGTCTTAGCCGCGCACCTGGCTGATGGTTTCATCCAGCCACGCAAGCATCAAGTCGATTTCGTCGGCGGTAACGTTCAGCGCCGGCATGAACCGCAGTACATCCGCACGCGGTGCGTTCAGCAACATGCCTTCCGGTGAACGATTTCGGGCGGCTTCAACAATGGCCGCGCCATCGCTGCGATCCATCAGCAGGGCGCGCAGCAGGCCCTGGCCGCGTTCTCCTTTCATGCCCCACTTCGCTACCAGCCGCAGCAGACCTTCAGACAACTGTTGTGCCCGCTCGTTGACGCTATCGAGAAATCCAGGAGCGTTGATGGTGTCGAACACCGCGATTCCGGCTGCTGTCATCAGCGGATTGCCGTTATAGGTGCCACCCTGGTCGCCGTGCTCGAACACCGACACCTCTTCGCGCGCACACAGTGCGGCCAACGGTACACCGCCGCCAATGCCCTTGGCCAAGGTCATGATGTCCGGCGTAATGCCGGCATGCTGATATGCAAACATCTTGCCCGTACGACCCATGCCGGTCTGGACTTCGTCAACGATGAGCAACAGGCCATGCAAGTCTGCCAGTTCGCGCAGCGCCTGCAAGAACCCCGTGGAAGCCGGCAAGACACCGGCTTCGCCCTGAACCGGCTCAAGCATGATGGCCACGGTCTGATCGTCGATAAGCGCTTCAACCGAAGCCAGGTCATTGAGACGAGCCTTGGGAAACCCGTCGACCTGAGGCGCAAACAGAGTATCCCAGCCCGGTTTGCCCGATGCCGACATCGTGGCCAGGGTCCGTCCGTGAAAGCTGTTCTCGAACGTGATGATCTTGTACGCCCCGGCACGCCGCACCCGGCCCCACTTGCGCGCAAGCTTGATGGCACCTTCGTTGGCTTCGGCACCGCTGTTGGCAAAAAACACCCGATCAAAGCACGAAGCGCTGACCAGACGCTTGGCCAGGTCGATGGACGGCTGATTGTAGAAAGCGGGGGACGGATTGATAAGCTGCCGGGCCTGTGCGGTGATCGCTTCGACCAATGGCGCGGGGCAATGCCCCAGCGACGTTACGGCCCAACCCTGAACAAAATCCAGGTACCGCTTTCCGGTGTGGTCTTCAAGCCAGGAACCTTCTCCTCGAACAAAGACGAGGTCCGGGCGAGCTGTGATTTCCATTAATGCTTCAATGCCCGAAAGTTCTGTGCTCATGTTTGCTCCGAAGGATTCCGCCGCGCGGCGGCGACGGACGGGTGAAAGACCAATTTTAGAAAAAGCAGATTTTAGCCCAAGGCCATGGGGAAAACCCGGACAACTACGCCTCTGCCTTGGATAAGGCTGCCAGCGCCTCGTCGCGTGTCATGACGGTGGCGTACTTTTGTTCCATATCGAACAGATTGGCGTCATGGGGTGCAATGGCACGGTCTCCCACACAATCTGACACAACCAGAGGACGGAAACCATATTGCATGGCGTCAACCACACTGGCACGAACACATCCACTGGTCACGGCTCCGGCCACAAGCAAAGTCTGAACACCCCGATGGGTCAGCCATGCTGCCAGCGAGGTACCAAAGAACGCAGACGGCACCGTCTTGCGCACGACCAGCTCTCCGTCGACAGGCGCAAGCTCGGGCACGATGGCGCTATTGGGATCGTCTTCCTTGAGGCCCAGCATGCTGGGCACTTTCAGAGTGAACACATTGGCATCCGCACCATCGTCGGCGAATACGATGCGCGTATGTGCTACAGGCCAGCCACGTTTACGCGCCTCGGCAAGCAAGGGCACCGTATTGGCAATGGCTTGCGGAATGTTTCCCCCGCCAAAGACATCAGGGTTGGCGAAGCCGTTGACCAGATCAATGATCAGCAGGCCGAACGGGGCTTTAAGTTCGAGCTGCGCGCCGAAACCTTGCCGGGAATACGTTTGAATGTCGTTACTCATGGAATCCAGTCCTCAATTACTTTGCCGTGTCGAACCACTTCGGTGTCGTCCACCCGCACCGAGCAGTTTCGCAATGGTATATCGATGTGGCAGGCGGTTGTGCGACTGCCCCCCGCTTCGTTATTGGGCCCCAAAGAAAACAGGAAGTTGCCTTCGTATGCGCGGGCATCCATTGCAATGGTTTGTTCACGATCATACAGCCCAAGGGTTGACCAGTGGCAACGCGGCTGCAGTCCCCAACCGATGTGCGAAATGGCGTAACCCTCGGGGTCATTGAAGGACTCCATGTAATCGCGCAGCATTTCAGCATCCACTCCGCCCTCGATCTTGACGGCATACCCGTTCTCAACGGTCAGCACAATCTTATCGCTTGTGTAGGATTTTTGTGGAAGCAGTATGTCTCCCTTGTCGATCACAATCACGCCGTTGCTTTGTCCTTCGTTCGGGAAGGTAAAGCAAAAGCCGCTTGGCCAATGATCCCAACGGCCCGGCTCATCCACGAACCCATACTCACTGATGACTGGAAACTCGCCCAGCGAAAACCGGATGTCGGTGCCCGCGTCGGACACCACCTTCATTTCGCGCGCCTTGCCCAGAAGTTCGCTATGTGCCTTGACGCGTGCCCTGTCGGCCTCGGTGGGAACCGTCCGCACAAGTATTTCGGGTGGCTCGACGGCAAGCAGAATCTTCGTACCGCTCTTGAGGATATCTATCTGCTCTGGCGAAAACAGCAAGGTCATGAGATCCAGGACCAGATCGCTGGCCTTGAGCATGGCAATCGCTGCCGGGTTACCGGTAAGTGCTGTCGTGCCTAGATACGCCAGCGGATCCCGGCTAAGTGATTTCTCGGCATTGACCGGCGGAAGGTCAAGCCGATTGACGATCGCGCCCAGGCTTTGCGCCGCAATTGTGGCCATGGCAAGGGTCTGGGGATGAGTCGATGCACTGCTCAGGATGGTGACGGTCTGACCCTGCTCAAGCCTCGACAGTTTCAGCACTTGCTGCCACGCTTGAAGTAGCTGGAAATCACTGACGGCCATGGGAACCTCCTTTTGATAACAAGTGTTGTGTCAGGCGTGGTCGGACAGCGCGGCACCCAGGAAGCTGCCAAAGGCGCGGTAGAAACCCTCTTCATTGTCCCAGGGGATCATATGTCCGGCATCCGGCACCCGGGTATGCTCCATCGACGGCAGCAAACCGCGTATTTCTTCGACATCCTCGTCGCGCACGACGTCACCGCGTTCAGCCGTCATCAGCAAGACCGGCACATTGAGCTCGGGCATGTCCTGATGAATATTGTCAGTATGAAAGCCCTCAAAGCTGGTTACGACGGCACGCTCATTACAAGTATGTAGCCACTCGGCACGCAGTGCCAATTGCTCTTGTGTCCACGAGGGACAAAACTCCCGCATGGCTTCGGCGTCGCAGCCTTTTCGCGCAAGGGCCATCGAGTCCACATACCAGGGAAGCTGTGCCGGGTAGGCGCGACGACCCGGACCGGATACCGGGGGGTCCACCAATACCAGCCGGGTCAGGCCGGCAGGCCGGCTGCGCGCCGCCCTGATTGCGATCCGCGCTCCCATGGAATGACCGACCAGCGCATAGCGTTCAATACCCAGGGCTTTTGCAAAGGCCACGACATCTGCCGCCTGTGCGTCCAGGCTGTAGTCCAGCGCATCGGAAGCCTCGGACAGGCCGCGCCCCCGGACGTCCAGTACATATGTATCGAAAGTCGTACCGAAACGTTCGCCCACGAAGCCCCAGGTGATTGCCGGACTGGTAATGCCCGGGATGATGATTATGGAATCGCGCTCAGAACGACCATTGTCGGGGCCTCCATAACGCAGATAATGTTGCCGGATGCCATTGGCGTGGACATTGGCGCCGTATAGAAAAGTCGGCACTTTCCTTCCCCCTCGCAAATAAATAGGTCAATTGATTAATTAATTTACCACTAGTTCGGCGCCCTGTCAGATCCATCGCACTGTCTGGCGCGCAGCAAGGCAGGCGGTGATGGCCGGCAGAAAATCAATCAAGCAAATTCAACTGAAGGGCGTCCGGAGCAGTAGAGCCAGTGCGCAGATTGCTGACCCTCACACCCAAGAGGCGTATGCGGTCTTCAAAGCTTACGCGCTTCAAGCACTGTCCGGCTGCGGCCCGTATTGACTGGGCATCCGCCACATCGCGGTCAAGCGTGAAATCGCGTGTGACGGTACGGAAATCGGCGAAGCGCAGCTTGATACCTACCGTCCGTCCTGTTACTTGCTTGCGCTTCAGGTCGCCTTCCAGCTGTTCGCACAAGCCCGTAAATATCTCGGACAAGCGCGCGCGATCCTGTACAACGTCAAGGTCTCGCTCAAACGTGGTTTCGCGGCTGATGGATTTGGGCTCCGAGTATGTGACGACCGGCCGCTCGTCCTGCCCGTGTGCAACACGCAATAGCCACCGTGCATACCGCAGCCCAAAGTGCGCCTGGAGCAAGGCAGGGCTGGCGGCCGCCAATTGGCCTACAGTCTCGATACCAAGGTCGCTCAACTTGCGGGCTGACTTCGGGCCAATGCCATTGATCCGAGATGCGGGTAATGGCCAGATACGTCGCGGCACGTCGTCCATGGTCAGCAGCGTCAAGCCGTCAGGCTTGTCCAGGTCGGACCCGATCTTGGCCAACAATTTGTTTGGAGCGATGGCAATTGAGCACGACAGGCCCGTGGCGTCGCGCACGGCCTGCTTGATTCGATTGCCCAGGAGTGCGTCGGGCTCGTCGTGTTCCGTCAGATCGATATAGATCTCATCGATACCGCGATCTTCGATTTGCGGCGCAACCGACGCCACTGCCTGCTTGAAACGGCGTGAATAGTCGCGATACGCTGCGAAGTTGGCCGGCAGCAGAATGGCGTCGGGCGCCAACCGGGCGGCTTTCATCATCCCCATCGCCGAAAAGACACCGAATTTGCGTGCTTCGTAGGTCGAGGTGGTGACAACACCGCGACCTACATAATCGCCGAGCCGCGCAAATGCATAGCTTCCGTCGCTGCGTTTGAGCGGCGGCTCGCCACGGCCTCCGATGACTACCGGGAACCCGCGAAGTTGGGGATAGCGAAGCAATTCGACTGACGCAAAAAACGCATCCATGTCCAGATGCGCAACCCGACGCGCCGAAGAAATTTTGACTTGAGGCATTTCCATGTTCGACCATCAGCGCGACAATCGCCGCACATGGGCCTCAGTTTAATGGATAGCCCTGATATTCACGCGTTATCAGGCGCCCTCCGAAGTATTACAAAAGTATAATGAGGCCATGGTCACAAGGCGCGCCCGATCTGTCGTTGCGTCACATACTTGAGGATATCCATTATGGCCAAGATCATTGGTGCCATCGGCACTTCGCACGTACCCACGATTGGGGTGGCTTACGATAAGGGGCGTCAAACCGACCCCGCCTGGGCTCCGCTTTTCGACGGCTACAAACCTGTGGCCCAATGGCTGGCCGAAAAACAACCCGATGCAATGGTCTTCTTCTACAACGACCATGCCACCACGTTTTTCTTCGACATGTATCCCACATTTGCACTGGGTGTCGGCGAACGGTTTCCGGTCGCTGACGAAGGTGCCGGGTTGCGGCCGTTGCCGGCAATCAAGGGAAATGTCGATTTGCAGTGCCACATCGCCGAGTCATTGGTAAACGACGAATTCGACCTGACGATCTTCCAGGAGAAGCCTCTCGACCACGGATGCGCATCGCCGCTTCCACTGCTGTGGCCACACGACCCCGACTGGCCGGGCGCCCTGGTCCCCATCGCCATCAACGTGTTGCAGTACCCCTTGCCCACCGGAAAGCGCTGCTACAAGCTGGGGCAAGCCGTTCGGCGCGCCATCGAGTCCTATCCCGAAGACCTCAAGGTAGTTATTGTCGGAACGGGCGGGCTTTCTCACCAGATTCATGGTGAGCGGACCGGCTTCAACAACGAAGATTGGGACCACGAATTTCTGCGCCTGTTGCAGTTCGAACCCGAAAAACTGTTGGAGCTCAAGCACGCAGATTACGTTCGACTGGGCGGCGCCGAAAGCGTCGAGCAGATCATGTGGCTGGCCATGCGCGGTGCCATGCCCGAAAAAATTCGCCGGCTGCATCTCAACTACTATCTGGCCACTACCACGGCAATGACCCTCGTGCTCTACGAAGAGGGTGAAGAGCCCGATCAGAGCGCCGCACTCGCCGCCGCCAAAAACCTTACTGCCCAGGTCTAGTCATGAACCCACAATTAGAAGGCATCGAACAGATCGAAGGCACCTACGCTTTCGACATTCGCACCAGCAACAAGGCTCTCAAGCTGAATCGCTTTTTCTGGAATATGATCCGGGCCGAATGGCGTGACCGCTACAAGGCCGACCCCGAAGGCGTGATGCAAGAGGCCGGGCTCAACGAAACCGAAAAAGAACTGGTACGCAAAGAAGACTGGCTGGGGCTCGTGCAGTACGGCGCCTGCTTCTTTGTTATCGAAAAGTTCGCCCGCGTGGTGCGCAAAACCAATCTCGAAGTCTACGCCATGATGCGCGGTGAAACGTTCGAACAATTCATGGCCACACGACGCGTACCCGAATCGCGTTGAACCGGCTCTGGCCCGGGCGCAACCCGGGCCGGCGTAATTCATGAAGCGGGCTGAATCTGATCAAGCGCGTTTTTAAGCCGCGCAATGCTCTGATCGACATTCTGCAATTTGTCCAAACCAAACAGTCCCAGCCGGAATGTCTTGAAACCTTCGGGCTCATCGCACTGCAGGGGCACTCCGGCTGCGGCCTGAATGCCAACTTGTGCAAACTTGCTGGTTGAATGAATGCCGTCGTCGTCGGTGTAGCTGACGACCACGCCCGGAGCCTCAAAGCCCGGCGCAGCGACACTCTTGAAGCCTTTCTCGCGCAACAGCGCACGCACTCCCGAACCCAGCTCGAACTGAGCCTTTCGCAAGGCCTCGAAGCCCACCGATTCGGCTTCTGCCATGGCATTGCGCAATATCGTCAGTGAGTCGGTGGGCATGGTGGCGTGGTAGGCGTGTCCACCTTTCTCGTATGCCTGCATAATGCCCAACCACTTGCGAAGATCGCTGGCAAAGCTGGTGCTGGTGGTGTGCTCGAGTTGCTCAAGAGCCCTGGCAGACAACATGACCAGACCACAACAGGCAGAACCTGTCCAACCTTTCTGCGGAGCGCTGATCAAGATATCAACGCCTGTATCGCGCATATTGACCCAGACTGTTCCCGAGGCGATGCAGTCAAGCACGAACAATGCACCCACCGCATGCGCTGCATCGGCCACACGACGCAGATAATCATCGGGAAGCAGTATGCCCGAAGCAGTTTCAACGTGAGCAGCAAAGACCAGATCAGGTTTTTCGCGGCTTATGGTCTCGACCACTTCTTCTATGGGTGGAGGAGCATACGCGGCTTGTGGGCCCGGCTCTATAGGGCGTGCCTTGAGAACTATTTCTTCGGAAGGAATCGATCCGGCCTGAAAGATTTGCGTCCACCGATAGCTGAACCAGCCATTGCGGATGACGACACACCGCTTTCCTGTAGCAAACTGCCGGGCCACCGCCTCCATGCCAAAAGTACCGCTGCCGGGCACCACAATGGTGGCATCGGCACCATAGACGGACTTCAATGTGCGGGAGATATCCTTCATGACGTCCTGAAAGGCGGACGACATATGGTTCAGGGCGCGATCCGTATAAACGACGGAATATTCGAGAAGTCCATCCGGATCAACGTCGGGGAGCAGTCCAGGCATATGCGTCTCCAGAAAAGTTAGCTGCCTCTACCATTGTAGGTTAAGCATGAAGGCAAGATGCGCGGTCGGCTATTGGGCTTTCAGCTGGTCGATCAGATCTTGCCATATGAACTCACGCCCAGCATCGTAAACAATGCCGTGCGCCTCCATCGCGTCGACCAATGCGTCTTGGGTCTCGGCTGTAGCCTGCGCCATCAGGGGCGTCACGCCCACGTCTTGCAGAGTTTCCATGACCTCACGCATTTCCGCCGCGCGCCTGCGACCATGTTCGGCGACGCGGCTGATCAGATAATGTGGCAGTGAATCGGTCCAGCCCAGGCCGGGGAACGTTTCATTCAACGACTCCAGCACAGCGGTTTCTGCTCCGTAGCGACGCGCCGCAGTCATGCATTCGACCGTCAGCGCTTCGAGACCCTTGATCATCACGCTGCGGCACATCTTGATGGCCGATGCCACGCCCACGCGCTCTGATACAGCGGTACTGCGTAAACCCAGCGCATTCAGGCGCGCTGAAACCTCGGCCGCCCGCGCACCACCCAGCAACATGGGCACCTTCAGCCCGTAGGGCGGCACAGGCGCCATTACGGCCGATTCAACATAAAAGCCGCCGGCGCCTTCGATGGCAGCGCGGTCAGCCTCTTTCGTAGCCGGCGACACCGAGTTGATATCCAGAAAGTACTGGCGGGGCGTGAGGCACTCGGCAGCGTCAAGGGCGGCCTTTGCTGCCGAACTTGCGGTAACCGCCGAAATCAGAAGTTCGGCATCCTGGATTGCCGCTCGCAGACTGGCATGCAGCGTGACGCCCGCCTGTTTGGCGCGGGCCTCGAGAGCGGGCCGTTGATCGGCCTCGTGAATCTTGATGTCGTAGGCGGCTACCGCCACGCCGGCCTCCACCAGGCCCTGGCCCAATAAGAACCCGGCCTCCCCAAATCCGATAAGGGCAATCCGGGACAGCGGCGCAGTAATTTCCTTGTTCATATCGAGCTCTGTTATCGAATGACGTTTAAAAAGTAAGGTACGGTGCTGCGTTTTACGTATCGAGCCATTCAGCAAGCACGGCAGTCACGGCTTCGGGCTGCTCCATGGTCGACATGTGACCGCAGTTCTCGATTGCCACCAATGTGGCAAAAGGCGATGGAACCAAGTCTTTCATCGTCTCGTGCCGCGAATATGGACTCCAGGCATCCTGGCGACCGCAAATCAGATACGTGGGACAGCTGATGGTGCGCAGCACTGCTGTGGCGTCCGGCCGGGCAAGCAGGGCAGTGATCTGCGCGTGAAACTCCTGGGTACTGCGTCGACCGATCATGGCAAGAATATCGTCGAATACCTGTGTACTGATCTGCTGCGGATGAACCATGCCGGGCGCCCAATGCAAGCGCCCCATCTCGCGCATCCCGTGTTCACGGGCGAATTCCAGCAAGGCCCAACGTTTCGCTGCCTCTTGCCGGCCGGCTTCCCCCGCGGCCAGGGGCTCGAATCCTGTATCGAGCAGTGCCAGACGCCGGACTCGCGCAGGTGCCAGCCGCAGCACTTCCAGCGCCACACGCCCGCCCATTGAATGTCCGGCCAGACTGAAAACGGGATAGGGCGCTTCGGACAGCACCTTTTCTGCCATGGCGGATATGCTGTCCACCTCGTGATACTGTGCCACGTAGGACTCGGCACGAGTCGCCAGGCCCTTTTGTTGATGTTCCCATACCGCCGCGTCACACATCAGGCCAGGCAGAAAAACAATCTGGTCGACCGTCATGCCTCGATCCGGCTGTTGTCCCACACGCGGGCTGGAATGTGCACCCTGCCGTCGAACAACCATCTGGCGGTTCGTATCAACGCAGCGCTGGCAATGGTGACCTTCGATCCTTCTCGGACCAGATTCATCTGTGTGCTGAGTTCGCCCGTGGGGTGCTCAATACCGAGAACTGGCGTATTGCCCTCGGGAAGCTGGGCAACGCCCTCGCACACAGTGCCTGGGAGCACGGCGGCCGAAGCCGCACTGACCGCAGCCAGCACCCCGATCGACGCATGGCAGCGATGTGGAATAAAGCTGCGAGTATTCAGCGCTCCACCATGACGCGGGGCCGATACCAGACACATCTTGGGCACGGTGCGCTGCGCGACATCGCCCAGACTCATCATTGGGCCCGCCTTTAACCGTATCGCCTCTATGCGAGCCTTGAGTTCGTCATCGGCGTCCAGTTCGGCACAAGTTTCATAGCCCGTCCGACCAAGATCGGCAGCCCGCAACATGACGGTCGGCATGCCGTTGTCGATCAGCGTGACCTCGACGCCGTCAATGACATCGCGAACATTGCCGGTTGGCAGCAACGCACCACACGACGAACCCGCCGTATCCTTGAATTCAAGAGGAATGGCCGCCGCCGTACCGGGCACCCCATCAATGCGCTGGGTACCTTCGTACTGAACATGACCCTCGGGCGTGGACACATTGGCGATAGCCACCTGCCCGGTATTGACCATATGTATGGCAACCCGGGTGGTTGCGCCCTGCACGGGGACCATGCCAAGTTCAATGGCAAAGGGCCCGACGCCTGCCAGCAGATTTCCGCAGTTCTGCCCGTAATCGACACGGGCTTCGTCGATCAGCACCTGGGCAAACAGGTAATCCACATCGGCATCAGGGCGAGTGGCCGGAGACACTATCGCCACCTTGCTCGTCAGAGTGTCAGCGCCGCCGATGCCGTCAATCTGGCGTGTATCGGGCGACCCCATGACCGCAAGCAGCACCTGGTCGCGAACTGCCGGGTCGGACGGCAGGTCGGACGCCAGAAAATAAGCACCCTTGGACGTGCCGCCGCGCATTTGTACACAGGGTATGCGTGTTTGCATCACTCGCCTCGCAAGTCATCCAACGATTCGACGTAGCGCAAGCCTTTCTCGGCGAGCCGTTCGCGCATCTTGTAGTAGTCCAGGCCCAATATGCCTTGAGAAAGCGCCTCACGCGTCTTGGCTTCTTTTTCGAGCCGGGCTTGTGAGGCCCGCGCCACTTGCGCGACGTTGGCAATCGGTACCACCACCACCCCGTCGTCATCGGCCACGATCACATCGCCCGGGTTGACGATCTGCTGCGCGCAGACTACCGGAACGTTGACCGAGCCCAGGGTTTCCTTGACCGTGCCTTGCGCGGATACCGCCTTCGACCAGACAGGGAACCCCATTTTCTTGAGGTCTCGGACATCGCGGCACCCGGCATCGATGACAAGGCCACGAACACCCCGCGCGGCCAGCGAAGTAGCCAGCAGTTCGCCAAAGTAGCCGTCCAGGCATTCGGACGTAGGTGCAACAACGAGGACGTCGCCTTCGCGACATTGCTCGACCGCGACGTGGATCATCCAGTTGTCGGAGGGTGCAACGAGTACGGTCACTGCCGAGCCGGCGATCGATGCGCCGTCCCAGATGGGACGCATATACGTGGCAAGAAGCCCCAGACGGCTTTGGGCCTCGTGAACCGTAGCCACGCCCGCCGCCCGCAGGATTTCGATGTCGGCAGGGTTTGCACGGGGAATATTCTGAACGACAACACCGCGGATCATGAAAGGTCTCCCACAACGGCTGGGGTGAGTCGCATATACCCTTCGGCGTACTCAATATTGCGTGCCGCTGTAATGCCGATGTTGCGCTTGGCCTGCACGCCCCGTTGCTGGGCGACACGGGTGTAGTATTCCCACAGATGCTCCTGGCCCGCCATGCACTCGATGGCCTTGCGTTTGAGATCCCAGACATCGGTAATGTCCAGGAACGTGTTGGGCACCCATTCACACTGTTCCGTCTGATGGGGTTCAAACGCATATACCGGGGGCGCGCCCACCACTTTCTGACCCGGGTTATGGCCTTCCGCCTGCGCAATAATGCGCGCCTCCTGGGCCACATGCATGGCCAGGGGATGATCGAAGTTGTAGGGATCTTTGGTGGAATGACTCAGGACGAATGCAGGCTGCACGTCGCGGTATACGTCTACCAGCCGGAACAGGGCTTCGTCACTGACGCGCATGGGATAGTCGCCCAGATCAAAGAATTCGATCTCGGCGCCCAGCACATCGGCGGCCTTCTGCGCTTCTTCGCGACGGGCTTCCTTTACCTTCTCGAGCGTCATTTCGCTGCCTTTGCGCCACAGCTTGGCAGATTCGCCACGCTCTCCAAACGACAGGCACACGACTTTCATTCGGTAGCCTTGACGAACATGGGTGGCAATGGCGCCGGCAGCGCGCCAGACAAAATCAGCCGAATGCGCGCTGATGACCAGACCCGCGCGCGGAGTGGAAGCGGTGCTTGTGTTCATGGGTGACCCTATGGATGGATAGTTGATTTGCCGGCCATGACCGGACGGTTTCAGGCCAGTGTGTCAAAAATGAGGGCACTGCACCAGTGACATTCACTGCGAAGCTATGTGTTTAGCTTATATATTCTTCTTTTGCCAAGGCTCGTATCTCTTCCTGAAACAGGCGCAGCCCCATCCCGGGATCCGCGTCCCGCCTCATAGTAAGTCCTATTTCGCGCGCCGTATCACGCACTCTTACTGGTAGAACCGCAAGCTGGCCGCTGGCGACGCCACGTTGAACCTGCCAGGGTGACAACAGGGCAAGCCGGTCACTATCCAGCAAAAGTGCCTGGACCACAACAGCGCTATTGGCTTCAAGAGGTGACGGGGGTGGAGCGACATCATCGGCCAAAAATGCGCGCTCAAAGGCATCGCGCGCCGGCGTGCCTGCAAGAGGAGCAATCCATGACGCGCCGGCCAGGTCGCCCAGTCCATGTAAAGGTTGCCGCAGCAAGGGATGACCACGCCTGGCCACGACAGACAGAGTGTCGGTAAACAGCGCTTCCTGCACAATTTCCGGCGACACAGGCGCAGGGCGGAGTGCGCCCACGATCACGTCCACATCGGCATGCAATAACTGGGACAACAATGCGTCGTACGTACCATCGACAATCGTGACGTGCAGATCCGCATGCCTGGCCAGCAAGCGATCAATGGAACGTGGCACAAGCATGCCTGCCGATAATGGCAGCGAGCCAATGATGATCCGACCTCGCAGGCGGCCTGCAATGGCGTTCAGTTCCTCTTCGGCCAGGCGCAATTCGTGCAGGGCAAGCTTGATCCGACGCAGCACCGCTTCGCCGCTTTCGGTCAGCCTCATTCCACGTGAAGTCCGTTGATAGAGTATTGCGCCCAGCATGTACGAGACCTGACGCAAAGCCTGGTTGACCGCAGGCTGGCTGATGCCAAGGCGTCGGGCAGCCAAGTGTTCACTATGAGTCTCGCAAAAGATCACATATGCCAGTAGATGCCGGTACGAACAAGCCCCCGCAAACCGGCCTTTTACCAGCCGCGCGCGCGGCTCCCGCCCGCCCGAACTACGTTCGGCTTCGGCTTCGGCCGTCTCGAGTTGAACAAGGGCTCTGGCGGTTCGATGCGCCAGGAGCCGGCCTTCTTTGGTGGGTGCCATGCCACGGGCTTCGCGCAGGAACAGCTCCGTACCCAAATCCTGCTCCAACTGGCGTACCGCCCGCGCAATGGCAGATTGGGACAGGGGGAGCAGCTTGGCGGCTTGCGAGGTGCTTCCTGTGCGACACACAGCCAGCAACGCTCGCAAGCGCCTCAAGTGCTGCGCCAACGATCTCGTGGCGGTGTTGTGTCGATTTTCGTCAGCAGACAAAATAAGCCCTAGCAGCGACAGGAGGAACAGTGCAGTTATTGTACTGACGGCTCTACATAAATAAGCCTGTTGCGTAGACAAAAGCCGGCCTTATGCGATACAGTAAAAATATCGATTTTCTGCATAAAATCGATAGAAATACAAAATTTGCTATCGACATCAAAATATCGAACCGCCCGTTCCAAGAGGATCACGCCATGCCAAAAATTATCGTCCATAGCGACGCCGCACCCGTCACCGGTTTTACTGACAAGAACACTCCTTCACCACTGGCCCAGGCCATCCGTGCCGGCGACTTCCTGTACGTGTCCGGGCAGGGGCCGTTGAACCCGGCAACTCGCGAGGTTGTTTCCGACGACATTCGCGAGCAGACTATCCAGACGCTGACCAATCTTCGCGCGGTCCTCGAAGCCGGCGGCGCAACAATAGCCAATGTCGTCAATATGCGGGTGTGCTTGCGCAATGTGTCCGATTTCCCCGCCTTCAATGAAGCATTCCGCGAATTCATGAAGGGCGAAAAGACCACGCGCACCTGTACGGGCGGTACACCCCACCGACAAGGTGTACTGGTTGAAATCGATTGTGTCGCGTATCTGGGCTAACCGCCCCTTATTCATTTCGCCACGGAGGCGCCATGTACCAAATGCCCATCGTCTCGCTGCCAGCCGAAGGCAAAACCCTCGATGAAACAGGCCGCTATGTTAGCGTCCTGTGGCAAGAGCCCGAATCCCTGGTGTTCGTCGCGCGGGGACGCCCATATCGCAGCGAATTTCATGTGAACCCCACTGATGAAGTCATGTACATGATCAAGGGTCAAATGAATCTGCATTACCGTACGCCAGAAGGCAAAGAAGAAATCGCGGTGCTGCCTGAAGGCTCCGTCATTTACACGCCCGCCGGCATCCCGCATTCACCGCGCTTCCCGCCCGATGCCCACTTGCTGGTGCTCGAACGCAAGCGCCGCGAAGGTGAGGTCGACAAATTTCACTGGTACTGTCCCGAGTGCGACGCCTTCTTGCACGAAGAGCAATTCACGGTCAGCGACTACTCGGTCGACCCCGTAGGTGCTGCCTACCGACGCTTCTACGATTCGATTGAAAATCGTACCTGCAAGGAATGCGGGCACGTTATGCCGAACGCGTTGGCCGAATCCGAAAAAGACAAAGACTGAATCAGCTCGCCATCAAAAGAACAGGCTGCCTGGAGCAGCCTGGCCAGCCTCTTTCATGCGCCAAAGCACGCAAGCAGTCAGGCGACAAACACGCGCCCTGGGCCTTCCTGCATCTGTCCGATAATCGCGGCCTGGCCAAAACCTTCTGACTGGAAAATATCCAGAACCTGGTCCGCAGTTTGCGGACTGCAAGAAACCAGCAGCCCACCCGAGGTTTGAGGATCTGTCAGCAATGCGCGGCACACCTCGTCGACGCCCGGCGCCAGCTCAATACCGGCTCCATAAGCTTGCCAGTTCCGCCCTGATGCACCGGTGACCACCCCCTGACGGGCGAGCTCGTGAACTCCTGGCAACCAGGGTAGGTCGGCCACACGTAAATGGGCCGCCGCGCCGGATCCTCGCGCTAGCTCGAGCGTATGACCGAGCAACCCGAAACCCGTCACATCGGTGAGCGCATGCACCCCTTCCAATGCAGCCAATGCAACACCAGGCCGATTCAATTGCGTCGTGGCCTGAATCATGGCGCGGTAGCCGTCTTCTGAAAGAACGTTTTTTTTGAGCGCGGCAGAATATATGCCAACTCCCAAGGGTTTGCCCAAGATTAGTACGTCACCCGGCTTGGCATCGGCGTTACGCTTGATACGGTCTGGATGAACCAGTCCCATTGCCGCCAGCCCATAGATAGGCTCGACAGAATCTATTGAATGCCCGCCGGCCACCGGAATCCCGGCTTCGCTGCAGACAGCCGCCCCGCCTTCCAGTATGGCAGCGATATCGCTTTTGGGCAGGACATTGATGGGCATGCCGACAATAGCCAGCGCCATGATCGGCGTGCCGCCCATCGCATAGACATCGGAAAGGGCATTCGTTGCAGCAATGCGCCCAAAGTCGTAGGGATCGTCGACAATGGGCATGAAAAAGTCAGTGGTGGCAATAAGGGCCTGCTCGTCGTTCAGGCGGTAGACAGCCGCATCATCCGAGCTTTCGTTTCCAACCAGCAGATTCGAGTAGGCTTGCATGCCGGGCATGCCCGCCAGCAGCTCGGACAACACCCCAGGCGCAATCTTGCAGCCGCAACCTCCGCCATGCGATAAGGACGTAAGACGAGGAGGGGACTGCGTAGAGGTGGAAACGGCCATGAAGCATCTCCGATAATGCCAACCCCAATGGCGCCTGCGATCAGCCGGCCCAGCGGCACGAGAAAATGGCGGAAAGCAGCAGGAGTCGAACCTACCTGGGAACGTCTGACGCCCCCAACTGGGTTTGAAGCCCAGCCGTGCCACCGGACACGCATGCCTTCCGTAAAAAAACCCTATGATAGCCGCTGCCAAAAAGACGCGCTATCGCCTCGCGGCACGTGTTTGTCGCGCAAGCGCCGGGTGTAGCCCGCCCGGTCAAAAAACTCAAGGATCTGGATGGCGCGCTTGCGGCCCAGCCCTGTCGCATCACGGAACACGGCTGCAGTCACGCCTTCGTCACCCCCCAGTTCACCCACAAGCTCTGCCAGACGCGTGATCTGCTTGCGGTGATAGAAAAGGTCACGCACCACCTGATACAGCCGACCACTGCGGACCAGCTTGCGCAGCAATTGCCGCACAACTTCTTCGGGTTGTTCAAAGCGGGCCGCGAGGTCTCGTACCCAGGGCGGATCAAACCGGCCCTCGTCAATGGCCGACACCAGGATATCCGCCAGCCTGCTCTCGGACTCTGTCAACGCCACTTCATGGCCAGGCTTATGCAGCCAGGGCCCATTACGAACCAGACGCTTGGCCGCAACCAGATCATCGCGCAAGGCAAGCCACACGTTTTCAGGGATGGTGGGCAAGGCGACGCGGCGCAAGCGGGCGGCATCCAGCCCGGGCTCATCGGGCCAGCGCTCATGGAAATTCGTCAGTGCGTCTTCTACCGTGTGCCTCAGAGCGTTCCAGGCAGACTGCAGTATCAAGGTACGGGCTGCGGATTCACCCTTTGCCTGCACCCATTGGGCTCCTGCTGGAAGCTCGTCTGTCGAGGGACTGCGCCCCAACAGACGCATCAACTGAGACTCTTCGAGTCCGAACGGGGCTTGCTCAAGGATCGCGCCCAGGTCCGCGCCTTGCCTTAGCTTCGCAACGGCTTGCAGCCACGCCAGTCTTTGCTCGCTTCGGCGTTTGCGGTCTGGTGCGTTGGCGTCCAATACCATGCCCCCGCCCAAGGTGCGATTCGCCTGGGCATTGCGCACAATGAACCGGTCTCCGGGCATGGCACAAACCGGCTCATCGAACACCAACTGCACATAACCTGTCTGACCGGCAGCAAGCGGGTCAGGCGCCAGGGGAACAGCATGAGCGACGTAACGGGCCGCGCCCAGATGAACATGCAAGGGGGCCCAGGCTCGTAGCGACGCATCCGCGGAATCGAGCAATGTCAGTTGCACATCGATATTGCGAGCCGGCGTAAAACAACGTTCGTCGGCGATCCAATGGCCGCGTTCAACAGCTGTTCGCTCCAATCCACCCAGGTTCAAGGCACAGCGCTGCCCGGCCCGACCCTGACGTGAGGACTGGTTTTGCGCGTGAACGCTTCGTACCCGGACAGCGCGCCCTGCAGGCATCAATTTCAAGGAAACCGGATCGGAATCCAGATCAATCGTGCCTGCGTGGACCGTGCCGGTTACCACGGTTCCGTGCCCGGGCAGGGTGAACACGCGGTCAATCGCCAACCGGAACAGACCGTCGGATCGGCGGGCAGCCATGGTCTGGGCGGTCTTTTGGAGATGCCGTCGCAATTCTGCAACCCCGGGGGCGTCAACCAAGGCTCCCGTACCACTTAGCCCCCCGGCATCAGCCGCTTCCCTGGTGTCGTCCGCTGCGGGCGCCTGACCACCGGACCGGTCTGTTGTGCCGTCCGGAGCCGGCAAAGCGGACGCCGCATTAGTCATGAAGACCGGCATGCCTTCCAGGAACGTACCGTCAACAAGGGCCGCCAATTCGGCTTGGACTTCCTGTATTCGCAAATCGTCGGCACGATCGATTTTTGTCAACGCGATGGCCCCCTGGGACACACCCAGCAAACTCAAGATGGCAAGGTGCTCGCGAGTTTGCGGCATGACGCCATCGTCGGCAGCGACCACCAGCAGACCGAAGTCAATGCCGGTTGCTCCTGCAGCCATGGTGTGCACCAGTTTTTCGTGCCCGGGCACGTCGATAAAGCCCAGTACATCGCCGTTGTCCAAAGGAGTGTAGGCGTATCCCAGCTCTATCGAAATGCCTCGCTTCCTTTCTTCCTTCAGCCTGTCGGTCTCGACCCCGGTCAAGGCACGCACCAGGGTAGTCTTGCCATGATCGATGTGTCCCGCGGTTCCTACAATCATGGAGTCAGACGCTTAAGCTGCGAGAGGAACGCGGGTTCGTCGGAGGATTCGAGGCAACGCAGATCGAGCCACAAGGTGTCGCTTCCGACCCGACCGATGACGGGCCGCGGCAATTCGCGCAAGCATCGTTCGAGTGCTGCCAGGGCGCGCCCAGGGCGTCCCGAGCCCGCGTGACGCAAGGCAAGGCCATAACTGGGCAATTGGTCGACGGGCAGAGCCCCACTGCCAATCTGGCTGAACATTGGCTCGGCACGTACGCTGTATGAGTCGCCCACGGCAACTTGCACGGCTGCCTCAAGACGTTGAGCCTGACTCTGCATGTCAGCCATCGGACGGGTCAACAGCCGCAAGGTCGTCAGGCGTTCGGGCAGCCGCTCGGGCGAACGATACAGCGCAAGGACCGGCTCAAGCGCCGCTAGAGTAAGCTTGCCCACACGCAAGGCCCGCTTCAAAGGGTTCTTCTTGATTTTCTTGATGAGGTCGGCACGGCCTACCAGCAGCCCCGCCTGTGGTCCTCCCAGCAACTTGTCGCCACTGAAGGTGACAATGTCAGCTCCGGACTCGACCGTTTCGCGCACCGTTGCTTCTTTGGGCAGACCCCATTGCGTGAGGTCCAGCAAGGTGCCACTACCCAGATCCACGGCAGTCGGAAGCCCGTGCTGTCGTGCTACGCCCGCAACCTCGGCAACATCGACGCTTTTTGTAAAGCCCGTTACCTCGTAGTTACTGCAATGGACTTTCATGAGCATGGCGGTACGCGCGCCAACGGCCTGCTCGTAGTCGGCCAAATGCGTGCGATTGGTGGTTCCCACCTCGACAAGTTTGGCTCCGGCCCGCTGCATGATATCGGGAATACGAAACGCCCCGCCAATTTCAACCAGTTCACCACGGGACACTACAACCTCGCGTCGGTTGGCTAGGGCGTTCAGCATCAGCAACACCGCAGCGGCGTTATTGTTGACCACGGTGGCAGCTTCCGCCCCCGTGAGCTCACACAGCAGATCATTGACCAGGTCATCGCGATCGCCGCGGCGGCCGGTCGCAAGATCGAACTCAAGGTTGGCGGGTGAATGTAAAGCTCGCAATACCGAGTCGACGGCCTCATCGGGAAGCAATGCCCGCCCCAGATTAGTATGCAGAACCGTGCCCGTAAGGTTGAACACGGCTCGCAACCGGGGTTGATCGGCAACGAGCAAGCGGCGCCGGGCTTCGTCAACAATGGCTGCATCGCCAGCGGCGTCGGCTGGCAGCTGCTGCTGCAAGGCCTGTTGCCGCAGATCGGAAAGCACGTCGCGAAACGTGCCAAGCACCCGACTGCGCCCGTAGTCTGCAATGAGCGCCAAGGTTTCGCTTGCCCTCAGCAACCGGTCCACCGATGGCAGGTCGGCCACACCTGCAGGCACAGCTTGGGGCGTCACCGCCATAGTTCAGGACTCGCTTCCCTGCCACAGCAGGGGATTGCCGCTGGCACGTGAATACCCAGCCTCGCCCATCAACATGTCCAGTGTCAAACTGGCCAGGTCGTCGGCCACGGGATCCACGTGGAAATCTTTTTCTTGATAAAAAATCTTGCGGTAGCTTTGGCAGTTGTCGCAGGATTCGGCCTTGATTGCTTCCGAGCCTTCTTCGATGTGGTGATACGCGAGCGACTTCGTACTTTCGCAATGTGAGCACGTAACGCGGACCAGATGCCATTCGGTCGAGCACAACGAGCAGCACAGATACCGACAACCATCGATTTGCGCACCAACGCGAACCACGCTTGAAACCGGCAAGCTTCCACATATCGGACACACCCCAAACGGGCTCACCACCGGAAGCTTGTCAGCGTCGAAATCTATGGCAAGACTTGTCCAATACACCTGCAGGGCGGCCATGATGAAAGGAGCTGTTGCACTATCGACATCGACATCACGCTCGGCAAGGATCGCGTCCGCCTGCGCCTCGATGGCCTCGGGGTCGGAAGACAGTTGTTCCTGCAGTGCGCTGATCACACCGCGAGCGGCTTCAGGCAGGCTTTCGAAAGAAATCATATGCGCCAGCAAGGCCGCCAGTATTTGCCGCCATTGCTCATCGCGCTTCCAGCCGATAGCCTGCAAGGGAGGCATGCCATGCGACTGCGCCAACGAAACCTGCTGCTCGCTGGCAGTGGGTACCGAGCAGTGCTGCAGGGCTTCATGCTGACCGTCTGCCAGATGCGCCATCAACGACAAGTACGCCCCCGCCGGATGATCGTCAACCAGCTGCCTGAAACGGGCAGCCCTGTCGGCAAACACTGACGCGCGTACCGGCGCACGAAGCCGCGGAATTTGCGTGTGATCTAGCGATTCAATTTCGCCACGCTCAAGAATTCGCTGCAATGCACTCTCCTGAAAAATATGGCTGCCCGGCACGGACACCGGGCAGCCATGTCGGTCTTTGCCCGTACCGGGCATTGATGAAGCCTACTTGCGTGAAGGCAGACCCCGTACTTGACGGAACCACGCACGATGATGCTTCCAGGCCCAACCCGGCGTGACGGTGCCACGGGTCATGGAGCGTACCGAGCCCTTGACCCAGATGCCGGCATAGATATGCACAATGATCGCGCAGATAATCAAAAATGCAAAGATGGCATGCAGCACCGATGCCAGCTGAATCAGCCATAGGCCGAAGAAGCTTGCAAAATACTCGCGCCACATTACCAGGCCAGTCAGCAAAAGGCCGATCATCAGCAGAATTAGCGCAAAGTACAGCACCTTCTGCCCACCGTTGTACTTGCCGACATCTGGTACGCGCTCTTCGCGCTTGTTGATGACATCACCAAATTGCCTGAGCCACTGGCGATCGTTTCGGTCGATGGCGTTGTGGCGCGCCATGCGTATGGCCAACACGAGAAACAGCAGGAACATGAAGACGCCTATCCACGGATGCAAGATCCGTGTCCAGGTGCCGCCACCGAACAGGCCGGTCAAGGGGTAGAAGTAGGGGTGAAACAGCGCGAGCCCCGAAAGTGCCAGCAGAACGAACGCGATGGCAACAATCCAGTGATTAGCCCTTTCACCCGGCGTATAGCGCTGGATAAGCCGGGAATTTCTGACGTCATTCATGAGTAGCCTCCTGCGATTGGCGTTGGCTTTCTTCTTCAGCCCGGCGCTCGTCCTCGTCGGTGACCTCGTTGGGGCCTACGCGGATGTAATGGAAGAAGCCCGCCAGTGCTGTCAGTGCCATGGCGGCGACCCCGAGCGGCTTGGCGATTCCCTTCCACAACGACACCATCGGACTGATGGTTGGATCTTTGGGAAGATCGCTGTAAAGACCCGGCTGATCAGCATGGTGCAACACATACATGACGTGTGTGCCGCCTACACCTGCAGGGTCATACAGGCCGGCGTTGTCGAATCCGCGAGACTTCAGATCGACAATGCGGTCGTCGGCGTGCTTGATCATGTCTTCTTTGGTGCCGAACACAATGGCACCCGTCGGACAGGTCTTGACGCACGCAGGCTCTTGGCCCACCGCAACGCGATCAGAACACAAGGTACATTTGTATGCCTTGTTGTCTTTCTTGGAGATACGCGGAATGTCGAACGGGCATCCGGTAATGCAATACCCGCAGCCGATGCAGTTTTCCTGGTGAAAATCGACAATGCCGTTGTTGTACTGAACGATGGCACCCGGAGCCGGGCAAGCCTTGAGGCAGCCGGGGTCTTCGCAGTGCATGCAGCCGTCCTTGCGGATCAGCCATTCAAGATCGCCCGCGTCGTTCTCGTACTCGGCAAAACGCATGAGCGTCCAGGAGTTCTCGGTAAGGTCCATGGGGTTGTCATACACACCCACGTTCGTACCGATTTCGTCCCGGACGTCGTTCCATTCCATGCAGGCTACCTGGCATGCCTTGCAGCCTATGCATTTGGTGGTGTCGATAAGCTTGGCTACACCACCGCCCATGACCACATCGCGCTCGCTGGGCATGGGGGTGGTGGTAGCGGAGCGCCGCTTGATATCCAATGATTGCAATGCCATGGCTTACTCCTAAACTTTCTCGACGTTGACCAGGAAGGACTTGAACTCGGGCGTTTGCGTGTTGCCGTCCCCCACTGATGGTGTCAATGTATTGGCCAGGAAGCCCGGCTTGGCAAGGCCGACAAACCCCCAGTGAAGCGGGATGCCGACCTGGTGTACGGTTTTGCCTTCGACCTGCAGCGCCTTGATGCGCTTGGTCACTACCGCAACCGCCTTGATGTACCCCCGTTTGGACGAGACCCTTATCCACTGGCCGTTTGCAATACCCAGTTCTTGAGCCAGGGCGTCGCCGATTTCGACGAACTGCTCGGGCTGCAAGATGGCATTGAGCTCGACGTGCTTGGTCCAGTAGTGGAAGTGCTCGGTAAGTCGATACGTGGTAGCGACATAGGGGAAACTGCTTGCGTCTCCCATGGAAGCCAGGTCGTCTTCGAACACGCGGGCCGCCGGGTTGGTGACGGCTCGCTTTTCGTCCGGGTAGACCGGGTTATAGCCAAGAGGGTTCTCGAATGGTTCGTAGTGCGTGGGGAAGGGCCCCTCGGCCATCCCCTTGCGCGCGAAGAACCGGGCGACCCCCTCGGGGTTCATGATGAAGGGCCCCATTCCATCGAGCGGATTCTCGTCGACCTTGAAGTCGGGAACGTCGGCACCTACCCATGCCTTGCCGTTCCAGTGAATAACGCTCTTGCGCGGGTTGAATGGCTTGCCTTCGAGGTCGCACGATGCACGGTTGTACATGATGCGCCTGTTGGCAGGCCACGACCAGGCCCAATTGAGCGTCTGGCCGATACCAGTGGGATCGCTGTTGTCGCGACGGGCCATCAGGTTGCCCGCCGGTGACCAGCATCCCGCGTATAGCCAGCATCCGCAGATGGTGGACCCGTCGTCGCGCAGCTCGCCGAAACCCGCCACCTGCTCGCCGGCCTTGCGCAGGACCCGCGTCGAGTCTTTCGGGTCGACCAGGTCTACCAGGGCCCGACCGCTGTACTCTTTGGCGAGTTCTTCGGCAGTGGGGTTCTGGGGGTTGGAATACGGCCACCAGAGATTGACGATCGGATCGGGAAACGTGCCGCCTTCCTTCTCGTACAACGCACGAATGCGCGTATACAGCGACGCCATGATCTCGATGTCGCTCTTGCCTTCGCCCGGGGGGTTGGCCGCTTTCCAGTGCCACTGCAGCCAGCGACCCGAGTTCACCAGCGCGCCTTCTTCTTCGGCGAAACAGGTGGTCGGAAGCCGGATGACCTCGGTCTGGATAGAAGCAGGGTCAACATCGTTGTACTCGCCCACATTGCGCCAGAACTCGGACGTTTCGGTGATGAGCGGATCCATGACCACCAGGAACTTGAGCTTGGAGAAGGCCTCGGTGAGCTTGGACTTGTAGGGCGCAGCCGCCAAGGGGTTGAAGCCCTGGCAGATGTAGCCGTTCATCTTGCCCTTGTGCATCAGCTCGTACACCTGGAGCATGTCGTACGGGCGGTCCATCTTGGGCAAATAATCGTAGGCCCAGTTGTTGTCAGGACGGGCCGCGTCGCCCCACCATGCCTTCATGAGACTGACATGGAACTTGCTGTAGTTGCGCCAGTAGCTGAGCTGGTTGGGTCGCAGCGGCAGCTGGGTACGGTTGCGGATGTACGTTTCGTAATCCTGTTCGGCATCGTTGGGCAGTGTCAGGTAGCCCGGCAGCAGATTCGACATCAGGCCAAGATCGGTCAGGCCCTGAATGTTCGAGTGACCGCGCAAGGCGTTCATGCCGCCGCCCGCAACACCGATGTTGCCCAGCAGAAGCTGCATCATGGCACCCGTGCGGATTATCTGCGATCCGATGGAGTGCTGCGTCCAGCCTAATGCGTACATGATGGTGCCGACGCGATCAGGCGTTGAAGTGGAGGCCAGCATTTCGCACACTTTCAGGAACTTGTCTTCGGGTGTGCCACAGACCCGCGACACCATCTCGGGCGTATATCGCGAGTAGTGCTGCTTCATCAGCTGGTAAACGCAGCGCGGGTGCTGCAGGGTGGGGTCGACGCGGGCGTACCCGCTTTCGTCGAGCTCGTAATCCCACGATGCCTTGTCGTACACGCGTTTTTCTTCGTTATAGCCCGAATACAGGCCTTCTTCGAAGCTGAAGTCTTCGCGCACGATAAAGGGAAGATCGGTGTAGTTGCGAACGTACTCGTGCTGGATCTTGTCGTTTTCGAGCAGGTAACGAATGACGCCACCGAGGAAAACGATGTCGGTACCGACACGAATCGGCGCATAATAGTCGGCCACAGAAGCCGACCGCGTAAAGCGCGGATCAACAACAATAAGTTTGGCTTTGTTATGAGCCTTGGCCTCGGTTACCCACTTGAATCCACAGGGGTGAGCTTCGGCGGCGTTTCCGCCCATAATCAAAACTACATCGGCGTTCTTGATGTCGACCCAATGGTTCGTCATCGCTCCACGGCCAAACGTCGGGGCAAGACCTGCCACCGTCGGACCATGTCAGACACGAGCCTGGTTATCGAATCCAAGAGCGCCAAGGGCGCGAACGACCTTGTGTGTTACGTAAGCGACTTCGTTTGAGCTGGCCGAAGCGGCAAGCATGCCAGTGGTAAGCCAGCGATTGACCACCTGGCCGTTTTCATTGCGCTGGATGAAGTTGGCGTCGCGATCTTCTTTCAGGAGCTTGGCGATGCGGTCGAGCGCGTCGTCCCAGGAAATTCGCTGCCATTTGTCTGAGCCGGGGGCCCGGTATTCTGGGTACTTCAGGCGGTTGGGACTGTTGATGAAGTCGAGCAGGCCGGCCCCTTTCGGACAGAGCGTCCCGCGGTTGACGGGGTGATCGGAGTCGCCCTCTACGTGCATGACTTTTGCCGTGGCGTTTTTACTGCCATCGCCAAGGCTGTACAACAGAACTCCACATGCCACTGAACAATACGGACAGGTGTTGCGCGTTTCGGTCATTCGCGCAAGCTTGTACTGACGCACCTCAGCCATTGCCGGACTGGGGGCGACCCCCAGCAAGGTTAAGCTGGAACTCGCCAGTGTTGCCCCTGTCACCTTGAAGAATTGCCGCCGACTCATGTTGACCATGACGCTCTCCAGATGATGAAAACAACTGATTTTTGTTGGATCGCTTGAATAACCCTATAAATTCTCGGGTATAGGCGCAGTATAGGGCTCGAATTTAAAAAAAGCTATGACCTGTGCGCATTGTTACCTTCGATGGTAGTTGAGAATCATTATCAGGTTTCTTTGTTAAACCCAACGCACGCGGGCAAATTTTCAAATGCCGTCAACGACGCGGCCCGAACCTGCAGGCGGGGACGCCGGCAAATCGGAACTCAGGCGTGCCGGACTATGCGCAATGCGTATGCCATTGCAAGCCAACCTCTTTTATCCATTTAAAAATGCTGGATCCCCGATAGCCAAATACTGTGGTTTCGATTTATTCTGGGCGTTGCGATGTCTATACTCTTTGATATGCATTGCCGCAACAACAACAGGCTGAAAGGAGACTCCATGTTCAAGTACGGCCCCCCGCTGAATTTCAAACGCTGGCTCGAGGACAACGATCATTTGCTCAAGCCACCGGTGGGCAACCAGCAGATATGGCAGGATGCGGATTTTTTGGTCACAGTGGTAGGCGGGCCCAATCATCGAACCGATTTTCACGACGATCCGCTGGAAGAGTTCTTTTATCAGTTCAAGGGCAATGCCTATCTGAACATCATGAACGACGGAAAACTCGAGCGCGTCGACCTGCGTGAAGGGGACATCTTCTTGATGTCGCCGCACGTAAGGCACTCGCCCCAGCGCCCCGAGCCCGACAGTCGCTGTCTCGTCATCGAACGTCAACGGCCCGAATCACTCCTGGACGGATTCGAGTGGTATTGCCTCGAGTGCAACCACCTGGTGCATCGTGTCGAAGTCCAGCTCAAAAGCATAGTCAACGATCTTCCTCCGCTGTTCGAGCAGTTCTACGAGAATCCCGACTTACGAGTGTGCCCCAACTGCAAAGCGGTGCACCCCGGACGACACGCTCACGTCAAGGCATAGGTTTCCCCATACAAAAATTCTGAATTTCCGTATAACCTTGTAACGGTGTTAACGAACACTCCCAACAATCCAGAGGAAGAGACACATGACAAATCTCAAGAAACTCGTTCTTGCTTCGGCCATCGCCTTGGGCGTTGCCGGCGTTGCACAGGCCCAGGTCAAGATCGGCCTGATCACCACACTGTCGGGCGGCGGCGCAGCTCTGGGCCAGGACCAACGCGACGGCTTCATGCTGGCCGTAGAACAAAACGGCGGCAAGCTTGGCGGTAAAGACGTCGAAGTCATTATCGAAGACGATCAGCTCAAACCTGAACTTGGCGTGCAACTGGCCCGCAAGCTGGTCAACAACGACAAGGTCGACTTCGTCACCGGCATCATCTTCTCCAACGTAATGATGGCGGCACGTACCCCCATCCTCGAATCAAAGACGTTCCTCATCGGATCCAACGCCGGTCCGTCTCCCATGTCGGGCGCCGAATGCTCGCCGTACTTCTTCTCGACATCCTGGAACAACGACCAGCTGCACGAAGGGGGCGGACAGATCGCCACCAACGCCGGCTACAAGAAGATGTACATCATGGCGCCCAACTACCAGGCCGGCAAAGACGCCCTGCAAGGTTTCAAGCGCTTCTATAACGGCGAAGTCATCGACGAGGTCTACACCCAGATCGGTCAAATGGACTACTCGGTTGAAATAGCGCAACTGCAGCAGGCCAATCCCGATGCGGTTTATGTGTTCTATCCTGGCGGCATGGGCGTCAACTTCGTCAAGCAGTACCGCCAGGCGGGTCTGCTGGGCAAAGTGCCCCTTATCTCTGCTAGTACTGTCGACGGCTCGACCCTGCCCGCGTTGCAAGATATCGCCCTGGGCGTCATTACCCATGCGCCCTACGCACCTAACCTCGACAACGCACAAAACAAGCAGTTTGTTGAAGCCTTCGAAAAGAAATACAACCGCCCGCCTTCCCTGTATGCCGCACAGTCGTACGACGCAGCCAACCTGATCGCTTCGGCAATCAAGAAGCTCGACGGCAACATGCAAGACAAGGAAGCCGTGCGCAAGGCGCTTGAAGCGGCCGATTTCGAATCCGTGCGTGGCGCCTTCTCATTCAACACCAACCATTTCCCGATCACCGACTGGTATCGCGTCGAGGTCGTGAAGGGTGACGACGGCAAAGCTCAACTGGCCGCCACAGGCGTTGTATTCGAAGGCCATAAAGACGCCTATTACGAGCAGTGCAAGATGTAAGCTTGTAAACCGGGCACCCGTCGCCCTGGCTCAAAAACCGGCTCCCGGCTCTGCCCGAGCCGGTTTTTATTCAGGGTTCTGTCAGAATCAAAGACATTTGTGCGAGACTTTCAGCACATATAAACTTGCGTTCTTGGCTTGACCCAGCCTTATTGCAGTACGGAATCACACAGCAAGGACATAGCTCGCTTCATGAATTCAGCCACCATACCCAGTAACGACCGATCTTATTTCTGGGTATGCGTTTCGATGTGCATCGGCGTGATGGGCACCGCCCTGGCAAGTCCGCTGTATCCGCTTTATCAAGAGGTCTGGTCACTTAGTCCCAGCAATGTTGCACAGCTGTACATCGCCTATATGGTGGCGGCCCTGGCCACCCTGATGTTCCTGGGCCGGCTGTCTGATCGCTACGGCTTCATGCCCGTACTGCGTGCCGGCGTCATATTCGTGACCCTTGGCATTACATTGTCTGCCGTCGCGTGGAACCCGGCCAGCTTTACAGTAAGCCGGGTAATGCTCGGCCTGGCCTCGGGAATGATCGTGCCCTCGTCCTCGCTTGGCCTGGCTCAGCTAAGCAAAGGAAGCAATAGTCAACGTGTTGCCGCCACCATCAGCCTTACGCTGGCCTTCGGTTTTGGTTTGGGACCTTTGGTCGGTGGACTGATTGCACAATGGACTCCTTACCCCCTGATCAGTGCCTATGTACCATCCATTGCACTGGGGGTTTTGGCGATCTACACCTTGTTTCGCCTGAAGATCAACACGCCCCGATCTCTGGCGCCAACACCCGGCTGGCGGCAGTGGCTGCCGGCCCTTTCCCTACCGGCCAGCCCGCTGACCCGCCCTTATCTTATCGGCAGCCTTGCAGCCTTCAGTGCTTTCGGCATGTTCAGCATGTATGCATCGCTGGCGCCCAGCTTCATGGATAAGATGGTCCCCTGGCATGGTCCCGCTGTCAGCGGTTTGTCGATCGGGGTCATATTGTTCCTGTCGGCCGCTTTTCAGTTTGCGGCCAGACCCTGGGCGACCAAGCGCGTTGTTATCTGGGGTTTGCTGTCGTTGATGCTGGCCAATGTCTTGCTGATGCTCAACACCACCACGACCTCACCCTTGCTCTTTGCCTCGAGTGTATTGACCACCTCGTTGGGCCACGGTTTATGCAATCTGGGTGGCATCACTGTGGTCAACAAGGTGGCTCCGCCCCATCAGCGCTCCAGCCTGCTTTCAACCTACCTGATAATCGCCTATCTGGGCAGCATCCTGCCGGTTCTGGGCATGGGGTGGCTGGCCGACCACATCGGCCTGACCCAGGCACTGCTTGTCTTTTGCGTTTGCATCGGGCTGCTCACAGGCAGTTTGGCTGTCCTGGCACAGCGAACTCCGGTGATCGCCGTCAGCCAGGCCTGATGCCATCTTGGCAGGTACTTACGCCGGTGCGGAACCGTGCCTGGATTCGTCGCGGGACTGTTTGGGTGACAACCCGAACTCCTGGCGAAACACCCGCGAAAAATGGGCCTGACTGACAAACCCCCATTTGAACGCGATAGCGGCCACACTTAAATGCGCCTGTGATGGATCGGCCAGATCGGCCCGCGCCTTTTGCAGCCTTAACGTGCGTATATAGTATGCCGGCGTCTGGCCCTGGGCCGCGAACAGGCGCGTCAGATGACGCAGCGATATGCCCAATGCAGCGGCCAGACGGGTGGCATTCAAGTCGGGATCATGCACATTTTGCGCCACATAGGATCGCGCGGCGGCCAGATAAGAAACACTTAACCCGGTACCGGATTGACCCGCAAGGTGGTCGCACACCACGGTTTGCAGCACAGCGCAGGCCTCATCTCGCAGTTCGGGCGCACGGTCGTAACTGGGACGGGTAATAAAATCGATGGCACGCTGGCGCAGGCGCATCGCCAGCACTCTGGCTGAACCATTGCGGCCATTCACCTTGATGGGCTTGGCAAACGCATCCGATGGGAACTGGTGTCCGAAGACATTGCTTGGCACATCGAACAGCACCTGGCGCATCGAATCGTGAAAACCGATGGCGTACGGGCGCTGAATATCGTAAAGAACCAGATCGCCCGGCTCGAGCTGGTGGCACTCACCCGCCTGGTAGAAGAACCCCTTGCTTTGGAGCACCAGGCTGGCGAATACAGCCGGCTTCGGATGTCGCCTGACCATCTCGCTATTGCGTTCGATAACGTGTCCGTTGCCGCTGATGTCGGCCAGTCGCAAGCCGCCCAGATCAAAGTTGGTTTGTGCCGCACGCAAGCCGTCGTCCGCAAATGACGAGCTGCGCAGCCCCACCAGTACCGAGGTATTTCTATCGTTCCAATAGTCGATTCGATCAGCAACAGCGACATCGTCGGTCGACCATCGGGTGTAAGCGTTGCTGGGATAAGTAATCATGGCAGCCAAAGTGGAACAAGCCGTCACCACCAAACAAGTCCGGCATGGACAAAAAAAATGTCCGATTCAGGCAAAAGCTGGCACACAGGCCAAAGTAGACTTTAGCAAAGTTCCACTCTGACATTCAAAGGAGAGCAACATGGCCGAAAAGCCCACTACCGAATTCTGGAGAGACCTCAAACCCATTGCCAACGTCTTCAAGGCGGATGCCAAGAAGGAAACCTATATCGGCAACGCGCCGACAGACGACGAACGCTACTACGTCCCGTTCAGTGAAACGGTTTCGTCCCGACCACTCTGGATTTCACCCTCGCAGAATAAATGGGCCGACATCCTCATGGCAAAGTCGGCCGGTCTGGTCAACCGTCACTATCATCCGCATGAGGTGTTCGCCTACACCATCTCGGGCAAGTGGGGTTACCTCGAACACGACTGGACAGCCACAGCGGGTGACTTCATTTACGAAACGCCGGGCGAAGGCCACACTCTGGTCGCTTACGAGCACGAAGAGCCGATGCGTACTTTCTTTGTAGTAAAAGGACCGCTGATCTGGCTGGACGAAGACGGCAATGCAGACGGCTACTTTGATGTTCACGATTACATCAAGCTCTGTAAGGAGCACTACGAAAAGGTTGGCATTGGTGCCGACTACGTAGAGTCGCTGTTCCGCTAGTTTCCAATCCGTTCATTTGCGGGACACCATCGGTGGCGGACATCGCCACGACCCGCACATAAATGCTGCAGGCGCTTCCCATCGGAAGCGCCTTTTTTGTGCGCCCAGCATGGGCGCACTCCTGCGGGTGCAAGTCCCGCCATAAGTTGATCACAGCGAATGAAGTGAAGCGCAACTGCACAAGGGCGACCGAGTGTGGGAAGGAAGCGTGGAACGTAAGCTGCGAGCCGATG
>NZ_JAJUFE010000048.1 GCF_029263785.1 Pusillimonas sp. | reverse complement strand
GCTGACCGTAGCCGTGCTGGTTGCGCTGATAGCAGGACCGGGCCCGCGCGCAAGACGGGCAATGCGGTGGTCACTGGGCTGGTGCTGCGTCTATCTGGCGATGTCGATCGTTTTCAAAATGGTTGTGGAGTCGAGGGTGCGGGAGACTCTTCAAAGCGACGGCATCCAGGTACAAGCGATGTTTTCTACTCCGCAGCCATTCAACATTCTGCTGTGGAGGGCGGTGGCGAAAGGTTCTGACGACCACTATTACGAATCAACATCCAGCGTTCTGGATATTCGCGCTCCTGTATGGTTGCGCCAGCCTCTGAACAGTCATCTGCTCAACTCCATACCCCCTTCCAGGCAGCTTGATGGGCTTCGATGGTTTTCGGGCGACTGGCTGCGCTACGACGATATTGACGGACATCTCGTAGTGTCGGATCTGCGCATGGGTCTGGGCGCCGGGTTCTATTCCTTCCGTTTCCTGCTTGGCCGGCGGGCTTCCCCGCGTGACAGCTGGACTCTGGAGCTGCCACAGTTCTGGCCGGTGGAGCGTGGCTTGTCCCAGCTCAAGACCGTGCTGAATCGTGTGTTGTCTGCGACGCCGCCACTGCCCCAGACGGAATGGGCCCAACGCATGACACAGCTTCCCGCTTCGATACCTTCTCGCAGATAAACCAACTATTTGCACGATTTGGATAGTGCATGCACGAAACCGATAGCCGCACCAGTGCCCCAAGCCTTACCTTTCAGGCATAAGAAACCTATAAACGGCGCCTTCATGCGCCAGATCGGAGACTGGTAATGCACACCCATCCCTTCCTGCAAAAAGATCAATTCCTGCTGGGCACCTTTGCAAGCAACTGTTCCGGCGGCATGACCGTATCCAAGTTGCCCGGACGCTGGCCCGCAGACTGGGAAAGCAACCTGAAGCTGGGCAAACTTCTGGACGACGCAGGCATCGATTTCATGTTGCCGATTGCGCGCTGGATTGGATACGGCGGCGAAACGAATTTCCATGGCTACGTGTTGGAAACAATCACCTGGGCCACGGCGCTTCTGGCCCACACGCGGAACATCACCGTTTTTGGCACCATTCACACCACCGCCAATCATCCTGTCGTCGTAGCCAAGCAATTGGCCACTATCGCCCAAATGAGCGGGAATCGCGTCGGCCTGAACGTCGTGGCCGGCTGGAACAAACCCGAGTACGAAGCTCTCGGACTGACACTGCCCGACGACCACGAAACCCGCTACGGATACGCGCAGGAATGGTTCGACATCATCCAGAAGCTCTGGACCCATGACGGTCCCTTTGATTGGGAAGGAAAATACTTCCAGCTGAAGCGGACCTATGGTTATCCTCAACCCACCAGCCTGCCGCCTATCTTCAATGCCGCCGGCTCGGGTCTGGGTCGAGAATTCGCGTCGCGCAATGCCAACTTCCTGTTCACGCCCGCCATCGACCTGGAGCGCTCCAAGCAGGAAGTGGCCGAACTGAAAAAACAGGCCACCGACATCGGCCGAAATGTGGGTGTGCTTACCTTTTCTCATGTCATATGTCGACCCACGCAGGCCGAAGCCGAGGAAGGTTGGCAAAGTTTGCAAGACAACGCCGACTGGGCGGCTGTGGATAATCTGATCCGGCTGCAATTCGCCCACGCACAGTCCTTCCCGCACGACCTTCTTGCCCTGATCCGCGAACGGTTCGCAGCCGGCCACGGGGGCTTTCCCCTGGTTGGGACGCCCGAACAAGTGGCCGAAGGCATCATTCAACTCCACGAAACCGGCTTCAGTGGTACGACATTGTCGTTCTTCCACTACGCAGACGAATTTCCGTACTTCCGCGACAATGTGTTGCCCATTCTCGAGAAACGCGGCATTCGCAAGAAGCAGTCATGAAAATGGACAATGCCCTGAACCTGGCGTTTCGCCAGGCCATGCGCCAGATGGTGGGAGGCGTGTGCGTCATTACCGCTCACGACGGCGAACGCCGTACCGGGCTGACCGCCACTTCGGTAGTGTCGGTTTCAATGGATCCTCCCGAACTGCTTATCTCGGTGAACCGCTCTTCGTCATCATGGCCGGTACTCGAGAAAGCCGGCAGCTTCGGCATCAACGTGCTGAGCCACGCCCAGCAGCATGTGGCCGAGAACTTCTCGGGTCGCACGGGGCTGAAAGGGTCTGATCGTTACGTTGATGACGATTGGCAGCAAACAGAGCAAGGGGTATGGTTGTCCCGCAATGCCCTTGCGTCTTTTGCGTGCGAGATCGAAAAGGTAATGCTCCACCGCGAGCACGCCCTGATCATCGGGGCAGTCAAGTTCATCGAGCTTGGCACACAGTCCGCCCCGCTCGCCTATTGGCAAGGCAGCTACGGCACTTTCGCTGCCGATTCCGCTACTTGATACACAGGAAAACCCGTGCGGTAATTGGGAAGGTTTAGCGATACACTAATCGCTTTCCTTCCCAAAAAGCGTTCTTGAACGCAGTTTGGGCGTGCGTCGCCCCACGCTAAGGCATTGCTTATGCAGACGGCACCCTTCCCCCATTTACGCAAACCGATGTTCAACCGCTACTCGCGGTTCGCCTCGTCGGATGCCGACGAAGTACGTTACGAGGTCAGCCAGATATTCTGTGACCACGACCTGCGTGTCGTCGGAAAAAGGCAATCCCTCAATACCGAGCTGCGTTTTCGCCGCGGCCAAAAAGCCAGCTACGGGCGTATGCTTTATGGCGCCACTGTCGACATCGAACCGGGCAAACTAAACGATTTTTATCTCATTCAGTTACCCATTTCCGGCCAGGAAAGCATCCATTGCGGCTCGAAGTCCGTGCAGTCCGACCCCAAGACGGGCACCATCATCAGCCCGGAGCTCGAATTTCGCATGCGACACCAACGCAATGCCGAAAAACTCTTTATTCGCGTCGAACGTAGCGCCCTCGAACAGTCGTATGCTCAATACCATGGTCGCGATCCGCGTGGTCCCTTGAGTTTTCAGCCGGCCATTCCCTTTGACACGCCGGCCACTCAATCCTTGAGGCGCCTTTTCGAATGGCAGCTCAATGAGGCATCCGAGGGCACGCTTTTCGACCAACCCCTTCTGGCTGCGCAGTTCGAAGAAACGCTGATGCTTTCCTTGCTCAGTACCCTTCCACATAATCAGGCGCCGCATTCGTCGCGCGAACTTGCCATTGCACCTGGCTTTGTAAGGCGGGCCGAGGCATTTATCGAACACAATGCTCATCTGCCGCTGACTGCCGGCGATATTGCCGACCACGTCGGAATCAGTATTCGCAGCCTGTTTGCCGGTTATCGCAAGTACCGCGAAACATCACCCATGCAGCACCTTAAAGAAGTTCGCCTGAATGGTGCCCGCGCCTAGCTTATGCAACCCAAACCCGACACCACTGTGACCCAGGTCGCACTTGATTGGGGTTTTGGGCATCTGGGACAGTTCGCTGCGGCATACCAACAGCGTTTCGGCGAGCTCCCTTCTGCCACCCTGCGCCGGTACAAGTTCTAGGTCTTAGCGACGATACTTCATCAGCCGCCCGCGGTACCCGCGGCGCCCACTGCGTTTGCAGCTTTCATCCACCAGGCGCTCGTCCTTGAACAACTTGAACCCATGGGCCGCCATGTGTCGATTGAAGGCCGGCCGATAGCCACGGTTCTGGTCCACGATCCAGACTTCGGCTTCGGGCATGGCGTGCTGATTGATAAATGCCGACAAGGCTTCCGGCATGTCAGGTTCGTACAGAAGGTCGCTGCCGATGATCAAGTCGTACCGGCCGGTAAGAACCGGGCGCCCTGCCTCTTCTTCGGTCAGGGGCTCTTCCAGACCCCATTGCCCGTGGCGATACTTCAGGGACGAGCACAGCGAATTGAGACGCAGGTTTTCTCGCAGAAATTTTTCGGCGAGTGGATGACAGTCGCTGGCAGTAACCTGTAGCCCCCGACGGTGACCGACCAGGCTGGCCAGCCCCAGCCCACAACCGACTTCGAGCACTTTTTTGTCAGGGCAAACTTGCCGCTTTGCCAATCGTGCGGCCAGATGAATGGCTGACGGCCAAAGCAATCCAAACAGTGGCCATGTTGCCGGACCAATGCCCAGGCGCAGGGCTTCTTGATCAGGGTCGTAATACTGCTGCCGATCGCGCAGAGACTTAATTAGTAACTTTTCCTCACTATTTATTTCAATTAATTCTTTTCTGGTGAGGTAGCCAGGGACCGCCCCGCCGGTAACCATGAACTATAACTCCTGTAAGACAAGAACATTATGAGTATGGCTCATATTATTGAATAAGGCCAATCGGAAAAAATGCCACGGTGAGCCGCACTTGCGCTTTAAATGCGACACTAGCGCCAAACCGGGCGATATACTCGCGCGCCAGAACATCAAAATAAGTTGCCAGAGCTCTCTTTAATGCTTGTCAGTAGCTACGACGCCGTACTGGTCGTCTCGTCTTTCATCGTGGCCATCCTCGCGTCTTACACCGCAGTAAGCATGGCCACCCAAATCAGCAGAACCCGAGGCAAGGCCATGGCCTTGTGGCTTGCCGGAGGCGGTTTCGCAATGGGGCTGGGCATCTGGTCCATGCACTTCATCGGCATGCTGGCCTTCAGCTTGCCCATCGAGCTTGGCTACGACCCTTTGCTTACGTTTATCTCGTTGCTGGTCGCTATTGCGTCATCGTCGTTCGCACTGTGGCTGGCGTGTCGCCGGCGACTGACCTGGCGACGGCTATGCTTTGGTGCACTCGTCATGGGGGCCGGCGTCGCGGGCATGCATTATCTGGGCATGGAAGCCATGATGATGATGCCGCGTATCGTTTACGATCCGGTGTGGTTTGCCCTGTCACTTGTCATTGCCGTCACGGCGTCCGGGGCAGCGCTGTGGATCACCGCGTCTCTCAGCCGCGACCCCACCCATCGCACCGCCCTCAAGGTGATCGCCGCCATCGCGATGGGATGTGCCATTGTGGGCATGCATTACAGCGGCATGGAAGCCGCCCGCTTCCCGGTAGGCAGTATCTGCGGTGCGGCCAATGCAGGCGTCGACACGCACTGGCTGTCCATTATTGTTGCCCTGGTCACTTTGGCCGTGCTGGGCATCGCCCTGATCATTTCCCTGCTCGACAGTCGCCACGTCTCGGAAACGGGACAATTGAACCAGTCGCTGCACCAGGCCAACAAGGCACTGGAGCACATGGCACTGCACGACACACTGACCCGATTGCCCAATCGGGCCTTGCTGGCCGACCGAATCGAACAAACCATAGAGACTGCCCATCGCAGCAAGAGCCGGTTCACAGTCCTGTTCCTGGATCTTGATGGCTTCAAGGCCGTCAATGATGCCTACGGACATGCGGTCGGCGACTTCCTGCTGGTCGAGTGCGCCCAGCGCATCCGGGCGGCCGTTCATCCGGAAGACACAGTAGCGCGGTTCGGCGGCGATGAATTTGTAGTGCTGAGTCAGCGGGGCGATGCCGAAGACATCGCGACGCTTGCCAGCGAGATTGTGGAAATCGTGTCGCAGCCGTATACCATTCGTGATTACGAACTTCGGCTCTCTGCCAGCATTGGCATCGCCATTTACCCGGAAGATGGGCAGGACCCGCACGCGCTGCTGGTCAACGCCGATGCAGCCATGTATTACCGCAAGGACATGGGGCGCAACGGATACTCGTTTTTCGATCCGTCGATGAACGCCAATGCCGAGGAGCATCTTCGTCTCGTTCAGGAACTGCGCCTGGCCATAGAGCGTAACGAACTCGTCTTGCATTATCAGCCAAAGTTCGACGACCCCACCGGCCCGGTAATAGGTGCTGAAGCCCTGGTGCGCTGGCAGCATCCCGAGCGCGGGCTCATCATGCCCGACCAATTCGTGCCTACGGCCGAAAAGACAGGCCAGATAATTGACATCGATAACTGGGCGCTTGATGAGGCCTGCCGTCAACTCAAGATCTGGCACGAGCAGGGCCACCAGTGGACGGTGTCGGTCAACCTTTCCCCCTTGCAGTTCGCGCACACCGAACTCATCGATACGGTCAGAAAAACCCTGGCCCGACACGGATTGCCGCCGCATAGCCTGATTCTGGAAATTACAGAATCCACGGCCATGCGCAATGTCGATGACAGTATGGCGATCCTGCAACAACTGGACGAGCTGGGCGTAAAAATTTCGATCGACGACTTTGGCACCGGCTATTCCAGCCTGTTGTATCTCAAGCGGCTGCCGGCCAGCGAGTTGAAGATCGACCAAGGCTTCATCAGCGAGCTGATACAGGATTCGGAAGATGCCGCCATCGTCTCGGCCATCATTGCCCTGGGCAAAGCACTCAATTTGAGGATTGTGGCCGAAGGCGTGGAGACCCTTGCCCAACAGGAATTTCTCAGCGAACTCGGATGCGATTCGCAACAAGGTTATCTGCTCGGTCGTCCCGTACCCGGCGACGCCTTCGTCCATTTGCACGAACCCACCAGCTAACCCACACATTCCGGAATCTGCGCATCTTGGACGCAAAGACAGTCTTTACGATCATTTCAGTAACCATTCTTGCCAACGGTACGGCGTTGGCTATCGCCTACCGGGGCTTGGCGACGTCGTTACGGCCCGCAGCGCGACTCTGGCAGTGGGGGACCCTGCTGATAGCGGCGGGATGTGCCCTGTTCGCCTGGGGCGATTTCCTGCCTCGCCCAGTCATGCTTACCCTGGCAAACGGAGCCATGGCGTTCGGTCTGACCGGGTATTGCCTGGCCCTGCGCAATGTACATGGCCTGAAGCTCCACACTCATCTATGGGGACCGGCAATAGGAGTAACGCTGGGCATATTCTGGTTTTCCGCAGTCGCCCCAGACTTCAAGACAAGGGTCATCATTGTCTCGATCGCCTGGTTCATATTGGCCATTGTCGCGCTCCATGCGCTCACCCGGCGCCCTTCCACCAGCCTTTCTTCCAGTCGGAATCTGCTGATCGGATTACTGGTCCTTTTGGCGGTCTGTGTTGCCATACGGCTGTCCATCTACCTCTCACCAGAAATTCCGTCAGATTTCATCATCGAAAAGGAAGCCAGCGGCTGGAACCTGATCTGCAGCATCGTATTGACTATGTTGCCCATTGTGGGTACCACAGGGTTCCTTATGTTGTGTTCAGATGTCCTGCGTGGAAAGCTCGAGCATGCCGCCGCTACCGACTACCTGACCAGCCTTCCCAACCGACGCTCGGTGACCCAGCGTGGAGAACAGATGTTCGACCAGGCGGTTCGGTCACAAGGCGGTTTTGCCGTAGCGTTGGTCGACATCGACGTTTTCAAGTCGCTGAATGATCACTACGGACATGAAGCGGGCGACCGGGCCCTGGTACATGTGGCCAACCGCCTGCGCGCCGAGACCCGTGCCAACGACATGGTGGCAAGATCAGGGGGAGAAGAGTTCACCGTGCTGTTCGGCGATATGGATTCCACACGCGCTCGCGCTGCTGCTGATCGCATGCGGTTATCGATTGAACAGGGAAACTTCAAATGGGGGGATCAGATCGTGCCCATCACCGTGTCTACCGGCGTGGCCACACGTCGGCACGACGACAAATGCTTTGAGGATATTTTGAGGCGTGCCGACCAGGCCCTGTACAGGGCCAAGTCAGCGGGTCGAAATCGAATTGAAGTGGCCTGACGCCGGTAACCTGGCTGTCAACCGGCCTTTCCGGAAGGTTCGCAGCAAGCGAAACGCTCGAACGACATGCGGCATAACAGCCGCTGCATCCAGTTTGCATCAGGGCTGCGATCAACACTTGCGAATGCGATCAGTCCCAGCAGCAGCAGCGCACCAAAAGACAGGACGACAGCTGCCGCTACCAAGACTGGAATCAATAATTCAATCATGCCAGTCTCCTAAGGGTAAACCCTAATACTATCAGAAGAAGGTAGAAATAAAAAGCCGCGCCGGACGAACTGCCCGAATCGGCCGGCGAACAGTTCAATACGGCGCGGACGCCAGAACCCTGAAGTGGTCAGGCTCGCGACAAGACCTTAATTCTCCAGGGCGATGCGCTTGACACGCGGACTCGCAGATTTGTCTTTTGGAAGCACCACTTCAAGCACTCCGTTTTTCAACGTGGCCTTGACCTTGTCCTCTTCGACTTCATGGCCCAGCTGTATGCGGCGCTCAAAGCGGCCGTAATAACGTTCAGAAAATTGCTTTTTGGAGTCTTCGGTGTGCGAACTGGTCTCGCCCCGGATCGTCAGAACGTTATCTTCGAGCAGGATCTCGACGTCCTTCTCTTCCATGCCCGGCAACTCGGCCGATACGCGTACCGCGTCATCGTCATCGCTTACTTCCAGGCGCGGCCAGGAGCCGTTCAGCGCGCGGGCACCGAAATCGGCAGGAAAGCTCATGTCAAAACCTCGGAACATGTCGTCGAACAGGCGGTTCATTTCACGCTGCAACGACACGACAGGATGCAGGCTATCGTCCGAGGCAGGGGTCCGGCGGCCCCAAGGGATCAAGTTTCGAACACTCATCTTTAACCTCCTGTAAACAAGTGGTTGAGACGCGGGCTCGGTATTGCTTGCCGAACCTGGGCGTCCGACAGTACTGAAGCTTCAATGCCAATATGGGGATGCTTGCTGACATTTCAAGGGGGCGATGCAGCATTGCCCCCCTTGTACATTATTTTTTCTTCAGCAACTCGGCACCCGCGGTGATGTCGACCGGAACGGAGGCAAGCGCTACGCTCGTGTGTTCAGCCTGGTCTTTCAATGCCGCCAGGTCGAACTCAACATAATTGAGACTGTCGTAGGTTCGAACGCTGAAGCGGAGTCGCCGTAAGTCTGACATCGCTGTCCAGGAGGTGTACTCGGACGAATACAAGGGCTGCCCTGTAACACCCGGAGCGGTGATGTTTTCAATGCCATCTTCAAGCCGATTGTCGATCGTGATGCCACGGGGACGATCAAAATTGTTCATGACGTGCGCAAGCGTCTTTACCGCCCGGTCGGGGGTTTCGGCTTTCTCGGCAAACTGAGAGTAATACACTGCCCGGACAAATCGGCCGACCGATGTGTTAGAGGCCGGCAACCCTGCCGTGGCAATGCCGGAGTCAGGCTGCCTGAACTTGATGCCCGCCAATTCCAGTTGCGATTGGTCCTTGTTGCTGAGGAATGTGTAGTTATTCAGGTTGGTCATGTGCCAGGAAAACTCCGGGCCGTTGGTCATGACACCCAGCGGGTTATCGAGCACCTGCATTTTGCCGTCGGCAAACTCGATGACCAGCGACGCACCACTGGCATCGTGCAAGGTGTAATGAAAGGGGGTTTTCAGCAGATCCAGTGGCAACAGGGCGGTAACCATCACTGGTTGACGCTTCAACGCGGCCTTTACCTCGTTGACATCCTTGAACCGGGAAAGCGTCCAGGCGCCCAGATCAATGGCCGCCAACACTTTCTGAGTATTCGCCACCATATCTTTTGGCCCCTGGGTGTTGGCGAAGGCGAGCAGACTGAAGCTCAGGCCCTGTTCGTTCAAGCCTTCAACCACCTTGAGCTGCTTCGTGAGTGGATCAGGCACAGTGATCGAGACGAAGGCGTACTTGCCCTGAAAGGACAGTTCGGCGTGTTTGCCGGCATCAGAATCGAAAGTCCAGCCTTTCGGGAAATAAGAGGCCTGGTAGGGAAGCTCCATGGGAAGCTCCATTGTCCGGCCCGAGTAAGGAGCACCCGATGCATCGGTGTACAAGAGCGAAGTACACGCCTGGGCAATGGAAGACTGCGCCAGGGCAACAGCCAGCGCGCAGGCCAAGGCGGTGCGCCGCAAATCAGACTTGTTTTTCAATTTATACTCCCGTCATCTATCTGGATTGGTCGCATCATACGATAAGCTGCGATTGTCACATTGTTTAGGAACTCTGCGTGGAAAGCATCCATATAGCTCTGACCATGTTGGCGGCAGTGCTGGTCAGCGGGATATTTGTACGCATTATTCCCGTGCCGATTCCCCTGCCGCTGGTCCAGATCGCACTGGGCATGCTGATCGCCGGAGTCTTTGAGCAGGGGGTGGCGCTTAGCCCGGATGTCTTCTTCCTGTTGTTTTTGCCCCCGCTCCTGTTTCTGGACGGCTGGCGAATCCCCAAAGACGATCTGCGCCGGGACTGGGTCGGTGTCACCCTCTTGGCGTTTGGCCTGGTACTGATGACGGTCATCGGCGTCGGGTATGTCATGCACTGGATGGTGCCGGCAATGCCTCTGGCCGTCGCCTTTGCCCTTGCCGCCATCATCTCGCCTACCGACGCCGTTGCTGTCGGAGGAATTGCACGCAAGCTCGGAATCCCGAATCGGATAATGGGGCTGATCGAAGGCGAGGCGCTGTTTAATGATGCCAGCGGCCTGGTCGCCTTCCGGGTTGCGGTCGTCGCAGCCACCACTGGAACCTTTGCCTTGTCCTCTGCAGCGGGCTCTTTTGTCTGGGTGTCCGTAGTGGGGCTCCTGTCTGGGGCGCTGGTGGCTTATGGCGTTGCGCTTCTAAGCAATTACTTCACGGAACGCTTTGGCGAAGAGCCCGGCCCAGCCGTGCTGTTAAGCCTGCTGATTCCGTTTGCGGCGTACTTCGTTGCCGAAATGCTGAACGCCTCGGGCATCCTGGCAGCCGTCGCAGCGGGCCTGGTAAAGAGCCACAGCGAACTCTCGGGCCGGGTAAGCGCCACCACCCGTGTGCGTCGTCGTGCAATCTGGGACATGATCCAGTTCGCCCTTAACGGAATCATTTTTGTCTTGTTGGGTGAACAGTTGCCGCGGATTTTCGAGGGAGCCAGAACCGCCGTCGAGCAAAGCGGACACCAGAACCCGCTTTGGCTGGCCGTGTATGCAGTAGTGATTTGCGTGGTGCTGGCTGCCCTGCGCTTTGGCTGGATCTACGCCTGCCTGATGCTGTCGCGCCGGCTACGCCTCCAATCCGGCAGCGATCATTCCCTGCGTGCCTTGCTGATCCTGAGCGTGGGCGGAGTACGCGGAGCAGTAACCCTGGCCGGCGTCATGACCTTGCCTCTTCTGCTCGAATCGGGCGAACCTTTCCCGGCCCGCGACCTGGCGATTTTCCTCGCCTCAAGCGTCATCATCATTTCATTGGTGGTCGCCAGTGTGGGGCTGCCCCTGCTGGTGCGCGGCATGCCGGCCGCCACGGTACCCTACAAATCGCAACGCCAAGCCGCTCAGAACGCGGCCCATGCAGCGGTTCGTGAATCGTTGAACAGAGAGATAAACGCCCTTGAACGTGTTTCGAACGCCGAAGCAGAGCGCGTACGCCAGGACACGGCCCCTCGGATCTTGTCCGCCCTGGAAGACGCGCTGCAAATTTCTGCCGCCTCCGACAGTGACGTACAAATCCATAACGAGCGTCTTGCAGAAATAAGGATGCATCGGGCCGCACTTGAAGCAGCCCGGAACGCGATAGCCAAATTGGCTGTCCAGCGCACGATTTCCGACGCGCTCGCTCGGGAGATGATCGAGCGACTTGACGCAGACGAACTGCGTTTGTAGGCACCAGGTTCAGTTGATCCAGGATTCGCGCTGCGATGTCATCCTGCCCATTACAAATGCAAGGTTCGCGGCGGCCGAAAGCGACGCAGCATAGGCATCCAACCGGGCTTCGCGGGCATCGAGCAGGCTGGTAGCGGTTTCCGTGACGACAGTTATCGTTCCCACTCCATGCTGGTAGGCTTCCAGCGCCGCATCGTGGGCAACCGAAGCGACCTCCACCAGTTCGCCGGCGGCATGATAGCTTTCCAACGCAGAAATCAGGGTCGATTCGGCCAGAACTATCTCCCGCACGATGTCTCGTTGCACTTCTTCAAATGTCTTCTTCGCGTTATCAACCTGAATCTCTGCGTCTTTCAACCGTGCGGCGCGCATGCCCGCGTCGTACAGGGGCAAAGTTACACCCACCAGAACGGCCGACGTGGATGAACGATGCTGGATGCCGGGCAAATGCCCCACCTCAAAGCGATTTCTATTCCCCCCCGCAATCGCAGCAAGATAAACCTTGGGAAGGAAGTCGGCTTCCGCTGCCGTGACTCCTGCCTTGGCCGCGGCCAGTGCAGCGTAACTTGCCTGCAGATCGGGCCGCCTGGCCAGCGCCCCTTGAATAGCGTCGTGGGTCAGGGACACAGTCGTGCGCGGCAACTCTCGCTCCTTCAGTCCGCCAATCCGAATTCGACTTGTGGGCGGCAGACCGGCAGCGGCCAGCAGGCCCTGATAGGTATTGCGCTCGACCCCTTGCGCATTCACCCTGCGCAGTTCCGCCTGAGCCACTTGTTGCCGCGCCAGAGCAAGCTCCACCGTCGTCGCCAGGCCTGCCTGCAGGCGCTCTTGAGCGGCTTTGAGGACGCGACGGCTGTTGACAAGCGCTTCTTCTGCGACCTTCAGTTTCGAATGGGCCGCAGCGTACGTATAAAAAGCATGTGTGACGTCGTGAATGATGCGCTGATGAGCGCCGTTATAAAGCACATTGGCGGCAAAAGATGCGTGTTCAGCGGCTTCGGTTAAAGCCCGCCTTTGCCCGAAATCAAATAGCAGCCATTCCAGGGCCAGGAAAGGCGCAGCGCCGTGCAGATTCGTTTCTATATCAGAAAGCCGTCCATCGAATGTAAGCGGAGAAGGAGTGCTGGTGCGCTGCCAACCGCCGATGACGTTAGCTGAAAGACGTGGAAGGAACGTGGCCTCGGCCATTCCGACAGCCAAGGCCGCCTGCCGCGCCCGGTTCCAGGCCATTCGGGTCGAGGGATGTTCGCGCTGAGCAATATCAATCAGCTGCGGCAATGAATAGACGGTGTCCGGATCAAGATCCGGACCTTGATGCCGTTCTGCAATGCGGGGGTCGGCGCCAACTCCGAAGCCTTCCGGCGACGCAGTCCCCGCGTCGCTACCTGCCGCATTAGCAAGTGGGTCGGGCTGTGCAGGCCGCCAGGGTTCAAGGGCAGAAGCAGGCGCCCGGTCAAGGGCGTCAACAGCACAGCTGGCGGTGGCCAAGCATGCCAATGTGACACCAAGCATGCGCGTCAAAGCGGCAATAGCCGGGTGTCGGCCGTGCGGCGGGTGATCAGGGGTATTCATGAAACGCTACGCTCTACGGTACGCAAAAGATCAGGAAGCTCACTGACGGCCTGGTCATACTCAGGTGACCGCCTGGTTGTCTTCAAGGCAGCCAGGCGGCAGATGTGTGTGGCCTTGCGGATAACCTCACGCAACGTGACGACGTCGCTATCTGCCGGGTGAAGCTTTCGCGGTTCGAACAAAACCAGCTGCAAAGCTTCCTTTGCAGTGTTCAGCTCGGCCATTACAGTGGAAATGTCCTGGATTCGTGGGTCATCGCGACGGTCTGGAGTGGCAATGGCAATCAGGCGTTGAAGGGTTTGACGCAGCCGCGGGGCCAGTGAGGAAACCATGCCTACCGGCCATAATTTCGTGAACAGTATGAACATCACAACATTGCCCAGCAAAATGCCGACGACGCGATCGCCGGCAACGGCCATTTTCACGTCCGGACCGTAGCCTTGCAGAACCGTCAACAAGAATGCAAGGCCGATCTGTACTCCGGCATACGAAATACGCTCGCTGCCCGCCGTTACCCAGCCCGCGACCAGTATGCCCACGAACACCAGCACCATTAACCCGCCAATCGAAGTGATGTTTGGAATGACGAAAACGATGGCCGCAATGCCCATGGCAGCGCCAATAAGGCAGCCGACGATGCGCAAGAACAGTTTGTGTACCGTTTCAGCGGTAGACCCCAGCGCCGCCACGTAGCAGGTGACCATGGCCGTATGGATGTCCTGCCAGCCGATTGCTGTGTAGATCAAATAGCAGATCACCGCAGCGGCCGTGGTTCGCAGTGCGAAGTGCAGGTAAGCGGGGTTGCTCCGTGCATCTTCAAAAAAGAAGCCTTTCTTTTCTGCGCTGTGCTTTTTTTGCTCCGGCGCGGCCTCTGGCGCCAGTCGGGCAAGCGCATCGCGAACGTCGCTCAGATCGTCCTGTCCATCTGGATGCGCACCTGCTGGTGCAAGCGGATATCCATGCTGTAAGGCCCGGGCAGCCGCCTCGCATTGCGCTGCAAGCTGCCGGCGTGCGGGGCTGGACCCGCCTGGCGAAAGACTGGCGGCCGCAAGCAAAAGACGGTAGCTGCCGGCAATCGCCTGAGTCAGAGTTCGCATTTGCGATTTGGGAGCCAGATGCACCAAGCGCGCCAAGGCAGCTTGCTTCTCCAGCTCTTCATTGCCGCGATGCAGCAGCCGGTCGAGCGTGCAAGGCGACGCTTCACCTTCGATCACCCTTGCGGCGGCCTGCAATCTTTCTTCAAGGGCATTGCGCAGCAGCGTCAGGGACGAGCGGCCGAAGAACATATTGAAAAGTATCACCAGTCCCATCGGCACCGCCGCCATCAGCCAGGCGTAGAGCAAACCACGGGTTGCCACTTCGCCAAACGGCACATCGCCAATCAAGGTCATGATGAAGGCAATGACCAAGGCAATGATGTTTCCCACGGGGCCAAGCTGACTGGCCGCACCGATATACAAGAACAGGACCGAGGCACCAACCAGCAGCGCCATCCGCATCAGCGGCGAATCGATGGTCCACTGCAATAGCACGAACATGACCATGACCACCACACTGACAAGTATCGTGATCGCGACCGCCATGAGCGAGCTTTCCGTACTGTCCGGCTTCATGATGAACAGAATCAGATAGCAGCCAATCGCGGCCATGGGGATTCCATACGTCATGAACACCGCAGCGGCAATCATGCATTGCGCCGCTACCCGCCAGGCCATGCCGAAGCGGCCGTCGAAAGGCAATAGTTCGTCTCGTGCCACGCGCAGCAATGGCAACAACATGTCGTTAGCAGTCGCTGCCACGGCCGATTACCACATCTGCCGAAGCACCCACCCGCAAGATGTTCTCGTGTCCGGGCTCAAGGGCGATGCGCACAGGAAAGCGCTGCGCGACACGTACCCAGTTGAGCGATTTCTGGACATACGGAAGGCTGCGCGGCAAGCTGACCATTTCCGGCGATACGATTCCCCAGCCAATATTTTCAACGCGTCCCTTGATAACGGTATCCGGGCTTCCCAGCACATACACAGAAGCGCAGGCTCCCGGCTCGATATTCGCCAGTTGGGTTTCGCGGAAAAAAGCGGTGGCGTGCCAGCTATTGGTATTTATCAAGGTAAATAGCGACTGATCCGGCGCGGCGTACTCACCTTCCGAAACCGCCAGCCCTACCACCAGACCATCCTGCGGCGCAAACACTTCGGTATCGGCCAGAGACTTGCGGGCAATAGCCAAAGCACTTCGGCTTGCCTGCACCATGGCCTCCTCCGCCTCAATGGCGCCGACCAGATGCTGTGCCGCCTGCGCTTGCGACAGTGCCTGATTCAGACTGACCCGGGCGTCCCGCTCGAGCGTAACGGCGTCATCCAGTTGCTGTTTCGTGACATAGCCTTTGGCGGCAAGAGGCTCTAGCCTTCGGCGCGTGCGTTCAGCCAGCTCAAGATTCTGACGGGCGCGCTCGATCTGCTCTTCGGCAACGACCGCATTTGCTGCTTCCGCCCCGATTGTTCGCCGCCTGGCTTCCAGGCCCGCTTCCGCCATCTTGAGTTCGGCCTCCGCCTGTTCCACTCTCAGTTGGTACACCATGGGATCCAGGCGAAACAAAAGGTCGCCCCGCTTGACGCGGCTGCCCTCTCGAACATTGAAGCTCAATACCCTGCCCGGCACCGGCGTGCTGATATGCACGATATCTGCCTGTATGACGGCGTCCTCGGACAAGGGATGGGATATTGAACGCTGATACGTATGCCAGCCAAGCAGCAAAGTGAGAAACAGAACGAGGCTCGCTACCATCCATCCCCACTTTTTTTTGTTGTCGCGATGTGTAGCTGTCTGCATGGTCATTCAATAAAAAAAACCCAGGCCAATGATCAATGCGATCAGGATGGCAATACACGTGTAAAGCAGCGAGCGCAGGGGCAGAATATCGTCCAGAGAAAGCCGGACAAAAGCCACGCGCACAAGAAACGCGCCCACTATGCCGGCAACCGCGCATAGCAGCCACGCCGGAAAATAGGAGCCGGCCACATAAATGGAAGGTGCACGCGTGGAGCCGCATCCCGCCAAGGCCGCCATCATCACCGCCAACGGCAAAAAGACAAAGCGCTGCTGCATCTTTCAGGCACCAAGCAAATTCTTGATAACGCGGCCGTCCTTCATGATCAGCAGCATCGAGGTTTCGGGGTTGGCAATCAGGGATATGTCTTCTAGCGGGTTGCCGTCCAGAACAAGAATGTCCGCATAGGCGCCGGCTTCGATTCTGCCAAGCTTTGCAGGGTAGGGATTGCGCTTGCCAGAAAGCGCTGCCAGGTCTGCGTTTCCGCTGGTCAGCATCCGAAGGACCTCGGCGTTGTCATACCAGCGGGCAAACTTGGCCAGCTGCCTGCCCTGACTGCCAGTTCCTTTTGGATTGAACAGTATGTCGGTACCAAGCGCCATCTTGACTTTATACTTGCGCCCCCACTCCACGGCCCGGACAGTTCCTTCGGCGATCATTTTCTGCTGTTCACGCTGCTCTGGAGACGCATAGGTGTTGGCGTCTTCATCGGCCAGAAAGGGTTGTATGCTCCACCACACGCCGGCATCCGCCATACGCTTAACTGTTTCTTCGTCGGTGAGCTGGCCATGCTCGATTGATTTGACACCGCTTTCCAGCGCACGCTGTATGCCGGCCGAGGTGTACGTATGAACACAGACATAGGTTCCCCAATCGGCCGCTGCCGAGACGGCGGCCTTCATCTCGGCAGGCGAATATTGAAGCGCGTCGATCGGATCATAAGCAGACGCCACACCGCCGCCACCCATGATCTTGATCTGACTGGCTCCGAGCATAAGCTGCTCGCGAACGCGGCGCAGGACCTCATGATCGCCATCAGCGATAACGGCTATGCCGGCTTTCTCTGCCAGGCTGAGATCGGCTTGCGCACTGCGCGGGACCTCGGCGCGCAGGCGAAAATCGCCGTGCCCGGACGTTTGCGAGATCATGGCTCCAGACGGATAGATGCGCGGACCCGCAAGACGCCCTTCATCAATCGCACGCTTGAGCGCGAATGAAGGGCCACCAACATCCCTTACCGTTGTGAATCCGCGCAGCACAGTACGTTCGGCTTCCTGTGCCGCCACCAGATGTATGTAGGGAATGTCGGCAGTCATTGCCGTAGCCTGCGAAATGCCTGCCAGAATTGAATGCCAGTGTGCGTCGATCATGCCGGGCATCAATGTGCCGCCACCGCAATCAATGACCTCGGCCTCGGAAACGGTATCGGCCGCGCCGATAATATCCTTGATGCGGCCGTCGTGCACCAATACGTCACGGCCGTCTATCAAAGCGCTGCCCACGCCGTCGAAGATGCGTGCATTTTTCAATCGGATCGGTTTACCGGAAGACTGGGCAAACGCCATGCCATTGAGACCCGCAGCAGGCGCGACGAGACTGGCCGCTATTCCCTTCAAGATTGACCGTCGCGACAAGCCCTTTTCGATACGTGCAAACAACTTCTGGCTAACCGGGTTGCAGCATGCGCAAGGCAAGAACGGTGTCGCGCGCCGGGATCCAATTCGGTTCTCAAACAATGCGAAGGTACTCCTGATTGAGTTCAGGCGGAATGCCATTCTGCGGCCTTACGGCCATCATTGGTTGCGGCAGCCTGTATCGCGCCGCAAAGACGCATGTATCATTTTGTCACGCAAGTTGGACCAAGGCCAGACTTACTGGGAATCCGACCTTATATACCGCCACTTCTTGTTTGACTTGTCGTAGGCAAAATACATCGGGGTAGATGAGCCCAATGCCTTGTTCTCGATCAGGCAGCGATATTCTTCCCCGCTCTTGCGGCAATCGTTTACAGCCACTTCGTTATCCAGGGCCCGCTGAAGCTCCGCCCCTCCTTGTGCAGTCGTGTAATGGTCAGACAATGCCTGCTTTACCTGCTGTTCGCTCGGCGCATCAGCCGAACATCCAGCGATGGCCAGAGCAAGTAGCGCCAGTAGGCTTTTTTTTGACATGCTGAAGTTCCTTCAGAAAATAAAAAGACGGCCGTTCGAATAGTGTGCCCGACATCGCGTTGCACCGAACTCGTTAGCCGCATACTAAATCGGATTGCACAGTGTGTGAGCACAAGCTGAGACCATAGCTCCAAGAACACCCCCAACCCTCGTGTGGACTGATCCAACAACTTTGGACAGTGATGTTGGGCTTGATGATCAAGGATCGAATTCGGTAG
>NZ_JAJUFE010000079.1 GCF_029263785.1 Pusillimonas sp. | reverse complement strand
TTCGGCTGGCGACTTCACCCTGGGCTTTGGCGGAGGCGTTGCACCGATGTGGCGAGAGCGACGCTTGCGCGCCAGCTCGACTTGTTTTTGCCGCTCGCGGAAACGCTGCATTTGCTCTTCGGTGTGTGTGCCGTGGCAATGAGGGCAACTGATGCCTTCTTCGTACTTGGGCGAGGCCTTGTCTTCGGCGGATAGCGGCAGTCGGCACGCACGACAGAGCTCGTAATCGCCCGGCTCGAGGCCGTGACCGACTGACACCCGTTCGTCGAAAACAAAGCACTGACCATCCCAGCGGCTTTCGGCCTCGGGCACCGTCTCGAGATACTTGAGAATGCCGCCTTCCAGGTGATAGACCTCGTCATATCCCCGGGCACGCATGTATGCCGTGGACTTCTCGCAGCGGATGCCCCCAGTACAGAACATGGCGACGCGGGGTTTTTTCTGAGGATCAAGCAAGCCACCCTCGCGGGCCTGCTCGTCTACCCATTCGGGAAACTCGGTAAAGCTGCGAGTACGTGGATTGACTGCGCGCTCGAACGACCCAATGGCCACCTCGTAATCGTTGCGCACATCGATCACGACAACCTCGGGGTCTGAGATCAGCGAGTTCCACTGTTCGGGCGGAACATACGTGCCGGCCATGGTCTGCGGCTGAACATAGGGCACGCCCATTGTCACGATTTCTCGCTTGAGCTTGACCTTGAGCCGGTAGAAGGGCTGCTTGTCCGCCCATGACTCCTTGTGCTCCAGGTCGGCCAGACGACCATCGTTACGCAGATACTGCAGCACCGTACGCACGCCGGATTCGGGGCCGGCGATCGTTCCATTGATCCCCTCTTCTGCCAAAAGCAAGGTGCCGCAGATATCGTGCTTCTTGCAAAAGTCGTAGAGCGGTTCGCGCAACTCGCGATAGTCGGGAAGAGACACGAATTTATATAGTGCCGCGACAAGAAACTGGGCCATGAGATGAAAAAGATCGATTACAAAATTGCCATTTTACCCCTCGCCCCTGTTGTAAGGCCCAAGACGAGCACGTAAGATAAGCGTTCGAAGTCCAGCGCCAGCCACTTCTGCAGCTGCAAGACGTCAAACCCCCAGATGCAGCTTAATCGGGTCCCGCCATGCACATCATCATCCCCGACGATTATCAGGACTGCGTGCGCTACCTCGGCTGTTTCGAAAAATTGCTTGGCCACAGCGTCCAGGTTTTCAACGACTCGACAAAGGACGTCGCGCAACTGGCCTCGCGCCTTGCCTTGGCTGAGGCACTGGTACTGACACGTGAACGCACCGTGATATCGGCTTCTTTACTTGAACAGCTTCCGCGGCTCAGGCTCATCAGCCAGACTGGCCGTGCCGGCTCGCATATCGACATTGACGCCTGCACCCGGTACGGGGTGGCAATTACCGAAACCCAAAGCACGGGCAACTCTACCGCCGAGCTTGCCTGGGCGCTGATACTGGCAAGTCGAAGACATATTGTCGAAGAACGGAACCGGTTGCGAGACGGCTTGTGGCAAGGTCACCTTGGGCAGCAGCTGTACGGTTCCCGGCTCGGCATCTGGGGTTATGGGCGCATAGGCAGGCAGGTTGCCGCCTACGGCAAAGCCTTTGGCATGAGGGTGTGGGTCTGGGGAAGCTCCGCCTCGCGTTCCCGGGCAATTGATGACGGCTACGAAGCAGCTTTTTCCCGGGAAACTTTTTTTGAACAAAGCGATGTGCTGAGCGTTCATCTGCGACTGGCGCCAACGACCCGGGGAATCATCACACGCAGCGACCTCGAACGCATGAAGCCCACCGCTTTATTTGTAAACACAAGCCGGGCCGAACTGGTGCAGCCTCAGGCGCTGGAACATGCGGTACGCCACGGTCGCCCTGGGTTTGCAGCTATTGACGTCTTCGAAAGTGAGCCGGTTTTGGGTGCTCGCGACCCGCTTCTGCACCTTCCCAACGTGCTGTGCACGCCCCACATCGGCTTCGTCGAGCGGAACAACTATGAATCGATGTACGGACAAGCCTTCGACAATATCCTTTCGTACCTGCAGGGACGCCGCGACCATCTTTTGAACCCGGAGGCGGCAGAGCACGAGCGCCTGCAGACCAACAAGAGCATTGAGCGACGTGGGCAACGGTGATAGACTGCTATTTACCAATTGATAAATAAATCAATCGAAGTCTGCCGCGGAGGTTACACCATGGCTATCAAACGCCTGGATCATTTTTCGGTTCGAACGCTCGACCTCGATGCATCGCTGAAGTTCTACACCGACATCATGGGTTTCAAACCGGGATTCCGACCTCCGTTCAACTTTCCCGGTCACTGGCTGTACAACCGCGAGCCCTACCCGGAATCAAATGGCGTGGTCCACCTGATAGGCATCGACCCCAACGATCAACAGGGCTTGAACGACTATCTGGGCAGCCGGGATCCCGAATCGATGCAAGGCGGTGGAGCCGTCGACCACATGGCGTTTCTCGCCACCGATGTCCAGGACATGCGAAAGCGACTCAAGAAACATGGCCTGCCTTGGCGCGAGCGCGAAGTCCCCTCCCTGAGCCTGCTTCAGGTATTTCTGGAAGACCCGAGCGGCGTCACGATCGAGCTCAATTACCCCGCTTCTGAAGGGCCGGCACTGGATTCGACTCAAATGTAAAAGGCAATTCAGTGGCGCAATCATTACAACAGAAGCGGAAAGCCATCGTCATTGGCGGATCCATGGGGGGACTCTTCGCCGGCAATATGCTTTGTCGTGCCGGCTGGAAAGTCGACTTGTACGAGAGAGTGGCCGGGCCGCTTTCCGACCGGGGAGCCGGTATCGTGACTCACGACGAGCTTCTGAGTGCACTTGAGCTGGCTGGTGCCCGTGTCGACGAGCACCTGGGCGTTCGAATCTTTGAGCGCGCAACCATCGATCGCCATGGCAACATAGTTGCCAGCCTGCCCTACGATCAGATACTTACTGCGTGGAGTCGACTCCTGCACGTTCTCGAAGAGGCCTTTCCCTCCGACCACTACCATCGCGGCAAGGTCCTCAAGTATGTTCAGCAGGACAACAACTCGGTTACTGCGCATTTCGACGACGGATCCCGGGACACCGCCGACATCCTGATCGGAGCTGACGGAATCCGATCCACCACACGCGCTCAGCTCATGCCAGACCAGCAACCGGAGTACGCAGGCTATGTCGCCTGGCGCGGCCTGGTCAACGAAGATGAACTAAGTTCTGCGGCCCGCGACCAGCTCATGGACAGCTTCGCCTTTTGTTTGCCACCCGGTGAACAAATGCTTACCTACCCGGTGGCCGGCAAGGAAAACGCCACCGCCAAAGGCTCAAGACGCCTGAACTTCGTGTGGTATCGCCCGGCTGCGTTCGACACAGAATTGAAGCGCCTGCAAACCGACTCGACCGGGCACTGGCATTCTGACGGCATACCTCCGGGCGCGATACGGGAAGATGTTCTGGACGAAGTCCGATCATCGGCCACGGCAACCCTTGCGCCAGTGTTCGCAGAAGTCGTCCACAAGACACCGCAGCTCTTCTTCCAGCCAATTTTCGATCTCGAGGCCCAAAAAATGGTATGTGGGCGCGTGGCGCTTCTGGGAGATGCGGCCTTCGTCGCGCGGCCTCACTCGGGCATGGGGGTAACCAAGGCTGCCTGCGATGCCATCGAACTTGTGCGTGCGCTCGATGCTTGTCCACAACTGGATGAAGCGCTGAACGCTTACCAGACCTCAAGAATCAAATTTGGCAGGGCCATCGTCAGGCAGGCGCGGAACATGGGTGCCTGCATTCATATCGGCTCAGGTTCTGAACACCAACGCCAGATGGAATTGCGATACCGTGATCCTGAAACGCTCATGCGCGAGACCGCAGTGTCGCTTCAATACCTGAATCTTGATTCAACTGCCTGAGCCCGGTTCCAGGGGGAAGCCGGCCCTGAGGGCCTCACGCAGATAGGCCACCAGTAACTGTGACGCTCGCGGTACATGAGGTGTGTACGGCCTGATCGCGTAAAGCGAATCGCCAAACACTCCCGCCGGCTGCCAGTTGGGCAACACTTGAACCAGGTCACCACGGGCCAGCGCCTGTTGCGCCGAGAAATCCGGAAGCACAGTAATGCCCAGCCCTTCTTGGGCGGCCTGGCGCAGACCCTCGCTATTGTTGACAGCGAAAGGTCCGCTTACAGGCACAACACAGCGCTTGCGGTTAGCCTGTCGCTTTCCGACTGGTTCAAATGTCCATACGGTAGTACTTTGCCGGCGCGGGTAATGCAGACAAGCATGGGCGGCCAATGCGGCGGGATCTTCAGGCCACCCGTTCCGTTCGAGATAGGCAGGGCTGGCCACCAGAACGGACCGTACGGCGCACAAGGCCCAGGCGACGTAGTTCTGCGGTGGCGTTGACGTGTGGCGAATCGCCAGGTCGAAACCTTCGCCCGCTACCGAGCTAAGCTGATCAGACAGATCCAGCTCGATACGTATGCGCGGGTTCTGTTTTAGAAACCCGGCCAGACGAGGAACAAGCTGCTGACGAGCCAGCGCCACAGGCGCACTCAGGCGCAAGGTACCTTGCGGCGAAATGGCCTGTTCACGAACGGCCTCAAAACTGTCGGCAATATGATCAAAGGCGCCGCGCGTGCTTTCCGCCAATTGCTGGCCGGCTTCAGTCAGGCGGACGCTTCGTGTAGTGCGGCGTACCAAGGGCACTCCGGCGGCTTCTTCGAGTTCGGCGATGCGCTGGCTCATTGCGGCCTTGCTGACGTTTAGGAACTCAGCTGCCCGCGTGAAGCTGCCCTGATCAGCCAGGACGGACAGCCAGTGCACATGCGACCAGAGAGCGGTGATTTTCTTGTCAGTCATGCACTGCATTATTCAGTATTTTGAACAATGAATCCAGGGTTCTGGACTATCTAGAAGCTGTTTCCGAACGTAGACTGGGCTGCATATCTCCACAACAATCCTGCGTACTCATGCAAGCCTATACAGACACCGCCGACGTCGGCCACTACATCAACGGACAGGAAACTTCTGGTGCCGCGCAGAAACGAAAAGACGTTTTCAATCCGGCGCTGGGTCAGGTTGCTCGTCAGGTCATCATGGCCGACCAGAACGATGTCAATCAGGCCGTCGAATCGGCAAAGCGGGCGTTTCCCGCCTGGGCCGACACATCTCCCTTGCGACGCGCGCGCGTCATGTTCAATTTCCTCAACCTGATGAACGAGCATCGCGATGCTATCGCCGCCATCATCACCGCCGAGCACGGCAAGGTGTTCAGCGACGCCCAAGGCGAAGTCTCACGCGCTATCGACGTCATCGAGTTCGCCTGCGGCATACCCCAACTGCTCAAGGGCGACTTCACCGACCAGGTGGCTACAGGCATGGACAACTGGACCCTGCGCCAGCCGCTGGGCGTCGTCGCGGGAATCACCCCATTCAATTTCCCATGCATGGTCCCTTGCTGGATGTTTCCCGTGGCCATCGCGGCGGGCAATTGCTTTGTCCTGAAACCCAGCGAGCGAGACCCGTCCGCATCCCTGTACATGGCCAGGCTATTTCGCGAGGCCGGCCTGCCCGAAGGCGTTCTTAACGTCGTGCAGGGCGACAAAGTTGCCGTCGATGCTTTGCTTTCCCATCCCGACGTCAAGGCGGTCAGCTTTGTCGGATCCACCCCCATTGCTCAATACATATACGAGCAGGCTGCACACTACGGCAAGCGAGTGCAAGCGCTTGGGGGCGCCAAGAACCATCTCGTCGTCATGCCGGATGCCGATCTGGACCAGGCAGTCGATGCTCTGGTCGGAGCGGCCTACGGATCCGCCGGCGAACGCTGCATGGCCATCTCGGTAGCGGTGCTGGTCGGCAGTGTTGGCGATCAGGTGGTTCCCCTGCTCGCCGAGCGGGCAAAGGCATTGCAGGTGCGTAACGGAATGGATCCCAAGGCCGAGATGGGGCCGGTCGTCACCCGGGAAGCGCTGGAGCGCATCGAGAACTACATACAGGTGGGCGTTGACGAAGGCGCAAGCCTAGTCGTTGACGGACGTGGATACAAGGTAAGCGGCCACGAAAACGGTTTCTTTACGGGCGGCACCTTGTTCGACCACGTCACTCCGGAAATGCGCATCTATAAAGAAGAGATCTTCGGACCTGTTCTGTCGTGCGTGCGCGTCGACGACTTCGGCGCGGCGATTGATCTGATCAATGGGCATGAGTTTGGAAACGGCGTCTCGTGCTATACCCGCGACGGTCACGTCGCGCGCGAATTCGGTCGGCGGATCCAGTGCGGCATGGTTGGCATCAACGTACCTATCCCTGTCCCCATGGCGTGGCACAGCTTTGGCGGCTGGCAAAAATCCATGTTCGGAGACATGCATATATATGGTGAAGAAGGCGTGCGCTTCTACACCAAGCAAAAAAGCATCATGCAGCGCTGGCCCGAAAGCACCGGCAAAGGAGCCGAGTTTGCGATGCCGGCACCCAAATAAAACGAAATAATTACTCGATAAATAAAACACGCTGGAGTAACTAGAACGATTTAAAAATAGTATTGGATCAGGCCGGCACTACTACCTATATTATCGGCTGATCAACAAGGAGACAGGAGACAGTCCCATGGTCCATCGCTACGACGAAAACAAATTCACGATCGATCTGGTTCACGAAACTGCCAAACGCTGCTGCAACTGGGGCAAGTGGGGGCCTGACGACGAAATCGGTACGCTCAATTACGTCACCCCCGAAGATGTCACCGCCGCCGCCCGCCTCGTGCGAAAGGGCAGCGTCTTCTCTCTGGCACTCGAATTCGATCGCGAAGGCCCCCAAAAAGGCTTATGGGGCAACCGGTACAACCCCA
>NZ_JAJUFE010000008.1 GCF_029263785.1 Pusillimonas sp. | reverse complement strand
TTGATATAAGATGGGCTTTTTTTACTCGACAGGAGTAATGAATGGCCCGTTTTGGCTCTTTCCTGGCTTCGTTAGTTGTCCTGGTACTGGTTGGCTGTAGCAGTGGTTCCGGCAGCGATGACCCGCCACCGCCAAGGTTGGCCTATCCGGAAACAGCCGCGGGTTCTGACAGCGATACCTATTTTGGTCACACTGTGGCCGACCCTTATCGCTGGCTTGAAAATATCCGAAACCAGGATACCGAAAGATGGGTGCAGGCACAGAATGCCTTTGCTCTGGACTATATTTCGGCACTGCCTGATTATCGGGCGGTGGCCCAACGCATTGCACCCTGGTTCGGCACCGTCGATGGGCCCCTGCCTCAAAGCACGCGTGATGCCGTTCAGCGACAACGAAAAGAAACACTGCGCATCGAAGGTGAAGAAGGCGCAGACGGTCGCCTGTACTATCAGCGTCAGGTATGGAAGCGCCAATATCATCAACGGATTCCTGGCACGAACCCTGACTTCGTCTCGGTCGACAACAAGATCTATGTATCGACCGACGCGACGGCCTCAGACAAGGACGAGGTCCTGGTTGACGTCAATTCGTTCCGCGTCGATCCGGATGACGTGATTGAGCTTCTGGGTCATCGGGTATCGCCCGACAGCAGGTATCTGGCCTATCTTATGCGGCGAAATTTTTCTGACCTTTTCGAGCTGCATGTGGTCAGCCTTTCCGATCCATCGCACATCCTGCTGCAAATTCCGCATGTGTTTTCATCCGAGTTCGAGTTTTATAACGATGGCGTCATCTATGCGGTTCCGCGAGACGTTATCGATGCACATGTTTCTCCGGTTACTTTCCAGGCGCTTTACTATCAGGCGTTCGATGGCAGCGAACCCGAACTCTGGCTTCAGGGCGAGGAATTCGATCTGATATATGGCGCGTTCCTGCACGAAGGGCAGCTGTACATCAATATCGGTACCGATATGCTAAGCGCCTATTGGCGGCTGGATCCGGCGCGCCCCGACCTGGGCGCACAGCCGTTTCTGGATGTGCGGGCACAACAACGCTCGTTCAGCTATTTGGGGCAAAGTCCCGATGATCCCGCCAAAATGATTTTCGCCACGACCCTCGACTCGGCGTTTCATAGGGTCATCGAGGTCGATCCTGCAAACCCTGCTGCAGCGAACTGGCGTGAGATACTTCCGCTGGCGCAGGGCGAGCCGGTGTACGTTAACGAGGTCAGTATCTGCGGCTCAGACTTCGTCGCAGAGCATCTGGTCGAGGGCAGCAGCAGGCTGTTTCATTACAGCGCCGACGGCGTGCACGAGATTGAGCTTCCAGAAATCGGTGCGGTCTCCAACATGCGCTGCACTGTTACGGGCAGTCAAGTCGTGCTGGACTTCATTCATTCCTCGCTGGTTCAACCGGCAGTCCAATATGTATATGACCTTGGTTCGCATATCGTGACGACAGCACTGGTTGAGCACTATAAAGGCTACGACCCGGAGCTGTACGAAACAAAACGTATTTGGGTCACAAGCAGCGCAGGGGCCAGGGTACCGGTATACCTTGCCCACAAGAAGGGGCTGCAACCCACCGGCGACATCCCCGTCCTGATATACAGCTATGGTGGTTTTCTGGTTCCGGTAACGCCGCGTTTCGACATGCGGGCCATCCCACTACTCGAGGCCGGGGGCATATTCGCTATAGCGCAGCTTCGCGGGGGGGCTGAGTTTGGTGTCGAGTGGTACGACGACGGCCGGCTGTTGAACAAGCAAAACACATACAACGACCTTGTTGCGGTGGCCGAGCATCTCATTGAATCCGGCTGGACCCGTGCCGGGAAGCTTGCTTTGCTGGGTGAGTCAAACGGTGGCACCACGACCGCGGCGGCATCGCTGCAAAGGCCCGATTTGTTCGGTGTGGCGTTTCCATTTGTGGGTGTGCACGACCTTGTGCGGTATGACAAGTTTACGGCGGGGCACTCCTGGCACGGAGACTACGGCCAGGTAACTGACGAAGTGCAGTTCAAGAATCTGATGACCTTTTCGCCGCTGCATAATGTCAGGTCAATGGCTTATCCGCCCATGTACGTGCTGACAAGTAAAACCGATGCCCGCGTCGTGCCGGCCCACAGCTACAAGTTCGCGGCCACCTTGCAAAATACCGCTACAGGTACCAACCCGTATCTGCTCTATGCTTTTCCAAAGGACAGCCATAGTTTTGACCAGCACCAGCAGGCGGCACTGACGTTTCTGTGGACGGCATTTTTCTATCATATGGGTGTGTCATACCGGGACGTAAAACCGTGAAATAACGGTGTTTTTGGCGTCGGTGCCGCCAAAATTGATACACTAGACCATTACGTTCGAACATGGATGGGCCTTGCAGGCCCATCTTTCATTGCGCGCATCCGCCCGGAAGCCAGGCGCATCCCTTCTCTTTACTTAATCGCATTCAGGTTTCAATTGATCACCACCGCAAACCTCACTATTCAGTTTGGACCCAAACCCCTTTTCGAAAACGTCAACGTCAAGTTTGGCGAGGGCAACCGCTATGGCCTGATTGGCGCCAACGGATCAGGCAAATCGACCTTCATGAAGATCATCGGGGGCGACCTCGAGCCCACGGGTGGCAGCGTGTCGCTCGATCCGGGCGTGCGCCTGGGCAAATTGCGGCAGGATCAATTCGCATACGAAGACGTACGTGTTCTGGATGTGGTCCTGATGGGGCACGAAGAAATGTGGCAGGTCATGACAGAGCGCGATGCGATCTACGCCAATCCGGACGCAACTGAAGAAGACTACATGAGAGCGGCGGACCTCGAGGCAAAATTCGCCGAATACGATGGATACACGGCCGAGGCGCGTGCCGGCGAATTGCTGCTGGGCCTTGAGATTCCCACTGAACAGCACGATTTGCCCATGCGTGAGATTGCGCCCGGCTGGAAGCTTCGTGTGCTGCTGGCACAAGCGCTGTTTTCGAACCCCGATGTGTTGTTGCTGGACGAACCCACCAACAACCTGGATATCAACACTATTCGCTGGCTCGAGAACGTGTTGAACGGCTACGACAGCACGATGATCATTATCAGCCATGATCGTCACTTCCTGAATCAGGTCTGCACTCACATGGCCGACCTTGATTACCGGGAGCTGCGGGTGTACCCGGGAAACTACGACGACTACATGCTGGCTGCAGCCCAGGCGCGTGAGCGTATTTCGGCAATGAACGCCAAGGCCAAGGAGCGGGTTGCCGAACTGCAAGACTTTGTCAGGCGCTTTGCCGCAAACAAGTCCAAGTCGCGTCAGGCTACTTCGCGCCTCAAGCAGATTGACCGCATCAAATCAGAGACCGTGCAGGTCAAGCCGTCTTCCCGGCAAAACCCATATATCCGGTTTGAACAGAACAAGGTCATGCACCGCCTTGCCGTCACGATCGACAACATCAGCAAGACGTATGATGAGCCGGTCATCCGTTCGTATTCGGCCATGATCGAAGCCGGTGAAAAAGTGGCCATCATCGGCGCCAACGGTGTCGGCAAGACCACGCTGCTGCGCATGCTGGCCCAAGACCTGCAACCCGACTCGGGCAGCGTGAAATGGTCCGATGCGGCAGACCTTGGCTACATGGCCCAGGACGTCTCGGACCAATTCGAGACGGACACCAATGTATTCGACTGGATGGCAGAGTTCCGGCAGCCCGGCGACGACGATCAGGCCATTCGCGCTGTACTGGGTCGTTTGTTGTTCTCGGCCGACGATATCGTGAAGCCGGTAAAGGTCCTGTCGGGTGGTGAGAAAAATCGCATGAGCTTCGGACGCCTGATGCTGGGCCGACACAATGTCATGTTGCTTGATGAGCCCACCAACCACCTGGACATGGAGTCAATCGAATCGTTGCAGTACGCGCTCGAAAAATATGAAGGTACGCTGTTTTTTGTTTCGCATGACCGCGAATTCGTGTCAGGGCTTGCAAGTCGTGTCGTCGAAATACTGCCCACAGGCGAAATCATCGATTATCGTGGCAATTACGACGACTATCTCGAGTCACGCGGACTCGCAAGCTGACGTCTGACAGACCGTCTTGCCCATGCTCTACACGCTTGAGTCGTTGTATTCCTACGAAGAAGAAATCAAGAAGAGCCGCTTTCTTGCGCTGGCGGGCCCGGTCGAATCTCCGGAAAGCGCTCTGGATTTCGTTGCGAAGCACAGCGTTGCGTCGGCAACGCATAACTGCTGGGCCTATCGCATAGGCGACACATATCGCTTCAATGACGACGGTGAGCCGGGAGGTACGGCCGGTCGGCCCATGCTGCAGGCGATCGAGGGCCAGCAGTGCGATCAGGTCGTCGTGCTTGTCATTCGGTGGTTCGGCGGCATCAAGCTCGGCTCAGGCGGGCTGGTGCGGGCGTACGGCGGCGTGGCAGCGCAATGCCTGAGGCTGGCGCCCAAGATACCCATCGTAAACCGGACGATTCTGCAATGCCATTGCCCCTTCGCCGACATGGCACTGATACGTTCGAAGTTTGGCACGTACGATGTAGACGTGGCTGCCGAAGAATTCGATGCTCAGGGTGTTGCCTGGCGTCTGGCCTTGCCCGTCGAGCAGGCAGAGGCCTTCAGCCGGCTATTCATTGACCTGACTCGCGGTCAGGGTCGTATCGATCAATAAAGCATCGGACGCTTACTGCGCGTTGCCCTGGTTCTGCTGTTGCGCAATTTCTGCATGGACCTGGGCCATGTCAAGATTCTTCACCTGGGTGACGAGTTCTTCGAGCTGCCCTTCGGATAGCGCGCCCGCCTGATTGAACAGCATGACGCGCTCACGGAAAACCATCAGCGTGGGTATTGAGCGAATCTGAAGGGCCGTGGCGAGCTCTTCCTGTTCTTCAGTGTTGATCTTGGCGAAGGTGACGTCTTCGTGTTGCCCGGCGACCTTCTCGAACGTTGGACCGAATGTGCGGCAAGGGCCACACCAAGGCGCCCAGAAATCAATGATCAAGGGCTTGTCGCTTTCGATGGCTTCCTGGAAGGTCTCTTTGGTCAGTTCAATAGTGCTCATGGATGTCCAGATAAAAAAAGCGGCCTATCTGAAGAGAGGCCGCCAGTTGTAAAAAGTAATGCGTTGGACACCAGTGTACATTTTTTTTGCCGCAAGGCCACCCCCCGACGGAGAATGCCCTGCGGCGATGACGCGTCAGTCGTCAGCTTTTATTCCGGATAAAAAGCATATTTGATGACGAACAGGATTGCCACAATAAGCGTGGCGGGGTGAATCTGACGGAAGCGCCCGGTGATCGCCTTGATGACGACGTAGCTGATAAAGCCAAACGCCAGGCCGTTTGCGATGGAGTAGGTGAATGGCATGATCAGTGCGGCGATGGCAGCGGGAGCGGCCTCGGTTACGTCTTGCCAGTCGATATCGGCCACTTCACGCAGCATCAGGCCTGCCACATAAAGCAGGGCCGGCGCTGTTGCGTAGCCTGGTACTGAGCCAGCCAGCGGCGAGAACATCAGGGCCAGCAGGAACAGGACGGCTACGGTCAATGCCGTAAGACCGGTGCGTCCGCCGGCTTGCACGCCCGAAGCGCTTTCGATGTAGGCCGTGGTGCTGCTGGTACCCAGGAGCGAACCGCCAACGATGGCGGCACTGTCGGCAAACAAGGCGCGGCCCAGGCGGTTGGGCTTACCTTCGGGGATCAGGTTCGCGCGCTTGGCAACGCCAATCAGCGTGCCCGTGGCGTCAAATACTTCGACCAGCACCAGTACAAGAATGACGTGCACGATACCGACGTGCAGTGCACCCATGATGTCCAGTTGCAGGAAAGTCGGTGCCAGGCTGGGTGGTGCCGAAAACACGCCCTGGAACTCGCTGTGGCCGGTAATCATCGACAGAACGGTGATGGCTACGATGCCGATCAGGATGGCGCCGCGTACCTTGAGCGCATCCAGGGCAGCGATGAGGAAGAAGCCCAGTATGGCGAACACTGTGGCCGGAGCGGTCAGGTCGCCCAGGCCAACAATGGTCGCTTCGTTGGCAACCACGATTCCTGCGCCGGCAGGCCCCAAGGCGATGATGGCCAGGAACAGACCGATACCCGCGGCGATGGCCGAGCGCAGCGACTTGGGAATGCCCTCGATCAGCCACGAACGTACGCCAGTAACGGTTAGAATGACAAAGATTACTCCGGAGATGAATACTGCACCCAGAGCCTGTTGCCACGTGAAGCCCATTGCCCCGACAACTGTAAAGGCGAAGAAAGCGTTCAAGCCCATACCCGGCGCCATGCCGATGGGCCAGTTGGCGACGAAGGCCATGATCAGTGTGCCTAAAGCAGCTGCCAGGCAGGTAGCCACAAAGACTGCGCTGTGTTCCATACCCGTCGTAGACAGGATGGCCGGGTTCACGAAGATGATGTAGGACATCGTCAGGAAGGTCGTGATCCCCGCCAATATTTCTGTACGGGCAGTTGTATTGTGCTCGTTCAGTTTGAAGAGTTTTTCTAGCATTTGGCTCATCCCCAAAAAGCGGTTTGGTTTTATGACTTATTGATTCTGGTCCAACAGCCCGCATTCTACGGCTCTTTTGCCTTTAGTTGTACATTTGCTCACTATGATTATTCTTGGATACGAGAGTTCTTGCGACGAAACAGGTGTTGCTGTGGTGTCCACACAGCATGGTTTGCTCGCGCACCGCCTGCACAGTCAGATAGCCATGCACCGTGAATACGGCGGGGTTGTACCCGAATTGGCATCGCGAGACCACATCCAGCGCGTACTGCCTCTTACCAGGGAGACCTTGCAGGCTGCGGGGCTCACACTCGACCAGGTAGATGCAATTGCCTACACGGCGGGTCCAGGCCTTGCAGGAGCCTTGCTGGTGGGCGCCAGCGTCGCCCGTTCCATGGCGTGGGCGCTTCAATTGCCGGCCATTCCTGTCCATCATCTCGAAGGCCATCTGCTGTCGCCGCTGTTGGCCGAACCCGCGCCGGCGTTTCCTTTCGTGGCGCTGTTGGTCTCTGGTGGTCATACACAGCTGATGAAGGTCGAAGGGGTGGGGCAGTACGAGCTGCTAGGTGAGACGCTCGATGACGCAGCCGGAGAAGCGTTCGACAAGTCTGCAAAATTGCTGGGTTTGGGCTATCCGGGGGGGCCGGCTTTATCCAACCTGGCACGGCAGGGCAGAGCCGACGCCTTTGATTTGCCGCGCCCGATGCTGCACAGCCCCGATCTCGATTTCAGTTTCAGCGGCCTCAAGACGGCGGTCCTGACCCGCATGAAGGCGCTGGAGCGACAGGCCGGTGGTCTCTCTGAAACTCAGCGCGCCGATCTGGCTGCTGCTACCGAGGCGGCAATTGTCGACGTGTTGGCCGGCAAGGCAATCAAGGCGTTGAAACGCAGCCGACTGAACCGCCTGGTGGTGGCCGGTGGCGTCGGGGCGAACGGTCCTTTACGAAAAAAGCTGCTTGACGCGGTGCGGTTGATGAACGGAGAGGTTTTTTTCCCGCCACTCGATTTGTGTACGGACAACGGTGCCATGATCGCGTATGCGGCGGCAATGCGTGTACAGGCCGGCCTGGTCAATCTCGACGTCAACAACCATTCGTTTACGGTGCGTCCTCGATGGGAGCTTGCAGAACAGTCCAGTACGGCTGCAGCCTGACGCTCCCGCGCTGTCGCAGCCTAAAGCTCTACAGGCTGTCGCAGCCTAGAGCCCCACACGCTTTTGCAGCCTAGAGCCCCATACGCTGCCCAGGGGCAGGCGGGCGTTTATTTGCGTGCGGCTCTGCGTTGATGGCTCTTTTGGGCTGGATGGTTATCTTTTCGGGCACCGATGCGGTCTTCTTTGCCCGCCAGCAGACGCGCAATATTGGCCTGATGTCGAAAGCATAGCAGCACGCTGATCACGATGATGCAAAGACACAGGAAGCCGCTGAACCGCCATGCCACTCCACCTCCGAACAGATAATACAGGGGGGCGAATATGGCGGCGATTACTGCGGCCAGCGAGGAGTAGCGGGTGGCGAACGCAACAATAATCCAGGTTGCGACAACCGCCAGGGCCAGCAATGGCTGGAATCCAAGCAAGACACCGAGCGCTGTTGCAACGCCTTTGCCTCCGCGGAACTTCAGGAATATAGGATAAAGGTGGCCCAGGAAAACGGCGATTCCTGCCAGTCCTGTCGTGTAGGAAGGCAAATGCCATTCGTTCGTGAAAACGACTGCCAGCCATACGGCAAGCCAGCCTTTCGCAGCATCGCCAAGCAGAGTGAGAGCAGCGGCAGCCCGATTTCCGGTTCGCAGTACATTGGTCGCACCCGGGTTCCTTGAGCCATAGCTGCGAGGGTCCTTTAGACCCATTGCGCGACTGACCACGACGGCAAAGGGAATCGAGCCCAACAAGTAGGCCAGAACCAGAAGCACGACGCTTACCAGCGTCAGGGAAATCGACGACATGAAACAGGGCTCCATAGGACTGCGGGCACAGGCCCAGCCGGCTTTCGGCGCGGGCAGGCTTGATTCTACCCCGCGTACTCAAAACGTTAAAACGAGCAGGTACAATTGGCTACGTTCAGTTGAGTTTTCTGGAAGCAACAATGCGCATTTTGGTGTCCAACGACGATGGTTATAACGCCGAGGGCATTGAAGCCCTGGTGTCTGCCTTGAAGGGACTGGGTGAGCTGACCATCGTGGCACCCGAGACAAACTGCAGCGGGGCGTCAAATTCACTCACCCTCAACAGGCCGCTGTCGGTGCGGCAAGCACCGAATGGTTTCTACTTTGTCAATGGAACTCCCTCCGATTGCGTCCACATCGCCCTCACCGGCCTGCTCGATTTTCGTCCGGATCTTGTCGTTTCGGGAATCAATAATGGCGCAAACATGGGTGATGATACGCTCTATTCGGGTACCGTTGCGGCGGCAACAGAAGGCTATCTTTTTGGCATTCCCGCCATTGCGTTCTCTTTGGTAAAAAAAGGGTGGGAGCATCTCGATTCGGCCGCGCGCGTGGCACGTCAGGTTGTCCAAAGGCATATTGCCGAGCCGCTTGCCGGCAACACCTTGCTCAATGTAAATATCCCGGCCGTGCCCTACGAAGCGTTGCAAGGGTTTACTGTTACGCGTCTGGGCAAGCGACACCCATCCGAGCCGGTCGTGAAAAGCAGCACGCCTTACGGAGACCCCGTGTACTGGATCGGCCCCGTCGGGCTGGTTTCCGACTCGGCGGCTGACACCGACTTTGGCGCCATCGAGCAGCATGCGGTTTCCATTACCCCTCTAAGGCTCGATCTCACGCACTACGAACAGATTTCCCATGTCAAGACGTGGGCCGCTCCGCTATGACCAAGCCGGTTAACCGATTTCCGTTTCCCGCCGGAACCACCAATCGCTTTGGGCGCTCCAGTCTGGGTGGCGGACCATCGACTACAAATAGCAATGCGCGGATCGCAACGATGCCAGGCCGCCTTTCCACTCCTGCGACGCCAGTCCGCCCTGTCGTACAAGCCACTGCCAATCTGGGCCTGAACTCCGACCGTCAGCGTGTTGTCATGGTGCAAAGGTTGCGTAACCAGGGCATACAAGATGAAAGAGTTCTTTCCGCGATGATGGCTGTTCCCCGTCATATTTTCGTGGATGAAGGCCTTGCCAGCCGTGCTTATGAAGATGCCGCCTTGCCAATTGGTTACGGACAGACAATATCGCAGCCTTGGGTGGTCGCCCGCATGATTGCTGCGCTGTGCGAAGAGCGCGTTCCCTCCAAAGTGCTCGAGGTGGGAGCCGGATGCGGGTATCAGGCCGCAGTTTTGGCGCAGTTGGTCAAGGAAGTTTATGCAGTCGAGCGGATTCGCGGCCTGTTCGATATGGCTCGATTCCATCTGCGGACGCTTCGCCTGTCTGGTCGAGTCCGGCTATCATTCGGCGATGGCATGCTGGGTTTGCCCGGCAACGGACCATTCGACGGTATTATTGTGGCTGCAGCGGGTATTAAAATCCCCCAAGCATTACTCGAGCAACTTGCAGTGGGCGGGCGGCTGATTGCACCCGAAGGCGAGACGACCCAGCGCCTGGTACTCATCGAGCGCACCGGGCCAGCATCCTGGAAGCGCCAAGAGCTCGAAGCAGTCCGATTTGTCCCGTTGCGTCCGGGAACGCAGACATAAAGTTACTGGTTTTAGGAGATCCGTATGCACTCAGCGACGTCCTCGTCAGTCGTCACCCCTTCGATTCAGTCACGGCACGGTCAACACACCGCCTTGATTGCGTCGCTGCTGGCTGTGGCGATGTTGGCGGGCTGTGCGTCCAGAACCTCTCGGGCGCCGGTTACTGATATGTCGGGCGGGCAAACATCCACCGCGCCTGCTACCGGAACCTATGTCGTAAAGCCCGGTGACACGCTTTACCAGATTGCCCAGCGGCATGGCATGGATGTTGCCACGCTGGTAAGCCTCAATAATATTTCTGATCCCAGTCAGTTGCGTATTGGTCAGACATTGCGTCTTTCCAGCTCGACGCCGGCGCCTTCTACGCCTCCGGCAACAGCCACGCCGGTTGCCGTGACGCCCGTTGAGCCGTCTGCACCTCCGACGCCAAGCCGTGCTTCCGATGCCAACCTCATATCGTGGGACTGGCCCGCCAACGGCAAGATTATCCAGGGTTTCAATGCCAATACCAAAGGCATTGATATCGAAGGTAAGGTAGGTGACCCTGTGGTCGCCGCAGCGGCCGGCAAGGTCATGTATGCCGGCAACGGGGTGCGCGGTTTGGGCAATCTCATTTTGCTTGGTCACAGCAACGGCTTCATTACGGCTTATGCGCACAACGACAAGCTCCTGGTTGAGTCCGGCGCGACCGTCAAGAAAGGCGACAAGATTGCGTTGCTTGGTCAGACCGACACCAGCTCCCCACGCCTGCATTTCGAGATCCGTCGCAGCGGTACGCCTGTCAATCCCTTGTCGTATTTGCCGGCTCGATGACACCCACCCTTGTCTTTGATCTGGAAACCATCCCGGACGCCCAGGGTCTTCGAACATTGGGCGAGTACGATCCGTCACTGACCGATGAACAGGTCATCGAAGCCGCGCTTCAGGCGCGGCTCGAAAGTCACGGTACCGATTTCCTGCCCCTTCACCTGCACAAGATCGCAGTGGTGGGCTGTGTGTTTCGTGATGACAATGGCTTTCGAGTCCGGACCCTGGGACAGGCGGACGATCCGGAGTCGGTTCTGATCAGCGGATTTTTCAAGACGATCGAGCGCTACACGCCGCGATTGGTCAGCTGGAATGGGTCGGGGTTCGATCTGCCTGTTCTTCATTACCGCAGTCTCATTCACGGTGTGCCGGCGCCCCGGTACTGGGACATGGGCGATGACGATCGCGACTTCAAATTCAATAACTACATCAGTCGCTACCACAATCGTCATATCGACCTGATGGACCTGTTGGCCAAATACAATGGTCGCGCCAATGCCCCGTTAGATGACCTGGCCAAGCTCTGCGGCTTTCCCGGCAAGCTGGGGATGGACGGCGGCCAGGTATGGAGGGCATGGGCAGACGGCAAGGCAGACGAAGTCCGTGCGTATTGCGAGACTGATGTTGTGAACACCTGGCTGGTGTATTGCCGCTTTCGTTTCTTGCGGGGTGAGCTCGATCAGGCTGCCTACGAGGCCGAAGTGGACCTGGTGCGTGAAACCTTGTCTGCCAGCGATGCGCCACACTGGAAAGAATACATGGCGGTGTGGAACGCCTGAAATCACCTGAAAAAACTTGCCCGGCGATGAAATAGTTTCGAAATCGCCTGGCAGACACAATGGCTTCACCAATTCAACAAGGAAGTCATCATGCATAAAACCAACTCCTCTATCGCTATCAAACTTGCAGCCATTGCAGCTGCCGTTTCCCTGAGCGGTGTGGCGCTGGCACAGCCAAGCACTGCCACGCCTGCAGGTCCAGCCGTTGAGCAAAGCGGCCAGTCACCTGACGCAAAACGTCACTCGCACCGCTCACACAAGCATGGGCATATGCATCGGCACCATTTTCAAAAGGCTGCGCTAGTGGTTCCCGGTTATGGTGCGCTGAGCGAAAAGGCTGTAGAAACACTTAAGTTGAATGAAGCTCAGGTCAAACTTGTGGAAGAGGCGCGGGAAGCGCAGAAGGCCCAACGCAAGAATCACTTTGCATCGCTGAAGGAGCAGCGTGCCGAGCGCCTGCAGGCCCTGAAAGACGGAAAACTCGACCCCAAGGCCGCGTTGGAGCAATCGCAGGAAAAGCGCAAGGCCATGCTGGACCAACACGACAAAACCGCTGCCAAATGGCTGGCGGTGTGGGATTCGCTGGATGATGGACAGCGCAAGCAGGTAGCACAACAGTTTGCCGAAAAGGCCGAGAAGCGTGCCGAGCGCATTAAGAAGCACGCGGAGCGTCGTGCCGGCCAAGAGAAGACGCAAGAAGCGGCGTCCTGATTCGATTCGCCCAAGCTTTAATCTGTACAAGAGACCGGTGCCATATCAATTGGCGCCGGTTTTTTTAATCCGTTTTCAGAGTTTGCATCATGACGGCAAGACGGCGGCAGACCGGCTACTTTACAATTCGCTGCTGAGCTTTGGCGACCTATTCATTTTTATGTTTGAAATATTTGAAGTTGAATCCATGGACCTGGAGGCGCGCGGGGTCGCGCATCAGGACGGAAAAGTCGTGTTCGTCGACGGAGCGTTGCCCGGGGAAAGAGTGATCGCTCGCATTGCGCGCCGTAAACCTTCATTCGATGTTGCACGTACCGAGCAGATACTTCGGTCGTCTTCGCAGCGTGTCGACCCACCGTGTGCGTACTTTGGCCAGTGCGGAGGCTGTGCAATGCAACACTTGCGGCCCGAGGCACAGGTGGCAGTCAAACAGCGGGTGCTGGAAGATGCGCTTGGACATATCGGCAAGGTTCGTCCGGAGCACGTCCTGAGTCCCATGCACGGACCGACCTGGGGCTATCGGTATCGTGCGCGCTTGTCCGTGCGTCTGGTGGCCAAGAAGGGTGGTGTACTTGTGGGATTTCGGGAAAAGCGAGGCAGTTACGTGGCTGATATGGACCACTGTCTTGTTCTGCCCCGACAAGTTTCTGATCTCTTGCGGCCCCTGCGAAATCTGATCGGGGATTTGAGTGCGCCAAAAAGCATTCCGCAGATTGAAGTGGCCGTGGGGGATGAGGGCACGGCGTTGCTGTTGCGGCATATGGAGCCATTGAGCGCTAGCGACATCGAGCTGTTGCGTGAGTTTGCGGCCCGCCATGCGGTGATGTGGTGGCTGCAGCCTAAAGGCATAGATACCGTCCACCCTCTGGAGCGATTGGACGATGAACGTCTGGCCTACCATTTGCCCGAGTTTGGCTTGCGAATGGCGTTTCGACCCACTGATTTCACGCAGGTGAACAGTCAGGTCAACCGGATGCTGATCTCCCGAGCGCTGGGCTTGCTTGAACTTCAACCACATGAGCGCGTGGCCGATCTTTTCTGTGGGCTTGGTAATTTCACGTTGCCACTGGCAACCCGCGTTCGGGAGGTGGTGGGCGTGGAAGGAAGCCAAGCCTTGGTGGACAGGGCTACCGAAGCGGCGGCACAAAATGGTCTGGCAGATCGGGCCACGTTCTCTGTCCTGAACCTGTTCGAGGTGGATGAGGACTGGCTGCGAAGCTTGGGGCGCTTTGACCGCATGCTGATCGATCCGCCACGAGAAGGCGCCGAGGCGGTTTCACGGGCCTTGGCGGCAATGGCACCTTACGAACGGCCGGTAAGGCTCGTCTATGTTTCGTGTAACCCGGCAACATTGGCGCGCGATGCCGGCATACTGGTCCGCGAAGGTGGTTATCGCCTGAGCGCCGCAGGAGTGATCAATATGTTTCCACACACCGGCCATGTGGAATCTATTGCTGTGTTTGATGGGCCAGACGCTCCCGGCGCATCTCCAGCAAAAGAGAACTGAAGAACGCTTCGTCTACCTGGCGAGCGACTTTCAGGCCTTTGTTTACCGTGCGCAATTGTTCTGCTCGGCGTCCGAGCAAGCCATAGGCTTCGGCCAGCGTGTGAAAGAACATGACGGCAACGCCTGGCATGACTTTTTGAATGGCGTGCAGGCTGGAATTGAGGCGGGTAATGCCGGACGGATTGCGATCATACGCCTGCTTCCACGCCAGCAGCATGTCGGCAACACCTTTCCAGATGGCGATGGTGTGTCGCGAGGACTCGCGCCGCAGTTCATTCACGTATTGCATGGCTCGGGGAATATTGCGCTGGAAGCGATGGAGCATTGCCGCGAAGGCAAGCGCAAAGCACAGCGTATCAGGGTTGTCAGAGGCCCGGGCCAAATACAGGGATTTTCTGCTGGCTGCAAGAGCCTTTTCGTTGCGTCCCAAGCGCCATAAGGCCCAGGAAAGGTGCGCCAGACTGGTCACCCGAGGATCCAGGCCCTCTGATGCGTCGCGTGCATTGCCGATGGGTTGGTTAAGTGCTGCCTGGGCAAACCGGCATGCGTCTTCAAGGCGATCGGTCCAGAGAGAGATGTTTGTCGCTGCGGAGTATGCCTGTGCCAGCAGGTAGGGATCAGCACTTTCCTGGGCCAGATGCATCAATCGCTCGGTGAGCTCCCACGATTTTTTAAAGCTCGACCCCTTTCGTGAGCTGGATACCATCCAGAGGCCCCATATGATCTCGAACCGCTGGTGAATCGGTACATTTTCGTGGCACAGATCCATGGCGCGATCGTAGACTTCAACGGCTTCTTCTGAACCATAACCACGCAACAAAAGTAAAGCCCGACCCAGGGTGAGCAGCAGTTCAAGCTCCAGGTTTCGTTTGTCGGCACTTTTCGGTAAGTGCGGCACGAGTGCCAGCCCTGCCTGAAGTTCGTCGACCGCCTCGGTGCCGGCACAGACCCGCAGCGCCCGGCGCCCAGCCAGAAGGCGCCAGGGCAACGCGGCGCGAGTGTCACCACCCAAGGTGTAATGGCGCGCCATTTCGCCCGGTTGCTGAGCCGCTCGCTGGGCGTAATGAAGCTCAAATGCGCGAGCGACCTTGAGGTGAGCCGCCCGCAGGTCGGGGGCGATCTGAGTCTTGTAGGCAGCTTCCTGAATCAGGGCGTGATGGAACTGATACATGTCGCCTGACGGAAGCGCTGCAATCAGTCGCGCGGCAATCAGTTCGTTCAGGGCGTCGTCCAGTTCTTTGGTTGCAAGTCCGCTGATTCGCTGGAGCAGCGTTTTATCGAATGTACGTCCAAGGGTCGCGGCGAGCTGCAGAAGGCGTCGCGCGTGTGGAACGGTGTCAAGTCGGGCCAACAGAAGGTAGTGCAGAGTCAATGGGATCTCGTCTGCAGATTCTCGGCTGTATCGTGCCATCTGCTCCGCGTAAAGAGGAATCCCATCGGCGCGACGCACGATCTGGTCAACGGCTTCACGAGAGAGGCCCGCTTCGCTGGCTCGTACAAGCCTCGCGATGTGTTCGTCCTTTAATGGTGCCAGCTTCAGGACGGCACTCTGGTCGAGCCACGAAGGATTGAACTCCGGGCGTGCCGTTACCAGAGTAAATAACGCCAGTTTGTCGTTCCTGTGTACCAGGCGCTCAAGCAGGTCGAGGCTGGTGACGTCCAGCCATTGCGCATCTTCAATCAGCAACAACAGGGGATGCCTCAGGGCCATGCTGTCCAGCATGATCAGCAGCATGTCCAGGGTTTGGAGTTTTCGTTGGCGCGGCGAGAGTACGGGAGAATCCTCGGTTGCTATCGAAAGCATGGACATCAACAGCGGAGCGGCTTGTTTGGCAATAGCGGGGTGGTGTTGCTCGAGATAATGGATAAGCGCATGTTGTTGTTCGGCGAGCGTGGCATCGACCGAGATGTCCATGACCGAACGTAGCAGGCCAATAACCGGATATAGCGGGGAATGCTGGTGCTCGGGATAGCAATGCAGGTGTCGTATTACCGCTGGGCTTGTCTCTACCCAGCGGCGCAGGGCGTCAGCAAGATGGGTCTTGCCCATTCCCGGTTCGCCGCTAATCACCAGAAACTGCGGATGGCTTGCGCAAGCGCGCTCCCACAATTCTTTTAACCGGCGCAATTCCGCCTTCCGCCCGATCAATTCTGTTGCGGGACTCGGCGATGCGACATTTCGGACCGTCGAGGATACTGGTGTTGAAAGCTTGAAAACCGGCACTGAAGAGCTTGCAACGCCGCTGTTGCCGGGTATCGAAACCGGTTTGAGCGCTTCGAGGTCGAACTTGCTCGGCAGCAAGGCGCGGGTTGTTTCACTGAGGGCGATACCGCTTTTTTGCAGCCGGGTGCAAAGACGCCATGCTGTGGCAGTGACATCGCCAACTATGTCAGGCAACGCTGGGTCAAAACCCGCCAATATGATTCCGGTATGGATGCCGGCGCGAAACCGATAGCGGCCTACGAAGTGCCTTTGCAATTCAAGTGATGCCTGAACTGCCAGTTCGCCGGCGTGTTCGGAGGCCTGCGGATAGCCTATATAGGCGTAAAGAAATCCACCTTGACCCAGGCTAAGATGGCCGGCATGGCGTCGCAATATCGTTGCGCATAGTGAACGCGCCTGGGCCAGAAGTTCTGGGGCGTCGGCGTAGGTATCAGTAGGTTGATCGATATGACAGCAGAGGATTGTTGCCTGGCGGCGCCCCATGGACACATCGGCGACCGGCACCGGGGAGGGGGTAACGGGTGAGATTTCTTCGCGAGGCTCGATTTCTCTTTTATGAATATGCTCAAAAAGCGAATGCGTCGTTTGTTCGGGTTCGACGTTGAGGTCTCTGGCCAGATTGTCACGGTAGGCGTCGTATAGCGTTTCGGCGGTGCCGTGTTGCCCCGCAATTGCCAACAGGCGCATGTGCTCACGGTGCCCCGCTTCATTCCAGGGCTCTAACCGTACGCAGCGTTGCGCGTACGCGATGGCCGGACCCAGACGTCCAAGTGCCTCATAGGCGTTGCGTAAACGCTCCGAGTAGGAAAATGCGCGTCCCAGCAGGCTTTGCCGCTGAGCGTCGAGCCAAACATCGAAGTCGGGAGCATCGGCAAGTTCGATGCCGGCCAGCAATTCTCCTTGGTAAGCATCAGCACGATTCTTCAGACGCCCAAGGCAGCGATCGCAAGGCGGAGACATTGGAGCTGTCGGGCAATCCGGGCAGGTGGGGAACTGCTCGGTGAGCACCTTTACATCGACAGAACATACTTCGGGGACATGAACGAAGCGGGCGGAATCGCGATCAGCATGAAGAAGTGCGTCAGCGTGGGACGAAAAGAACTGGCGCAGGTAGTAAAGACTTTGCCGCAGGTTGGTGCGTGCAGCGTCGGCAGTCAGGGACGGCCATAGCAGGGCGGCCAGCTGTTCGCGCGAATGACTGCGTTCCCCCTCCAGGATGAGGTAGGCCAGCAAGGCAATGACCTTGTCATAGCGCTTGCCTTGCCAGGGGGCGCCGGCCCGCATGAGGCGAGCTTCTCCGAGCAACTGAATGGAGATTGGCGGACCGGCCTGATAGGAGGGATCATTAGGCTGCATTGTGGCTTACGCGTGGCTTACGCTGCTTTGATCAAATCAGTCGAACTGTAAGTTTCCTGTGAACTTCTTAACCAAGCATAACGCGCGAAAGACGTCCCGGCCAGCCAGAAAACGTCTATCTCGCACGGTCGCAAATCAACTTTAGTACACGAGAAGCCATGAATATTTCGTCCCACACCATCGAAACCCTGCATCACATCACTGCCCAGGACGCCTCGCTGTTGGATGAGCTGTACGCTGTGCGTTCGCTCGACCAGGCAGTCGAGCTCGTGGTGGATTCTGCGCGCCGGCTACGTATTGCGATAGACCGGGGCGAAGTCGCCTCGTACCTGGAGAGCTCAGTGGCGGGGTCTGAAACTCCGAACTGATGTCGCGCAGTTCACGCGACATACAGTTACACCATCAGAACCCTCGCCGGCACCCTCGCTGGCAGGGTTTTTTTGTATCAAAATTAATTAATCTATGTTTTGTCTTCAATAATAAATAAAATAAGACCAAACATTACGATACGTGTCAGGCTTGGTAGCAATCGCTGGATTCGGTTTCGCTGTTTGCATCAAACTTTCCGGCGCGACTTTGCATCGACCATGCCTGAGTTCCCGCTGCGAGAGATTTTTCTCGAGAAAAAGATGAATCGCGGATACCCGGCAGGTAGAAAACGATCACATTGGCTTGCATTGACGCTGTTTGCAGGCATGGCCCTGACAGCAGCTGTCAAGGCACAAAGTTTGCCCACAGGCGGGCAAATAGTAAGTGGGACCGGGGCTATCGGTACACCGCAGGACGGCACACTGGCCGTGGAGCAGTCCAGCTCACGCCTGGCCATAGATTGGCAGCAGTTCAATATTGGCGCCGGAAATACCGTCCGGTTCATGCAGCCCACAGCCGACTCTGTGGCACTGAACCGAGTCTTGGGTCAGGATCCGAGCCAGATCCTGGGCCAGTTGCAGGCCAATGGTCAAGTCTTTCTGGTGAACCCGAATGGCATCTTGTTTGGCCAGGATGCCCACGTTAACGTAGGCGCGCTGGTCGCATCCACATTGGACATCGCTCCTGCCGACTTCATGGCCGGTAACTACCAATTTCGAAGCAGGGATCCGAACGGTATAGCCGCTGCGGTGCTGAACCGGGGAACCATCACCGCAGCTGACGGTGGAGCCGTGGCACTGCTGGGGGGGCAGGTGCAGAACCAGGGGGTCATCCAGGCCAGGCTGGGGACAGTCGCCCTCGCCGCCGGAAGTGCAGCAACCCTCGATTTCGCCGGTGATGGTCTGCTGAAAGTGCAAATCGACGCCGCCGCCAAGGATGCGCTGGCCGAAAACGGAAACCTTATCCAGGCCGACGGCGGACAGGTGCTGATGACCGCCCATGCGTCCGATGCCTTGCTGAAAACTGTTGTAAACAATACGGGCGTCATAGAGGCGCGCACCCTGGAGAACCGTGCCGGGAAGATCGTGCTGCTAGGTGATTTATCAGGTGGAACCGTACAGGTCGGCGGGACGCTTGACGCCAGTGCGCCTGACGGTGGCGACGGCGGGTTTATCGAGACGTCGGGCAATGTGGTTCAGATTGACGAAGGTGTAAGCATTTTCACGCTCGCGCCCAACGGCAAGACAGGCACATGGCTGATAGATCCCCGGGATTTCACCATTGATTCGGGTGATGATGGCTGCGTTGATGATCCGGACTGCACCAGAATCAGTGCCTCGCTTCTTGGAACAATGCTTGACGGCACCAACGTCGTTATCGCGACGGCAGATGCGGGAGATGAACCGGGCAATATTTACGTAAACGCCGCAGTTAGCTGGAACTCGGTCCATACGCTCTCGCTGAATGCACATAACGATATCAACGTCAGCGAGTCCATTACGGCGTCCGGGGGTGGAGGCCTTGCCTTGAAGGCAGGACGCGATGTGTTGGTGAACGAACTCGTCAATATACAGGGGGATAAAGCCGCCCTTCTTGTCGAGGCGGGCCGACACATCGAAGTGAACTCGGAAATTAGGGTCGCCGCCCATGAAGCAGAGGTTAGCTTCGAGGCGGGGCAAGGGAGCGAAGGGGGGGGCAACATCACGATCGATGCTCCCATATACGTCACGGGCCCATCCGCCTTGCTGGATCTGAATGCCGAAGGCGAAATCCTGGTTCGTGATGAAGTTCGCATCACCGGAAGCGAATCCGAAATCCGTATGGGCGGCAGTCATATCAACGTGGGAAACGCCTCACGTAATGCACGTGTTCATATCGAGGGCGATGAAGCCAGCATTTCACTGACGGCGTGTGGGGCCGATTGCGGTACTGTCATCGTAAACGATGAAGTTTCCATTCGCGGTAATGAAGGCACCATAATCATCGGCGCCCAGGGCGGCATTTATACGGCAGGAAAAATCTCGATAGACGGTGATGGCCTGATCGGGCTCGCAGGCGGCCTTATCGATACTGCACAGGGGTCTGTCGTCGAGGTAAGGGGTGAGGGGTCTTCAGCGATTTCGCTGCTTGCCTGCGGATTCGCCGACTGTAGCGATGTGCAGCGTGGCGATGCCCCGATCGATCCGGGTACGGATCCCGACCTGAGGGCCGGCGACCTCGTGCTGGGCGGCGCTTTATCCATGGATAGTGCGAGCGGCGCAAGCGTCTTGTTGTTGGGCGCGAACGTGTTCGTCGAAGAAACTGCCGAAATCAATCTGGCCGGAGATTCAGTCGGACTGTTGGTCACTGCATGTGGCTATTCGTCCTGCCTGGATGTGGGCGACCCTATTGATGAGGTTTTCGACAATTCAGCAGCTTTGGCTGCATCACACAATGGAACGCTGGCCATCGCCGGGAATGTTTCAATGACAGCCGGCCAAACCAGCGCTCGGTTTGTAGGAAACGCTATGCAGCTTGATGCGTCACTTGCCGTACAAAGTGATGAAGCTGGCGCCGTTCTGTTCGCCGCAGACAAGCTGCAGATCAACGGCGCAGTCGATGTATCGGGCCAGACCGGGTTGATCCAGGCGTTTGCCAACGATATGCAGGTGAATAACGCCTTGACGCTTGACGGTACGGGCGGCGTGACACTGAGTGGGTCGAGCCTTATCGTGAACGACACCGTCATGGCCCGGGGCGATGACGTAATCATCAGTTTGAGCGTATGCAATTGCGTCGGCGATGATGGTGGTTTAGAGATCAATGGTGACATCGTTGCGCAAAGCGACAACGGAGCCATCGATATAAGCAGTGATCGGAACATCTTGCTCAACGGAAGGCTATCTGCCGAAGAAATTGCACTCGTTGCAGAGGGTGATGTCGTTTCGACGGCAGGTAGTGGCATTACCGCTACGAGGCTCAACGTTGCCAGCGTGGATGGCTCAGTATCACTGGATAAAGGCGCCCATAGCGTCGCTGCAATGCATGCATTTGCCAATGGGGATATTGCTTTCTCCAACAACGGCGATCTGGCATTGGGCCAAGCATGGATTTCAGGTGATGGAAACATTGCCATCCGTTCCACCGGTACCCTCGCCTTGATCGAAGTGCTGGATCACGATGGAGACCCTTTGTCCGGCACCGGCACGTTCCGCATTGACGGCAAAGGCGATATCGACCTGGTCGCGGCAGAGTCCTTTATCAATACGTTTGGCGCCAATGTGTTTGATATCAACCAGGGAAACTGGCGCATCTGGTCCAATGAGCCTGCTAGCGACTGGCTGGACGGACTGACCTACGATTTCAAGCAATACGATGCCATTTACGGCTCTGTTGTATTGGGAGAGGGTAACGGAGTGCTGTACGCATTTTCGCCTGTACTTGACGTCCGTCTGAAAGGCGACATCTCCAAGGTTTATGACGGTACAAACCGGGCTTCGGTAAGTGTCGATAACTTTGAGCTGCATGGGGTCCAGCAAGGAGACCACGTCCTTCTGTCTGGTGGAACAGGTCGCTACAGTGATCCGAACGCGGGCCAGGCCAAGACAGTAACCGTAGAGGGGCTGCAGTGGGCCGCACATGAAGTCGCGGGTGGGGCAAAGGTATACGGCTATCGGCTCAATACGCCTGTTGGCGACATTGGCGTCATCCATCCCCGTGAGATTACCGTAGCTGCCGACGACCTGCGCAAATATATGGGGCAATCGGACCCCGCGCTTACGTGGCGGCTTATCGATGGTCAGCTGGTGGGCACTGATCAGCTCACAGGGCTTCTGAATCGGGACGCCGGAGAGCTGCCCGGCAGTTACGCCATTCGTCGAGGTACCTTGACTGCGGGTGGCAACTATGCGCTCAGTTTTGTCGAGGGCCAACTGGTGGTGCTTGATCCCGCTGACGAGTTCAGTCAGTTGGGCGGGCCCTACCGTGCGGCGGTATTTTCAGCACACAACACTCCGCAGGGTCCCGCAGCCTTTGACAAGGATTACGACGACGCCAGTTCGGCAGGCTCTTCCATATACCTTATAGAAAATGGTGGGCTTCGCATGCCCGAGGAAATCTGATATGCAGTGGGTCAGTGGTTATCGGATGCTGTCAGGGTTGTTGCTGGCGATTTCATTGCCGTGTGCGCAGCAGGCGTATGCTCAGTCAGTGCTGGGTACCCCGGATGCCGGCCAGTCCATGCGCGAACTTGAGTCGCAGCCGCTTGATCTGCCCACCCAGCCTGAGGTCCCGTTGGATGTGCCTGAAGCCGAAACTCCGCACCGTAGCGACGGAGCAGCCACCCTGTTTGTAAAGAGCTTTGTCCTGGAAGGCAATACCGCAATTGCAGAAGAGGAGTTGTTGCCACTTCTGGATCATCTGAAGGGACGAGAGGTCACACTTGCCGATCTGGAGACCGGCGTCGCCAGGATCACTGCCTATTACCGCCAGCACGGACATGTGCTGGCGCGTGCCTACCTGCCACCGCAAGAGATCCGGCAAGGAGAGGTTCGCATTGCCATTCTCGAAGGCCGCTATGGCGAGGTGCTTGTCGACGATCAGGCGACAATGAAAGGCTGGGCGCTGTCCCCTCTGGATGATCTCAAGGCCGGCGATCCGGTGCACGCCCACACACTCGAGCGCAGTCTGTTGCTGGTCTCTGATCTGCCGGGTGTGTCAGTAGATGCCACTTTAAGTCCGGGGGCCAGTGTCGGTGCATCGAACCTGCACGTCAGTGTAAAGCCGGGGCAATTGGTAAGCGGTGTAGCCGAACTGGATAACTACGGCAGCAGGTATACCGGTCAGTGGAGGCTTGGAGGAACCCTGAACCTCAATAACCCGCTGGGTCTGGGCGATGCTGCCTCACTGCGGCTTATGGGCACCAACGAACGTCAAACCTATTATCGTGTGGCCTATCAGTTGCCTGTGGGCCCCTGGTCGACACGTGTGGGCGCCGCGTTCTCGAATATGTATTATGAACTGGCCCGGGATTTCGAGCCCCTGGATGCCTATGGCCGCGCGGGCATCGTCAGCGGATACGTGGTTCAGCCCCTGATCCGAAGCCGGGACCTCAACCTGTACGGTCAGCTCCAGTTCGACTACAAGCGCCTGCAAGACAAGATCGATCTGTTTGGCTTCGACACCTTGAAGCACTCGCGGGTATGGACGGCTTCGTTAACCGGGAATGTTCGCGACACAATCGGCGGTGGAGGAATAACATCCTTTGCACTTGCATACAGCGCCGGGCGTTTGAGCCTGAATGGCGCAATCGATCAGGCAATTGATGATCTGACAGCGCGGACATCCGGCAATTTCCATAAGCTGACAGCTTCGCTACTGCGCTTGCAGCGCTTGGGCGGAAAATTCAGTCTCTATTCACGACTGCAGGGTCAATGGGCCAATAAGAACCTGGACTCGTCTGAAAAAATGGGTATCGGTGGGGCCTATGCTGTTCGTGGCTACCCCCAAGGCGAGGCCAGCGGCGACCAGGGCTGGCTGGGCAGCATGGAGCTTCGTTATTCGTGGGCGCCGCCCTGGCATACGGGTGTGTTCGTCGATCACGGACAGGTCACCATCAACAAGAACCCGTGGTCAAGCGCCGATAATCGCCGCAGTCTTGGCGCAACTGGCCTGACCTTGGGTTGGGCTCAGTACGGATGGCAGTTCAATGCCGTGGCCGCATGGCGGCTTTCGTCCGGGTCGCGCAGCGACACCGATAAAAAGCCGCGTTTCTGGATGCAGCTGACCAAGAGCTTCTAGCTAACGGCAGAGAACCTCTAGTTGACGGCAGAGGTTTCGTCGAGCACGCGTTGTGCCTCGAGACGCACGCGTTCAGGAGCGGTACCCCCTATGTGATTGCGTGCGGCCACTGAACCTTCGAGGGTCAATACATCGAAAACGTCTGATTCGATCGAGGCATGGAATGCGCGAAGATCTTCGAGAGGCAGATCGGCCAGGTCGCAGCCTTTCTCTTCGCAAGTTCGCACTGCGTGAGCGACAGTTTCATGGGCGTCGCGAAAGGGTACGCCCTTTTTAACCAGATAGTCGGCCAGATCTGTAGCCGTGGCGAAGCCTTGCAGGGCCGCCGCACGCATTGCTTCAGGCTTTACCCGAATGCCGCTGACCATGTCCACGAAGATGGTCAGGGTGTCCCGGATGGTGTCGGCGGAATCGAACAAGCCTTCTTTGTCTTCTTGATTGTCCTTGTGGTAGGCCAGGGGCTGACCCTTCATGAGCGTAAGCAGGGCGATCAGGTGCCCGTTGACCCGTCCGGTCTTGCCCCGAGCCAGCTCGGGTACGTCGGGGTTCTTCTTTTGAGGCATGATCGAGCTGCCCGTGCAGAAGCGATCTGCCAGATCAATAAACCCTACACGTGGGCTCATCCACAGGACAAGTTCTTCGGATAGGCGCGAGATGTGGGTCATGATCAGCGCTGCCGCTGCACAAAACTCGATGGCGAAGTCGCGGTCGGACACCGCGTCGAGTGAATTGCGGCACACTCCGTCGAAGCCCAGGCTTTTGGCTACTCGGTCGCGGTCGATGGGGTACGATGTGCCGGCCAGCGCGGCAGCACCCAAGGGCAGGCGATTCACGCGCTTGCGGCAATCCGCAAGGCGTTGTGCGTCGCGCTCGAACATCTCGGCATACGCTAGCAGATGATGGCCGAACGTTACCGGCTGCGCCACCTGAAGATGGGTGAAACCAGGGATGATCGTGTCGGCGTGCTGCAAGGCCAGCTCGGCCAGATTGCGACGAAGCTGGCGCAGCAGGTCGATGCTGGTGTCAATTTCGGCACGCAGCCACAAGCGGATATCGGTTGCAACCTGATCGTTCCGTGACCGGCCGGTATGCAAGCGTTTGCCCGCATCGCCGATAAGCTCCACCAGGCGCTTTTCGATATTGAGGTGCACGTCTTCGAGGTCTATTGACCACTCGAACGCGCCCTGTTCAATTTCTTGCAGGATTTGCGCCATGCCCCGCTGGATGTCGCTGTAGTCTTGCTGGCTGATGATGCCGATGGAAGCGAGCATGTCGGCATGAGCCAGAGAGCCCTGGATGTCAACCGCAGCCAATCGCTGGTCGAAATTGACCGAGGCGGTGTATCGCTTGACGAGATCTGAAACGGGTTCGGAGAAGCGCGCAGACCAAGCCTGTGCTTTGTTGGCAAATTGGTCTTGCCCGGAGGAGGGGGTATCTTTGGACATAGGGCCGGATTATAAAACAGGCGCAAGTGACAGGATGTACACGCGAATAAGGTATTGTATTAGCCTTTTCGAACTGCACGAAACGCTACACGGAGTCGATGCCATCAATATCGAGGGTGCGACTCAAAAAGGCAAGACAACTCATGGAACTGGCAATTGAAAAAAACAATCTGATGGCAGCCTGGCTGGGCGACAACTGGCTCGGCAACCATATCCCTGATTCCATCCTCGCTCAGGTAGTGATCGGGCTTGTCGTCCTTCTGGCCCTTGTACTGCTGGCGGCGTGGTTGACGCGCAGGGTCGTTGTGTCTGTTGCACGACGCATGCTGACGGCCATTGGTCGCGAAGACTGGTCTGAAGCCCTGCACCGGCGTCGCGTGTTCCGGCATGTGGGTTATCTGGTACCGCTGCTGGTACTAACCATTAACGTTACCTTGCTGCCCATCACGGAAAGGTATGTCGGGCCGGTATCGCGATTTTTGCAGGCGGTCTGTCTGGTCTTCTTTTTCATAGCCATCAACGGCTTGCTCAAGGCCTGGCTGGACACCTACGAGGCTACGACGCGTGCCCAGACGAGGTCTATAAAAGGGTATCTCGAACTGGCGAAGATCATCCTGTGGGGTATCTGCGTCATCCTGGTGTTTTCGCTGCTTATCGACCGTTCGCCCTTGCTGATGCTGTCCGGTCTGGGTGCACTGTCGGCGGTACTTCTGCTGGTTTTCAAGGACACCTTGCTGTCGCTGGTGGCCAGCACGCAGATGACCACCAACGATATGCTGCGCATCGGCGACTGGATCGAGATGCCGCAGGCCAATGCCGACGGTTTTGTCATTGATATCGCCTTGCACACCGTCAAGGTTCAGAACTGGGATAAAACGGTCACTACCATTCCGACGTACAAGCTTTTCTCGGAAAGTTACCGGAACTGGCGTCATATGTTTGAGTCTGGCGGCAGGCGGATCAAGCGTACTTTGCGCATCAATGCGGCCACGGTGCGTTTCCTGACCGAGGACGAAATACGCGATTTATCGCGGTTCCATCTCTTGAAGGACTATCTGGCCGGCAAGGAAGCAGAGCTTATTGAAACCAACCGCTCATTGGGAGAGCTGGCCGCTGAAGAGGTTAACCGTCGCCGGCTGACCAACCTGGGTACGTTCAGGGCTTATGCGCTGGCTTATCTGAAGCAGCATAAGGAACTGCGGCAAGACATGCTGATGATAGTGCGGATGATGGAGCCCGGTTCAGAGGGGATTCCAGTCGAGGTGTACTGTTTCTCCGCCAATACTGCCTGGGTGGAATATGAGCGCATCCAGGGAGATGTGTTCGACCATCTGATTGCGATATTGCCCGAACTTTCACTCCAGTTGTACCAGGCGCCGTCCGGGGCGGATTTTGTCTACGGTCTGCGAGGCGGCGAGGTGGGTGGGCCCGGGCAGGCTCGGGCGTTGCCGAATTACTCTCGCTGACCCTGGTGGGTGCGAGCCTGTTCGGCCGGCTCGGGCTGGGTTGTGAATGGTCGGTCGACGCCAGGCTGCGACATTTCCTCCCGGCGAGCCTCCAGAAAACCGCGCATCCGCTCGTGCGATAATTTTGTTTTCAACGGAAGTGATACAGGCAATTTCCATGACGGTTGTAAAAGTCGGCCTTGCTCAGATCAACTCTCGCGTGGGTGACCTGAAGGCGAATGCTGCCAAAATCATAGAAAGCGCACGCTGGGCCAGTCAGCAGGGCTTGGACATCCTCGTTACGCCGGAACTGACACTCACGGGGTACCCCGCCGAAGACCTGTTTCTGCGTGATGAGTTCCTTCGCCGGCATGATCAGGCCTTCCAGGAGCTCCGTGCGCAGTTGAATGCCATTGATCCCAGAATGAGGGTCGTTGTGGGCCACGTCAGCAAGATTGACGGCAAGCTGTACAACGTTGCATCTGTGGTTGCCGAAGGTCGTGTTCTGGCGTGTTATTGCAAGCACGAACTCCCCGACTACGGCGTGTTCGACGAAATGCGATACTTTTCGCCCGGCCAGGAGCCTGTCGTGTTCGAGGTCAAGGGCCTGCGTTTCGGTTTGAACATCTGTGAAGATGCCTGGCTTGCCAGCAGTCCCGCCATGGCTGCCCAGCATGGCGCCCAGGTGCTGCTGGTCCTGAACGCTTCGCCTTACAGTACCCGGAAGCAGCAGCTACGCCTTGACCAGGTGGGAGCCAACGTTCGTGGGCTCACGACCCTGTATGTCAACAAGGTGGGCGGGCAGGACGAGCTCGTGTTTGACGGCGCTTCCTTTGTATTGAACAGCGATGGCGATGTATTCGCGCGCTTCCCGGTGTTCCAGGAGGCGTTCGGTGTTGTTGAACTTGACCAGAGCGGTGCGCCGGTGCATGCACAATTGTCCGTCGAAGGCGGTACTTTGCGTGGCCTGCCGCAAGAATGGCCGGACACCCTCGAACAGGTCTACGAAGCGCTCAAGCTTGCCCTTTCCGACTACATGGCCAAGTCCGGCTTTTCCAGGGTGGTACTTGGTCTGTCGGGTGGCATGGATTCGGCATTGGTGCTGGCAGTCGCGGTAGATGCGCTGGGTGCCCAGAACGTGCGCACCGTCATGATGCCGTCTCGTTATACCGCCGACATTTCATTGCAGGATGCAAGGCAGATGGCCCGGAACCTGGGTGTCCAGTACGACGAAATCGTAATCGGTCCCCTGGCAGACGGTTTTGATCAGGCGCTGGCGCCGCTGTTTGCGGGATTCGAGCCTGATGCGACCGAAGAAAATATTCAGGCACGCATACGTGGAACATTGTTGATGGCCTTGTCCAACAAGTTCGGCAGCCTGGTGGTCACTACCGGAAACAAGTCTGAACTGGCTACCGGATACTGCACACTGTATGGCGACATGGCAGGCGGCTTTGCCTTGCTCAAGGATGTGCCCAAGACCATGGTGTACGCGCTGGCGCGATGGCGCAACGAGCGCTCTGCCGTCATCCCCGAGCGTATTATCGTTCGTCCGCCATCTGCCGAGCTGCGCCCGGATCAAACTGACCAGGACAGTCTTCCGCCGTACGATGTGCTGGACGGCATTATTGAACACTACGTCGAGCGGAACGAATCGGTCGAGCAAATTGTTCAGGCAGGTTACGATCGGGAAACCGTGGCCAAGGTGGCACGGCTGATTCGCATCAACGAGTACAAGCGTCGGCAAGGTGCTGTCGGGCCCAAAATTACCTCGCGCGCGTTTGGTCGGGACTGGCGGATGCCTATTGCCAACGGCTATCGTGACTGATGCCTGCTATGCGTATGGATTCAGCCTGAACCGAATCCCCGATCAAATCGACCCATACTTACGGAGCTCCACACATGAAGCTGATTGCGGCGATCATCAAGCCCTTCAAACTCGACGAAGTTCGGGAAGCCCTCGCCGAGATCGGCGTCAGCGGCCTTACCGTCACGGAAGTCAAGGGCTTTGGCCGACAGAAAGGCCATACCGAACTGTATCGCGGCGCTGAATACGTTGTTGATTTTTTGCCAAAAATTCGTGTCGAGGTGGTCGTGCCCGCCGAGATGGTTGAGGCCGCCATTGAAGCCATCGTAAAGGCGGCACGTACCGGAAAGATCGGGGACGGCAAGATCTTTGTCATGCCTGTCGAGCAGGCAATTCGCATTCGTACTGGAGAATGCGGCAACGAGGCGCTCTAGCGTCATTGATACCGGCTATCCAGAAGGAGACAGAATGAAGTTTTTGACCGTGTTGCTTGCTACCCTTTTGGTGGCGCCTGTTGCAGGCCAGGCCCAAAGCCGGCTCGACAAGATTCGTGATACGCAACAGATCACGCTGGGCGTGCGTGAATCATCCATACCTTTTTCTTACCTGGACGACACTCAAAAGCCGGTGGGGTATTCCATCGACATCTGCTATGGCGTGGTCGAAGCCCTCAAGAACAAGTTGGGCCTTGAACAACTAAAGGTCAAAGAGGTATCGGTAACCTCCTCGACGCGGATACCTCTCGTGGCCAATGGCACGGTCGATATCAGTTGTGGTTCGGCGACCAATAACGAACAGCGTCAGCAGCAGGTCAGCTTTGCGCCCACGACTTTCGTCACGTCCACCCGTTTTGCGGCGCTCAAGAAGTCGAACGTTCATGACCTGTCCGACTTCAAGGGCGCAACAGTCATCTCGACGGCAGGAACGAGCAATCTGCGCTGGCTCACCGAGGTCAACGCCCAGGAAAAGCTCGGCATGAGAATCATGAATGCCAAGGACCATTCGGAAGCGTTTCTTACCGTCAACAGCGGCAGGGCCGTGGCGTTCTTCATGGACGATATCTTGTTGGCCGGCCTGGTGGCCAACTCGCGCAACCCTGACGACTGGATGATCAGCGAGAAAGCCTATACGGTAGAACCTTACGGCATGATTCTTCCCAAAGGTGACACCGCCTTCAAGGAAGCCGTTGATGAGGCAGTCATTGCCATGATGAAAGACGGCCGAATCGAGCAGTTGTACAACAAATGGTTCACACAGCCGATACCACCGCGAAATATCAATCTCAACTGGCCGATGTCGGCCGAACTGAAGCGGGTGCTGGCGAATCCCACCGATTCACCTGATCCCAAAAGTTATCAATAAGGTAAGCGACGCTGTCTTTCCATGGAAAAAATTAGAATCTCGAAGCTGATGGCCGAGCGCGGCATGTGTTCGCGGCGTGAGGCCGACGCGTACATCGAGCGCGGTTGGGTCCGGGTTGACGGCGTCGTGGTGTCGGAACTGGGCAGCAAGGCCTATCCCAACCAAAAGATCACGCTCGATAAACAGGCGCAGCGGCGGCAGGGGTCGCGCGTTACCATTTTGCTGAACAAGCCGGTTGGCTATGTATCGGCCCAGGCCGAGCGGGGATACCGGCCCGCTGTGTCTCTCATTACCGCACGTACCCTGCATAATCCCTCGCGCTCGCCGTTTTCGTTTGATCCGGCGCACTTGCGTGGCCTGGCTCCAGCCGGACGGCTCGACATCGATTCGCAGGGCTTGCTTGTTCTGACACAAGACGGGCGGATTGCCCGCCAGCTTATTGATGAGCACTCGGACATTGACAAGGAATACCTGGTGCGTGTCGAAGGCCGTATTGCCGCCAATGGTCTCAAGCTCCTCAATCACGGGCTGAGTCTTGACGGTGAGCCTCTCAAGCCGGCTCATGTCGAGTGGCAGAATGACGACCAGCTGCGGTTTATCTTGCGTGAAGGTAAAAAGCGGCAGATACGCCGCATGTGCGAAATGGTCGGGCTCAAGGTGGTGGGTCTCAAGCGTGTGCGCATGGGACGAATCGTGCTGGGCGATCTGCCACCAGGGAAATGGCGTTATTTGCGCGAAGGCGAGCGGTTTATCTAGGCATGTGGTCTTGGCGTGCAGGCACGGCGCCAAGCCAGGTCAGCCGGAACGCTTGAGTGAATACGCTGCCGTGTCATCCTGCGCCAGCTTCTTTGTCAGCCATGGCAGGGCGGATTCAAGCTGCTCATGAAGGGTATACGGCGGATTGATGACGAACATGCCGCTTCCGTGCAGGCCGAACCCCTCTTTGGCCGGCTTGCGAACTTTTAATGAGGCGTGCGTCCATTGCACCTTCAAGCGCTCGAGTGTACGAACCAGATCAAGTGCCTCGCGCCGTTGCACCAGCGGATACCAAACGGCGTAGCAACCCGTCGCGAAGCGCTTCAATCCATCATCGAGCATTTGCATCACTTTGCGGTAATCGCTTTTGTTCTCATACGAGGGATCAATAACGATGATTCCTCGCCGCGTGGGCGGTGGGAGCAAGGACTTGAGGTTGCTGAAGCCATCGGCCTCGTAAACTATGGTCTGGCGTATCGCTTTCTTGTCCTGTTGCGAAAGATTGTGCTTCAGTACCTCGATTTCAGACGGGTGCATCTCAAACAGGCGCAACCTGTCCTTTTCACGTAATGCCCGAAGCGCCAGCCACGGCGATCCCGGATAGTAGTTTGCTACGCCATCAGGATTAAAGTGTTGCACCTCTTCGAGGTAGCGTTTGATTAGCCGGGGTTTGTCATCCGGGCCCAATAATCGGTCCAGGCCATCGACGAATTCACCATTCTGCTGTGCCCATTCGCTGGTCAGATCGTATATGCCGGCGCCGGCGTGAGTGTCGATCACCCAGTAGGGATTGTCTTTCTGGTTGAAGTGGTCAAGTATCTGAACAAGCACGGCGTGCTTCAGCACGTCCGCGTGATTGCCCGCATGGAAGGCGTGTCGGTAGCTAAACAAGAAGTGACCTATAAGAGTCTGAGGGCTGGGGGAAGCGCATGGATGGCGTCTGTGAACAGACCGTCGCACCCCCATCGCAGAAGTTCACGGGCCCTTGCGACATCGTTGACGGTCCATGCCGCTATTCTATAGCCTTTGTCACGCACTACTTTGATCGTAGCCCGGTCAATATGCTCTTGCTGCAAATGCAGGGCCACGCAGCCCAGCGTATCCGCACGCTCTTGCCAGTCCGGATTCAACGGTCCTTCCAGCAGCAAGGCTCGGGGCAGCTCCGGTGCCGAAGCCATCGCCGCCTCCAGGGCAATTTCCGAAAAAGACGACAACACAGGTGAGGGAGCGTTTTGCCAAAGCAATGCGGCAGTTGAGGCCACCACCTTGCCAGTCAGAGCTTCACGGCCCGGCTGCGGCTTTATTTCGATATTGCTGCGAATGTTGTTCTGTCGAGTAAAGGCTGCGATGGAATACAAGGTAGCGATTGGCTCTCCGGCGTATTCGGATGAGTGCCAGGAGCCGAAGTCGAATCGGGCCAGCTCGGCCAGGGTCATGTCGTCTGCATTGCCCGACCCCGTCGACGTACGAGCTATGTTCTGATCGTGCAATAGTATTGGAATGCCGTCACGGCTCAGCGCGACGTCGTACTCCACCATCTCGATGCCGTAGCGAGCCGCAACGCGCATGGCGGCCAGCGTATTTTCCGGCGCCAGCCGCCCCGCACCTCTGTGGCCGATTATGTTTGGATATAGCCGCATCATCGTAGCGTCCGGTGGTAAACTGCAAAGCTTCGGCTTAGGCCGGTATCGTATGCGGGTCGGCGACGCCATACCCGTCGGGCAATCATAAATCGTAAATATAAGCCGCTACGGTGCACTTGCCCCGTTAGCAGAGGTCTGCGAGTCCCTTCATGTTCGAGTTTATCCGTACGCATCAGCGCCTGATGCAACTGGTCCTGCTGATATTGATTCTGCCGTCGTTCGCCCTGATAGGCGTAAGTGGGTACACCACTTATATGTCCGGTGACCACGACCTGGTGCAAATTGGCGACTCAGCCATAACTCAACAGGAGTTCGACGAGGCACGTCGGAATCAGCTGCAACGCCTTCAGGCGAATGCCGGCGGCGCGTTTGATCCGGCCATACTCGATACCCCCCAGGCACGCTCGGCATTGCTGGAATCCCTGATCGAACGCCGACTGATTATCGATGAGGCGACCAAAGAGCGTTTCAGCGTTTCGGACGCCATGCTTCGCGAGGCCATTGCGTCCATTCCCGAACTGCAGGTCGACGGTCGTTTCTCTCCCCAGCGATACAACGAGGTGCTGGCGGCCATGGGCATAAGCAGCCGTGAGTTCGAGCAGGGTCAGCGAGCCGAGCTGGCTCTGCAGCGCGTGCTGGGTCCGATAGGAGCCACCGCAAGAGTCCCGGCATCGGTCTCACAGGCTGTGGCCCAGGCCCTTACCTCGCAGCGTACCGTACGGCTGCGCGCATTCGACGCAGCCGACTACCAGGATGACATCCAGATTACCGATGCCGATATCAAGGCGTGGTACAAAGCCAATCCGGATCAGCTTCAGGTGCCGGAATACGTATCGGCCAGCTACCTCTTGCTGGACGAGGCTGCTGCCATGCAAGGAGTGCCCGAAGTCAGCGAGTCAGAAATGCTCGCCTACTACGAGCAGAACAAATCGCGTTACGTGATGCCGGCCCGTGTTCAGGTCAGCCATATCCTGTTTGACGTTCCATCCGGGGCTTCTGATGCGCAGCGCGCCGAGGCACGCAAGAAAGCCGAAGCGGTGGCCGAAAAAGCCAAGGCCGATCCCACCAGGTTTGCCGAGTTGGCCAAGACAGAGTCTGACGATGCCGGCACGGCCAACGAGGGTGGCCGTCTGGGCTGGATCACCAAGGGATCGTGGCCCGAGGCACTTGAGGAGGCCGTGTTCTCACTGGAAAAAGGCCAGACCTCGGGTGTGGTCGAGGGCCCCGACGGGTATCACGTCTTTCTGGCAGAAGACGTTCAGCCTGAAACCGGTGAAACCTTCGAGCAGGCAAAGGCCAAGGTGCAAAGCGAAATCCGACGCCAGCTCGCGGCAGACCGCTACGCCGAGATGGCGACCAAGCTGACTGATCTGGTTTACGACGACCAGACCAGCTTGCAGCCTGCCGCTCAGGCTCTGGGCCTTCAAGTCCGCCAGGCCAACGGCATCGCCCGCGACGGCTTGCTGGATGCGGCCGACCTTTCCGCAGAGAACCCTGCGTCTCAAAGTCCCGATGCACAGATCCTTAATGATGCACGTGTCCGCCGCGCGCTGTTCTCGGGCCAGACCTATACCGACAGGCACAATTCCGGCGTCATTGAAATCTCTCCCGGAGTGCTGGTTGTCGTCCGCATTGACGACATCACGCCTGCACATGTCCTGCCCCTCGAAAAGGCCCAGGACTTCATTCGCGAAAGGCTCCTGGCGGAGCGTTCTCGTGATGCCGCCCGCAAGGCCGGCGAGGCTTTGCTGGCCGAGCTTCAGGCCAATAACGGTGCCGAAGCGCCCGAAGGTTTTGGCACTGCACAGACCATCAGCCGCATAGACACCCAGGGGCTAAGCAAGCCCGTGCTGGATGCTGCGTTTGCGGCTGACGCACACGCGCTCCCTGTGTACGTAGGGGTTGAAGGCGGCCAGGGCTATGTGCTTGTCCGGGTCGAGGCAGCTGAGGCCGGCAAGGATGACCCAACGCTCAATGCCTCGTTGACAGCCCAAATCAGCCAGGCTCTGGGCGCGGCCGAACAGGCTGCCGTCCTTCGGGCCATGCGTGAAGCGGCCAAGGTGCGCATGCTTCCAGACGCCGAAGAGGCTCTCAAGCCCGAAGGCCAACAAGGCTAGTACGCCGTAGGCGCCGGCCGAAATTAATCGTCGGCGCCTCTGCACCTGGTGGTCTGGTTTTCAGTCAGAACTCAACATCGGCTTTAAAACGGCCCATACATTGTCCGCAATTATCGGCTGCGCATTTTCGTTCGGATGCAGGCCGTCGTCCAGGAAAAGCGACTTGTCCAGCGCGACTCCCTCCAGAAGAAAAGGGACAAGTTCGGTGCCCTGTTCTTCCGCCAGTTCGATGAACATGGTTCTGAATCGCTCGGAATAAGGACGACCATAATTGGGGGGAATCTGCATCCCCACAAGCAGAACCCGAGCTCCGGAGTCCTTGGCCATCGTGATCATGCGGGCCAGGTTGTTTCGACTCATGTCCAAAGACAAACCCCGCAGTGCGTCGTTACTGCCAAGCTCGATGATGACAATTTCCGGCTTGTGATGCTCAAGCGCCGCCGGCAAGCGGCTGAGCCCGCCGCTGGTTGTGTCTCCGCTTATACTGGCATTTTGCAGTTGATAAGTCAGGCCGTCGTTTGCCAGCCGCTGCTGGATAATCTTGACCCAACCAGAGTCCCTGCGGATTCCGTATTCCGCCGAGAGGCTGTCGCCAAGGACTAAAATGGTAGGGTTGCTGCTTTCAGTGGCTTGCCCATGGGCCACACCAAAGCAAAACGCCAAAACACTTGCAAACAATATTCTCCAACAGGCAGGCATGAGTCAGGTCCATTCGATAAAAGTAAGTAATCTGGGTAAGCAGGTCGTTGATTCGGCCGGTACTATCGATATTCTGGCCGACGTCAGTTTTGATGTGCAAAAAGGAGAGGCCATTGCCATTACGGGAAGCTCTGGCTCGGGGAAATCTACACTTCTTGGATTGATGGCCGGCCTGGATGTTCCCACATCAGGGCAAATCAGCCTGTTGGGGCACGATCTGTTTTCTTTGGATGAAGAAGGCCGTGCTGCGCTTCGAGCCGCACATGTGGGATTTGTCTTTCAGTCCTTTCAGCTGCTGCCTCATCTTACTGCACTCGAGAATGTCATGTTGCCACTCGAGCTGGCGGGCAGGCCTGCAGTAAAAGCGGCGACCGAAGTCCTGGACAGAGTTGGCCTGGCCACACGCCTGCACCATTATCCACGAACCCTTTCGGGCGGCGAACAGCAGCGAGTCTCACTGGCGCGCGCCTTTGTCGTGGAACCCAGCTTGCTGTTTGCGGACGAGCCCACGGGTAGCCTGGACGAACACAATGGCGCGATCATCAGTGAGTTGCTGTTCGCGTTACTGTCCGAGAAGCAAAGCACCCTGGTCCTGGTCACTCACGATCCTGAGCTCGCCAATCGCTGTCAACGTCAGCTTCGTCTACACGGTGGCCGCCTGGAGGCGCAGGCATGAATCGGGCTCTTGTTCGGTGGGCCAACGCGTTGCCAGTTCTGATTCTTTTTTTCAGCCAAGCGGTGTGGGCGCAGGGGTATGTTGCACGCTCGCTCAACAAGCCCGTACCCGGTGGCGTGGCCGTGGTGGCTCTCGGAGATTTCGAGCGCGCGCCCACAGCCCTGTACGGCAATAAGCCTTTGCTGGTCATGCAGGATAGCGACGGCACGTGGATAGCGGTGACCGGTATCGATCTCAAAACGTCACCGGGGCGAAAAACCATCAACGTCGTGGCTGGGGGCAGGGAGTTCAGCGTTGACTTTCAGGTTGAACCCAAACAGTACAAAGAACAGCACATCAAGCTCAGGAATCAGCGACATGTCGATCCGGATCCCGAACAGCTCGCCCGTTTTGAACGAGAGTACAAGGCGCAGATAGCAGCCTACGACAGTTATCGTCCCGATCTGCCCAGTAATGTAATGCTTGACCGTCCCGTTGAAGGCGGACGCCTTTCCAGCCCCTTCGGCTTGCGCCGCTTTTTCAATGGCCAGGAACGAAACCCGCACTCAGGTCTCGATTTTGCCGTCCCGCATGGCACTCCCGTGAAGGCACCCGCTGATGGTGTGGTCACCATTGTTGACGATTACTTCTTCAACGGGAAGACCATCTTTCTGGATCATGGTCAGGGGCTTGTCACGATGTACTGCCATTTGTCCGCCGCCGACGTCCAGGTGGGTCAGAAAGTGAAAAGGGGGCAGGTCATTGGCAAGGTTGGCGCCACGGGACGTGCCACCGGGCCTCATTTGCACTGGAATGTAAGTCTGAACGGGAATCGGGTGGACCCCGCTGTTTTTATCGGTGCGTTCACTCCGTGAACGACGGCGTCAGCCTTTGACGCGGACGATTTTCTGAACCTGGGGTACGTGACGGATCGAACGTATGACCTGAGCCAGATGCTTGCGCCCGTCGACCTGAACGGTGACATGCAACACCGTGGTAGAGGACGTTTCGTCATCATGCATGGTCAGGTGCAGGATGTTGGAGTCTGCATCGGTAATTTCAGCAGCCAGGCGTCCCAGCACGCCCTTTTCGTTGATGACCGTGATATCAAGGCGGGTTGAAAGGTGCCGCGCCGTGTTGGTGTCCCAGGCAACCGGAATCCAGCGCTCTGGCTCTTTGGCACGCTGACGCTGCGCGACGGCACATTCGGCCATGTGCACGACCAGCCCGTGTCCAAGCCGGATCCCACCGATGATGGCATCGCCGGGAAGAGGCCCGCAACATGGCGCCAGTTGTACCGCTTGCCCCTCGTTGCCCTGAATGAGAATGGGAGTGTTCGCTGTAGCCGTGAGCTCGTCGACTGCGGCGGCAGTAGTGGCAAGAATCGCGTTTTCCGGCGCGAAGCGACGCGCGACGACGGCCGCCAGACGCTTGCCCAAGCCAATGTCGGCCAGGATTTCTTCGCGGGAACTGGCACCGGACCCCTTGGCGAGTTTTTCCCATTCAGGGTCGTCGTCTGCAGGGTGAGGTAGCTGAAGCTGGTCAAACGCCTGGTTCAGCAGCCGCTGCCCGAAAGCTACTGACTCTTCATATTTGACCGTACGCAGGTAGTGTCGGATTTCGGACCGGGCGCGACCCGTACGTACATAGTTGAGCCATTGTGCGCTTGGGCGCGAAGATGGCGAGGTGATGATTTCGACAGAATCCCCGCTACGCAACTCGGTACGAAGCGGCGAATATTCGCCGTTTATTTTTGATGCAATGGCGTGATTACCGATGTCGGTATGAATGGCATACGCGAAATCGACCGGAGTGGCGCCGCGCGGCAAGGACAGAATCTTGCCCTGAGGCGTGAACACGTACACGGCATCGGGGAAAAGGTCGACCTTTACATGCTCGAGAAACTCGCCGGAGTCGCCTGTCTGGCTCTGGATATCGAGCAGGGATTGCAACCATTGATGGGTACGTTTTTGAAGGTCGTTCAGCGTGGTGTCGTCATCCTTATAGAGCCAATGAGATGCAACACCTTCTTCGGCCACATGGTCCATGTCGCGGGTGCGAAACTGGAACTCGACCGGTGTTCCGTACGGGCCCACAAGTGTCGTGTGCAATGACTGGTAGCCATTGAGCTTGGGGATGGCGATGTAATCCTTGAACTTCCCCGGCACGGGACGATACATCTGGTGCAGCGTACCCAGCGCCAGATAGCACTCAGGAAGAGTATGAACAATGACGCGAAAACCATAGATGTCGAGCACATCCGAGAACGATTTTTTTTGCTCGATCATCTTGGTATAGATGCTGTACAGCGATTTTTCGCGTCCGGATACTTCGGCCTCGATACCCGCCGCCGGCAGGGCGACCTTGACCGCTTCGGTGATTTTTCCCAGCACCTCGCGCCGGTTGCCGCGCGCTGCCATCATCGCCTTGTGCAGTACCCGATAGCGGTTTGGATGAATGGCCTGGAAACAGAGGTCTTGAAGCTCGCGGAAAAGGGAGTTCAGGCCAAGCCGATGCGCGATCGGTGAATAGACCTCGAGGGTCTCGCGAGCGATGCGACGTCGTTTTTCGGGTGCCATTGCACCCAGGGTTCGCATATTGTGCAGTCTGTCGGCCAGCTTGATGAGAATGACCCGCACATCGCGAGCCATGGCAAGCAGCATCTTGCGAAAGCTTTCGGCCTGTTGCTCGGCCTTGGTTGCGAATTCGAGGCGATCCAGCTTGGTAAGGCCATCGACCAATTCGGCAACGTCGGGGCCGAAGCGTTCGGCGAGTTCAGACTTGGTGACGTCCTGGTCTTCGATGACGTCGTGCAGCAGGGCGGCCATCAGCGAGTCGGCGTCGAGTTTCCAGCCGGCGCAGATTTCGGTTACCGCAATGGGGTGTGAAATGTAGGGCTCGCCACTGGCCCGAAATTGACCCAGATGGGCCTGGTCGGAAAAGCGGTACGCTTCTTTGACGCGTTCAACGTCCTTGGGGTCGAGGTACTGGCTGATAACCTTGGTAAGGGGCGCCAGCGAGGCGATGGTGTTTGGCGTTGATTCTGCCACCGCCGGCGCGGTGGATGCATTTTTAGCCTTGCGACGCTTGCGCAGCCGGGGGCCCTTCTTGAGTACAGCTAAAAGGCCCGAAGAAGCACCGCGAAGAGTCGAAAATGCCATACATCCATCACAAATTTCAGGTTAGGTCGGAACCTTGCGCAGCATCTCGAGACCTGTCAGGCCGGCAGCAATTTCGCGCAGGGCAATAACCGTGGGCTTGTCCTTGTCGGGATCGACGCGGGGTTCGTGACCCTGCGCGAGTTCGCGGGCGCGATAGGTTGCCGCCAGGGTCAGATCGAAGCGGTTATCGATTTTTTCGAGGCAGTCTTCGACAGTAATGCGTGCCATATAAGGTTACGTCCTAAGGAAAATAACAAGGTTCAGTTGGGCGTCTTGCTGATGCCCAACTGGCTGAAAAGCTCGGCGTTGCGCGCAGCTTGCGTAGCGTAACGCAAACGGGTGGCCGAAACAATTTGCGCCAACTGCTCTAAAGCGACGCTAAATTCTTGATTAATAATAACATATTGGCACTCGGAAGCGTGCGACATTTCGCTGCCTGCTGCCAGCAAACGCTGGGCAATCACGTGAGGTGCATCCTGGCCTCGGCCACGCAGACGGGCTTCGAGCGCTTCAATGGATGGGGGCAGGATGAAAATGCCTACCGCCTGCGGGAAGTGCCTTCGAATCTGTCGCGCGCCTTGCCAGTCAATTTCGAGAAGCACATCGCGGCCCTCCTCGATGAAGGATTCGATTCCATCGCGGGGCGTGCCGTAAAAGTTGCCGTGTACTTCGGCCCATTCAAGCAGGCCGCCATTGTCGCGCAGCTCCATGAACTCTTCTACGGTTACGAAACGGTAGTGTTCATCGGGCTTTTCGCCGCTACGAGGGGCGCGGGTGGTGCATGAGATGGAAAGCGTGACGTCGCGGTCTTTTTCCAGCAGTGCGTTGACAAGGCTGGATTTGCCCGCCCCACTGGGGGCGACTACCATGAAAATGTTGCCAGAAAATCGCGACATTGCGTTGTACCCGGAGAAAAAAAGACAAAAAGCTTAGCAGATACCGGCGAAGTAGTTCAATGTGCCGCCTGGCTCTGGCCAAGCTCTTCAATCGTGGCCTGGTAGGCTGCGTCGTCAAGGCACAGGAACACAGCGGTGTCTCCAATGTTCATGTTGAAGGCCAGATCTTCAACCTGTTGGCGGGCGTCAGCGGCAGTGGAAACGGCTGTCACATGGACGTCTCCTTCCGCTTCGAACCGGCTGGCGGGAACAAAATCTGCGACGCGCTCAAGATCGGGTGAACTGACGACGACATAGGCCTGACAGGTCAGATCTTCGATGGTTACGTCTAGAACGACGCCTTGGTCGAGTGTCTGTGCGACACGGCTGATGGCTTTCATGAGTTGCGGTAATACTTATCTTGACGCACATGATACGCTAATTGGCTTTTCCGCCGCTTTGCGCTTACGAATCCTTTATTTTGAATCGCCCCATGAAACTAGCCACTTGGAACATCAATTCGCTTAAAGTGCGGTTGCCTCAGGTACTGGACTGGCTCAACGACAACCCCGTGGATGCCTTATGCTTGCAGGAGCTCAAGCTTGCACAGGACATGTTTCCTCTTGAGGCGTTCACCGAAATTGGTTACACGGCCTGTTGGGCGGGTCAAAAAACATACAACGGTGTGGCGGTCATTTCCAAGAACGCCGGAACAGACGAGCAATGCAATATTCCCGGGTTCGACGACCTGCAACAGCGCGTCATCGCCACCACCTTGCCCAGCCCTGTCGGCGACATACGCGTGATCAGTGCATACTGTCCAAACGGCCAGTCGGTGGGCAGCGACAAGTACGAATACAAGCTGCGGTGGTTCGCCGCCTTCCGTGACTGGCTTGAGCGCGAGCTTGAGCGGTATCCGCGCATGGCCGTGCTGGGCGACTATAACGTTGCTCCCAAGGATGAAGACGTCCATGATCCGGCCAAGTGGGAGGGCGATGTCCTGGTGTCGGACGCCGAGCGTGCCGCCTTCCAGGCGCTGCTGGACCTGGGCCTGATCGATTCATTTCGGGAGTTTGATCAAGAGGAAAAGTCCTTCAGCTGGTGGGATTATCGAAGAATGGCGTTTCGCCGCAACGCCGGCTTGCGCATTGACCACATCCTTATTTCCGAAGTGCTCCGGCCTTATTGCACAGGCTGTTACATCGACAAAGACCCGCGGCGAAACGAACAGCCCTCTGACCACACGCCTGTGGTCGCTACATTCGACTTCTCGTCCGGCTCATGAGTGCGTACGACGAGCATTGGCCGGATGAAGTGCCGACCATGTCGGAAGAGGGGGGGATCCGGTACCTGCACTTGGGTACCGAGTGGATCCAGGGTGCCATGCGCGTACGCAAGCCCAGCGAACTGGTGTTGGCCTACACCCGGCAGATGATGGCCTGGCTGTTGTTCATCGAGCCGCGCAAAACGGATTCTGTCGGTATTCTTGGCCTGGGCGCGGGTGCCTTGCTGCGGTTTACCCTGAAGCACACGCCGGTCAATGTTGAGACAGCCGAGTGGAACCCCGCCGTTACCGCCATGTGTCACGCGTATTTTCGCTTGCCACGCAATGACCGCTCGTATATTGACCATGTTGATGCGGCCGTGTGGGTAGAGAAACCCCATAATATTGGACGTTACGTAGCACTGATGGTCGACCTTTACGATTCGCAGGCCCAAGGGCCGGTGCGCGAATCGGTAGAGTTTTATCAGGGCTGCCAGCGTGCCTTGAGCCCTGATGGCGGAGTCATGACCGTAAATCTGTTCGGCAATCACGAAAGCTTTCCGCGCAATCTTGACAGCATCAGGCAGGCGTTTGGCGGGCCGGTTATTGAATTGCCTGAAAGTGATGCGGGCAACCGGGTCGTCCTTGCCTTTCGGGGGCCGGTCCTGCAGTCCACGACTGCGGAGCTTCTGGATCGGGCGGCGCAGGTCGAAAAGGACACGGGATTGCCGGCGATACGCTGGGCACGTCACGTGTTGGAACAACTGCGAACCGAGGCATGGCAAAACCCTGGCGGGCTGAGTTAAAGTTGCAGGAACTGACGGAAACGGCCGCGGAGTTTCCACCTGTATATCAAACAAGAATCAATGAGCAGAGGTTTGTAATGAAGTGGACGTTTCCTTCGTTGATTGCCCGTATTGGCGCAAAAAGCAGGGTTCACCAGGTGGCGACAGCAGTGGTGGCTGCAGTGGTGCTTGCCTCGGTCACGTCGCCCCCCGTACATGCCCAGTCGGTTGCCGTGACAAGCATTGTGGAGCACCCCGCACTGGATGCCATCAAGGATGGCGTCAAGGATGCCCTGGCCGAAGCCGGTTACACCGAAGACAAAGGGCTTGAGTGGCAGTTTCAGACGGCCCAGGGCAACACCGCCATTGCGACACAGATCGCACGCAAATATGTTGGCGACAAGCCTGACGTCATCGTTGCCATTGCAACACCCTCGGCACAGGCGGTGGTGGCCGCCACCAAGAGCATACCGGTGGTGTATGCCGCGGTGACTGATCCGGTCGGCGCCCAGCTCGTGCCTTCGTTCGAGCCCTCGGGAACCAACGTGACAGGGGTTTCAGACAGCCTGGAGCTCGAGCGGCAGGTCGAACTCATCAAACAGATTGTTCCCGATGCCCGCAAAGTGGGAATGGTTTACAACCCGGGTGAGGCCAATTCGGTTTCTGTGGTCGAGCAACTGCGTAGCCTGCTTCCTGGCATGGGCATGACATTGGTCGAGGCAAGCGCGCCGCGCACCGTGGATGTCGGAGCAGCCGCGCGCAGCCTGGTGGGCAAGGTTGATGTCATTTACACCAGCACCGACAACAATGTGGTCTCTGCATACGAATCGCTGGCCAAAGTCGGCAACGACGCACGCATTCCGCTGATTGCCTCTGACACTGCCAGTGTCGAGCGTGGGGCCATCGGAGCGCTCGGGCTCGATTACTATGAAATGGGCCGTCAGGCAGGGCGAATTGTCATACGAATCCTCAAGGGAGAAAACCCGGGCGAAATCGCCTCCGAAACAAGCGACAAACTTGCCCTGCACCTTAATGCGGTTGCGGCCCGCAAGCAGGGCGTAACGTTGTCTGAAGAGCTGCGCAATTCGGCCGCTCACATCATCGAATAAGCCGGAAACCCTCATGTCCTGGTACGCGTTGTGGGGTGCGCTTGAAATCGGCCTGATATACGGGCTGGTTGCCTTGGGCGTGCTGATCTCTTTTCGCATCCTGCGTTTCCCCGACCTTACCGTGGACGGAAGTTTCCCCTTGGGGGCGGCGGTGGCGGCTACCCTGATCGTGATGGGGTGGAATGCGTTCGCCGCCACACTTGTGGCGACAATTGCCGGCGCGCTTGCCGGCGCCATTACCGGCTGGCTGAATGTGCGGCTAAAGATCATGGATCTGCTTGCAAGCATCCTGATGATGATCGCGCTGTATTCAATCAACCTGCGCATCATGGGACGGCCGAACGTCCCGCTCATAACTGAACCCACCGTTTTTTCGGTGTTCATGAGCGACAACCTGCCCGACTATATTTTGCGGCCACTGCTGATTCTCGCTCTGGTGGCGCTCGTAAAGTTTGCACTGGACTGGTATTTGGGTACGCATTCGGGGCTGGCACTGCGCGCGACTGGCTCCAATCCCAGAATGGCACGGGCGCAGGGTGTCGCGACAGGTGCCATGGTGCTGATCGGTCTGGCTCTTTCAAACGCCTTGTGTGCCCTGGGTGGGGCACTATTTGCTCAATCCCAGGGGGTGGCGGACATCTCCATGGGCATTGGAACCATTGTCATCGGCCTTGCCGCGGTGATCGTGGGTGAAAGTCTTACGAATTCGCGCAGGCTGGTCTTCATGACAGCGGCAGCAATCGTTGGCGCCGTCCTGTACAGAATTTTTGTGGCGCTTGCGCTGAACGCCGATTTCATCGGACTGCACGCGCAAGACCTGAACCTCATTACAGCGGTGCTGGTCACCATCTTTCTGGTCGTGCCCTTGCTGCGCCAGCGCATTCGCGACCGCAAGAGGCCATGATGTTAATAGCACAAGATCTGCACATCACGTTCAATGCAGGGACACCGATCGAGACCCGGGCGTTACGCGGGCTGTCACTCGAAATACCTACGGGGCAATTCGTGACCGTCATCGGTTCCAACGGGGCAGGCAAATCCACGCTGCTAAATGCCATCTCGGGAGAAGTTCAGCTCGACCGGGGTTCCCTGCGCATTGACGATGTCGAACTCAATCGGATGCCGGTTTGGGATAGGGCCGGCATGGTGGCGCGGGTATTTCAGGACCCTTTGTTGGGTACGTGCGAAGACCTGACCATTGAAGAGAACCTTGCCCTGGCAGCCAATCGCGGTGAGCGCCGGGGCCTGAAACGGGCTCTGGCACCTCAACTTCGCACCGAGTGTGCCGAGCGGTTGGCCAAGTTGGGACTTGGACTTGAGAGTCGTCTGGGCGACCGCATTGGCCTGCTTTCGGGGGGACAGCGTCAAGCCGTCAGCCTGTTGATGGCAGCGCTGCGGCCGTCCCGCATATTGTTGCTCGATGAGCACACTGCGGCCCTCGACCCGCGGATTGCCGCGTTTGTTCTAGATATCACGCGACGCATCGTGGCAGAACGTCAATTGACTACCCTGATGGTTACACATAGCATGCAGCAGGCGCTCGAAACCGGCGACAGGACCATCATGCTGCATCAGGGACAGGTTGTCCTTGATGTGTCAGGCGAAGAGCGGCGCAGGCTCGACGTGCCACATTTGCTCAAGATGTTTGAGCGCGTACGTGGAGAAACAGTCTCGGATGACGCCCTGCTGTTAGGGTGAGACCAGTCGGGCAGCCAGCAGGATTGCGCCGCCTGGCTGCACAGGTCGGATCAACAACAACCATAAGATCCGGCGTATGCAATCATAAATCTGAAATTATTTCTTCGTTTAATGAGATCGAGTTTCGTTTTATACTCGTCGTTTGCCAAAAATTACAGAGCCGTCGCCGGGCGTTACACCCCGGCGCTGTTTCCCCAGGAGCCATTGATGCGCATTTTTCGTCTGCCCGCCCGGCAGCAGGCCCGAGTGTTTTTGCTTTCGTCGTTAGTGCTGCTTGCGGCTTGCGGTAAGGAAGCCCAGGGTCCGCATGGTGATATGAAAGTGCCGGTCAGCGTGATTACCGTCGAACCTGCACGTACCGAAGTCGTCGTCGACTTGCCGGGGCGTGTCGATGCCATCAAGAATGCGCAGATCCGTGCACGTGTTACGGGCATAGTGGAAGAAATCAATTTTGTTCAAGGCAGTGATGTCAAGGCCGGTGAATTGTTGTTCACGATTGATCCCGCTCCTTACGAGGCTGCTCGTGCCCAGGCGGCCGCACAGCTGAAACAGGCAGAAGCGGATGCGCAGGCTGCGCGTACCCTGGCAAGGCGTTACAGCAAGCTGATCGATGCCAACGCGGTAAGCCGTCAGGAGTATGACAACGCCGTCGCTGCCGCGGCTCAGGGCGAAGCGGCAATCGCAGCAGCCAAGGCCGCGCTCCAGGCCGCGGAGATCAACCTGGGTTACACCAAGGTCACTTCGCCTATCGATGGACGTATCGGAGCCGCCATGGTGACGGAAGGTGCTCTTGTCAGCAGTGCCAACGCTACCCAGATGGCCACTGTCCAGCAGCTCGACCGGGTCTACGTCGACATTACCCGTCCAACGGCTGAACTGGCCCAGCTTCGCAAGGCGCTGGCCGATGGCACCCTTGAACGCGCCGGTGAAGAGGCAGCAAAGGCCACCGTAATTCTCGAAGACGGCAGCGTGTACGACCATTCCGGAAAACTGCTGTTTTCCGGTGTCTCCGTCGACCCGACTACCGGTCAGGTCAATATGCGGGCCGAATTTCCCAACCCTGATGAAATCCTGCTTCCCGGCATGTACGTTCGGGTCCTGCTGGCGCAGGGTGTGGACGAGAAAGCCTTGATGGTGCCCCAGCAGGCGCTGCAGCGCACCGCCGACGGCAAAGGTGCCCTCATGCTGGTCAAGGACGGCCAGGTACATGCCACGCCGGTTACCACTGGCCCGGCAATTGACGGCAAGTGGATGATCACTTCGGGCCTCTCTGCGGGTGATGTTGTTGTTGTCGAGGGCTTCCAGAAGATTCGACCTGGCGTACCTGTCCAGCCCATACCCTGGCAGCCTGGCGCCAAACCTGGCCAAGGACAGCCGCAACAGCCCCCCGCCCAAGGCGCTGGCGGTGCTGAGGGGGGCCAATCGGGCCAGGGTGCTGCGCGGCAAGGCGACGCCGCCGAACCCGGCCAGGCTCCGGGCTCTGGCTCGTGATGCCGGAACGCAGATAGAAACTGTCTATGCGGGCCCTGGCCGGCCCGCGACATCCAAGCTTTTAAAGTGAGCACACATGCCACAGTTTTTTATTGAGAGACCGATTTTTGCCTGGGTGGTGGCATTGGCCATCACTTTGGCCGGCCTGCTGGCAATCCCCAATATGCCGGTGTCGCAGTACCCCGAAGTGGCTCCACCTTCCATTACGATCAATGCGACCTATCCCGGCGCATCGGCTAAGGACGTGGCGCAGTCGGTCGCCAGTCTGATCGAGAATGAACTTAACGGTGCCAAGGGTCTGCTTTATTACGAGTCGATCAGTGACTCGTATGGACGCGCCGAGATCACGGCAACCTTTGCGCCGGGCACGGACCCGGACATGGCCCAGGTGGACGTGCAAAATCGTATCTCGAATGTCAGCGCCAGCCTTCCGGCCGCCGTGATGCAGCAGGGTCTGAAGGTAGAGCAGGCCAATCCGAACTTCTTGCTGGTCGTCACCATTACTTCGACTGACGGGTCGATGGATCAGACGGCTCTGGCCGATTACATTACCCGCAACGTTCAGAACACCATCGCCCGGGTTCCCGGGGTCGGAAAGTTCCAGTTGTTTGCCGCGCCACGAGCGATGCGGGTGTGGGTCGACCCCGACAAGCTCACCGGTTACAACCTGAGCATGGCGCAGGTCAATGCCGCCATCGCCAATCAGAACAAGCTGATCTCGGGCGGTATCCTGGGATCGCCACCCAATCCCAGCGATCAGCGCGTCGCCGCGCCGATACTGCTCAATGGCGAACTTTCCAGCGTTCAGGATTTCGAAAACATTGTCCTGCGGGCAAATGTGGACGGCTCGGCCGTGCGAATCAAGGACGTAGCGCGAGTTGAGGTCGGCTCGGACACCTATCAGTTTGGCGCATGGCTCAATGGCAAGACGACAGCCGCTTTTGCCATTTCCCTGACGCCCAACGCCAACGCCCTGACGACCGCTGAGGGCGTCAAGAGGCAAATGGAAGAACTCTCGAAGTTCTTCCCGCCCAATATGGAATACTCCATTCCATATGACACCACCCCGTATGTGGAAACATCTATCGAACAGGTGCTGCACACCCTGGTCGAGGCCATGGTGCTGGTGTTCCTGGTGATGTTCCTGTTCTTGCAGAACGTCCGGTACACGCTGATTCCCGCGCTGGTGGTGCCTATCGCCATCCTGGGGGCCTTGGCCGTGATGCTGGCGTTCGGTTTCTCGATCAACGTCCTGACCATGTTCGCCATGGTGCTGGCCATTGGTATCCTGGTTGACGATGCGATCGTTGTGGTCGAGAACGTGGAACGGATCATGGCCGAAGAGGGCATCAGTCCCAAAGAGGCTACGAAAAAGGCCATGCCCCAGATCAGTGGGGCCGTGGTTGGCATGACGCTGGTGTTGGCTACGGTGTTTTTCCCGCTGGCATTCATGTCCGGCTCGGTCGGGGTGATTTATCGCCAGTTCTCGGTGGCCATGGCGGTTTCCATCCTGTTTTCCGGGTTCCTGGCATTGACGTTTACCCCTGCCTTGTGCGCCACGATTCTCAAGCCTATTCCAAAAGGGCATCACGAGGAAAAGCGTGGTTTCTTCGGCTGGTTCAACCGAAAATTCGATCGGATCACCCGACGCTACGAAGGCTGGGTGGGCAAGAGCCTGAAACGTACGGGCCGCATGATGTTCATCTACCTGTTGCTGGCGTTGGTGATGGGCTTCCTGTACTTCCGCATGCCCACCTCGTTCCTGCCCCAAGAGGACCAGGGATACGCAATTGTGAACATCGAACTGCCGTCGGGTGCTACCGCTAACCGAACGCAGGAGACCATCCGTAAGGTTGAACAATATTTCTTCAACCAGCCGCAAACGCAGAACGTCATCTCGGTTCAGGGCTTCAGTTTTAACGGTAGCGGCCTTAACGCGGCGATTGCCTTTGTACCCCTCAAGGATTTCTCGGAGCGCAAGGGACGCGAAAACTCTGCCCAGGCCGTAGCTGACAAGGCGAACCAGAACCTGTTGTTCGGCTTGCCCGACTCTATGGTCTTTGCCATTGTGCCTCCGGCTATTTCGTCGCTGGGCAATGCCGCCGGTTTCGATCTTCGATTGCAGGATCGGGGCGGTCTCGGACATGACGCCCTGCAGGCAGCCACGCAACAATTGTTGCAAGCAGCCATGCAGAATCCGAAGCTGCAGGATACTCGCGTGACAGGCCTCGGTCCGGGTCCGCAGCTTAATGTAAAGATCGACCGGCAGAAAGCCGCTGCGCTCGGGGTGGATTTCTCGGAAGCCTCTGCGCTGATCTCTACAGCGGTCGGCTCATCCTATGTGGGCAAGTTTCCCAATATGGGATGGATGCAGAACGTGTGGGTGCAGGCTGATCAGAAGCACCGCATGTCTCCTGACGACCTCATGAAGCTTACGGCGCGCAATGCCGCCGGCGAAGCTGTTCCCCTGTCGTCGTTCGTGACCGCCGAGTGGACGCAAGGGCCGGTCCAGGTTGTGCGTTACAACAGCTACGAATCCGTCCGTATTGGCGGTACCGCCGCACCGGGTTACTCGACTGGCGAGGCCATGGCCGAAATGGAGGCCTTGGTCGCACAGCTGCCCAACGGCTTCGGCTATGAATGGACCGGCCTGTCATACCAAGAGAAGCAAGCAGGTGCGCAGTCTGTCATTCTGCTGTCACTGGCCATGCTGGTAGTGTTCATGGTGTTGGCGGCACTGTACGAAAGCTGGGCCATTCCGCTTTCGGTGATGCTGATGGTGCCTCTGGGCATGCTGGGCGCTGTGGGGCTGATATCCGCGCTCGGAATGCCGAACGACGTGTATTTCCAGGTGGGGATGGTGACAGTGATCGGGCTGGCGGCCAAGAACGCCATTCTGATTGTCGAGTTCGCCAAAGACAGTTACGCCTATAGCGGTAACATCATCGAGGCAACTGTTGAGGCCGCACGGCTGCGTTTCCGCCCCATCCTCATGACATCCTTCGCATTCATCATGGGCGTGGTACCGCTGGCTCTGGCTACCGGAGCAGGTGCGGCCAGCCAGAATGCCGTGGGCCTGGGCGTGTTGGGCGGCATGCTTGCCGCGACCCCCTTGGCGATGGTATTTGTGCCAACCTTTTTCGTGGTGATACTTCGCTTGTTCAAGACCCGGCCCAAGGTCAGCGGCGCGCACGCCGGCCCACTGACTTCCGTGCACCATGATATTGACGATAACCAATCGGAGCCCGGGTCTGCCAAGAACGGGAATCAAGAATGAGTCGACGCGTTTTTCGTAATACCGCCTTACCGACGCTGACCGCGCTGATACTGGCCGGATGCTCGCTGGCGCCCAAGTACGAGCGCCCGGCGGCTCCGGTTCCGGGCCAGTATCCAACGTACACAGATGCTACGGCGTCTGGTCAACAGGGCACGGAAGTGTCTGCCGACCTGGGATGGCGGGAGTTTTTCCGTGACCCACAGCTGCAGGCGCTGATCGGGATTGCGCTGGAGAATAACCGTGACCTGCGGGTTGCAATCGAGCGAGTCCAGGAAGCGAGGGCCCAGTTTGGCATTCAGCAAAGTGAAAGATTGCCAACATTCGGCGCCGGCGGCCTCTCCCAGGTAACTCGCAACCCCGAAGGCCTGCGCATGGGCGGACCCGATGCGCCAAGCGTGACACGTATGTATCAGGCCGGGGTGGGCATCACCTCGTTCGAACTTGATTTCTTTGGTCGTATACGTAATCTTTCCGAAGCCGCATACCAACAGTACCTGGCAACCGAAGCCGCCCGGCGTACGGTACACATAAGCCTGGTGGCCCAGGTGGCCGAAGCGTACTTCACCTTGCGAGCAACCGAACAGCAGCTTGAGCTTGCGCGTCGCACCCTGGCGGCGCGGCAGGCCTCGTTTGATATCGTTCAGCGCCGCTTTGATTCGGGTGTGGCCGGCGCACTGGACCTGAATCAGGCACAGGGGCAACTGGATACGGTTCGCGCCGACATAGCAGAGCTCACGCGCCTGGAAGCACAGGCGCAGAACGCCTTGCTTCTGTTGCTGGGCGAGCAGCCTCCTGTCGACCTTCCGGCATCGCAACCCTTTGGCAAGGATCAGCTCCTGACCTCAATTCCGGTCGGGCTGCCGTCAGATCTGCTTGCCCGCCGACCTGACATCATTGCTGCTGAACATGCGCTGGTGGCTGCGAATGCAAACATCGGCGCAGCGCGTGCGGCATTCTTTCCGAACATTTCCATTACGGGACTGCTAGGATTCGCCAGTGGCCAACTCGGCGGTTTGTTCAGCTCTGACAACAGATACTGGACCTACTCACCCCAAATCACCATCCCGCTGTTTTCCGGCGGAGTAAGCGGGAACCTGGACCTGGCCGAGGCACGCAAGAACATCGCGGTAGCCGAATACGAGAAAGCCATCCAGGTTGCGTTCCGTGAGGTTGCGGATTCATTGGCGGGTGAGGCTACCTACGCCAGCCAGCTGGATGCCCTGCGCTCGCTTGAAGAGTCCAATGCCAAGACGCTTGAGATCGCCAAGCTGCGCTACCAGGAAGGGATCGATAGCTTCCTGCAGGTGCAGACAGCCGAAGTAGGGCTTTACTCGGCACAGCGGCAATTTCTTCAGACCGGCCTGAACTCCCTGCTTAACCGTGTCGAACTGTACAAGGCACTGGGTGGGGGATGGGTCGAAAATACTGATGAACCTGTCTCGGGCAATCCCGTGATCGGTGTGTCTGTCGAGGCCGAAAAATGATCGAGCTTGGCGTCAATATCGACCACGTTGCAACCTTGCGCCAGCAACGGCTCACCGCGTATCCCGATCCGGTTCGCGCCGCAGTCATTGCTGAAGAGGCGGGTGCTGACCTGATCACACTTCATTTGCGCGAAGACAGGCGGCACATTCAGGACGCTGATGTACCGGCCATTCGAGCCAAGTTGCGCACCCGGATGAACCTTGAGTGTGCAATCACGCCCGAGATGCTGGAGCTTGCGTGCAAGGCTCGTCCCCACGATGTCTGTCTGGTTCCCGAACGACGCGAAGAGTTGACGACAGAAGGCGGGCTGGATGTTGTGGGACACTTTGACAGCGTGCGCGATGCCGTGAATCGCCTGCACGATGCGGGGATCAGGGCGTCCCTGTTCATCGATCCCGACCCAGCTCAGATCGAGGCGGCCGGCCGCGCGGGTGCGACCGTCATCGAGCTGCACACCGGGGCTTACGCAGAGGCGACAGGCCCCGACATGCAGACAGAACTCGAGCGCGTACGACAGGGCGCCGCCCTGGGAGCAGGACTCGGCTTGCGCGTGAATGCCGGTCACGGGCTCCATTACGAAAACGTGTCTGCCATCGCGGCTTTGCCGGGAATTGCCGAGCTGAATATCGGACATGCCATAATTTCCCAGGCGGTTTTCGACGGACTGGAAAAAGCAGTGCGGGACATGAAGGCACTGCTCGTCGCAGCTTCCTCGCCAAACTGATCCTGCCGTTGGCAGGCATTACCAAAATCCTGCGTTGGCAGGGTGATTTCTACCCGTAAGGGGAGTTATTCATTCGCCCTGGCGTTGCGCCTGGGCTCGTCTTAAAGGATTCACGATGTCTGTTCCACCCATCGACTATTTGTTTAACCGGCGTTCAGTCAAGTTTGTGCAGGCTCCAGGACCCACCGACGAGCATCTTTCCCAGATTCTTCAAGCCGGCATGTCGGCGCCGGATCACGGGCGGCTGCGGCCATGGCGGTTTACGCTGATCCGTGGTGACGCGGTACAGCGATGGGCCGACTTTGCCATCGGAGCCATCAAAAGGGCCGGCTTGCCGCTGACAACACAAAAAGAAGCGTCCACCCGTGATTGGCTTTCGAAAGTTCCCTTGCTGGTTGCCCTGGCGTGTCGCATGGACAGCAGTAATACCAAGATTCCCGAGGACGAGCGGCTGCTTGCCACCGGTGCTGCAGTAACCAATATGCTGAATGCTGCACATATGCTGGGTTATGGTGCATACTGGAGCACGGGCTTGGGCACATATGTCGATGAGGTACATGACGCCCTGGATTACGATGCCCTCGAGTACCGCTTCATGGGCTATCTTGCCATTGGCACGCCCATTGCTCCTTCCGATCCAATCGAGCGGCCCGATTACCGGGACTTCGTCAAGGAATGGACGGGGCTGTAAGGTCCGGGCGCCGAGACTTGCCAGGCTAACGTCAGTCTGAATCGCTCATGGGCCAGGCTGACGTCGCGAAACAGGCCATGTCACGGAGCCATAATGAAAACAATCGACACTGACGTAGTCATCATTGGTGCAGGTACAGCTGGATTGACTGCTTACCGGGCAGTCAAGGCCGCAGGTCGCAGGGTTCTGCTGATCGAAGGCGGTCCTTATGGCACCATGTGCGCGCGTGTCGGTTGCATGCCCTCCAAACTCCTGATTGCTGCGGCTAACGCTGCGCATGGTGCACGCCAGGCGGCAGCGTTCGGAGTTCGTATTGACGGCGCGATCAAGGTGGACGGAAAGCAGGTCATGGAACGCGTCAAACGCGAGCGTGACCGGTTTGTGGGGTTTGTACTTGAGACCGTCAACGCGATGCCAGCCGACGAAAAGTTACGCGGATGGGCGCGATTCACGTCAGACACCGTTCTGCAGGTAAACGACAGCGTCAGAATCAATACCGTGGCTACGGTCGTAGCCACCGGCTCAGCGCCTTTCATACCCCAGATGTACCGGTCTCTTGGTGACCGGCTTGTCGTCAACGACGACGTCTTTGCATGGGATGACCTCCCTTCTCGTGTGCTGGTGGTGGGCTCCGGACCCGTAGGGCTGGAGCTGGGCCAGGCCTTGTCTCGCCTGGGTGTAAGGGTGGTCGTGGTCGGGCGAAGTGAACTGCTTGGCGGCATCTCGGACCCAGTGGTTAATGCCAGTGCCCTGGCGGCGTTCCAATCCGAGTTTGACCTGCGGCTTGGCACCGACGTAGTCGAAGTGGTCAGGCATGGTGACGAAGTTGAAGCACGACTCAAGGACAAATCGGGGGTCGAAAGTTCGGATAGATACGATTACGTGCTGATGGCCGCCGGCAGGCCACCCGCGCTGAACGGCCTGCATCTGGATGCCACTTCTGCAAGCCTGGATGAAAAGGGGAGACCGCGCTTTGATTTTGCGACGCAGCAGGTGGTGGGAGCCCCCATATTCCTGGCAGGGGACGTCGACGGAACTCGTCCGTTACTGCATGAAGCGGCCGACGATGGTTACGTGGCCGGCGAGAACGCAGCCCGGTTTCCGGACGTCGAAGCCAAGACACGTCGGTCGCCATTGTCAATCGTGTTTACTTCGCCCCAGATTACCCATGTGGGGGCGTTTTATCGAGAGCTTCCCAAAAAAGTGGTCATCGGAAAGGCGGACTTTGAAAGCCAGGGAAGGTCACGCATCATCTTGCAGAATCGTGGCAAGCTGCGCGTGTACGCTGAACCTGGCAGCGGCAAGTTTCTGGGCGCTGAGATGGTTGGTCCGGCTGCTGAACATATCGGCCATTTGCTGGCCTGGGCACATCAGGCCGAGCTGACGATACGCCAGATGATACAAATGCCTTTTTATCATCCGGCCATCGAAGAGGGTGTTCGCACAGCCTTGGGCGATGCCCTGAAGCAGCTTTAACCCAGCAGTTCGCGTACGCTCTGGGCAAGGGATTCCATCGATTCGGAATCCGAAGCCAGGAAGCGGGCGCGGCCTTTTTGATCGAATATGTAAACTCCCCGTGCGTGGGTGACTTCGTAGTTATCTGGGTCGTCGGTGGCGGGAGCTTCAATCTGATAGGCCACACGGTATCGGCGAGCAACGTCGGCTATCTGCTTTTCGCTTCCGGTCAGGCCGATAGCGTGATCATTGAAGGCGCTGACGTAAGCGTTAAGGATTTCCGGGGTGTCGCGATGAGGGTCGACGCTGATAAAGACAATCTGTACCTCGTCGGCCCGGTCTCCAAGGCTTTCCACCACCATGGAAAGTTGGGCCATCGTGGTCGGGCAAATGTCAGGACAGCTTGCGTAGCCGAAGAAAAGAAGAACGACTTTGTTCCTGAGTGTTTCGTGAGTGACGGTCTTGCCGTTGGGGCCAATCAGGGAAAAGCGAAGATCTGGAAGGAAACCGCGGATGCGGTGAATGGAAGTTGTGGTGGCCTTGCCTGCAGTGCTCGGGGTGTCTGTGGCGACCTGTACCGCAGCGGCACCCGGCGCAGGGATGGCATCTGGCGTAGCGGCGGCAGGGGAGGCCAGCACTGGCTGAGCCAGGGCAGCGATTACAGTGCCCAGGGCCAGCGCTGCTGGGATGGAAAAACCGGACATTCGAAAAACCTTTTTCTGGTATGCCTGCTTGGACGGATTATAGGCTCGATAGGTTCCCCAGACGGAGCCTTCGAGCCTGAGCGCGGGTATTGACGCCGGAAGCGGTCAGGCCGGTTCGGCCACCATGCCGCTATGTCGCAGCAGTGCGTCCAACGATGCGTCACGACCTCGAAACGCCCGGAATGAGTCAGCTGCAGGTCGTGATCCGCCCACGGCCAGAATCTCGTCCCGGAAGCGCCTTCCGGTGGCGGCATCCAGCGTGTCGCCATCGGGGTTTTGAGCCGCCGCTTCCTCGAATGCGCTATACGCATCCGCCGAAAGAACTTCCGCCCATTTGTAGCTGTAGTAGCCGGCTCCATATCCGCCTGCGAACAGGTGGGAGAAATTATGGGGAAAGCGATGCCAGCTGGGAGGAAACACCACAGCAACTTCTTTGCGAACTTCGTTCAGTGTGTGCAGCACCTGCGCGATGGACAGACCGCCAGCCTGGTTATGAATGGCCATGTCGAACAAGGAAAATTCGATCTGTCGCACCATCTGCATGCCGCTCTGGAAGTTGCGTGCAGCCACCAGCTTGTCGTACAGCTTGCGAGGTAGTGGCTCGCCGGTGTCGACATGGGCCGACATGGACTGCACCACAGACCATTCCCAGCAAAAGTTCTCCATGAACTGCGAGGGTAGTTCGATGGCATCCCATTCAACGCTGGAAAAGGCCGAAGCGCCCGGATCATCGACGCGAGACAGCAAGGCGTGTAGCGCATGCCCACTTTCGTGAAACAGTGTGATTACATCGTCATGGGTGAGCAGTGCGGGTTTGCCGTTCTGTGGCGCAGTGAAGTTGCAGGTCAGATAGACGATGGGCTTTTGCAGATGCATGCCTATGCGACGCCGATTACGCTCGCTATCTACCCAGGCGCCGCCCTGCTTGCCCTGACGTGCGTAAAGATCGACAAGAAGATGCCCGATTGAGGTATTGTCTGCCAGAACCTCAAAGCATTTCACATCTTTATGCCAGGCGGATACTCCGGCCGGGCGAAACTGTACGTCGAACAGTTTTTCGGCAACCCGGAACAGGCCGCTTAGTACGCGCGGCTCGGTGAAATACTGCTTGATCTCGTCTTCTGAGTAGTCGTAGCGCGATTCTCGCAGCCGTTCCGAGTAAAAAGGCATGTCCCAAGGTTGCAGCTCGTCGAGGCCATACTCGTTTCGTGCGAACTCGCGCAACTGTTCAAGGTCGCGTTCTGCATACGGCTTGGCCTTGGCGGCCAGCCGGCGCAGAAATTCAAGCACTTCGCCGGCGCTTTTGGCCATGCGTGTCTGCAGGCGAAGCTCGGCAAAATCAGCGTAGCCCAGCAGCTTGGCCTTTCGTGCGCGCAGTGCCAGCAACTGCTCGATGAGCGGAGAGTTGTCGAGCGACGGGTCTCCGTGTTCTGACGCCAACGTGCCATAGGCGCGGTACATGGTTTCGCGAAGCGATCGATCGCGCGCATACTGCATTACCGGCAGATAACACGGCATCTTCAGATTGAGTACCCATCCTTCGAGACCGGCGTCTTTGGCTCGTTGGGCCGCTGCAGCACGCACGTCGTCGGGCAGGCCTTCGAGTCGGGCTTCATCTTCGACGTGGAGCGTCCATTTGTCCATCGAGTCCAGAACGTTTTCCGAGAAGCGTTGTGAAGCCTGAGCCTGCTGCTCGGATATTTCGGCATATTCTTCGCGAGCCTGACCTTCGAGCTCGACACCGCCAAGACGGAAGTCGCGCAGGGCAAGTTCGATGATGCGTTGGCGCACTGGTGGCAGCTGGGCGAACCCGGGTGCGCCGTGCAGCCGTTTGTACTGGGCGTACAGGCCCTTGTGCAGCCCGACCCAGGTAGAGAACTCGGTTACCTTGGGCAAGCATTTGTTGTAGGCTTCGCGCAGGGGTGGAGTGTCTGCGACCGCATTGAGGTGACCTGCAACAGACCAGGCTCGCCACAGGGGTTCTGTGCCGTCGTCGAGGGGATCGATGATGGCCTCCCAGGTGGCAGGCAGTGCGGGGTCGGCAGCCTGCTCGACGGCCGCACGCGCCTGTTCAATAAGGGTATTGATCGCCGGCTCGATGTGCGATGGCTCGATCGCGGCGTAGTCAATAAGGGAATCGATGGGTACTAATAATGGGTTTTGAGTCATTGTGCTTCAAGAAACGGCGTCATGCGCCTGTGCGGCACGCTCGGCCGCTTCTACGGTGTTGACCAGCAGCATGGCGATGGTCATGGGGCCGACGCCTCCGGGTACGGGCGTGATGGCACCCGCCACTTTACGAGCCGAGTCGAATTCGACATCGCCGGTCAGCTTGCCATCAGCCTTGCGGTTGATGCCAACATCAATCACAACTGCTCCCGGCTTGATCATGTCACCGGTAATCATGTCGGGGCGGCCGGTGGCCACCACCAGTACGTCGGCCCTGCGCGTGTGTGCAGCGAGGTCGCGGGTCTTGGAGTTGCACAGGGTGACCGTTGCACCCTTGGCAAGCATGAGCAAGGCCATGGGCTTGCCCACGATATTGCTCGCACCAACCACAACGGCCTCTGCCCCCCACAGGTCGATACTCTCGGACTCCAGCATCTTCATGATGCCGTAGGGAGTACACGGCTGGAACAGGGGTCTGCCTGTCATCAGCAGGCCGGCGTTGCTGATATGGAATCCGTCGACGTCTTTTTCGGCCGCGATTGCTTCGATGACCTGGGCGGCGTCCAGATGCTTCGGCAGCGGAAGCTGGACCAGAATACCGTGCACGGCAGCGTCTTCATTGAGCTGCTGCACCACATCGAGCAATTGCTTCTGGGTAATTCCGGCATCGAGCCGGATGACCTGAGAGTGAAGACCCGCCTTTTCACATGCGGCGGCCTTGTTTCGAACATATACCTGCGATGCAGGATCTTCGCCGACCAATACGACAGCAAGGCCAGGTACGATGCCACGTTCGCGAAGGGACTGAGCGCGTTTTGCGACATCGGCCTTGATGGAATCAGACAGCGCCTTGCCGTCGATAATGCGTGCGGTCATGCTTGTCCTTCGGTGTGCGTCAGCGCGATCTTCATGAGGTCGGCCACGGTAGTGACTTCGAGTTTTTCCATGATGTTGGCGCGGTGCGCTTCTACCGTTTTTATGCTGATGTTGAGGTCGCCGGCGATTTGCTTGTTGAGGCGTCCGGCCACAATGCGTTCAAGCACCTGCTGCTCGCGGGAGGTCAGGCGTCCCAGCACTGCCTGTTGGTTCCGTTTGGCCTGAGCTTGCGACGCACGTTCGTTGGCCTCTTGCAGCATGCGTGCGACGATGGCACGCAGATCGGTCTCGTTGAAAGGTTTCTCAAGAAAATCGATAGCGCCCTTCTTGATGGTAGAGACAGCCATGGGAACATCGCCGTGTCCCGTAATGAACACGATGGGCAGTGGTGCATTGCGGGCAATGAGCTCTTCTTGCAGCTCGAGTCCGCTCATGCCGGGCATGCGCACATCGACGATCAGGATGCCAATCTGGTCGGGGTCGTAGGCTTCGAGAAAGTCTTCTGCACTGCCGAAGCTCTTGACGCGGTAGCCGTTGGCTTCGAGCAGCCAGCGCAAGGAATCGCGCACCGCTTCATCGTCGTCAACGATAAAAACAGTGTTCGGTTCTTCGGTAGTAGTCATGCGTGCAACTCCTGGGGATTCTCTGATTGATTGGGGACTTCCGGTGCCGCGAAGGGCAGGGTGAATCGAAAAATCGTACCACCTTCCGGATTGGCTGAGGCCCATAAACGACCGTGATGCGATTCGATGATGGTCCGGCAGATGTTTAGCCCCATGCCCAGACCTTCGGACTTGGTGCTATAGAAAGGCTCGAACAGGCGCTCCGGATCGCGCAGACCGTGTCCGCGGTCGATGACGGCGATTTCGACAAGCGGTGCTTGTTCGGTAACACGAACATGCAAGCTGCGGTAATCGCTGTGCTCCATCGCTTCAACCCCGTTCTTAAGAAGGTTGAGCAATACCTGTTCAATCAGAATGGGGTCTGCCAGGACGGTTGGGTCGTCGGGAGGCAGTTCGCGGATGATCTCGACCTGGCGTTTGCGCGCGTCAATTTCGGCAAATGCGATTGCGTTGTCCAATATGCGCGAAATGGGCACCTTTTGGCGACGCGGCTCGCTGCGTTTGACGAACTCACGGATCCGGCTGATGATCTTGCCTGCCCGCTCGGCCTGGGCCGCTGCTTTTTCAAGCGCCTCGAGCAACTGTTCGGGCTTGGGGTTGCCGGCCTTTAGCATCGCCACGGCGCCCATGCTGTAGTTGCTGATGGCAGTCAGTGGCTGATTGAGCTCATGCGCCAGCGACGATGCCATCTCGCCCATGGTGGTGAGGCGGCTGGTGAGCTGGATCTTTTCTTGCTGCACGCGCGAGGCTTCTTCATGTGTACGGCGTTCTGTAATGTCGCGGGCAACCTGAAGGCGAACTCGGCGACCGTCGGTCCAGGCGAGCATCCGGTGATGCACTTCGAACCAGCGCTGAGCCGAATTCGAAAACGTTTCGACGGTTTCATCTGTAAAGCGGCCAAGCCGACCGCCCAGAAGTTCGGCGTGACCATTGGATTGAGCGCCGAAGAACCGCCGGTAGGTGCGGTTGGCAAACAGCAATTCGAGTCCCTCGGGCGTGTCGGCCACCACCGAGATGGCGTCGTCCAGACCTTCAAGCACTGTCATGAAACGTTCGTGGGCGGCGGTAAGGGCTTCGCGGATACGCTTGGGCTCGGTGATGTCGGTCATGGAGGTCATCCAGCCGATCTGCTCGCCGTTGGGGTCGCGCAGAGGCGACACATACATGCGGGCGGTAAATCGGGATCCATCGCGCCGCTGCGCTTCGACTTCCAGCCCGCTGCTGGGTGTGCGACCGGACAGCAGCAGGTCGAGCGTTTCCTGGTGGTAGGCGTGGCGACCGGGTATCCAGTAAGGGAATGGGGTGGTTCGACCGATCAGGTCGGCTTCGTTCCAGCCTATCATGCGGCAGAACGCCGGATTCACATATGCAATGCGTCCTTGCATGTCGAAAACCCGCATTCCAGTAGACATGGAGTTTTCCATGGCACGCCGGAATCCGGTTTCCGCGATAAGGGCTGCCTCGGCGCGGGAACGGAATCGCGTGTATCGCCAAAGTGCGAGTAAGCTGAGGATTATGAGGCAGGAAAGCGCAACCACCACCATCATCAGACGCTGCTGGCGCGTTTCTTGATCGATGGTGATGAACATGACGCTGTCGCTTTGCAGGCGTTGCAGCCAAATGAAGGCGCCCATGACCAGCAAATACAGTACAAGCACGATGACGGGCGTCAACCAGTACAGACCGCGGCGCGCGCCTTTTGCCTGGTCGTAGAACGTAGTCGGAATGAGAGACTTTCGAGAAGGGCTGGCCATCGTGTGTCTATTTTAAACAAATAGGAGAATCCTGCGGCATCGGCAGCCTTTTTATGCTGCTTGCGTCGAGTTCCAACCGTTCAGTTTTCCGTCAATATTTCACATTATAAAATCAAATGCCATAAAGTGAAATTTTACTTGCCCTTATTGTGGCTCTTTCCTAGAATGAATTGATCCGGCCGCCGTGTTCAGGAGTTTCCGAGACAGTGGCCGCCGCAGCTTAGCGGCGCTGGCCTCAAATGTGTTACCACGCGCCAACCCGTTTGGTCCGTGATTTTTAATATCTTATTGGAGACATTCATGTCCTCTCTTGATCAAGCCGGTGCGTTGGCAACAGTTGCCAACGATGATCCCGAAGTCCAGGAGTGGCTCGAGGCGCTCGAGGCCGTACTCGAAAACGAGGGACCCGAGCGCGCCCACTTTCTGCTGGAGCGGCTGATTGACCTGGCTCGCCGGTCAGGCGCACGAATTCCATTTTCGGCCAACACGGCGTATGTCAATACGATTCCGCCCGGCCTGGAAGCACCTCATCCCGGTAACCTGGCGCTCGAAGAGCGTATCCGCTCGTATATTCGCTGGAACGCCATGGCCATGGTGGTCAAGGCCAATAAGCACAATCCGCCTGACGGTGGGGATCTGGGCGGCCACATCGCCTCGTTCGCGTCCCTGGCAACCATGATCGGTTGCGGACAGAATCACTTCTGGCATGCCGAGACCGAAGACCACGGCGGCGACCTCGTCTACTTCCAGGGTCATACTTCTCCCGGTATGTACGGACGCGCCTACCTTGAAGGGCGCCTTACCGAAGAGCAGCTCGACAATTTCCGTCAGGAAGTTGGCGGCAATGGCTTGTCGTCTTACCCGCATCCCAAGCTGATGCCCGACTTCTGGCAGTTCCCGACGGTGTCGATGGGTCTGGGTCCGATCATGGCCATTTATCAGGCTCGTTTCCTTAAATACCTGCATGCGCGCGGCATTGCCGACACCAGCAACCGCAAGGTCTGGGTGTTCTGTGGCGACGGCGAGATGGATGAGCCCGAATCAATGGGCGCCATCAGTCTTGCCGCCCGCGAAAAGCTCGACAACCTGATTTTCGTCGTCAATTGCAACCTGCAACGCCTTGATGGCCCGGTTCGCGGCAACGGCAAAATCATCCAGGAGCTCGAGGGCGATTTCCGTGGCAGTGGCTGGAACGTCATCAAGCTGATCTGGGGGGGTTACTGGGATCCGCTTCTGGCGCGCGACAAAGAAGGCATCCTTCGTAAAATCATGGAGGAATCCGTCGACGGCGAGTACCAGGCATACAAAGCACACGACGGCGCCTACGTACGCAAGCACTTTTTCGGCAAGCATCCCAAGTTGCTGGAAATGGTCAGCAAGATGAGCGACGAGGCCATCTGGCGCCTGAACCGCGGCGGCCATGACCCTCACAAGGTTTATGCTGCCTTCCACGAGGCAGTCAATCACAAGGGTCAGCCCACGGTCATTCTGGCCAAGACCATCAAGGGTTACGGCATGGGCCATGTCGGCCAGGCCAAGAACCCCACCCACCAGCAGAAAAAACTGGACATGGAGGCGGTGCGAGAGTTCCGCGACCGCTTCAATATTCCCATTCCCGACGACAAGCTCGAAGAGCTGCCTTACTTCAAGCCTGCCGACGACTCGTTGGAAATGAAGTATTTGCATGAACGTCGTAAAGCACTGGGTGGTTACCTGCCTTCGCGTCGTGCGAAGTCCGACGAACAGTTCAAGGCGCCCGATCTCGAGGTATTCAAGGCGGTACTTGAGCCGACGCCCGAGGGGCGAGAAATCTCGACCACACAGGCATTCGTCCGCATCATCAACCAGATACTGCGCGATAAAGAGTTGGGCCCGCGTGTGGTTCCGATACTGGCTGACGAGTCCCGTACGTTCGGGATGGAGGGCCTGTTCCGCCAGATCGGCATTTACGCACCCGAAGGTCAGAAGTACGTACCGGTCGACAAGGACCAGGTCATGTACTACAAAGAGTCGCGCGACGGTCAATTGCTGCAAGAGGGCATCAACGAGGCCGGTGCGTTCAGCTCCTGGATTGCTGCGGCTACGTCGTACTCCAGTAACAACCGCATCATGATTCCGTTTTACATCTATTACTCGATGTTCGGATTCCAGCGGATTGGCGATCTGGCCTGGGCCGCCGGCGACATGCAGGCACGCGGCTTCTTGCTGGGCGGCACTGCCGGGCGCACAACACTGAATGGCGAAGGGCTGCAGCACGGCGACGGCCATAGCCATATCATGTCGGCGCTCATTCCCAACTGCATTTCCTACGATCCCACATACGCGCACGAGTTGGCCGTGATCATTCAGGATGGCTTGCGGCGCATGATCCAGAATCAGGAAAACGTCTTCTACTACATCACGGTGATGAACGAAAATTACGCTCATCCCGGCCTGACGAAGGGTGACGAAGAAGGCATTCTCAAGGGCATGTACAAGCTGAGTTCTACCGGCAAGGCCAAGAACAAGCTGCATGTTCAATTGATGGGATCGGGCACCATTTTGCGCGAAGTCCAGGCGGCACAAGACCTGCTCGAGAAAGACTGGGGCGTCTCCTCCGACCTGTGGAGCGTCACCAGCTTTACCGAGCTGCGTCGTGACGGCCTCGATTGCGAACGTTACCGCTTGTTGAATCCGGGCGACACCAAGGCTCCCGAGCCTTATGTCAAGCGCATGCTGAAAGACACGGCTGGTCCAATTGTTGTCTCCACCGACTATGTCAAGCTGTTCGGTGACCAGATCCGTCCGTTCCTGCCCGAAGGCAGACGTCTGGCGGTACTGGGCACAGATGGCTTTGGCCGCTCTGACTTCCGCTATCGCTTGCGCGAACACTTCGAGATAGACCGTCATTTCGTTGTTCTGGCCGCGCTGCGCTCGCTGGCGGACGAGGGTGCAATACCGGTCTCCAAGGTGGCAGATGCGATCAAGAAGTACGGCATCAACCCCAATAAAGCCAATCCCCATCACGCCTGATCGGAGACAGTCGCAATGAGTCAACTAGAAATCAAGATTCCCGATATCGGCGATTTCTCCGAGGTCGATGTCATCGAGGTGCTGGTCGCTGAAGGAGACTCCGTGAAGGCCGAGCAAAGCCTGATCACGGTTGAATCCGATAAGGCCTCCATGGAAATTCCGTCGCCGGCATCAGGTACCGTCAAGGCCCTGAAGGTAAAGGTGGGAGACAAGGTGCGCGAAGGCTCTGTCATACTTGAGCTCGAAGAGGCCGCGGGTGCGCCGGCCGCTACAGCAGAACAGCCCGAGGATGCAGCTGAACAGGGCAAGACCGAATCAGCGTCCGGGCCCGCGACACCAGATTCATCGCCAAAAGCAGAGGCCGCAACGTCCGAAGGCAAAAAGGCCGCGGCAGCAGCCGAAGCTGTTTCTGTTGTCGTTCCGGACATTGGCGATTTCAAGGACGTCGAAGTCATTGAAATTCTGGTGTCCGAAGGTGATGCCGTCAAAGCAGAGCAAAGCCTGATCACGGTTGAGTCCGACAAGGCTTCCATGGAGATCCCGTCCTCGCATGCCGGCGTCGTCAAACGCTTGTCGGTCAAGGTGGGCGACAAGGTGGGTCAGGGTAGCGAGATTCTTGTTCTTGAAGCCGCTGGTAGGCAAGACACTGAATCGCCTGCTGAATCGGCCGAACAGCCGAAGGCCCACGAGCCGGCGGCGTCGCAACCCGCGGCGGCTGCAGCTTCTTTCACGAGCGGCGAAGCCGGCGAGATGGCTTCTCGGCCCGTCGAGCGCACTTCACCAACCCAAGATTACGGTAAGGATCTGCCGCTGAACAAGCTGCCTTATGCATCGCCCTCGGTGCGCAAATTCGCGCGCGAATTGGGCGTTGACCTGACGCGCGTCAAAGGTAGCGCTCCAAAGGGCCGCATTACCTTTGACGATGTACGCAGCTTCGTCAAGCAAGCTCTGTCTGCTGCGCCGTCCGGCGCTACTGCAACGGCAGCCGGCGGTGGACTTTCTGTCATCGACTGGCCGAAGGTCGATTTCTCCAGGTTTGGCCCTGTCGAAGCCAAGCCGCTGTCGCGCATCAAAAAGATTTCGGGTGCCAATCTGCATCGCAACTGGGTAATGATTCCCCACGTTACGAATAACGATCAGGCGGACATCACCGAGCTTGAAGCCTTGCGCGTGCAGCTCAACACCGAGAACCAGAAGTCGGGCATCAAGGTCACCATGCTGGCCTTCCTGATCAAGGCCGTGGTGGCCGCGCTCAAGAAGTTCCCCGAGTTCAATGCGTCGTTGGACGGTGACGAACTGATCTACAAGCAGTACTACCACATCGGTTTTGCCGCCGACACGCCCAACGGTCTTGTGGTGCCGGTAATCCGTGACGCCGACAAGAAAGGCGTGCTTGAACTGGCAAAGGAAACCTCCGAGCTCGCGGCCAAGGCGCGTGAGGGCAAGCTTTCTCCCGCGCAGATGCAGGGAGGTTGCTTCTCGATTTCGTCTTTGGGCGGCATTGGCGGCACGTCATTTACACCGATCATCAATGCTCCCGAAGTGGCGATCCTGGGTGTTTCCCGCTCAGCTCATGTGCCAGTGTGGGATGGCCAGGCATTTCAACCTCGTCTGATGCTTCCCCTGTCGTTGTCGTACGACCATCGTGTCATTGATGGTGCGGCGGCAGCGCGGTTCAACGCATATCTGGCTTCCTTGCTGGCCGATTTTCGTCGCATTGCTTTATAAGGGACACGCATGAGCACAACTGAACTCAAAGTGCCCGATATTGGCGATTTCGACAAGGTCGATGTCATCGAGGTGCTGGTAGCAGTCGGAGACACCATCAAGGCAGAGCAAAGCCTGGTCACCGTCGAGTCTGATAAGGCTTCCATGGAAATTCCGGCGGAGCAGGGCGGCGTCGTGGCCGAGGTTTTGGTCAAGGTGGGAGACAAGGTCGCGCAGGGCGACGCCTTGGTACGGATCGAGGCTTCCGAGGCCGAAGCGGCGGAAGCGTCGTCCACTGACGGCGCAGCGCCACAGGCGGCAGCGGCGTCGGCTTCTTCGGCTCAGCAAGACACATCCGCTCCAGAACGCGAGTCAGCGGCTGATGGTGCCGTGGCTGCCCAGGCGGCAAGCTACTCTGGCCCGGCGGACGACGAAGTGGATGTCGTAGTGCTGGGCGCCGGGCCGGGCGGGTATTCGGCCGCGTTCCGGGCTGCCGACCTTGGGCTGAAGGTGGCGCTGATCGAGCGCTATTCCACACTGGGTGGTGTGTGCCTTAACGTCGGATGCATCCCGTCGAAGGCGTTGCTGCACACAGTGGGCGTTGCCGAAGCGGCGCAATCGCTGGCCGCACACGGTATTTCGTTCGGCGCTCCTTCTATTGATCTGGATGCATTGCGCGGCTACAAGGACAGTGTCATCGGCAAGCTGACGACCGGTCTGGCGGGCATGGCAAAAATGCGCAAGGTGGCCGTGGTGACGGGAGTAGGCCGTTTCGCGGACCCCCATCACATCACGGTTACGGGTGACGACGGATCGACCCGCAGCATAAAGTTTGCGTCGGCCATCATCGCCGCGGGCAGCCAGTCGGTAAAGCTTCCGTTCCTGCCCGATGACGACCGCATTGTCGATTCGACCGGTGCGCTTGAACTCAAGTCCATTCCGTCGAAGATGCTGATTATTGGCGGTGGCATCATCGGCCTTGAAATGGGAACCGTGTACTCGGCCCTGGGTGCCCGCCTTGACGTCGTGGAAATGCAGGGCGGTCTGATGCTGGGTGCCGATCGTGATCTGGTCAAGGTCTGGCAGAAAATGAACGAAAAGCGGTTTGATCGCATCATGGTCAATACCAAAACCGTTTCAGCCGAAGCCAGGGATGACGGTATCTGGGTCAGCTTCGAAGGCGACAACGCTCCATCAGAGCCGCAGCGCTACGACCTTGTTCTACAGGCGGTCGGGCGCTCACCCAACGGCAAGAACATTGATGCCGACAAGGCCGGCGTCCACGTCAGTGACCGGGGCTTCATCGAGGTCGACTCGCAGATGCGTACGAACATCCCTCATATTTACGCCATTGGTGATATCGTCGGCCAGCCGATGCTTGCACACAAGGCAGTACACGAAGGCCATGTTGCTGCCGAAGTAATCGCTGGCCAGAAAAGCTTTTTCGACGCGCGTGTCATTCCTTCGGTGGCGTACACCGATCCGGAAGTCGCCTGGGTTGGCCTGACCGAAGAACAAGCCAAGGCAGAGGGAATAAAGGTCGAGAAAGGCTTGTTCCCCTGGGCTGCTTCTGGCCGGGCTATTGCCAATGGACGCGACGAAGGCTTTACCAAGCTGCTGTTCGATGCTGAAACGCACCGCATCGTCGGAGGTGGTATCGTAGGAACCCATGCCGGCGATCTCGTTGGCGAAATCGCCCTGGCAATCGAAATGTGCGCCGACGCGGTGGATATCGGCAAGACTATCCATCCGCATCCTACCCTGGGCGAATCCATAGGAATGGCTGCGGAGGCGTTCGAAGGGGTCTGTACCGATCTTCCCCCCGTGCGACGCAAATAGCTTCCCTTACGCCGCTGCTTTGCCGCCGGCGTCTACAATGGGTCGTTTGCCGCTTGTGCAGGCAGCCGGCCCATTGGGCGCCGGCTTTTTGCCGTCTTGACGTTTCAAGACCTTGTTCCAATTCTCTGTTTGTATCATGGCTACTTCATTCTCCGGCGATCGCGACAACCTTGACCAATGGCTCGCTCATCTTGAAACCTTGCATCCCAAAGCCATCGACATGGGGCTGGAGCGAATCCGTGAAGTCGCCAGGCGCCTGGATTTGAAGCTTCCATTTGTCCGGGTCGTTGTGGCAGGTACTAACGGAAAGGGCTCGACATGTGCAATGCTTGAAGCCATTTTGTTGTCGGCCGGCTACCGGGTCGGCCTGTATACGTCGCCACATCTGGTTCACTTCAACGAACGCATCCGGGTCAATGGCGAGGCGGCTCACGATGCACAGATCATCGAGCAGTTCGAGCGAATCGAGGCAACGCGTGGCGAAATCAGCCTCAGCTATTTCGAGTTCGCAACCTTGGCGGCTTTGTTGCTGTTCGATGCGTCACGCCTGGACGTAGCGATACTTGAAGTCGGTCTTGGCGGGCGTCTGGACGCCGTCAATATTGTCGATGCTGATGCCTCCGTTGTCACGAGTATCGACATTGATCACACTGAATGGCTGGGTGACACCCGCGAAAAGATCGGTTTCGAAAAGGCCCACGTATTTCGTCCTGGATGTCCGGCAATCTGTGCCGATCCCGTTCCCCCGGAGTCGGTCAAGCAATATGCGCAAGACATCGGCGCCGATCTGTGGTGTTTCGGTAAAGATTTCAATTATTCGGGTGATCGGCAACAGTGGGCATATGGGGGAAGAGGGCAGCGCCGCACAGGTCTGGCGTACCCGGCCTTGCGGGGCGCCAACCAACTCATTAATGCCAGCGCGGCGCTGGCAGTACTTGAAGCCTTGCGTGACAAGCTCGTCGTGCCACAGCAGGCGGTAAGGCTGGGATTGCTTCAGGTGTCGTTGCCCGGTCGTATGCAGATCCTGCCCGGCAAACCGGCCATCGTGCTGGACGTCGCACACAATCCGCACGCGGCGGCGGCGTTGGCCCAAAACCTGAATGGCATGGCCTACTACCCGTACACTCACGCCGTGGTGGGGCTGCTGAAAGACAAGGATGCGAAAGAAGTGCTGGCCAAGCTGGCACCGCGCGTTGATCATTGGTATTGCGCGACCCTCGACGGCCCACGCGGGGCGCCGGCCCACGAAATAGCCGAAATCGTAAGAGAAGTTCTTCCGGCCAATCCAATCGAGCCCATAACCGTGACAACTTTTGACAATCCGGTTCAAGCCTTCGAAAAGGCACAAGAGAGGGCATCCGAGGATGATAGAATTCTTGTGTTCGGCTCGTTCTCGACGGTGGGGCCCATCCTTCAGAAGCTCGGGCGCACGGTCTAACCATGTTGTCGTCACCCTCTCGCGGTGATGGCCAAGGGTCTTTTCAAAATGGGATTGTTCTCTCGCAAAGAGGCTGATTCAGGCAAATCGCGTACATCCGGCACACGTCGATCAGCGTCACCAAGTGAAGCGTACGCGGACGATCTTCGGGGTCGAGCCAGGCGCCGCCTCATTGGCGCATTGGCGTTGGTGGTGGCTGCCGTCATCGTCGTACCGGCACTTATCGATTCCGAACCAGACCAGCCCGCCGAAACACCCATTGTGGTGCCGGCGGTTCCGCCCATTCCCGATCCCTCGATCGCCATCACCGAGCCGGTGCCTGCCGACTCCACGGGGTCTTCCGCCACCAGCGGCACGCTTAGCGTCGACACTCCAGCCCTGCCTGTAACCGAAAACACGCCAGCCGAGTCAACTCCGCTGGCATCTTCTGACGCTTCAGCGGCTACGCCAACTGAATCGCCCAGGCCCGAAACCAAGCCCGAACCCAAACCCGAACCCAAACCCGAACCCAAGCCCGACCCAAAGCCTGGCTCCGGCGAAACCAAGAGCTCGTCGAATGACCGCACAGATGATGGTTCGGTTGCGATTGCCTTGCTGGAAGGGCGTCAGCCTGCCTCGCCGCCACCCGCCGCAGCGCGTGGCAATTTCGTCGTGCAGATTGCGGCGTATACCTCGCGCAAGGACGCAGAAGCCCGTCGCGATAGCCTGGTCTCTGCAGGCGTTACCAACGCCTATGTAGAGACGGCCAATCCCGACGGCAAAACGACCTATCGTCTGCGGGTGGGCCCGTTCCCCACGCGTGAAGCCGCCCAAGCGGCCCAGACCCGCTTGCGCTCGCTTGACTACACTTCAAGTTTCATTGCTACCCAGTGACAAGCTTCGATTACATCGTGCTGGCCATTGTGGGAGCATCCGCACTTCTTGGCCTGTTGCGGGGTTTCGTCAAAGAGCTGCTTTCACTTGTGGCCTATGCCGCCGCATTTGTCGCGGCCATCTGGTGGGGACCCAGGGTTTCCATCTGGCTGAATGTTTTTATCGAGAACGACCTGCTGCGTACAGCTGCCGCTTATGCGGCCGTGTTCATAGTCATTCTTCTTCTGGTGGGGCTGCTTAACATCACCTTGGGCACGCTCATCGACAAAACCGGTCTGACGCCTGCCGATCACGGGATGGGAGCGATCTTCGGATTCTTGCGCGGCATGTTGATCGTGCTGGTTCTGGTTGCCCTGGCCGGCTATACCGATCTGCCGCAAGAACCATGGTGGCGTGAGGCGCGCCTGTCGGGTGCTGCCGAGCAAGGCATACAGCAGATCAAGCAACTGCTGCCTCCCTCACTTGCCTCGTGGTTGCCGTACTGATTGCCTTAATAGCTTTAACAGGAAGCTGAAAATGTGTGGAATCGTTGGGATAGCTGGCCGCAATCCCGTTAATCAGGTCATTTACGACAGTCTGCTGCTTTTGCAGCATCGCGGCCAGGACGCTGCCGGGATCGCAACCGAACACGACCTGCTCTTTAGCATGTACAAGGCGCACGGATTGGTGCGCGACGTCTTCCGGACACGCAATATGCGCAGCCTGGTGGGCAACAGTGGATTGGGGCAGGTACGCTACCCTACAGCCGGATCCAGCGACAGTGTCGACGAGGCACAGCCCTTCTATGTCAACGCCCCGTTTGGCATCACCTTTGTGCACAACGGGAATCTCACCAATTGGCGCGAACTGCGCGAAGAGCTCTTCCGGATTGACCGCCGCCATATCAACACCAACTCCGACTCTGAAGTTCTGCTCAATATTTTTGCGCATGAGCTGCAGCAGGCGGCCAGCGGTGTGTCACTGGACGAAAACTCCATCTTTCAGGCGATCGCCGCTGTCCATAAACGGGCGCGTGGTGCATACGCGGTCATAGCGCAGATTTCCAGCTTCGGCATGGTGGCGTTTCGAGACCCGCATGGGATCAGGCCACTGTGTCTGGGCAAGCTGGATACCCCTCAGGGCACGGAATGGATGGTTGCCTCCGAGTCTGTGGCCTTGACCGGCTGCGGCTACTCGTTTGTGCGCGACATCGAACCCGGTGAGGCGCTGCTGATCGACCTTGATGGCAATGTAAGCAGCCGCCAATGTGCCCAATCCACGCTTTTTACACCTTGCGTCTTCGAGTACGTGTATTTTGCGCGGCCGGATTCGCTGATGGATGGTGTATCCATTTATTCTGCGCGGCTCAACATGGGTGAGTATCTGGCCAATAACGTGGCCAAATCGCTTCGGCTTGGCGATATCGACGTTGTCATGCCGATCCCTGATTCCTCGCGGCCCTCAGCGATGCAGCTCGCGGCTCACCTGGGTCTGAATTATCGAGAAGGCTTCATCAAGAATCGTTATGTCGGCCGCACATTCATTATGCCCGGCCAAGCCGTACGCAAGAAGTCGGTGCGTCAGAAGCTCAGTGCAATCGACATGGAGTTTCGGGGCAAGAATGTGCTGCTGGTGGACGACTCCATCGTTCGCGGCACCACCAGCCGGCAGATTGTAGACATGGCGCGCGAGGCAGGAGCCAACAAGGTCTATTTTGCGTCGGCGGCACCGCCGGTAAGGTTCCCCAATGTGTACGGTATCGACATGCCGACACAATCCGAGTTGATCGCGACGGGCCGCAGTACCGAACAGGTGGCCCAGGAGATCGGTGCCGACGGATTGGTGTATCAGCGCCTGGCAGATCTCGAGCAGTCCATCCGGGATCTCAATCCCGCAATGACCCAGTTCGAATCCTCTTGCTTTAATGGAGAGTACGTGACGGGCGACATTGACGCCGCGTACCTGGCTCGACTGAGCCAGACCAGGGGTGCAGCCGCCACCGTCGCGGCCACCAACGAAGACTAGTCTTCAAGGCGGGCGTGCAGTCTCGCGTCCGCCAGAAATTCCAGTGCATTGTCCGATTTTCGTTGACACCGTTCGCTCATTGATGTTCAATATTGTTCTTAATGTTAAAATTTGAACGAAACATATCAGCGATATCCTCATAAGGAAACAATGATGAGCACACCTTTGATTGGTATCTGTGGCGGTGGAATTGGCGGGCTGGCGGCGGCTATTGCCCTGAACAAGCTGGGACAGCGCGTCGTCGTGTTTGAACAGGCGCCCCAGTTTGCGCGGGTCGGTGCCGACATCAACCTTACTCCCAACGCCGTGCGTGCG
>NZ_JAJUFE010000051.1 GCF_029263785.1 Pusillimonas sp. | reverse complement strand
GTCGAGCTTTGCTTTTAACTGCCGGCAGCTTTCGTCTGGATCCATGGGAAGCAACAGCGCGTATTCTTCGCCGTCCTTGTGATCGACGTTCGACTGGTCGATGCCGGCATTGGCCATGATGTATCCAAGCCGGTGTTCGACAATGAGTACACCCGGAACCTTCGTGACAACAGATTTGCTTTCCGACAGAATCAGCTCGACGATGCGGCTGTCTTTATTGACTTCGCGGGCGAGCTCTTCGGCACGCGCGGACGGCACCACGTCTGCCAGACGGACAAGCCGGCCCTCGGCCTTTGAGACGATCTTCTGCGCCAGCACGATAACGTCGCCCGTTTGCACCGCCACGCCGTTTTGCTCCAGACTCGCGACAAGAAGGGCAAAGAGGTCGTCACCCGGCTGGACCATGGGAAAACCGGCCAGGGCCGAAAGCTTGATCGAAGGGCTCGGCGAGTTCATGTGGCTTAACCGGCCAGGCCGGTAATCTGGATGCCGGCGCAGTCGACCTTGTAGCGCTTGTTGATGCCGATAAGCAAGGACGTCATGGCGTCGGCCGCGGCAGAGTTCGCGATGGGCCCGGCATCGACGCCGCGCATGCCTATATCCTGAATCAGGCCTATAACCACTTTACGGGCTTCCTGATCGTCGCTGGTGACAAGAATGTCGCAGGCAATGGGCTCATCGGCTTGCAGCTTTGCAGCTCCAACGTTCTGAAACGCGGCCACGACGCGCGCCTTGTCGCCTATCATCTTGTGGGCAATCATTCCGGCCGAACCTTCGGCCGGCAGTTGCACAACGGCAACTTTGGGCGGCACCAGGGGTACCACTGCATCAATAACGATCTTGCCTTGCACCACGTCCCTGATTTCTTCAAGCAGGGCGTTGTGGTTGGAAAATGGAACGGTAAGCACCACGATGTCGCCTTGCCTGGCGGCGTCAAGGTTGGTGGCGCCCTGCGCCTTCGGGCCGCCACTGGCGACCGGCAGGGCATTGGCGGCTTCCTGCGCCTTGTCGGCGGTACGTGATCCGACAATAACCTGATGCCCGGCCTTGGCCCAACGTTTGGCCAGACCTGAACCCAATGCGCCCGTGCCGCCGAGAATGGCGATTTTCTTTTGTTCCGTCATGGTGGTGCTCCTTGAATGCTGTTTGGGGGCCGGGATCAGGAAAGATCCATTTCGGTCAGCGGCACAATCTTGACGCCGGCATCTTCGAGACCCTTGCGAACCATGGCGGCCAGCGCCACGGCGGTTGGCTCGTCGCCGTGGACGCACAAGGAGTCAACCCGACGCTTGATGCGCTTGCCCGACGTAGAAATGATTTCGCCATCGACAACCATGCGTACCACTTGCTCGGTTGCTTTTTGCGGGTCGTGAATGACAGAGCCGGGAATGGAGCGCGAAACCAGGTTGCCGTTGTCGTCGTACAGACGGTCGCAGAACCCTTCGCGCGCCAGTTTCAGGCCAAGATTCTGGGCGGCCTTTTCCATTTCGGAACCGGAAAGCGCTACGTAGATAAGGTTGGGGTCGACGGCCTTGATGGCGCGGCCGATGGCCATGGCGTAGTCGGCGCTTTCGGCAGCCATATTGTTAAGTGCCCCGTGGGGCTTTACGTGGGTAACCTTTTCGCCGCAGAATGAAGCCATGGCCTGCAGGGCGCCAATCTGATACGCGATCATGTTTTCAAGATCGCTGGGGCTCATCTGAATACGGCGGCGCCCAAAGCCCCACAGGTCGTTGAACCCCGGGTGGGCGCCGATGCTGACTCCTTCTTGCTTGGCTTGCTCTACCACACGGCGCATGGTCAAAGGGTCTCCGGCATGGAATCCGCAAGCGATGTTGGCCGAACGGATGATCTTGAGAATGGCGTTGTCGTCGCCGATGTCGTAAGCGCCGAAGCCTTCACCCATGTCTGCATTGAGGTTCACTGAAAGGGACATTTCGATTCCTTGGTGATGTGGTTGTTTATTTGCCGGCAAAGCGGCCCTTGTGGTAGCGCGCCGCCTTGAATTCAACTAAGCTTATCTACATGCTGATAAGTATATTGTGCTAAAGATAGAAAGACAATATCATTGGAATAAATAGAAACCCTAGGAATTTGGCGCAACCGAATCATTCGACGCTGGAGACAGACTGATGGCAGTGCAGTTCTTGAAGCAGGGGGATACCGCCCTGGTTGTGCAGTTTGGCGATGTCATCGATCGCGCTCTTAGCGATCGGGTACTTAACCTTGGCAGGCGCATACGTGCCTTGGGCATAGTGGGCATCACCGACCTTGTGCCAACTTTCCGGTCCTTGCTTGTCAACTACGATCCGCTGGTGGTTGGCGGCGACGAGCTGAAGGGCAAGCTCCAGAGCCTGCTTGAATCTGCCGACGCCCAGACTCAGGAGGCCCGGCAATGGACGATTCCGGTCTGCTACGAAGGTGAGTACGCGCCCGATGTCGACGATGTGGCCGAAGCCGGCGGCATCAGCCGGGCGCAGGTTGTGCAGCTGCACGCCGACACGCTCTTCCATGTATATATGTTGGGCTTTGTTCCCGGTTACCCCTATATGGGAGACCTGCCTCCTGCGCTGGTATTGCCCAGGCGCAGTAATCCGCGAACGCGTGTGCCGCCCGGGTCGGTTGCCATTGCTTCGGTCATGACAGCCATCTATCCGCTTGAAAGTCCGGGCGGCTGGCATCTGATCGGATCGACTCCCGTGCGTCTGTTCAATATCAGCTCACCGCAACCCGCCTTGCTCAGTCCCGGCGACAAGGTTCGCTTCAAGCCGGTCGGGCAGGCCGAATACCTGTCGATACGCAAGGCGGTCGAAGCTGACGATTACGAACTGGTTTGCCAGAAGGTGGCGTCATGACAGCGATATTGAAGGTGCTTGATGCCGGTGCCTACTCCACTTTTCAGGACATGGGCCGATACGGTTACCAGGATGTCGGCGTTCCCGTATCGGGAGCGATAGACAGGGTCAGTGCGCGGCTTGCCAATACATTGGTGGGAAATTCGGCAGGGGCGCCGGTACTCGAGATGCTTTTGCAGGGGATATCGTTTGAAGTGCAGGCGTCTTCGGCTCGGGTGGTGTTGTTTGGCTGTGATGGTGCCCTGGCCATATCGGGTCCGCGTCAACTCTCGGTTCCGGCCGGTCGAACTGTACGCGTGATGCGTGGCGACACTGTCAAGGTAACTTCCCTGGGCCGGTCTTTATGCGGCTACCTGGCCGTCGAGGGCGGATTCGATGTGCCCTTGCAACTGGGCAGTGCATCGACATATGTGCGTGGGTCTATCGGTGGGCTCGAAGGCCGGGTGCTTCGGCGGGGCGATTCCCTGCATTTGGTCAAGCCCGACGTGCAACCCGGCGCTGAGAAAGAGCTGGCTGACCCGTTCGATTATGGTTACGAGCAAGCGATTCGAGTCGTGCTTGGCCCGCAAGACGACTACTTTACCGAAGAAGCCCGACAAGCTTTCTTTTCGGGCGAATACACGGTGTCTGACAAAGCCGACCGAATGGGCTTTCGCCTGGACGGTCCGCAGCTGTCGCACGCAGACGGTTATGATCTTGTTTCCGACGGCATCGTCAGTGGTGCCATTCAGGTGCCGGGCTCGGGTCAGCCTATTGTTTTATTGGCCGACGCGCAAACTACGGGTGGCTACCCCAAGATTGCCACCGTCATCTCCAGCGACATACCTGTCCTGGCTCGCCGCCGGCCGGGTTCAGCCGTCAGGTTCACGCCGGTCAGCCTCGAACAAGCCGAGGCAATCGCGCGCGACCTCAATGTAAGATTGTGTAATATCGCGGAATACGGCCTGAGGGAAGTCGCGCCGGCCGGCGTGCTTGATCTGGCCGCATTGCGTAGTGAAAACCTGACCAGTGGAGTGGTGTAAGGCGGTATACCTTGCTACTGTTTTTATAGAGAACGCGACATGCAGAAACGGCACGCAGATGGTTTGACAGGTCACATTCCTGCCTACATACAGGTGGCCTCGGCGCTTCGACGCCGCATCGAAACGGGTGAATGGCTGCCTGGAGAGAAAATTTCCACGCTCGAAGAACTTGAAGAAGAATTCAAGCGGGCCAGGGTGACCGTCAGACAAGCCGTGGGCCTGCTCGAAAAGGAAGGGCTGCTGACGCGTCAGCAGGGCCGGGGCACCTTTGTGGCCGAACACGTCAATGACAAGCGCTGGCTGACACTGGAAACCTCGTGGGACGCGATGATCCGTTCCATCAAGGGCAACGTTCCGCGCTTCATCAACGTCAAGGAGCCGCCACCATTTCCAAGGCTCAGTCCCGAAGAAGGCCACCTGGCCAACGAGTACGGTTTTTTGCGCAGCCTGCAGCTTCGCGACGGCATGCCTTACGCGGTGGTCAGCGTTCACATCAAGCGCTCCGTGCTCGAAAAATATCGCGACGAGTTCATGAAGCACACAGCCCTTGCCGTGCTCGATCAATTGCGCGGCACCGTCGTGAAGAAAGCGCACCAGACCATGACCATCGGTACAGCCGACCCCGAAGTGGCCCAGCTTCTTGGGGTGTCCCTTAGTGCGCCCACTGCCGAATGCCGCTGTATCGTCACATCCGACAATGACGAAGTCATCTACGTGGGCGAGATTACTTATCGCAGCGACTGCATCCGCCTGCACATGGATCTGCTCGACACGACCGAGCCCCTTGAAGACGAAGCGCTTGCAGAAAACGGCAAGGCCTGATCGGCTAACCAATTTCACAGACTTGATTCAAACCTGATTGCGTTGCATGAGGCTTTGCAGGGCAAACCTCATGCACGAATCTCAGTGATTCCAGCGCGTTCAACGCAGCCTTGCTGACGGTCGCCACGGGCATCATTTCTCCGGCTTTACGCATTTTCAGATGTGTATCCACGTAAACCCGAATTGTGCGCATATGGTCCTATATTTAGTATGACGATAAGAAGACAACTTATCTTGGCTTCCTGACGGCAAGGTCCGGCGGGAAGGCTCCCTCAGGAGGTTTGTAATGTCTAAGCAAGGTGTGGGCAAACGGGTTCTTCGCAAGGAGGACGATCGCTACATGCGGGGCCGGGGAAAGTATGTCGCGGACATACGCATGGCCGGAATGCAGGATGTCGCATTCGTTCGCAGCCCGGTCGCACATGCCAGGCTCAATGCCGTTCACGCGCCGGAGGGATATGAGGATCAGGTATTCACCATAGACCACCTGAATCGCGCGGGAGTCAAACCCATTGTCGCCGACACCGCCTTGCCGGGGTTTCGTTCTTCTGCACAGCCCATATTGGCCGAAGGCAAGGTGCGTCATGTCGGCGAGATGATTGCCATGTGCCTGGCCAAGACCAGAGCGCAGGCTGAAGACATCGCCGCCGCCGTGCAGGTCGATTATGACGAGCTCGATGCCGTCTACGACATGCTTCAGGGCCGCAAGCCGGATGCACCGAGATTGCACGAGGCCTGGCCCGACAATCTTTTCCTGACGACAGATTTCAGCGTAAACATCGACGCGGTTCGCGATGCACCCATCAAGGTCAACCGCAAGATTCGTACCTCGCGCCAGGCGATGGCGCCCATGGAAGGGCGGGGCTGTGTGGCGTATTGGGATACCCGGGTCGAGCAACTGATTATCTACACTGCCACGCAGATTCCGCATATTGTGCGCAGCGGCCTGGCCGAGTGCCTGGGTCTGCCCGAGGCGCAAGTGCGGGTGATTACTCCCGACGTGGGTGGCGGCTTTGGCTACAAGGGCATACTCCTTCCGGAAGAAGTGGCAGTGAGCTGGCTGGCCATGCATGTGGGCCACCCGGTTCGCTGGCTGGAAGACCGCCGCGAACACCTGACGGCTTCAGCCAACTGCCGCGAGCACTATTACGACATCACCTGCTATGCATCGGCCGATGGCCGGTTGCTGGGCATCGAATGCGAAGCCACGGTGGATTCGGGCGCATATTCGTCGTATCCGTTTTCGGCCTGCCTTGAGGCCGGCCAGGTGGGCAGCATCTTGCCCGGGCCTTACGATTTTCCATCGTATCACTGCGAAACCTATTCGGTCGCAACCAACAAGTGTCCCATCCTGCCTTACCGGGGCGTGGGCCGCACCGGCGTGTGTTTTGCACTCGAGCTGGTGCTTGACGACGTGGCGCGCGAGGCCGGCGTCGAGCCCTACGAGCTGCGCATGAAGTCTCTGGTAAAGCCCGAGCAAATGCCGTTCGACAACATCACCAACAAGCATTTTGACAGCGGCGACTACCCCGAGGCATTGCGCCGCGCCGTTGAGGCGATTGATGTGGCTGCCATCCGCGAGCGGCAAAAGCGCCCGGAGCCCGACGGCCGTCTTATTGGCGTGGGCCTGGCGGTGTATTGCGAGCAGGCCGCGCATGGCACTTCGGTGTATTCAGGGTGGGGCATTCCGATGGTGCCGGGCCACGAGCAGGCTACCCTGCGCATTACGCCGGACGGCGGGCTCGAGATTCGCATTGGCGCTCACTCTCACGGGCAGAGCCTTGAAACCACGCTGGCTCAAGTTGCCAACGAGAAGCTGGGCATCGACATCGCCAACATCAAGGTCATCCATGGCGATACCGAGTACACGCCGTATTCGACCGGCACCTGGGGTTCGCGGTGCATGGTCATGTCGGGTGGCGCCGTGTCGCGGGCCTGCGATGCCTTGCTGGTGCGCCTTAAGGAAATCGGCGCCTTTGTGCTCAAGACCACTTCGGACAAGATCAGCGTGGCCGATGGAATGGTCTACGCCGACGATGTCAGCATGCCAGTTTCAGAAGTCGCCCGTATCTGGTACCGCCGCCCGCAAGACCTGCCTCCCGGTGCAAGCGCCAGCGGGCTTGAAGTGACCGAGGGCTATAAGCCAGGGCGCGATACCGGCACATTTGGCTACGGCGTACATGCGGCATTGGTGGCGGTTGACCCGCAAACCGGCGATGTCGAGATTCTGGATTATGTCATCGTCGAAGATGGTGGAAAGCTGGTCAACCCCATGGTGGTCGATGGCCAGATTTACGGTGGCACCGCGCAGGGTATTGGCACGGCCTTATACGAAGAAATGCCATTTGATGCGTCGGCGCAGCCGCTGGCATCTACCTTCGCCGACTACCTGCTGCCCGGCCCCACCGAAATCCCCGAGCCGCGCCTTATTCATATGGAAACCTTGTCTCCGTATACCGAGTTCGGGGTCAAGGGCATCGGCGAAAGTGGTGCCATTGCACCACCTGCCACCATTCTCAATGCCATCAACGATGCCTTGCATCCCCTGGGCGCCGCCTTGTATACGTCGCCTGCCACGCCGCATCGCGTGCTGGAAGCCATTTTCAAGGCACGCGAAGCGCAGGGAGAAATCCCCGGATTCAAGGTGCCCCAGTTTGAAGCTGTGGGCCAGAAAGACACGCAGTTGGCTGGAGAGGGAATATGAAGCCGTCGTTGTTCGAGTACGAGCGTGCCGCCGATCCAAAATCGGCAATCAGGCTCGTTGAGCGAGAAGACATTACCGTGAAGGTGCTGGCAGGCAGCCAGTCGCTGGGGCCCATGCTGAACCTGCGATTGGTGCAGCCCGACTTGCTGGTGGACATTACCCATATACCGGAATTCAAGCGGGTGGAAGAGCAGGACGACGGCGTTATCCTGGGTGCCTGCGTTACGCATGCAGACATCGAGGACAAGCGTGTTCCCGATGTGACGCATGGCGCATTGCCCGCCGTGGCACGTGGAATCGCGTATCGGGCGGTGCGCAACCGCGGCACGGTAGGCGGCAGCCTGGTCCATGCCGACCCGGCGGCTGACTGGGTGACTTCACTGGCGGCCATCGGTGCAACGGTAAACATCATCGGCCCGGCGGGCGGGCGCAGCATGCCCGTCGAGAACCTGATGACCAGTGTCTTCGAAAGCGATCTGGGACCGGGCGATTTACTGGATTCCGTCTTCATTCCGCGGCTGTCTGCCGACGCCAAGTGGGGTCATTGCAAGATCAACCGCAAGACCGGCGAATTTGCGCACGCCATGTCCGTTGTGCTGAAGGACCCTGCGCGTAATGTCTGCCGCATTGTCATCGGTGCCATCGAAGCCAGGCCTATCGTGATTACCGATGCACACGACTACTTCGAGAGCAACGGCAACATCAAGGTGCCCATGATCGAACGTCTGTTCGAACAGGCGGGCCTGACTGACCCTATTGCAAACCAGATTCACATGACCGCGCTTTTGCGTGCCGTCCAGCGAGCACAGTAATGAAAACAATCTCTCTGAATGTCAATGGAAAAGCGCATAAGGGACTGGCCATCGAGGCACGCACCCAACTGGCCGATGTCCTGCGCGACGAACTGAATCTTACCGGTACCCACCTGGGGTGCGAGCACGGAGTGTGTGGCGCATGTACCGTGTTGATAGACGGCGTGCCCGCACGCTCGTGCATATCGCTGGCGGTGGCTTGCGATAACGCTGAAATCACCACGATCGAGGGCATGGACGACGACGAGGTGATGAAGTCCTTGCGTACGGCGTTTACCGAAGAGCATGGCCTGCAGTGCGGCTTCTGTACTCCGGGCATGCTGGCTTCGGCACGCGATGTCGTGCTCCGGATGCCGGATGCAAGCGATCAGGAAATCCGTTATGCCATGAGCGGAAACCTGTGTCGATGCACCGGATATGTCGGTATTGTCAAAGCGGTCAAGCGCGTTATCGACGAGCGGCGTGCCGCCGGCCTTGCCCAAATCGTGAATCCCCGTACCGAGGTGGGGCCTGTGGGCTCCGGTCATGCCGAAGTCATGGCTGCTGATCCGGCAGGTATCGTTCTGCCGGCTTCCACGGCTCCAAAGGCGGCTCCGGCGCGCGCCACCGCCGCAGGCAAGCTCAAGGCCGACGATTCCAGACCCATGACCCGCTTGCAGCAGTCGTTCACGGTGGCGTTTCCGCGCGATGAGGTATGGGAGTTCTTTGGCCGGCTCGATCAGGTCACCACCTGCCTGCCCGGCGCATCGCTTCTGAACGAGCCCACGGCCACCCACGTAGAACCACGGCTTCGCGTCAAGGTGGGGCCCATTGTTGCCGACTTCGAGGGTGCGGCCGATGTGGAGCGTGACGATGCAACGTATACCGGCACCATCTACGGCTCGGCACGCGATACCAAGTCTGCCTCCGCCACCCGGGGCGAAGTGGAATATGTCTTGAGCCCGATCAACGGGGGGGCGGAAACCAGGGTGGATGTGCAGGTGGGATTTGCCCTGACCGGCCCATTGGCGCAGTTCAGCAGGTCGGGTATTGTCATGGATATTGCCAAGCGCATGACCGATGCGTTTGCACAGAATCTGCATCAGCGGCTTTCAAATCGAGATAACCCCGACGCCGCTGCAGAAAGCCAGATTACAGAACTGAATGCGGGGTCTTTATTGTTTTCGGTATTGCGCAGCAGAGTGACCGGATTCTTCAAGCGTCTGTTCGGACACTAGGCGGGCACATATTGCGGCAGGCCATCTTCTGCGCGGTTAGCAGCTCGTAGTAATGCAGTAACTGTTGTTGCCGGTATTAGTATGAACCACTATATACGGCGTCTCCTGGTATACCTATTATCATACTAATAATAGGTTGATAGGACTACAAAACCTTACAAGATTGACGGCAGTACATTCCATTCACATCGAAGGAGCATTGCAATGAAACTTAGAAGTCATTTCTTAACTTCTAGTCTTGCGGCCACCGCCTTATCTGTAGCCATGATGGCGCCCAGTTATGCGGAGACTGTCAAAATCGGCGTCAACCAGCCATTAACGGGCGCGATCGCAGCTTCGGGAAACTACATCCTTGAAGGCGCAAAAATCGCTGCCGACGAAATCAACGCCAATGGAGGCGTAAAGGGCAAAAAAATTCAACTGGTGGTGGAAGACAACAAGGGCAACCCCACCGAAGCTGCAAACGTCACCGAAAAGCTGATCGTCCGTGACAAGGTGCCCGTCATCATGGGGGCATGGGGTTCGACACTGACATTGGCCAGCATGCCCAAGCTGATGGAATATAAGGTGCCGATGGTTGTGGAAACGTCCAGCTCGGTCAAGATCACCAAATCCGGAAACCCCTACGTCTTCCGCCTTGCTCCTACCAGTGCCATCGAAGCCGACAATTTTGTCCGGTACATCGAGCCGCTGGGCATCAAGAAGGCTGATCTTCTTGTGGTGAACAACGATTGGGGTCGTGGTGCTGCCGTCGAGTTTCGCCGGGTTCTCGAAGCCAACGGCGCCACAATCGGCAAAGAGCTGATCATGGACGCCGCCGCACAGGACATGACCTCCCAGCTTTCGGAAATTCGCAGCAGCGACGCCGATACGCTGATCGTGACCACCGCGGTCGAGCAGCTGACCCTGTTGCTGAAGCAGGCACAGTCGCTTGGCCTGAAGCGCCAGATCGTCACCACGGGTGGCTCGCAAAGCCCCGATCAGCTGATCGAACAGGCCGGAAGCGCTGCAGAAGGTTCCATGCACCTGCTGTTCTTTACACCCTGGACGCCTGACAGCACAGCCCATCCCGAAAAATCCAAGGCTTTCATCGAAGAGTGGAACAAGCGGGGCCTGAATGTGGCTGGTCTCACCGAAAGCTTCCGTGGCTATGACGGCATCTACACCATCGCCGCCGCCATCGAGGCAGTCGACGAAGTCACGCCCGAGAACATTCGCAAGGCGCTTTGGGATGTGAAGCTTGACGGCCTGAACGGAAAGATCTCCTTCCGCCCCGACGGCGAAGGCGACAAGGCCAGTGCCCAGTATGACGCCGCCACCTATCTTGTCCAGATCAAGGACGGCAAGATCGTAGCGGTAGACGACTAAACATCTGCCACACATACGGGCCTGTTTCTGGGCCCGTATGTGTCTCTGGCAGCATTGCCCGACCGGCACCACGGTCAGAAGGCTTTGATTTCCGACAGGCGGGGGTAGCGCGCCATCCCCGTCACAGCTAATCCAGGCGCGAAAGTGGGGCAGACAGTGGATCAGTTTCTTCAGCACGTTGCCAATGCGCTGATACTGGGGGGCACCTATGCGTTGCTCGGTATCGGGCTGACGTTGATTCTCGGCGTCATGAAAGTCGTGAACTTTACCCATGGAGAGCTTTACGCCTTCGGCGGCTTCATGGCTTATTACTTTGTTTCCGGCTTGGGCTGGAATTTCTTTGTCGCGCTTGTTGCAGCAGTCATGCTGGGCATTTTGCTGGGTGCCCTGATTGAACGGCTGGTACTTCGGCGAATGCGGTCGGCTGATATCGATTCGACCATGGTCGCCATGATTGGCTGCTGGATTGCGCTGCAGAACATATCGCTGCTTGTCTGGGGCGGCGTCGCCAAGTCGGTGGCCACGCCATTTCCGACCGAACCCCTGATGGTCGGTCCCATTGCGCTTTCGTGGCTGCGCATCTTCGTGCTGTGTGCAGCTATCGGTCTGATCATCCTGTCTTACCTGTTGCTGCAGAAAACATCGTTGGGCAAAGCGATGCGCGCGACCTTCCAGGACAGGGAAACGGCCTCGCTGATGGGCATCAATATCAACCTTATATACATGGCTACCTTTGCCCTGGGTTCGGGCCTGGCCGCTGCCGCCGGTGCCTTGCTAGGACCGGTGTTCGTCGTGACCACCACCATGGGCAACCTGGCTGCACTCAAGGCATTCTCCATCGTCATTCTGGGTGGCCTGGGCAGCATTCAGGGCGCAATGATAGGCGGGTTCATCCTGGCGTTCGCCGAAGAGCTGGGCTCGGGATACATCTCGTCCGGTTACCGGGATGCGGTCGGATTCATTCTGATCATCCTGGTCTTGTTGTTCAGGCCTACCGGTCTGTTTCGTGTTCGCGGGGAGAGAATCGGATGAAGAAGAGTCTATATACGCTTGTGGTCCTGGTGGTTCTTTTTACGCTGCCGTACTGGTTGCAAGACCCTTATTACCAGCACATCGTCATCACCACGGGCCTGTTCATCGTGGGTGCCATGAGCATGAACCTGTTGCTGGGCTATACCGGCCAGCTCAATCTGGGCCATATCGCGTTCTTTGGAATCGGTGCCTATGTCAGTGCTCTCACTTCACTGGGCTTCGATATCCCAGCGTTCTGGGGAGACGGCCGGATCGTCGTCGAGCCGGGCTCGCCGTTTGTCGGCTTCCTGCTTGCCATCCTGATAGCCGGCCTGTTCGGGTATGTGGTTGGAAAACTGTCGTTCAAGATACGCGGCGCGTACTTTGTGATCGTGACGATCAGTTTTGCCGAGGTAACCCGCCTGGTCGCGCTCAACTGGGTAGACCTTACCCAGGGTCCGCTTGCTCTTAACAACATCCCGCCCATGGGCTACAGCCTGCCGTTTGTCGGCTCTGGCGAGTTCTGGTCCAAGACGCCAAACTATTATCTGGTGCTGGTGCTGGGCCTGGTGTGCTACGTGATCATTCGTCGAATTGTGCGGTCTCGCGTCGGGCGAGCCATGATCGCCCTGCGCGAGAACGAGCCGCTGGCGGTTTCCACGGGCATCAACGTTACGCGTTATCTGAACTTTGCCGCCATGGTCTCGGCCGCAATGGCCGGAGCCGCGGGCAGCCTGTACGCCCACTACATTCGCATCATCGACCCGGACGTCTTCCTGTTCATCTACACCGTCACAATGGTGATCATGGTGATCACGGGCGGCAAGGGCACTTTGATCGGACCCATCATCGGTGGAATCATCTTTGGCATTCTTCCGGTTGGCCTGCGCGAAGTGGCCGGCCCCGAGGCCCAGTGGATCGTGTACGGCATCGCCATGGTGCTGATCGTGATGTTCCTGCCCCAGGGAATTGTGCCTGCCGTGCAGCGCCTCTGGGAGCGCAAGTTTGGCTCTGGCGATGACGTCCCTACGCGCAAGCAGGAAGCCCACACACGCGATGCACGCGTGACAACACCACACGAAGGTAAAACGCTCAAAACCAGGGGGGCCGACGCATGAGCACGAACAGTAACAGCACGCCGTTGCTCGAGGTCAAGAACGTCGCCGTGCATTTTGGCGGCCTGGTCGCCATCTCGGATATGTCGTTCGACCTTCACAAGGGTGAACTCCTGAGCCTGATCGGCCCCAACGGAGCGGGCAAGACCACTGCCTTCAACGTGGTAACCGGTTTTTTGAGGCCAACCAAGGGCACCCTGCATTTCAAGGGTGTCTCGCTTGCCGAGCATAGCCCGCACGAAATTGCGGCCATGGGACTGGTGCGTACGTTTCAGCGCACCAGCCTGTTCACCAACGAAACGGTTTTCGACAATATCCTGACAGGCCTGCATTTGCAGGGCAAAGCCTCTTTCCTTGACACCATTCTGGCGTTGCCAAGCTTCCGGCGCGAAGAGCAAAACCTCAAGGATCAGGTTTGGGAGCTGCTTGACTTCGTCGGTCTCGCGCATCGCGCCAAGGAGCAGAGCGGGTCGCTGCCTTATGGCGAGCAACGCCTGCTGGGCGTGGCCATTGCAATGGCCGCGCGGGCAGAACTTTTGTTGCTCGATGAACCGGCCGCGGGCATGAACGGTGCCGAAACGGCGCGCTTTATGGAGATCTTGCAGAAGATTCGGCAGCGTGGCATTACCATCTTGCTGGTCGAGCATGACATGCCGCTGGTCATGGGGGTTTCTGACCGGGTCATTGTGCTGAACTACGGCAAGATCATTGCCAACGGCACACCGGCCGAGATTCAGAACAATCCCGATGTGATCGAGGCCTATCTGGGGCAGGGGGTCAAACAGCATGCTTGAGTTAAAGAACGTTGTGTGCCGATACGGCAACGTCAATGCCTTGAACGATGTTTCGCTTTCGGTCGAGCAGGGCGAACTGGTTACCATCATCGGAGCCAACGGCGCCGGAAAGTCCACCACCCTCAAGGCGATTTCGGGCTTGTTGAATCCCGTCGAAGGCAGCATCCACTTCATGGGCGAAGACATTTCCAGAGCCAGCGCCCAGCACATCATTTCGATGGGTGTCTCGCACTGCCCGGAAGGACGGCGGGTGTTTCCCCAGATGACCGTGCACGAAAACCTTGAAATCGGCGCGTACGTGCGCAAGGATCGTAGCGGGGTCGCCGAAGATATCGACCGCATGTATTCGATGTTCCCCCGACTTCAGGAACGTCGCGAGCAGGCGGCGGGCACCCTGTCGGGTGGCGAACAGCAGATGCTGGCCATTGCGCGCGCCCTGATGTCCCGTCCCAAGCTCATCATGTTTGATGAGCCGTCTCTGGGGCTTGCGCCAAACATCGTTGAAAAGACCTTCGAAATCATCCGCGAGGTACGAGCTGCCGGAACCACTGTGCTCATGGTCGAGCAGAATGCATTTGCAGCGCTTGATATGTGCGACAGGGCGTACTTGTACGAGTCCGGACGCATGACACTTCACGGTACCGGGCAGGAGATGATTCGCGATCCCCACGTCAGACAAGCCTATCTTGGCGGCTGATTGAGGTCGGCACGGCGTGCCTCCCACCACCCTGCGCACGCAGGCGACTTTACGGATCGAGTTCGAGGTCGAGACGCGGCTGTCGCAGTGCCGGCGGTACGTCGACCACTGCGCTGATATGGGTGAGCACGCCGTTTTCGTAATTGCTTAGGGTTTGTCTTAACTATTTTTTAAGGTATTATGGTTCTATCATTAGAACTATAGAAACCAAGCTCCTTTTTCATGACCCGTCGAGGCGGGCCGGAGGTAAGAATGCAAGAGTCGGCTTATTTGAAATTGCGCGAGCGTCTGTCAAAGCGTGATCGCAGCCTTCGCGAAAAGGTGATGACGCTCGAAGAAGCGTCGGCCCTGGTCAGCGACGGCGCTCATGTCGGCGTGGGTGGCAGCACCTTATCGCGCACGCCCATGGCCATGATCTGGCAGCTGATACGCGACAACAAAAAAGATCTGTCTGTCTATCGCAGCATTGTTTCCAGCGAAGGCGACTGGCTGTTCGCCTCGGGCATTTGCAAGCACATCGAAACCAGCTGGTTCAGCCAGGGCATCGTCTGGGGCATTTCCAAGATCATGCGCCATTACGTCGAAAGCAAGAAGGCCAGTTTCCAGGAATGGAGCCATCTTGGCATGGGCATGCGTTTCAAGGCTGGTGCGATGGGTGTGCCGTTCATGCCCATGCGTTCCATGATCGGCTCTGACGTTGTACGCCTGCGCCCCGAGGTCAAGCAGATCGACTGCCCGTTTACCAACGAACCGCTGTTGTTGGTTCCCGCTGTCAATCCCGACGTGGCGCTTATTCACGTTCAGCGTTGTGATGCCTACGGCAATGCCCAGATAGACGGACTGCCATTCATGGACATCGATCTGGCAATGGCTGCCGACAGCGTCATTCTTACGACCGAGCGAATTGTTTCCAATGATCAGATTCGTCGGGCGCCGGACCAGACCAAGATCGGTTTCTTCAACGTCGATGCGGTGGTTGAAGTGCCTTTTGGCTGCGCACCGCATGAATGCACCAATGTGTACGAGCCTTTTCTGTCGCATATGGATTACTACACCAGTACCGTCAACAAGGATCCCGTGGGCGCCATGCAAGAGTACATCGACAAATACATACGCGGGCCCAAGTCGTGGACTGAGTACCTGTCCCTGCTGGGACTTGAAGAGGTGCTGGACGCCGCCAAACGTGGAAGGAGTCTTTTAAATGACTAACACAGCCGTTGCAGCGCGAGCCGAAGGCCAGGGGCTCGCCACGGGTTTTACCGAAGCCGAAATGCTTACCGTCATGAGCTCGCGTGTGCTTGAAGACGGCAAGGTGGTGTTTGCCGGCGTGGGTATTCCTTTGCTGGCCGCCACGCTGGCCCAGATGCAGCGATGCCCCGGCCTGACAATTCTGTTTGAGGGTGGCGTTATCGGCCCCTTCATCGAACCGGGCAAGCTGCCCCCTTCGACCAACGAGCAACGTTGCACCAAGCGGGCGAACATGGTGGTCAGCAGTACCGACGTGCTTTTGTTATTGCAGCGCGGTCATGTCGACATCGGCTTCATGAGTGGGGCCCAGATCGACAAGTACGGCAACCTGAACTCGTCATTCCTGGGTGACGACCCCGAGAACCCCAAGGTGCGTCTGCCCGGTACGGGCGGTGGAAACGACATTTCCAGTCTGACAAATATGATCGTGGCCATGAAGCACGAGCCTCGCCGCTTTGTCGAAAAGGTCGATTTCATTACCAGCCCCGGCTTTCTGCAGGGCGGTACCTCGCGGTACGACAGTGGCCTGCGTGCCGGAGGCATGTTCCGGGTCATTACCAACCTGGGAATTTTCGGCTTCGACGACACCACGCGTGCGATGAAGGTTCTGGCACTGCACGAGGGCGTGACCCTGGAAGAGGTGCAGGACAACACCGGATTCGATCTTCTGTACGACGAGGGTGGAATCGCAGTAACCAAAGCACCGACTGACGCCGAGCTTCAAGCGCTTCGAGAGCTTGATCCGGACAGGCGCTACATCGGTTGAACACTTGATTGAAATAACTAAGACGATTCGTCGAGGAGATCTAGATATGGCTACGCTTCATGGCACGTTTGGTATTGCTGCGCGCAACTTTACCGCCTTCCCGATTATTCCCAAGGCCGAAGAGCTGATCGAGTATGGCGTACGGATGGAAGAGCTGGGTTTTGATTCACTTTGGGTATGGGACCACATCCTGTTGGGCGTTGACCCTCATTTTCCGATTGTGGATTCGCTGACCCTGCTGACAGCCATTGCTGCCCGCACCAAAAAGATCAAGCTGTCCACGGGCATTCTGGTGCTGCCCCTGCGCAACCCGGTTACCCTGGCCAAGCAATTGTCCAGCATGGACCAGATTTCAAACGGCCGATTGCTGCTGGCCATGGCGGCAGGCTGGTACAAGCGCGAGTTTGACGCAGTGGGCGTGCCGTTTGAACAGCGCGGCCGGATCATGGACGACAACCTCGAGATCATGCGCCGCTTCTTCAACGAAGATCTGGTTTCCGGCGAGTGGCCCAACCACAGCATCCCGGCCGGCGTGATGTTTCCCAAGCCGGTGCAGCAACCGTTTCCGATTCTTATCGGCGGTTATGCCGACCGGGTTCTGAAGCGTGCCGCCACCAATGGCGACGGCTGGCTGACTTACTTCTACAAGCCCGACGCTTTTGTGGAGTCGTGGCAGAAGGTGTGCAACTATGCTGAAGAGGCCGGGCGCGATCCGGCCACCTTGCTCAATGGCAACCAGTTGCCCATTATGGTGGGCGACTCCCG
>NZ_JAJUFE010000090.1 GCF_029263785.1 Pusillimonas sp. | reverse complement strand
GAGCACATGACCTTCAGACGATACCTTGAGTGCGGCACAGGCGTTCTGTTCAACCAACAGAACCGATAGGCCGCTATGACGCAATTGCCCGATTTCCGTAAGAATTTCCTGGACGATCAGGGGAGCCAGGCCCAGGCTTGGCTCATCAAGCATCAACAGCCTCGGTTGGCTCATCACCGCTCCATTCCCATGAAGCAACTGGCCGAGGTTTCCGCCAGCGACAAGGCACTGGTCAGCCGTACAGTCAAAGAGCTGATCGCCAAAGGGCTGGTATCAACGGCCTCGATGAAGACGGGCGACCGGTCTTTGGAGTGTCACATCACCGCAAAGGGTGCACGCGTAGTAAACAAGGTAATCGGCCAGGCACGCGAACGTCACGCGCGCCTGCTTCTGGCGCTGGACACCGAAGATCGTGTCCGCTTGTACGGAATTTTGCAAAAGCTGCAAGAGGTATGCGCTGATATCGATTAGACGCCCTACTCCAGAGCCACGCACTCCAGCTCGATATCGAAGCCCATTTGCCACGAGCACACGGGAACAAATGTGCGCGAGGGAGGATTTTCAGGGAAAAACTCGGCGTAGACTTCGTTGATGGCCTGAAATTGCGTGGGTTCGCTGCAATACACCCGCATGCTGACGATTTTTTCCATCGACGAACCGGCGTGGCTCAAGACGTGCTGAATACCTTCAAGGCAAAGGCGGGTTTGTGTCTTGATATCTTGATTCTTGATAACTGTGCCAGTATCCAGATCGAGTGGCGGCATTCCCGATAAAAATAAAAACCCATTGGCTCGCACCACGGGTGAAATCGGAATCTGCGCGGCCTTCATGCCTGCCGACAAACCGGGAATGGGGTCAACAATTTTTGTGGACATGAGATATCTCCTTTGATGAGTGCGGTCGCAACTGACCTGCCCTCTGTTCTTATGTCGTGCAACCATACCAGTAGATATAGAAGCTTCTGGGCATTCGCAACCTTTGCCTTGCCTCAAACAAATAAATGGCGCATTAGAAAAAGCCCACTTATGGTCAGGAGCACAGCCAGCGCACGGGTCATCAGCAAGGGGGAAACCCAAGCGGCGCATCGATTACCCAGTACCACCCCCAAAAGCGCAACAGGAATTCCGTACAGCCAGCGGATGGCGACGACGTCGGCATTGATCTGACCCGAACTCCATAACACCACCACCGCTATCAGGCCCGCCAGCACCATGATCACAGGCACTGTCGCCCGTATCCCCGCCACATCGATCTGCCTTCGATGCAGCCAGGCCAGCACGACCGGCCCCGCCGTGGCAAACATCACTTCAATTACGCCAATTAAGGCACCCACTGGATGAGCCCAGAGCGCGGAAGGCCTGGCCGACGGTTTCGACGACGGCACCAGGGCGCGGATTCCCACGAATGCTACATAGAGGCCAAGAATAAACAGTGGCCAGCGCCTGTCCAGTACTCCCAGAAGCAACAGGCCGGCCAAGGTGCCTATCGCCATTCCCGGCAATAAGCGGCGCATCTCCTTCCAGCGCACCTGCTTCAAATTGAGCCCGCCATGCAGCATGCTGGCAGGAATATCCAGCAAGATAGCCATGGCGACCACGTCCGGCAGAGCCCAAATGCCCGCCAGCAAAGGAACCACGACGAGTGCCGAGCCGAAGCCGGTCAGGCCAAGGACGAAGTAGCCCAGGGCCAGCACCAGGGCCGGGTACAGGTAGGAAACATCGAACATTTGCGGGCTAATTTACTAAGCTATCCGCAGTGGGAGCACTCGTTGTATGCATGGATATTCAATTGAGAGCGACGTAGGTATGGTCAAAGACAATTGTGTCGGGTCGCACTGATATTAGACGAAACCGGAGGCTGCGAACGCGATGCAACTCGACTTCAGGCCTGATTCTCTGGCGCGTGACCGGTGCGCGTCGCTCTCCGCCACCCGCCACTTGTAACAAAATCCAACCCTCCCCTTGAAGAATTCCAGACCGTCCTTATAATTAGCACTCGAGGGGGTAGAGTGCTAACAACCGCCCCTTTTGCTATTTCCAACCAATTTTTTAATCAGGAGTACCTTCATGGCACTGCGTCCTTTGCACGATCGTGTGATCGTCAAACGTCTGGACAACGAGCGTACCACCGCCTCGGGCATCGTCATCCCCGAAAGCGCCGCTGAGAAACCCGATCAGGGCGAAGTTATCGCTGTCGGTCCCGGCAAGAAAGCCGAAGACGGTAAAGTGACTCCGGTCGACGTCAAAGCTGGCGACAAGGTTCTGTTTGGCAAGTACGCCGGCCAGGCCGTCAAGGTCGATGGCGAAGAGCTGCTCGTCATCCGCGAGGACGAAATCCTCGCCATCATCGAGTAAATCCTCCAAACGAATACGAATCTAGCAAGGAATCACAATGGCTGCTAAGCAAGTACAATTCGGCGACGACGCGCGCACGCGCATTGTTCGCGGCGTAAACACCCTGGCCAATGCCGTCAAGACCACACTGGGCCCCACAGGCCGTAACGTTGTGCTCGAGCGTTCGTTCGGTGCTCCCACGGTCACCAAGGACGGTGTTTCGGTCGCCAAAGAAATCGAACTGAAAGACAAGTTCGAGAACATCGGTGCGCAACTGGTCAAGGAAGTTGCTTCCAAAACCTCCGACAACGCTGGTGACGGTACCACTACCGCTACCGTACTGGCCCAATCCATCGTCGAAGAAGGTCTGAAGTACGTTGCCGCCGGCATCAACCCCATGGACCTGAAGCGCGGTATCGACAAGGCTGTTGCCGTTGCTGTCGAAGAGCTGAAGAAAATCTCGCGTCCCTGCACCACCAGCAAGGAAATCGCTCAGGTTGGCTCCATCTCGGCCAACAGCGACGAGTCCATCGGCAAGATCATTGCCGACGCCATGGACAAAGTTGGCAAGGAAGGCGTGATCACCGTTGAAGACGGCAAATCGCTCGAAAACGAGCTGGACGTCGTCGAAGGCATGCAGTTCGACCGCGGCTACCTGTCGCCCTACTTCATCAACAACCAGGACAAGCAAGTTTCCGTTCTGGAAGATCCCTATGTCCTGATCTACGACAAGAAGATCAGCAACATTCGCGATCTGTTGCCGGTTCTGGAGCAAGTTGCAAAATCCAGCCGTCCGCTGCTCATCGTCGCTGAAGACGTTGAAGGCGAAGCCCTGGCCACTCTGGTTGTCAACAACATCCGTGGCATCCTCAAGACCACTGCTGTCAAGGCTCCTGGCTTCGGCGATCGTCGCAAGGCCATGCTGGAAGACATCGCCATCCTTACCGGCGGTACCGTTATTTCCGAAGAGACCGGTGGTTCGCTCGAAAACGCCACGCTCGAGCAGCTGGGTCAAGCCAAGCGCGTCGAAGTGGGCAAAGAGAACACCATCATCATCGACGGCGCCGGCGACAGCAAGTCGATCGAAGCTCGCGTCAAGCAGATCCGCGTTCAGATCGAAGAAGCGACTTCGGACTACGACCGCGAGAAACTGCAGGAGCGCGTTGCCAAGCTGGCAGGCGGTGTTGCCGTGATTCGCGTTGGTGCTGCCACCGAAGTCGAAATGAAGGACAAGAAAGCCCGCGTCGAAGACGCCCTGCACGCTACGCGCGCAGCCGTCGAAGAGGGTATTGTTCCTGGCGGCGGTGTTGCACTGATCCGCGCCAAGGCCGCCATCACCAAGGTCAAGGGCGACAACATCGACCAGGAAGCCGGCGTCAAGCTGATCCTGCGCGCTGTTGAAGCTCCCCTGCGCACCATTGTTGCCAACGCCGGCGAAGAGCCCAGCGTCGTG
>NZ_JAJUFE010000068.1 GCF_029263785.1 Pusillimonas sp. | reverse complement strand
CCCCGACCTGCTGGCCAAGCCTACTGTTCCGATCATCAAGAAGTACGGTGTGTGCGTGATTGGCAACGGCGAGAACTGCGACGACGTCAAGCAAGACGTAAATATGCCCAGCAACACGCAGATTCCTGGGTTCAGGGTGGGCACTGTCGCAAGTTATCCGATCAAGGTCCGCTTTACCGACCTGGACGACAACGTCTACACCTTTGAAGTCAAGCGCAAGTTCACCGAGTGTCCCGTAGACATGAAGTTTAAAGACTGCGATGAAAACAACAAGGACGTCGTCGATAAATCCCGGTGCTTTGTCGTCACCAGTAACGGCACTCCTCATGCCAAGTCGAAGCAATGGTGCGATGGCGCTGTTCCGAACCAGGCTAAAGACGATAAGGACCAGCATCTCACCAAGAACTTCATCAGCTTTGGTGTGCCGGCCAACTATCTGCCCTAGTTGATCCGGTTACGCTTGCAGCCAGGGGGCGCCTATTATGTCGTCCCCTGGCTGCAAATATTTCGGTATATGGTCGGACGCAAGGCGAGCCCCAATCCCACACCGCGCAGAGCGTTGAAGATAAGGAAAGACATCCACAGGCCGTGGTTTCCCAGCCAGGGCAGCAGGCAAAGCGATAGGGCCAGAAATACCAGCGAGCATGCCACCATGATCAACATCAGTGGCCGCGTTTGCGTTGCACCGATGAACACGCCGTCGAATAGATAGGCGGGCATGGATATCAAGGGGGCCAGTACCGCCCAGATCAAGAAGGTATCGGCCAGCGCGGCGATCCCGGCCTGGTCGGTCAGCAGGCGAATCAGCTCGGCTCCCGCAAGGGCATACACCAGCACGTATAACAAAGAGCCGATTACACCCCACACCATGCACACATGAATCACGCGGGCCAGGCGTGCCCGGTTTCTTTGCCCCACTGCAGATCCGCTCAAGGTTTCGGCGGCGTGGGCGAAGCCATCCAGGCCGTACGATGTGAAGCTCAGGAAGTTCAGCAAAATGGCGTTGGCGGCAAGCAAGGCGTCACCCTGTTTGGCCCCCAGGTGAGTAAACCAGGCCATCGTGGCCAGCAGGCAGGCCGTCCGGATGAAGATATGCCCATTGATCTGTATCAGCCGCCGCAAGGCGGTGGGTTCGAGTACCTGCGCCCAGCGTGCCGCCTTGATATGCAGAGCGTAGCTGCGCCATAACAGTGTGGCACCCACTAGCGCCCCAGTGAAATCCGCAACGGCCGTGGCCCGCCCGATTCCGGCCACGCCCCAATCCAGGCCATAGACAAACGCGAACACCGCCGCAAGGTTCACCAGATTGATCAGGATCTGGATGGCCAGGGCCACCCGTACTCGCTGGCAACCCAGCAGCCAGCCCAAAATGACATAGTTGGTAAGCGTAAGCGGAGCGGACCACACTCGACCATAGGCATAGAATTGTGCCTGTTCGGCTGCTTCCTGCGAAGCGCCCAGCAAAGCCAGTCCGCCTTCTATGAGTGGGCGTTGCAATATCAGTATCGACAGCCCGATCGCCCAGGCAATCAGCACGCCTCGTCCCACTGTCAGTACGATGGATTCCGGCGCACGAGCGCCGTAATATTGCGCGACCACACCGGTAGTGCCCATGCGCAAGAAGCCAAACACCCAGAACAGCAAATTGAAAAGCAAGCTTCCAAGTGCCACTCCTGCCAGATGATGCGCTCCGGGCAGGTGTCCGGCGACGGCCGTATCCACGGCCGACATCAGAGGTTGCGTCAGATTGGCCAGAATGATGGGAATGGCCAGGAACAGGACGCGCCGGTAGGTGACCGGTGTTGAGGGTGAGGGGCTCATGTCGCGATAACGAGGACAATCGCGTACATGGCGACTCCCGCAAAAACGGGCCAGCTCAGCGACCTGGTTCGATACCAGACGCATAGTGTCAGTGCGGTTCCAAAAACGGTGGCCAGCCAGGCGCTGGCCGTGTTCGATGCTGGTACCAGAGACACGCCAAACATGGCGGAAATCATGGCCGGGCCAAGCACGATCAGCCAGGCCGGAACACCGTCCGATGAGGCGCTGTTATGACGCTTCAGGCGACGTTGCATCCAGAAAAATGGAAGGGCCCGTAAAAAGTACGTGAACAGTGCAATGACCCCTACGGAAATCCAGAGCTCAACCGTCATGCCGTTTCTCGCTTGCCGGGTGTCGAGTTCTTCATGGCGTAAAACACCAACATGCCGCATGCTGCAGCCACGGGTATTGCCGTCTTTGTCCAACCATAAAATTGCAGCAGGGCCGCAGCCAGAATGGTGGCGCCTATGGTGGCCGACCAGATCCTGGATGTGAAGCGTGGCGCGAGCAGCACAACAAAAAGGGCCGGCAGGGCAAACGACATGGCCTGACCCAACGTTGGCCAGCGCGCTGTCAGCTCGGCGCCTGCTACGGCCCCGACTGCCGTGCCCACCACCCAGCCAAACCAGGCCAGCAAGGAGGCGCCCGTAAACCATCCCAGGCGCTGTTCGACAGGCAACTGGGGAAGGCGGGTGTGTGCCAGCGCAAATAACTGGTCGGTCAGCCCATGCATCAGCCACGGCCACCATCGACTTTGTGGAAGCAAGGGCGCCATATTTGGACCATATACGACAAGACGCGCATTGATCAGAAGCGTCATCAAGGTTACCAGCCAAATCGGAACGCCGGACGCAACCATGCTTACAAACAGGAATTGAGCAGTGCCTGCGTATACCAGGAAAGAGATGAGGATCGCTTCCCAGGCGGTAAAGCCGGCTTGAACGGCAATGAGACCGAAAGATATGGCAATGGGGATATAGCCGCCGAACAGTGGAATTGCTTCACGCGCCCCTGTGCGCCATGGTTGCTGGACTTTGGATGCTGCAGGCCGGGAAGTCATGTCGCTGGTCACCGGACGGAGTTCAAGGAATCGATGGACGCGGGCGATCACGGGTAATCGGAAGCAAGCGCGTCTTTGCCGATAGGGGCTTAATGATACATCCTGGCGACAATATGTACTTTGACACTAAAGAAAAAGGGCCGGTCTACAGAGACCCGGCCCTCGTTCGAAGCAGTGCTGCCGTTGGCGCTTAGAACCTTACTTCTTCGCACTCCGGTTCAACACTTCATCGACATTGCTGCTGTCAATCAGGACATGTTTGATGGCAACATTGCTGTCGGGCTTTTTGCCGTTGAGGTAGTCGATCATGGTATCGACGGCCAGGCGACCCCAGGTGACCGGGTTCAGCTCGACGGTCAGGCCGAGATCACCAGACTTGACCGCCCGAATCGCAGGCGGAATACCGTTCATTCCGGTCACGACTACTTCACCCTTCTTTCCGACACTGGCCACTGCCTGAACCGCACCCAGAGCCAGTTCGTCATTGGCGGCGTAGATGGCTTTCAGATTGGGATGTGCAATCAGTGCATCTTCGGAAAGCTTCAGTCCGGCTTCACGGGTTAGTGGCGCATCCTTGCGCATCACGACCTTCACATCGGGATAATCCTTCAGCACAGAATCAAAACCTGCGGCGGTGTTGATGAAGGTGGCCGCTCCGGCCGGGCCGGTGATCATCGCGATCTCACCTTTGCCGTCGATGGCTTTCATGATCCAGTTGGCGATGTCGGCACCGACCTTTTTCTCGTCCATTGACACGAAGGCTGACTGGTGCTCGGAATCGGCGTGACGTGCCACGGAGATGACGGGAATGTTGGCCTTGGACGCTGTCTCATAGGCGCTTCGCACGGCCACGGCGTCAATTGGCGATGCCAGAATGCCATCTACTTTTTGGGCAACCAGATCCTGGATACCGCTGACCTGTTGGGCGACGACTTCGTTGGCGGTCACGATGACCACTTTTGCACCGACTTCTTCGGCTCTTTGCTCGATGCCTTTCTTCATGGCGATGTAGAAGGGGTTGACATCTGAGGCTAGTGAAACGCCGATGACAGGCTTGGACTGGGCTGCGGCCAGTCCGGGTAGAGCGGCGGCGATCAGGGCCGACGAAAGTAGGGTGGTCAGAAACTTCATTGCTTATCTCCCAGGGGTTAATTGCAGGTTCTACTTATGTTTGTGTCGCATCTGGTCGGCCGCTGCCGCCAGAATGATCACGAGGCCTACCGCGATTCGCTGCCAGTAGCTGTCGACGCCCATCAGGTTCAGGCTATTGGCCAGGATGGTCATGATCAGCACTCCGATCATGGACTTGTAGAGTTTTCCTTCGCCGCCCTGCAAGGCCGCGCCGCCCAACACCACGGCTGCAATGGCACTAAGCTCATAGAATTCTCCGGCGGTCGGCTGGCCCGACTGCAGTCTTGCAGCCAGCATCACTCCGGCAATGGCGGCCGTGAATCCGCAGATGGCATAGGTGGTGATGACGACGCGGTTGACGGGAACGCCAGACAGGAAAGCCGCCTCTTTGTTGCCTCCGACAGCATAAGTGCGAGTGCCGAATGCGGTGCGATGCAGTGTCCACGCAAAGATGATGAAGGAGGTAATCGCGGCAATGACCAGGTAAGGCACGCCGTAGAGCCGGCCGGTTCCAAAACTGACGAAAGCGTCGGGCAAGCCCTCTTCACCGACGATGGGTGATCCCTGAGTCATCAGCAGGACGACACCTCGTACCAGAACCATGCTGCCCAAGGTGGCAATGAAGGGGCTGACTCCGACGCGTGCTATGACATAGCCGTTGATGACGCCCACGGCGACCCCGGACAATGCTCCGGCAACGACGCCCGCGACGATGCCGGAATGCAGCATGACTTCGGCGGCAATGCATCCTGCGAGTGCTACGACCGACCCGACCGACAGATCGAATCCGCCGCCGATAATGACGTAGGTCATGCCGATGGTCACAACTGCCAGCACAGAAGCCTGCAGAAGAATATTGGTGATGTTGGCCGATGAAATGAACCGGTCGGACATGAATGCCGAAAACAGGCAAAGGGCGAGCAGGACCAGTGCGGGTATCTGTCCGGACAAAAGTTTTGTCCAGGAGGTTGATGTCGGCATGCCGGGCGCCTGCCCGAGTGTGTTGCTACTCATTATCCAATTCCTAACAAGCTACGTAATTTGTGTTCACCGAATTCGTCGTCGGCGCTGTCCCGGCACATTCGCCCCACGTATTGCCCCTGTTTCATGACAACAACTTCGTCGCTAAGGCTTAGCAATTCGGGCAGATCGGTGGAAGACAGGAATACAGCGCCGCGTTGGGCGACGAACCGGTCGATGTAATCGTGAATCAGAGCCTTGGCAGCGATATCGATGCCGTTGGTGGGCTCGTCCAACAGCAAAAGCTCCAGATGGCCGGTCATCCATTTGGCAAAGGCGACCTTTTGCTGATTGCCGCCCGAAAGGTGGCCGACCGGCATATGGGGGTCGCGCGGACGGATGTCGAAGGTTTCCATCAGTGCGTTCACGACGGCATCGATGCGCGCTTCGTCACGACCGAATCGTGTGCTGAATTCGGACAAGTGCGGCAAGATGATGTTGTCCCGGATGGACATGGGCATTACCAGTGCCTTGCTGCGCTCGCCGGGAACCAGCCCCATGCCGGCACGGATAGCTTCCCGGGTCGACTGCGCAGACATCGCCTTGTTACTGCGATCCAGCGAGCCGAACGCCTTGTGCAGCAAGGCGGTGGTACCGCTGCCCAGCAAACCGCTCAGGCCCACGACCCGATGCGTACGGCCTGTTACCTGTTCGGCACCAATGGCAAGGGTGGCTTTTTCCGGACCGGCCTGCCGGACGGCGGGGCTTGCCTGCTGCAGCTCGCGCCCGGTCATTGCCCTGACGAGAACATCGTGTGCAAAAGGGGGCGCACTGATGGATTCTGCTACCCGGCCGTCGCGAAGAATGACGCAGGCATCTGCAAGCTGCTCTATTTCTTCGAGCCGGTGCGAGATATAGATAATTGCCACTCCCTGGTCTTTCAGGCGTCGGATCACCGAAAACAGCCGTTCGACTTCCTGTCGTTCGAGCGAAGCCGTGGGTTCGTCCAGTATCAGGATGCGAGCACGGCGGCTAAGTGCCCGTGCGATGACGATGAGCTGGCGGGAGGCGAAATCGAGCGAGCCCGCCAAGACGTCAGGATTCAGGTCGATGCCGAGCTGGCTCAGGACCTGTGCGGCAGTTTCCCGTACGGCCTTCCGATCCAGTGAAGGCAATACGCCCGCCAGTCGTCGGACGGGCAGTCGTCCCAGAAGGATGTTCTCAGCCACGGAAAGCTGAGGTACGACACGCAGTTCTTGGGGAACCAGAACGACACCCGCTTCCATGGCTTCAGAGGGTGTGTTGAAGGCAACCGGCTCGCCATTGATCAGAATGGTGCCGGAATCGGCCTTGTAGATGCCGGAAAGAATCTTGATGAGAGTGGATTTGCCAGCGCCATTTTCCCCCAGCAAGGCCAGAATCGTTCCTCCGGTGACCGTTATCGACACGTCGTCAAGAGCCTTGGACCTTGAAAACTGCTTGCTTATATTTTTAATTTCGAGACGCATTGATAGCCCCGCCAACATGAATAGCGAACATTGATCGTTATTCTTGCGGTCGGAGCTGGCAGTGCCAAGAGGGGATAATCCCTAATAGGGTTAGCCTTGAGGGGTAGTCGGTTAGCCTTGCGGAGGATAGGCAGCGAGAATCATGTCACAAAGCAATTTGATCTCGTCGGCATCTGCTTTTTGGCCGTTCTTCAAATGGAAATTGACCGCGTAGCCGTCGAATGCCATGATCAGCATCGTGGAAATCGATTGGCGAGCTTCAACCGGGGCCGAAGGAAGGCAATGTGCCAACATCTGATCTATGGCTTTGTCGGTGGGCGCGCGCAGCAGCTTGGAGTATTTGTCTTGGTTGGACCGGTCTGACAAAGCTTCGATAAGGGTGCCACAAAAGCCGCCGTCTGCCGCCGGGAGCGTTTTCCAGATGGCGATAAATAGCCGATACAACGCGTCGGAATGATTTTTGCATCCAATGACGTGCTGCTTGATCTCGGCCAACTGTTCGCTGAACCAGTTCTGATACACCGAAATCAGGATGTCCAGTTTGGAATCGAAGTAAACGTAAATATTGGCGGCCGAAACTTTGGCGGCTTTGGCTATCTGGGGCATGCGAGTGCCCGAATAGCCATGGGTCTTGAAGAGTTCATAGGCCGCTTTGGTAATCGCCTGTGCGACCTCGGGTTTCTTTACCTGAACCAATGTCCTTCCTTGAAATAGCAGCGCCGAACCACCGGCGCCCGTCCTGGGCGCAACTATGATAAGGGAAAACCATAGTTCTACCCAGACTCACGAACTGTATATCATAAAACCGAACAGTGTTTGTTATTGATCGGTCGGTCCAATACCCTTATGTCCACAAGGAGACTTTAATGATTAAAGCTGATGTGCGCACACAAACCTTGAACCCCGCCAAACTGGCGGCGCTGTTCAAGAAGCAATTCGAGCTATGCAATGTGAAGAAAGGCGAAACGATCGCTATCGTCAGCGACCTGGGTACGCGCACCGAATATATCGAGGCGTCCTTCGCTGCGGCCGACATGCTGGGCGCCGATATTTATGAATTAAAGGTCAACCTCATTCCCGACTGGACGAAAGTAGGCGTGCCCACCATTGGTCAGTGCAAGGGTACCCTTGATGCCCTCAAGGCTGCCGACATGATCCTGATCTTTCATGTGCCGTTGTTTGCATCGTGGCTGCGCGAAGTTCGCCAGGCCGGTGCGCGGGTGCAGATGGTTATCGATGCTCCCGACGACCTATATGCCTTGCAGGCACCTGCGGGTCTTAAAGAGGCGGTGCTCCATGCTCATAAGGTGTACGAAAAAACCCGCAAGGTGCATGTCACCAGCAAGGCAGGAACCGACCTGACATACGAATGCGGCGAGTACCCCGTCATGAGCCAGTATGGCTACGCGGACGAGCCCGGTCGCTTCGACCATTGGGGTGTGGGCTTGATCCACACCTTCCCCAATGAGGGCAGTGCCAGCGGACGTGTGGTGGTGCAGCCCGGCGATATCGTCATTCTTCCCTATTGCCGTTACGTGCAGGATGAGATTCAGGTCGAAGTGCGCGACGGTCACATTGTGTCAATCGAGGGCGGCCTGGATGCAACCTTGATGCGAGAGTGGCTCACAGAAGGCAAAGAGCACGAGAACGACATGGATCCGTTCGCCATCTCGCATTTGGGTTGGGGCCTTAATCCGCAGTGTCGTTGGGACTCCATCGCGCTTTACGGTTCAACCCCCGAACGCAGCCATGCAGCGGCCCGCTGCTTCCCGGGCAACTTCCTCTTCTCGACCGGCCCGAATAGCCAGGGGGGCGGCAAGCGCACGACACGCGGCCACTACGACCTGCCCATGCGCGATTGCTCCATCGATCTGGATGGCGTCCGCGTCGTCGATGCAGGCCGTCTGGTTGATCCCAAGATGATTGTGCCCCGGGAGCGTCGTTAAGCATGGACCGCAACGCGTACCCCCCTCAGGAGCCGTTCAACGAGAACATGGCCAAATACCATGACGTTCTTATTGAACGCGCAAAAGGCTTGCAGCCTGTCGAAGTCAACTATGGCGATGATCCCTATCAAAGCCTGGGCATTTTTCCTGCTGCCAACCCGGATGGTCGTGTGCTGCTGTATTTCCATGGCGGCGGCTGGACCAACGGCTACAAGGAGTGGATGTACTTCATGGCGCCGGCCTTGAATGCACTGGGAATCACCTTTGTGTCAGGGGGCTATCGTTTGGCGCCTACCCACGTGTTTCCCACTGGCTTTCAGGATTGCGCGCGCGCCGTCGAATGGCTGCGCCAGAATGTTGATCAGTGGGGGGGCGACCCCGACAAACTGTTCGTCAGCGGACATTCGGCCGGCGGCCACTACGCGGCCCTGCTTGCCGTGACAGACGAAGCCTTGCCCGGCGTTCCGTGTTCCTCGGCATTGCGAGGCGTGGCACCTGTATCCGGAACCTACTATTTCGGCGAAGACTCGGGGTTGGCGGTTCGTCCGCGCTTCCTGGGTCCCGCGGAGCTCGGTGCCGAACAAGAGGCGTCTCCAATCCGGCATGTGCGGGCCGGATTACCACCATTTCTGGTCACGTGGGCAGAAGATGAGTTTCCTCATTTGAAGCGGCAGGCACACGAAATGATCCAGGCACTGCAAGACGCGCAGGTTGACGTAAGTACGCTTGAGCTGCCGGGCTGTAATCACTTCACCGCCAGTTTCGCGGCGGGCGATGTCGGGGGCCTGTGGCCCTCTACCCTTGACGGCTGGTCTGCAGCGGTCATTGAAAATTCGATGCAATAAAAACAAGGCTCCAATCGGAGCCTTGTTTTTTATTGCCGAGTTGCCTGGTTTACGCCGGCTGAACGACTTCGCTGCGTTGCGCGTGCAAAGCCTCGAAAATAGGCGTATCGCTAAAGCGGAAGAGATCAAGCGAGGGCTGGCCGGCGTCTGCCTGGGCCCGGAACGTGGTCCATGAAGGCACGACAAACATATCGCCTCGGCGCACCTGCCATTGCTTTTCGCCGACGGTGATCGTGCCGGTTCCGTCGAATACTTGAAAGACAGAGGACCCCACCTCGCGTGTCGTGCGCGTGTTGGCACCGCCGCGGACCCGATGCATTTCAGTGCGGATCGTAGGTAATACATCGCGTCCATTGGTGGGGTTGGTGTAGCGTACCGCAGCATGGCCCGGGCTAAGCGTTGCGGCGTAGCCTTCTTCCTCGAGCGCCAGCTGCTCGTCGAGCGCACGATCAGTATCAACCCAGCGGTAGGCCAGCAACGGCGAGCAGGGCGTGGACTCTAATTGAGACACGGGCCGCAAGCCGGGATGGCCCCACAGACGTTCGGATCGCGAAAACTGCGGCGAAATCAGTTCGTCAGCACTTAGCTGGTCGCGGCCGACTTCAAAGAAGGTCGACTCGGTGTAGTGTGAAAACGGGATGTCCAGCCCGTCGATCCAGGCCATCGGCTCGCTTGCCGCATTGTGGTGCGCATGCCAGTTCCAACCGCCTTGCGGAAGAAAGTCGCCGCGCGACATACGGATCGAATCGCCGTTGACCACCGTCCATACGCCTTCGCCTTCGACGACGAAGCGGAAAGCATGCTGTGTGTGACGGTGTTCGGGTGCGTCTTCGCCTGGCATCAGATATTGAATGGCCGCCCACAAGGTGGGCGTGGCGTAGGGGCGCCCGCCCAAAGACGGGTTGGCCAGTGCGATGGCGCGACGCTCGCCGCCACGGCCCACCGGAACAATTTTTCCGGCCTCGTCAGCCAGTTCCAATAGCCTGTCCCAACGCCAGAGGTGCGGGCTTGCCTTGCTGTTTGGTGCAAGTGGCATCAGGCCGCTGATTTCGGTCCAAAGGGGAACCAGCAGTTCTTTCTCGAAACCTCGGTAGAGTTTTTCGAGGGCGGGGCTAGGCTCAGGCTGGCCGGGGCCGTTGATAACAGACAATCGGACAGGAGAAGGAACGACTTCAGTCACGCTCATGATGCACTCTTTAATTGGGTATCTTTCTTATTCTAGCAGCGCGGCGAACGTCCATAAACATCGTGTCACGCTGCCAACAATCAGACACGGAGCGTCAATACATTCGAACAGTGGCGAACTATTGCCGACTTGGCCGGGCGCGCGGCAGAGATGCCGCAGGAGTCCGATCAGGAGTTACACGAAATCTGGGGCGTCAAACCTTTTTAACGAATTCCGTCTTCAGGCTCATCTGGCCGAAGCCGTCGATGCGGCATTCGATATCGTGGTCGGCATCCACCAAGCGGATGTTTTTCACGTGCGTCCCCATTTTGATGACGTTGCTCGAGCCTTTGGGTTTCAGGTCTTTGATGACGGTGACCGTGTCGCCGTCTTGCAGGACGTTTCCAAAGGCATCGCGAAACACCTTTGCTTGTTCTTCGTCCGGCGCTTGCTCACCGGGAAGCCATTCGTGTGCGCACTCCGGGCAGATCAGAAGCTGTCCGTCGTTATAGGTGTATTCAGATTTGCATTGAGGGCAAGGAGGTAGGGTGTTCACTGTATTTCCAAAAGCTAAAACATAAAAACAAACTACGGGTCGGTAGCGACCGCCTAGACAGAGGACTCCTCGACGACTGCAATCAGTTCGTCTTCCTCGAAAGTAAGAGTGAATGATTTCGGAGCCACCGCATCGTGAGCGCGAACTGCCACCGACAGGCTGTCGCCGCTTAGCTGCGCAACTTCCAGTAGCGCGGGGTCATCGCCGATCCAGACGTTACCGTCGACTTCTTGAAACTTTTGAACAAGCTCCAAGTGATAAAGATCGCCTTCAACGCACTCCCATTGCCAAGCGCCTTCGACCCGCGCAGGTACGATCCATTTGTAAATATTCACGCCGCTCAACTGAATGTGCTCGTCAGGCTTCCAGTCTCCCATATCAAAGGTCTGCGAGATGATGCGTGTACCCGGGCGTAACTGGCTCAACAACCTGGGCCGCAGGCGAACGTTTACTGCATCGAGCAGGTAAAGGGTGACCACGGTGGCTTCGCTGAAGTCGGCTGTGAATATATTGTCTTCGATGAAGTCGACCATGAATTCCACGCGAGAGTTACCGGCATATTCCATAGCGTCGGCAATTCGCACAGTGTCCATTTCGATGCCGACACTTCGCGCACCGCGATCACGCGCAGCGGCGACGACAATGCGCCCGTCACCCGAGCCCAAGTCAAACAATACGTCTTGGGAGTTGACCGCGCCCAGATCGAACATGGCTTCGATCACCCGGTCATCGGTAGGTACAAACGGAACATCCAGAAATTTATCCGGGTCCGGCGAATAATTATCGAGATCGTCGATCAAGTCTTTGAACAATGCTGTTACCTGGCGGTATCTGAAGGTGGCTGGCTCCTGAGAGGCGT
>NZ_JAJUFE010000006.1 GCF_029263785.1 Pusillimonas sp. | reverse complement strand
GGACCAAAAAGCCATGTGGTTACCTACTATGTCAACGGGGGAAAGGCCGTCAATATCGTTGCTGTTCACGAAACTGAAACCTGGGTCGAAGAATCGTGGAATACGCTCAGCACCAAAGAAGCCTTGCTCGGAGACTTCGAAGGGTGGCATACCTATATCCGCCAGTTGTTTGAGCGTGTTACCGAAGTGTACAGATGGGGTCTGTTCGATCGCGACCCAATGAAGACCTGGTCAAAAGGGCGCATCACCTTGCTTGGCGATGCCGCGCACCCCATGCTGCCTTTTTTATCCCAAGGTGCCGCAATGGCCATTGAAGATGCATACGTTCTGGCCAAGGCGATCGACGGTCTGCCTGGCCGCCTGGATCTTGCCCTGGCTCAATACGAGGCCGAGCGATTGCCACGTACCAGTCGGGTTCAGCTTGAAGCACGCGAGCGCGGCAAGACATATCATTTGTCTTCAAAGGAAGAACAGGCGCGTCGTGATGCAGAATATCGCGAGCAGCAAAAGAAAGATCCGCATGCCGGCGGCATCAAGGCGAACTGGGTGTACGCTTACAATGCGACCGATTTTACCCCTGTAATGGATAGATGAATCATGACCGAGATCACGCGCCCGACAGCGACTCCACCTCGTCCAGCAGGACGCCGTCCCGGGCGCCCGGAAGGCAGTGCGGCCGGAGACAATACTGCCGAACGCATCCTGGATGCCGCCGAAGAAGTATTTGCAGAAGTGGGCTATTCGGGTGCAACCTTGCGCATGGTGGCTGCGCGGGCCGACGTGACCCAGGCGCTGATCAATTATTACTTTCGCAGCAAATACGGGCTTTACGAAGACGTATTCATCCGTCGCGGCAAAACGATTTCCGAAGAGCGCATGAAATTGCTCAAGGACCTCGAGAAGCGCTCTGACGTCACCGTGAAGGATGTCGTCAAGGCGTTTCTGGCGCCGACAATCGCGATGCGAAGCTCGCCGCGCGGCCGACTGTTTCTGCGTCTGCAGGCGCGCTTGCACACCGAGCCCGCAGATATCTCTTACAAGCTTCGTGGCGAAGCGTACGACGCCTCCACGCGTGCTTATATCGATATGTTGGCCAAGGTGTGTCCCCACCTGTCTGCCAAAGATGTCAACTGGCGCATGGGTTTGATGATAGGCGCGTACATGTATGTGTTTTCTGATACGCACCGCCTCGAGCAACTGGCTCCCGGAATCTGCGATCCGGACGATGCTGACGAAATATTCGAACAGATTACGGCCTTTGTCACGGCCGGAATCAGCGCGCCTTCATCGGTCCGCCAAGGTTAGCCGCAGTGTCGGTTCGACGCCGGGCTGGTACCCCACATGCATCATTAGGTGGCCGCTTGGGCCGCGTTACGGGCAGGCGTGCGGGGTAAAGAGTAGGCACCTTCCTGATATGCCCAGGACGGCCATAATGCGTGCGCAAGTGCCTCATGGGCCAAGGTCGTGTCCAGCACCGTTGGCTCATATTTGTCGGGAGCGCTATAGCGAAACTGGCGTGCAGCTTTGTGAGGCTCCAGCACGAGAAGCTGATCGTGCTTGAGGTAGCCATAGTTTTCACCGTACTGCATCATGGCCCGCCCGCCGCCAGCACCTGTCAAATCATGGCCTATCATCGGATGCAAGGCGTCAATCCCGGCCACCGAAAGCAAGGTCGGGGCAAGGTCGATCTGGCTGATCAGGCGCTCATCGCGGCGAGGCGCAATATCTGCCCCAAGAATAAGTGCAGGAATATGAAAATGGCGTAGTGGCACCAGGCTGGCGCCTCCCACCCTTGAGTCGTGGTCGGCCACAACAAGAAACACAGTGTCCTTCCAGTAATCACTTTGCCGCGCCTGTTCGAAGAATCTGCCCAGGGCCCAGTCTGCATAGCGAACCGTATTTTCGACCGTGGCCGGATCCCCGACTGGTTCAATTCGTCCTTCCGGATATTCCCAGGGCGAGTGGTTGCTTACCGAAAAGGCAAGGGTAAGCGTAGGTTGATCTGGCGGGGCGCTGAGAAGGTCGTGCAGCCGGTCGAACATGTCTTCATCCGACACGCCCCAGGTACCGACAAACTTTGGATTCTTGAATGTCGGTCGGTCGTGCAGCTCGGTGAACCCATTACCCAGAAAAAAGCTTTTCATGTTGTCGAAGTGAGCTTCGCCACCATAAATGAAGCGCGACCGATAATCGCGTTGAGTGAGCAATTGGGCCAGAGTGAAGAAATTGCTCTGGGCCCCCGGCAGTCGCAGCACGGCATCCGAGATAGTGGGGGGGAAGCCCGCGCTCACTGCTTCGAGGCCCCGCACCGACCGCGTGCCAGTCGCGTAAGCGCGGGTGAAGTTCCAGCCAATTTTGGCAAGGGCGTCAAAGCAGGGCGTGAGGTTGGCTCCGCCCAAGGCGCCGACATATTGTGCGCCAAGGCTTTCCTGCACAATCAGGACGATATTGAGCGGTTCTGCCCTTCGCGCCGTGGCGGTCTGTTGGTGTAGCGTAGACTTCGGTTGCGCTGGAGCGATTCCTGCCTGTTCGCACACCACGGCCAGCATTTCATCGGTATCCATGCCGCCATATACATCTGCGGCAGACCGCTCGTTCTTCATGCTGTAGATGGCGTAGCATACGTTGTAGAACGAATTGAGCGGCAGGGTGTTGAGCATGCTGTCGCCACAGTAGGCGACTGTCGAGGGGTTGATGGGACGATGGCTCAGCGTGCCCCGGATGGCAATGAAACTGATGGCCAGTGCAGCCACCGACATAAGTGATGCTTGCCACCAGGGTAACGGCCGGTCGGGCACACCGTTTCCGAACAGGACATGACCCAGCAAGGCGAAGGCTGCAAGCGCCAGCGCCGCGCCAATCAACAGACCCTTATAGCCTTTCCACAGCATGCCGAAAACTTCATTGGGGTGGCGCAGATATTCAACATACAGCTTGTTGGGGCGCGTGTCATATTCGATTATGAATTGTGGGGTCGACAGCTCGAGAAGCACAAAAAGCATCCAGCAGAGCATCATCCACCAGCCGGTAATGGCTACCGCCCAGGGCATGTGACCCAACCAGGGAGCGAGCACAGCCGGCATTCCCACGCAGATCGCGATCTGGTGGGCATCAATGCGCAGTCCCCCCTTGAAGACTGGCAGAAGGCCGCCGGCGGATGACACGCGTCGCCATTGCCATGCGGTCAGCAGCCCGCGACTCAATGTGAGCAGCAAGAGGCTCGATACGATAAACAGAATGACAAGTTGGCGCATGGGAAATTGCGTCGGCCGTCGACCTCGAAAGGCGTGTGGCGTACCGCGCAGGCATTGAAAAGGTTGGCGTAATATATAACAATGCGACGGAAAAAGCGCGATCGACAAAACTTCCAGGCACACTCAATGACAAAGAATACGCGTCGCTCATCCGGCCTTCCGTCTTCAGAAAGGTACGATTTCTCCGAGCAGGTGGGTCATTTGCTTCGCCGTGCCTATCAGCGGCACACGGCCCTGTTTCAGCAAATGATTCCAGATACGCAGCTTACGGCGGCGCAGTTTGTCGTACTTTGCGCAATCCGCGATTCGGGAGCATGTTCGTTAAGCCATATCGTCAAGAAGACAGCTATTGACCAGGCTACCATCCGGGGTGTTATCGACAGGCTCAAGGTGCGTAAGCTGGTCTCGGTGCGCCATGATGAAATGGACCGACGCAAGGTTTTGGTCAGTCTCACCGAAGCCGGCGAACAGCTGGTCGAGTCGATGGTCCCTTTTGCCTTTGATATCACCGAGAAGACCTTTGAAGGGTTCAATCCGGCCGAACGAATGGCCTTGCTCTATCTGCTCAATAAAATGAGTGGCGACGATGTCGATGTCGGCAAGACCTAGGGTTTTCGAGTAGTGACGAGCTGGCCAGTACCGTACTTTTTATGATGTATACGCTTTAAATTTGCGTCCGTATCCCCGCGGAACGGCGTGTGTGCATCCTTGTGTCCGCGTTTGAACCCGGTTTTTCCTCGTGCCCCTCGTCGTTTATCAGGCGATGGCAGCCCCTATTTCCAAAATCGAATAAAGGGTTTATCCCTATGATTTGTATCTTTTGTTCAAAAAATTACATGTGTACACTTCAATCGATGCACCATTCCCTTTGATTGGGCACGACACCGGCACCGGGCCGGTGTTGTGCATTGAATAAGGAATTTCCATGAAAGGCTCGAGAGTTTGTTCAGTACTGATGGCCGCAATAGTGGGTGTTTCACTATCGATGTCGGCCTCAGCTAAAGATACGATCAAGATAGGTGAAATCAATAGCTACAAGACGCAGCCGGCGTTCCTGGGGCCGTACAAGAACGGCATGGATCTGGCGGTAGAAGAGATCAACAAGGCCGGTGGTATCAACGGAAAAAAAGTTGAACTCGTCATCCGCGACGACAACTCAAACACGGGCGATGCAGTGCGTGCAGTCGAAGATCTGCTGTCGCGCGACAAGGTCGACGTCCTGACAGGTACCTTCCTGTCCCACATCGGTCTTGCAGTTACCGACTACGCCAAGCATAAAAAAGTTTTCTTCCTGGCCAGCGAACCGCTTACTGACAAGATCGTCTGGGAAGACGGCAACCGCTACACCTTCCGCCTGCGCGCCTCCACATACATGCAGGTCGCCATGCTGGTGCCCGAAGCAGTGAAGATGAACAAGAAGCGCTGGGCGCTGGTGTATCCGAACTACGAGTACGGCCAGTCCGCAGTGGCAACATTCAAGAAGCTGCTGAAAGAAGCTCAGCCCGACGTCGAGTTCGTCGCAGAACAGGCCACACCGTTAGGCAAGGTTGACGCTGCCAACGTCATTCAGGCCCTGGCCGATGCCAAGCCGGACGCCATGTTCAACGTCCTCTTCGCCGCCGACCTGGCCAAGCTGGTTCGTGCCGGAACACAGCGTAACTTCTTCAAGGATCTGTCGGTGGTCAGTCTTCTCACCGGCGAGCCCGAGTACCTCGACCCCCTGGGTGCCGAGACGCCTGAAGGCTGGGTTGTTACCGGTTATCCCTGGTACGCCATCGACACGCCCGAACACAAGAAGTTTCTTGAGGCCTATCAGGCCAAGTTCAACGACTATCCCCGTCTGGGTACGGTCGTTGGCTATAGCGCCATCAAATCATTGGCCGCAGGTATCGAACGCGCCGGTGGATCTACCGATACTGAAGACATGATCAAGGCGTTTACCGGCCTGAACGTGGAAACACCCTTTGGCCCCATCACGTATCGTGAAATCGACCATCAGTCGACCATGGGCGCCTACGTGGGCAAACTCGCCGTCAAGGATGGCAAGGGCATCATGACCGACATCCGGTACATTGACGGTGCCGATGTACAGCCGTCGGATGAAGAGATCAGGAAAATGCGTCCTGCCAATTAAGGCAGCACGCAGGTAACGCGCGCCGCGCCAGCGGCGCGCATCTTCAACCACGGGGTATGAAGAGCAATGGATGTATCGGGTTTAATTGTTCAGCTGCTTAATGGCTTGGCTGAAGCATCATCGCTGTTTTTGGTCGCTGCGGGCCTCTCACTGATTTTCGGTGTCACCCGCATCGTCAACTTTGCGCATGGTTCCTTGTACATGCTGGGGTTGTACATTGCGTACACCCTGGTTCAATCGATCGGTCAGACGCCTCTCGGCTTCTGGGCCGGCCTTATCGCTGCAGCGCTGCTGATTGGTGCGCTGGGCGCTCTGATCGAAATCGTTCTGCTGCGACGCATCTATCGCGCGCCGGAACTTTTCCAATTGCTGGCCACCTTCGCGCTCGTGCTCATCTTCAATGACGCCGCGCTGTGGCTGTGGGGTCCCGAAGACTTGCTCGGCCCACTGGCACCGGGCCTCAACGGTTCCTTCATGATTTTGGGTCGCTACTTTCCGTGGTATGACCTTGTACTGATATTCATCGGGCCTGTAGTGCTGGGCCTGTTGTGGCTGCTCCTGACGCGAACCCGTTGGGGAACCCTTGTCCGCGCAGCTACCCAAGACCGCGAGATGCTTGGCGCACTTGGTGTAAACCAGGCCTGGTTGTTTACCGGTGTGTTTGCGCTGGGTGCCTTCCTTGCCGGCCTTGGTGGAGCAGTCCAGATTCCACGCGTGCCGGCCAACCTGACGTTGGATATCAGCGTCATTGGCGATGCCTTCGTCATTGTGGTCGTTGGCGGCATGGGTTCCATCCCAGGCGCTTACATTGCAGCGCTGCTCATTGCCGAGCTTAAAGCGCTGTGTATTGCGCTTGGCACCGTCACCATTGGGGGCATCAGCTTCGCCTTTCCCAAGCTGACCCTGGTGGTCGAATTCATATTCATGGCCGTCGTGCTTATCTTCCGTCCGTGGGGTCTGTTCGGCAAGCCACAAGGTCACAGCCGCAACTCTGCACCCATCGAAGCGCCGCTGCGTCGTTCCACCATGCCGTTCAAGGTATTCATGGTCGCGTTGATGGTCGTGCTGGTGGCCATTCCGCTGATGTCCGACTGGTATCCCTATGCACCGGTACTGATGCTTGACATCATCATCGCTGCGCTATTTGCACTTAGCCTTCATTTCATGATGGGGCCAGGAGGCATGAACTCGTTCGGGCATGCTGCCTACTATGGCCTGGGTGCCTATGGTGCCGCCTTGCTGCTCAGAGAGGCCGCATTCTCCATGGGCTGGGCCATTGCCACGGCGCCTCTGATTGCCGGTGTCGGTGCCTTGGTGTTCGGCTGGTTCTGCATCCGTTTGTCAGGCGTATACCTGGCCATGCTTACCCTGGCGTTCGCGCAGATCGTCTGGTCGATTGTGTTCCAGTGGGACGATTTCACCGGGGGTTCAAATGGCTTGATCGGCATTTGGCCTCCATCTTGGCTGGAGGGTGATACCTATTACTACTTCGCCCTTGCCATAGTGTTTGTGGCCACCCTGGTGCTCAGGCGTATTCTTTTCTCGCCGTTCGGTTACGCCATGCGTTCCAGCCGTGACTCGGGGCTGCGGGCTGACGCCATAGGCATTGACGTCAAGCGGGTGCAATGGATCACCTTCATCATCTCCGGCGTTTTTGCCGGCCTGGCGGGCGCCTTGTTTGTGTTCTCCAAAGGAAGCGCGGCACCTGAAGTCATCTCAATCAGCAAATCCGTCGACGGTCTGGTCATGGTATTGCTGGGTGGCGTACAAACGCTTATCGGGCCTATCGTCGGCGCTGCGACCTTCAAGGTTTTGCAGGATTACTTCCTGGGCGCAACCGAATATTGGCACGCCATGTTCGGCGGAGTAATTTTGATCCTCGTGTTGGCCTTCCCGCAAGGCATCGCCGGGTATATCAGGCAGGTGTTTGAGGGCATCGAGGCCCGTCGCCTGAGGGTCAAGGAGGAGAAAGCGGCATGAGCCTGCTCGAAGTCAGAAACCTTACCAAGAAGTTCGGTGGCAACCTGGCCGTAGACGACATCAGCTTCGATCTGCAGCAAGGTGAACTCCTGGCCCTGATCGGGCCAAACGGCGCCGGAAAGACCACCACCTTCAACATGGTGAACGGGCAGTTGCAAGCCACTGCAGGCTCCGTGAAGCTTGATGGTGCCGAGCTCATCGGCCAGGCACCCCGCAAGATCGCGCACATGGGCGTGGGGCGTACCTTTCAGATCGCCGCCACCTTTGCTTCGCTGACCGTGGTCGAAAACGTGCAAATGGCCTTGCTGTCGCATCACCGCAGAATCTATTCCTTCTTTAGCGTAGCTGCCGACCAGTACCGCCAGGAGGCCATTGATCTGCTTGCCCAGGTCGGTATGGCCTCCCAGGCCGACCGGCCCTGCAGCGAACTGGCATATGGCGACGTCAAACGCGTAGAGCTGGCCATGGGGCTTGCCAACAATCCCAAACTTCTGCTCATGGACGAGCCCACGGCCGGAATGGCGCCCAAAGAGCGCAACGAGCTGATGGCACTGACCAAAGAGCTGGTTGTCCAGCGCAATATGGCGGTGCTTTTCACCGAGCACAGCATGGACGTCGTCTTCGCCTACGCGGATCGCATGATCGTTCTTGCGCGAGGCAAACTTATCGCCGAAGGCGACGCCAATCACATACGAAATCATCCCAAGGTTCAAGAAGTCTATTTCGGCTCAGGCAAGACCTTTGAAAAGAACCAGACGGCGCAGGCGACAACATGAATCACACAGGCAACACTATCCAACAGCCCCTGCTTGAAGTTTCCGGACTCAACGCCTGGTATGGGGCAGCACACATCTTGTTCGATGTCAGTCTCAATGTCGGACGTGGTGAAGTCGTCGCCCTGATGGGCCGTAACGGCGCGGGCAAGTCGACCACCTTCAAATCCATCATGGGCCTTATGTCCAAATGGAAGGGCGATGTCACATTCATGGGCAAACGCGTGTCCGGCCAGCAGCCCTTCGAAATCGCAAGGGCCGGCCTGGGTTTCGTACCGGAAGACCGGCGCGTATTTACCGACCTCACCGTCACCGAAAACCTCGAGGTCGGTCGTCAGCCCCCGCGCAAATGGCCCGATGGCACCCCCGCTCCAACCTGGACTCCCGAGGCACTGTACAAGCTGTTTCCCAACCTGGGTGCCATGCAAGACCGTCCGGGCGGCTTCATGAGCGGCGGCGAACAGCAGATGCTCACCGTCGCACGTACGCTAATGGGCAACCCCTTTCTTGTCCTGCTCGACGAACCGTCCGAAGGCGTTGCGCCAGTAATTGTCGAGCAAATGGCTGCCATGATCATCGCGCTCAAAGAGCAGGGCGTAAGCATCCTTCTTTCCGAGCAGAACGTCCACTTCGCCGAGCTCGTTTCTGATCGCGTCTACGTGCTCGAAAAAGGACAAATCCGCTATCACGGCTCCATGGAAGAATTGGCCGCCAACGAAGAGGTCCGTCGCGCTTACCTGACTGTTTGAGAGCTGACCGTACCGGTCAAGACGTGTTCCGCTCCACGCCATGGAGCGGAACGTTCTTGCTGTTGGTCTGTATGTTGTTTGGGGTTATTAGTTAAATCGCACCCTGCGCTCAACGAGCTCAGACCGTCGGTGAACTGGCGCGACTCAAACGCAATTTTGCAGAACCCTTCGTCGCGACCATACAGGATTTCATCAGCCTGGCGCCTCAAGAGCCCAAGCAGGCGACGTTGCCCAACACGAAAGTCTTAAAAAGGCACGGACATTCACTCGCCCCGTAACGCCCGAACCTTCTCCTCCAGCCCTTTCCACTCCGGCTTATCTGGCGCAAACCTCATCCGCAAATACTTCAGCAGCGTCACCAGTTGCTCATCATTCATGCTGTCGGCAAACCCCGGCATATATCCCAGTTCAGCCATCGCCGGATTATCAAGTCCGTGTAAAAGAATCTGGATCGTATTGTCCGGATGATCGCTGTGAAGATTCGTGTTCAGTGCCAGCGAAGGACGTGATCCGAACAGTGGGGGACCTTCCCGCGCATCATGGCACACCGCGCACGCCCCTTGGAAAAGGTTCTCGCCCGCCAGCGACAGAACGCGCTGGTCCTCGCGGCTTCGAGCTTCAAGCTGTGCCGCCTTCAATGCCGGTGGCGTATCTGCAGCCGGCAGTGGTGCCAGGGTCGAAAGATAATGTGCCACTGCGCGGACATCATCGTCCGGCAGTTCCGCCATGCTTTGAATCACCGGAGCCATCGGCCCTGATGCCACTCCATGCAATGGCGAATACCCCGTACGCAAATACCGATAGAGCTCCTCTTCCGTCCAAGGGATCGGGGCTCGTGACAAGGCGTTCAGCGCCGGTGCCTCCCAACCTTCTGCAAAGCCTCCTGCAAGGAAATGTTCCCCCTGCTTCTCGGCGCCCAATGCATTGCGCGGGGAATGACAGGCCGCGCAATGGCCCAGACCCTGAACCAGGTAGGCTCCGCGATTCCAGAGCGTCGTCTGAGCCGGGTCAGGCTGATATTGCTCGTTCTTGTGATAAAGCAAATTCCAGCCGGCCAGCAGCGGGCGCGCATTGTAAGGAAATGCCAGTTCTGTGGCGGGAACCGTGTTGCGAACCGGCTCGCGGGTCATCAGATAGGCATAGAGAGACTGCATGTCTGCATCTGAAATCTTGGCAAACGCTGTATACGGAAAGGCCGGGTACAGGTGTCGTCCGTCGCGATGTATGCCTTCACGCATGGCTCGCTCGAAAGCGGCATACGACCAGGTGCCTATCCCCGTCTCTTTGTCCGGAGTGATGTTGGTTGTGTAGATTTTGCCGAACGGAGTTTCAAGGGCCAGTCCACCCGCATTGGGTATGCCGCCCTCGGCCGTGTGGCAGACCATGCAGTCGCCCGCTGCGGCAACCAGTCGGCCGCGCTCGATTGCGGCGGCCGAGTAAATGGACGTGTCGACATTCGCCACCGGAGCTATCGCTCCGCGCCATGGCATGGCTGCCACCAGCAGCCCACCCACAGCAGCCGCAATACCACCCAGCAGCCCGTAACCCGCCTTGCGGCTGCGACGAGACTCGCGTTTCAGAGCCAGTTGGCGCTTGATTTGCTCTTTATCAAACGGCGGCTGGCGAAAGCGGACGCCCGTAGCGTCGTAAATCGCGTTGGCAATGGCAGCTGCAGCAGGAAGTTCGGCATTCCGGCTCCACGCCAGCCCGGTAGGCCCGGGTTGTACCAGTTGAACCTTGGTCGAAGATTGCGCCAGGGGCAGGTCCGTGTCGGGATTCGACCATGTGTCATGTCCGGTGGCTTGACGCAGCCAATGTGCCGCTGCCTTCCGGATATCCGTTTCAACTCGCGGAGCTTCGGATGTCTGCGCTGAACGGGTATTGTGGCCGACCGTCAGCCCGGTAAGGTCGATGGCACCACTACTCGGGTCTATGCGGATGTCGGCCACCCAGGCCGACCAGACCTCACGGGGCGGCTCTTCGGTTGCGTCGATAACATGCGCGTAGGCAAAGCCTCGACCCTCGTAGGGTGTGCGTTTCGCTGTACCTGGGGACGTCCATTTGGCCTTTTCCGCGACTGACGCGATCAGCTCCCGGCCAGTCTCGCTGTCTATTTGGGCGAGGCGTGCGCGAACAGGATCTTTCCCGGATTCCCTGCATGCCTCGTCGAAAAAGGATTCTTGCGCAAACACTTGTGCCGCCGGCGGCAGGCCCAATGTGGCGCTGTCCACTGTCAGGCCCGGTGAAGGGGGTGCGAAGCACGCATGCTTACCGTAGTTCGCGACCTGCACTATCGATTGAGGCCCTTGCGACGTTTCGAAGCCGCAAAGCAAGGCGGCGATAGACGGCCGCTGTCGCGGTGAGACCATCGACGATATTGAAAGCCCCGTTATTCCGGCGTGTTCTGAATCGTTATGGGACTGGGGTTGTGAGCCCATGCCGGCCGATGTGGAGTCAGCCGATCCGACCGAAGCATCGGTCTGGTTTGCCGAGACCTTTAATTCAATCGCGTCGGCGCGAAATGTCTCGGCGTCTTGCTGGACACGGACAGCGCGATTGCACAGGCGGGCGAGAATGGCAGCGTCGGCTGCCACATCGTAACCTTCGGCCGCAACCTGGCCGTTGGCTATGATACGAACCGATTCCTCGGGTACAGCGCATATCTGGCTCAGCTCGCGCCGCAATGCGTCCGGTTGGCGAGTGCACGTCCAGACCGTAAGTTCGGCGCCCGAAAATTGGGCGATCGCCCAGGCTAAAGTTTGCTCAGATGGGGCGGGCCAGACATATGTGCGGGTCAGCGTTGCCGGGTTTCGGGGTGCTGGGCGTCCGCCGGCTGGCAACGATTGCTCGCCCGAAGGCAGCCGGCATGCGTCCATATCGCTCGAAACCGGGGTCGCCCAAGCCGCATGAAGTCTGGATCGAGCCATCAGTGCCTGGCCGTGCTGGGAGGCTACGACGCCAACAAAATCCTTCTGGACGACCACCCTGACCACGCCAGGTGTGGAGCTGGCGGCTTCTGCATCCATATGGTCCAGGCGTGCCCCGGTATAAGCGATGCCGTCCCAGTGCAGAACGGGCGGACGCAGGGTGACGCCGTGAAGCAGCTGGTCCACCGGAGGTGGCGCAATGTCGCCCGACCCCACTACCGAGGGCGAGCTCTGACGAGCAAGTTCCACAGGTGTTGTCATGAATCAGATTTCGCCGCTTGAAGGGCGGCCGCCATAATTTCCACATGCGTTCCGCAACGACAGAGATTGAACTTGAGCTCGTTGCGGATTTGTTGTTCGGTTGGGTGTGGATTGCGATTGAGTAGCGCCTGCAAGGTCATGATCATGCCGTTGATGCAGTAGCCGCACTGGGCGGCTTGCTGGTCAATGAATGCCTGTTGTACGGGAGAGGGGTTTTCGGGTGTGCCGAGCCCTTCGAGTGTGGTGATCTTGTGTCCGGCAAGCCCTTTTACCGGAATGACACAGGAGCGGGCCGCCACTCCGTCTACAAGTACGGTACACGCTCCACATTCACCAAGGCCGCAACCGAACTTGGGACCGTTCAACTGCAGGTCGTTGCGAAGGATGTAAAGCAACGGTGTATCGGCTTCGACCTCTATGGAATGGGTCTTGCCGTTGACGTCGAGCGAAATGGTTTGGGTACGGCGGTTCATGCTCTTGTTCTGATCGTATGCCAGGGATAACTCTGCCATTAAAGTGTATGCGTGATAACTGCGCAGGTAAAGTGCTTCCTGGGGGAACCAGCATGTTGAATGAATTGGCTCCAGATTACCAAAGCAAGCGGCTCAACAAACCGCTGTGAATTAAGGGTTTACCCGAATCGCTTGAGCAAGTTTGCTCCCAAAACTTTATTTTCCCGCGGGATTGGAGTACTTTGAAAATCTAATGTGTGCATGCGATACAGGTAAAGCATTTGGCTGTGTCATCAGCACTCGACCCCATACCCGCATCGTCAACCCAGGGTGCTCGCCATGTCGTTTTCCCAACCAAAAGAGCAGCTACAGGCCTTGTTCGGCCAGCCCGACACCTTATTGATCACCCGGGCTCCGGGAAAGGTGGCCAAGCCACCGCCGCGCCAGCCTGGCATCGCCTCTGACTACCTGCAGCCGTACGACGATGTTTTCATCGCTTTGCTTCCCAATGACCGAGTCCTGGCCTTCAATGGTCACGTCGATCTTGGCACCGGTATTCGTACTGCCTTGGCTCAGATCGTGGCTGAAGAGCTCGAGGTTGGATTCGATCGCGTGAAAATGGTTCTTGGGCATACGTCGGCTACCCCTAATCAGGGCCCGACCATTGCCAGTGCAACCGTGCAGATTTCGGCCGTACCGTTGCGTCAGGCGGCCGCTCAGGCCCGTAAGTATTTGCTTGAGCTGGCGGCCCGGCAATGGGGCGTTGATGTCGGCACGCTTGCGGTCAATGACGGAATCATTACATCTGCTGATTCGCGCCGGACAAGCTATTGGGACTTGCTCAAGGGTGAGCAGGTGCGCCTTGAACTCGACCCCGACGTGGCAATCAAGCCTGCGTCCAGCTATAAGCTCATCGGCAAGCCCGTCCCCCGAGTCGATATTCCGGCCAAAGTTACGGGGCAACCCGTTTACGTGCATGATGTAAGGGTGCCGGGTATGTGGCATGCCCGCGTAGTGCGCCCGCCTTATGTCGGTCGGGACTGCGGTGATTTCGTCGGCAAGAGCCTGATCTCTGTCGACGAGTCGTCCGTGCAGCACATTGCCCCTGACGTACGGGTAGTTGTAATCGGCGATTTCATTGCCGTAGCCGCCGAGCGCGAAGAGCACGCCATCAAGGCCGCCAGAGCGCTTAAAGTCAAGTGGAAGCCAATACCCGATCTCATCGACATGAGCGATGTTGAGTCGGCCGTTCGTGCTCAACCGTTCCAAGAACGAACCTTGCTTGAGCAACAACAGGCCGGCCCCGAGGTTGCCTCCACACACTCCCTGGCTCGCACTTATGTCTGGCCGTTTCAAATGCACGCCTCGGTGGGGCCATCGTGCTCTGTGGCCGATTACCAGGCGGGCCATGTGCGCGTCTGGTCGGGAAGTCAGAACCCGCACATGCTGCGTGTTGAGTTAAGCCGGCTTCTGCAATTGGACGAAGGGGAAATCGAAATCATTCGAATGGAGGCAGCGGGCTGCTACGGACGTAATTGCGCCGATGATGTGTGCGCTGACGCCGCCCTGGTATCGCGCGCTATCGGACGTCCTGTTCGTGTCCAATTGACGCGGGAGCAGGAGCACGGCTGGGAACCAAAAGGCGCTGCACAGGTAATGGATGTCGCCGGCTCCCTCGATGGTAACGGCGATTTGTTGTCCTACCAGTTCCTGACGCGATATCCCTCCAACGATGCACCCACGCTGGCCCTGCTACTGACCGGTCACACCAGCGCCGAACCACGCATGCTAGAAATGGGTGACCGCACCTCGGTTCCGCCCTATCGTTATCCCAATATGCATATTGCCTGCCAGGACATGGCGGCATTTGTCCGTTCGGCGTGGCTGCGAGGTGTGTCAGCACTTCCCAACTCTTTTGCTCATGATTCCTTTATCGACGAACTGGCTTTTGAGATCGGTTGCGACCCTGTTGAATTCCGTCTGCGTCACTTGAAGGAAGAACGTGCTCGCGACGTCATGGCCGAGACGGCACGTCATGCAGGCTGGCGAACCGGTCGACAAGGTTCGCGGGGTTGCCCGGATGAAAACGGCATGCTGCATGGTCGTGGAGTGGCCTATGCCCGTTACACACATAGCCGGTTTCCCGGTTTTGGGGCGGCATGGAGCGCCTGGGTGGTCGACGTGTCCGTGCATGCTGCAACCGGGCGTGTAACCGTGACCCGGGTGGTGGTAGGGCAGGATACCGGTATGGTGGTGAATCCGGATGGCGTCCGGCACCAGATTCACGGAAACATCGTTCAGATGCTCAGTCGCACCCTCAAGGAAGAAGTCGCGTTCAACTCCAAAGGTGTGGTCGACCTCGAATGGGGTGCGTACCCCATTATTTCGTTCACCGATATTCCGCCCATCGAGGTGCTGTTGCTCGACCGTCAGGACGAGCCTCCCATGGGAGCCGGCGAATCGTCTTCTGTGCCGGCACCGGCCGCCATTGCCAACGCCCTGTTTGATGCCACCGGAAAACGGTTCCGCCATGCTCCGTTCACGCCAGACAAGGTGCTGCGTGCCTTGGCGCAGGCCGAGGCAATCGAGGCCATCGCCTGATACATAGGTGTGCCTGGATCTGACCGCGCCTTATGGCACCAGCGCCAGGCCCAGGCGAACCTGTCCGGAACTTTTCTGGTTGTAGCCCAGCAGCGTCTCGCCATAACCCTTGAAGTATTGAAGGTGCAGGTAGCCGTTCATACTGAGAAAGGTGCGTTGCAAGGGCCAGGCGGCCTCGAACTGCATGGCGTTCCGGCCTTCGGTGCCCTGACGATAAAGTCCGGTCAGGACCAGGCCGTTATCCTGGGCCCAGCGCAGTTTCCAATCGACGTGACCGGCATAATGCGCATAGTCGTCGTTGTCCGGTTTCCCGAAATATGCCTTGATACGTGGGGTAAATGCCAGGGTGCTGCCGCCGTCGAAGCGGTAGCGAAACTCGGGTTGAATGAAGACGTCATTTAACGACCTTGAGTCCGGTCCGCTTCTTCCGTTCGACTTGTGTTCGACACCGGCGGTCAAGCCTGCGTAAAACGGACTTTGTTCGCCCGGGCTCCAGATGCGTTCCTTTTGCCAGAACAGACTGGGGTTATAGGTGACGTCGACAAAGGGCTTGGAGTCTCCATCCAGATCCCATAAGGCCAACTGGGTATAACCCAGGTGGAAATGGTTGAAGAAGCTTGGACGAGCGGGGTCAACGGGGGTAAACAGACGGTATTTGAAACTGATCTGAAAGCGCGCGTTGCTTCCGCCTTTCTGGCCCACGTCAAAATAGACGGGCTCGTAGGGTGAGATGGCGTTTCTAAAATTTTCGAATGCCGCCGAACCCGAATCCACGGCGGCTATCGTTGTGGTAGCGGGCGGCTGCGGGCCTTCGGTGGAGTCCGCTCCGGCAGCCGTGACAATTCCGGTTGGAAGCACGGGATCGCTGGCCTGGCCGGGTGAGGCTGCCCCGGCATCCACTACGGGCACCGCTGCCGGGGTGCCCGTAATCGGGCTCTGGTGCAATGCGCTGGTGTCCAGGGCCAGCAGGACGGGCTCACCTTCAATATTTATGGCTTGCAAGCCTTTGGCCTCGGTTGGCACCACCGCCTTCCAGGTAAACGCCGCAAAATTGTTGATCGGAAGATTGACTTGATGGGAAGAACTTTCGAGCTGTGCCAGCGAACGTATTACCTTGCCAGTTTCGCTACGCCATTGCAGCACCAGTGACGGTGGCGGAGTCCAGGGCATCTCGCTGTCGGTATCATTGAAGAGCATCCCCTTGATGCGCACAGTTTCACCGGGGGAGGCCTGGGTGGTGTCCAGCTGATACGTGATGCCAGCCATCGCGGGAGCTGCAGCAAGGGCTGCGGTCACGAACAGTCCGGTCAGAGATGCGGCCAAATTCCATCGGTGACGTCGCTTTTGGTCGGGTCTGTATTTAAGGGCAGGTAGATGGAGTTTGCCACCGGACGAATGATCAGGGCGCGATTTCATAGGCGTTGCGGTTTTTAAAAAACTGATTGCTGGCAACTTTAGCACCATGTGGCGAAGTGGTCCCCACCGCGTGTAAATAATGTGTTTCATGCATCTGCCTCCGCTGTGATTCGGCATCTGCGACTTGCTTATTCTCTTTAATTGCGCAGACACGTTAAAATGCGGGGCGCGCGTACCAATGCGTCAGTAGCTCAGTTGGATAGAGCACGGGCCTTCTAAGCCTGAGGTCGGGGGTTCGAGACCCTCCTGACGCGCCACTTGCCCCTATATAAATCAAGCGCTCACGTTTTGATGCTGCCAGTGTGATGGCACGTTTCAGGCCCGTTTTGGCACCGGAACGACACAAGTCGTCCAGCGCAAATGACTCGGTCTTTGATTCAGTAACGGGGGCCGATCAAGCAACAGCCGACTGTAAAGCCTCTTCCTTTCTTTCAGTCATCGGCGTCAACAGCTCGCGCAATTCAATTTTCTTTGAAATGACCTTGGGGAAGAGCTCTTCTTCTTCCTCTTTGACATGGTGAGAGACGTACTCGCCCAGAACGGTCACTTTTGCCTCAAACAGATCGTCCTGCATTCCCATGCCACGGATCTGTGCAATAAGCTCCTTGGCGCTGGCGTGTTCGACCAGGGCTTCGTTAAGAAGATCACCAAATTCTTCCGGATCGTGCTCACGCAAGAAAGGGTAGAACACTTCTTCCTCGATAGTGGTGTGAGCAGTCAGTTCCATGCAGACTTCTCGCGCGAGCGCTTCCTTCCTGGCGTCGTCTTCGGTGTTTTCAAATTCCTTGAATAGCTTCTTTGCTTTCTTGTGGTCGTCCAGCAGCAGGCTCAGCACATCCTTTTGCGCGACCGGAATCTTCGATTTGTTCATCACGGGCTCCCTGAGGGGGTTGTTCGGTTTTCCAAGAGGCGCCACAGCTGAGCATTTAGCATGCCTCGCTGCACTGACAAGCATTCGGAGGCCGTATCGCACCGCGATCTGCCTCGTGCAAAGGCGTCGTCTATCCACCGGGTCAATCGTGTCTTTTGGTAACAAAGCTGGCTTTACCAAGCTTTAGCACGCATAGTGGCTGAGGGGATATTTTTCCCTTTTAAAATTTAGGACTTACATTGAAAACAGAAATCGGTATTGTGAAGTGGTTCAACAACGACAAAGGCTTCGGCTTTATCATGCCCGAGTCGGGTGGCAAAGACCTCTTCGCTCACTACAGCGAAATCCAAGGCACTGGCCATAAAACCCTCGAAGAAAACCAGCGCGTTTCGTTTGTAGCAACCCAGGGTCAAAAAGGCCCTCAGGCTTCGAACATTCAAGTGCTTTAAATCGTTTGCCTGCCCTTAGAGGCAGGCTGGCGATTAAGCCAAAATATCGCACCCGCTGAAGCAGCCGGTGCGATATTTTTTATTTGTGTTCCGTGGACTTGTCGTCGGGCCCGTCTGACGACTGCAGGAACGATGCCAAGAGCTCGCGTGCCAGCTCGAACTGGTCGCTTCGTACCATCAGCACCTGGGCGTTAAGGCTGCTGGTGACGGGTCCTGGATACATGGTGCTGAAGGCGGCACCTTGCATGAGAAAGTCGATGTCGTAGGCCTGCATCATGGCAGTAAGTACAGAGGCTTCGGATTCCGACTTCGGGGAGTAGAGCGGGGTCATTTCCATTTGGCTCTCCGGGGCTTGGTTGATAAGGCCTGCACCTGATCTTAGCCTGCAAGTTGACTATTTTTACAATGGCTTGACGGCTTCAGCCCAAAGGATGAAGGAAAACCCTTGCCTGAAACCTGGCATCTTGAAACCGCTGGACTTAACGGCTTTAATCAGTGGGCAATCAACGCCGGCCGCGCGGTGGCGCGCCATACATAAAAACAGGAGGATGACATGGCTTTTTCATTTCCGGATATCAATGGTCTACGCTATGTGGGAGAAGACCTGGGCATCGAATTGACCCAGGACGAGGCCGAGAGCTATCACGAGTACCTGAAGGAACTCACGCCGGCATTTCGAATGATCGAAAAGTTGCCCGACCTGCCGCCCGCCGTTAAGTATCCCCGCACGCCGGGTTATCGTCCCGAGGGGGCCGACAATCCGCACAACGCCTGGTACTACAAGACCAACATTAAAGGCGCGCCGCGCGGCAAACTTAAGGGAAAACGCATCGCTGTCAAAGACAATGTCTTCGTCGCCGGCGTTCCGCTTACCAATGGCGCTTCAGTGCTCGAGGGTTTTGTGCCGGATACCGATGCAACTATCGTTACGCGCATGCTGGATGCCGGTGCTGAAATTGCCGGCAAGTCGGTTTGCGAGTACCTGTGTTTTGCGACCAATAGCGCAACGGCCAATACCGGACCCATCGACAATCCCCGGGCTCCCGGCCATACGACCGGCGGCTCCAGTAATGGCAGTGCCGCTCTGGTGGCGGCTCATGAGGTGGACATGGCCATCGGGGCTGACCAGGCCGGGTCCATTCGCATGCCCGCTTCTTTCTGCGGCATTGTCGGCCATAAGCCAACCTACGGATTGGTTCCTTACACCGGAGTCTTGGGCATTGAGTATTCATTCGACCATGTCGGGCCAATGGCCGACACCGTCGAAGAATGTGCGCTGTTGCTCGAAGTCATTGCGGGCGACGACGGCATTGATGGGCGTCAAAAGGGTGTGCGTACCCAGCCCTATACGAAGGCGCTGGGCAAGGGTGTAAAGGGCCTGCGGATCGGTGTAGTGCAAGAAGGCTTCGGCCGCCCCGAATCAGAAGAAGGGGTCGACCAGGCTGTGCGTGAAGCCGCCAAGCGCCTGCAACAGCAGGGCGCCACGGTTGATCTGATTTCCGTCCCCTGGCACAACATCGGTTCTGCGCTATGGTTGCCTATCGGTATCGAAGGTTCCTACCAGAATCTGGTGCATGGACATGGAATCAGTTATGGCACGCTGGGCGAATATTCCCTTTCTTTCATGCGGGCCATTTCGGGCTGGCAAAATCATGCCAACGAGCTGGCTCCCACCATCAAGGGCAGCTTGCTGACCGGAGAGCTGCTCAAGCGGCATGGCGGCCGGCTTTATGCCAAAGCACGCAATCTGGTGCGTCGACTCAGATCGGAATACGACGCCTGGCTAGACCAGTACGATGTGCTCCTCATGCCGACCACGCCGATGACGGCCACCGAACTGGTCTTTGAGGACGCCTCGCCCAAGGATGTCCTGCACGCAAGCTGGGGGCCACTCAACAATACATGCCCGTTCGACCTGACCGGCCACCCGGCGATATCGGTATGCTGCGGCATTTCGGATGGCAAGCCGGTAGGACTGATGATCATCGGGCGTCATTTTGAAGATGCCACGGTGTTCCAGGTGGCTGACGCGGCCCATCAGCAACAAGGCTGATCTTCAACTGGCAAGTGTTCGGCGGCGGCAAGATCAGCCGCTGAACATCTCTGCCGGCAGGTGTTTCATGGCCTCGTAGGTCATGCCAATATGCTCGGACAATACCTTGCACGCCGTATCGGCGTCATGTGCCAGAGCTGCGTCGAGTATGGCCTGATGTTCGCGGTGTACGTCTCGAGGAATTGGCTTGTGCATGATTGCCAGTCGACGGTAGCGCTCGGCCTGCTGGTAAAGAATGCCCAGGAAATGGCGGACCCACGCGGAAGTACAGGCACTGATCAAGGCTTGGTGGAATTCGCGGTTGCGCTCTTCCCACTCGTCAAAGTGGTCGTCCTGCTGGCCGTCCAATCGTTTTTCTGCACGATCCAGTCTGTGAAAGGCAGCCACAAGCCGGCTTTCCCACACGTCATCTCCATTTTGCATGGATTGCCTGAGCGCTTCGCACTCCAGCAGGATGCGAGTCTGGGTAATGTCGTGAAAATCGGCAAGTGACATCGGCTTGACATGAAAGCCCCGCTGATCCTGAGCCACTACAAGCGCGTCGGACACCAGTAGCGCCAACGCTTCGCGCAAGGTTCCGGCGCCAACGCCGTATGCATCTTTCAGGTGTTCGACCCGCAGCTTGGTACCTGGTGCAAGCCGTCCTTCGATAATGTCGCGACGCAGGCTGCGATAGGCGGTACCTACAAGGGTCTTGCCCGAGCCGCCGTTTCCGCTGCGGAATTCTGCGGTGACCGGACCGGGCGCTGCGGATTCAATTGGATGATCCATATGCCGTTTCTGCTCTGTCAGTGTTGGATTGGCGCTCGGCCTGTCAGTTGCGGGATGTGGGTGTATTCGGGCCCTTTGCAGGCACGCCATGCTGAGCTATTCTACATGAATGAACAGGTTTATTTATATTTTTCTAAAATCTCGATAAAACTTGTTGACGCCGATATTTTATCAATTTATCCTATAACTGTGCTGAACAGCGCGGGTTGATTAGTCGCTGGAAAGAGGAGACGGCTTTGATTCATTTACACGATATTCGGTATGTCAGGCTTGGCACTGCCGACCTTGATGCTGCTGCCAGGTACGCCACCGATTTGTTGGGTCTGGAAGTGGCACGACGCGACAAGAATGCAGTGTATTTTCGTTCCGACAGTCGCGATCACACCCTATGCTACTTTCTGGGAGACCCCAGTGATCACACTGCTGCCTTCGAGGTAGACACCCCTGAAGAACTCAGCAATGCCGCAGCCGTACTCGAAGCCAAGGGGTATAAGGTTACGCAAGGTCGCGCCGAAGAAGCTGAACAGCGCTATGTGCGCGACTTCATTAATTTCAAGGATCCTTCCGGCAATAGCATCGATCTGGTTTATGCGCCGCATCACAGTGGTCGGCGGTATTTTCCCTCGCGCGATGCGGGCATTACTGGGTTCAGCCATATTGGCTTGCGGACTCTGGACGGCCGGCGCGACGAAGTATTCTGGACCAGCTTGCTGGGCGCCAAGGTCAGCGACCGCATCGGCGATGCTCCGTTATTGCGCATTGATGAAGTTCATCACAAGATCGCCTTGTTTCCCTCTACCTATCCTGGTGTGCAGCATATCAATCACCAGGTAGAAAGTATCGACGACATCATGCGGGCGTATTACATTCTGCGAGAGCGGAATGTACCCATCAAGTTCGGACCGGGGCGCCATCCTACTTCGGGGGCAGTCTTCTTGTACTTTGAAGGTCCCGACGGAATGATCTATGAGTACTCCACCGGCGTAAGGCTCATTACAGAAGAAGACGAGAAAACCTACCGCCCGCGTGCCTTCCCGGCAATTCCTTCATCTTTCTGCATGTGGGGTGCCAAGCCTGACATCCCGGAGTTCAAGTCGTGAGCAGTGCCGGCATCATGTCTGCAGCCGCACAGCAGCAACATCTGCTGCGGCTGGCTGCGCGTGCGCTTGCCAGAGCGAATCTGGTACATGCCTATGGTCATTGCAGCATGCGGCTGGACGATCACCATTTTTTGGTGTGCGCTCCACAGCCCATGGGCCTGATCAGCGACTCTGACAACGGTACTGTGGTCAGTATCGATGGCGAGTTGCCGGATGGTGTGTTGGGCGAGGTACGTATTCATCAGGAAATATACCGGCGTCGTCCCCAGGTCGGCGGGGTGGTCCGCAGCATGCCTCGCGACGTCATGACACTATCGGCGGCGGGGATTACGCCGGCCCCCAGGCACGGCATGGGAACCTATTTTTCTCCCGAAGTACCACTTTGGAATGATGTCCAGCTTATCCGCAACAAAGACCTTGCTCGGGGCGTCGCAGAGACCATGGCTGAAGCACCAGCGGTGGTGATGCGCGGCAATGGCGCCGTCGTTGCGGCCGAGTCTCTGGAAAAGGCGGTGGTACTTACCTGGTATCTGGAGGACGCGGCGCGCATTGAATTGCAGTTGCGATGCGCGGGCCTGGCTTCAGACGATGGCATCATCGCGCCGGCTGCTGCCAGGCAGCGAGCTACCGACGCAGGACGAATCTTTGAACGTATGTGGGAATACCTTATTGCCGGAGACAGCAGTTCATCCGGTGTGTTTATCAACGAGAGCACTCAATGAAAGACTTCAAGAACTTCATCAATGGTCAGTGGGTAACGTCGAATAAAACCTTCGAAAATCGCAACCCGGTCGACAATAGTCTTAATGGACTTGTACACGAAGCGTCGGCTCAGCAAGTCGACGAAGCGGTACGTGCAGCGCGTGCTGCCCTGGGCCCGTGGTCGCGAATGAAAGTGCAGCAGCGGGTCGATCTGCTTCATGCGCTCGTCGACGCAATCGAGCGTCGCTTTGAAGATTTTCTGGATGCAGAAATCAAGGACACCGGCAAGCCACATGTACTTGCCAGCCATGTCGATATTCCGCGCGGAGCCGCCAATTTCAAGGTCTTCGCTGATCTGATCCGCAATATCCCGACAGAAACCTTCCCGATGGACACGCCGGATGGAGGCAAGGCATTGAATTACGGCGTGCGTGTGCCCCGAGGCGTCATCGGTGTGATCTGCCCATGGAACCTGCCACTGTTGCTCATGACCTGGAAGGTCGGTCCAGCCCTGGCTTGTGGCAACACTGTGGTAGTCAAGCCTTCAGAAGAAACCCCCGCGACGGCCACTCTTTTGGGCGAAGTCATGAACGAGGTAGGCATACCCGCCGGAGTTTATAACGTTGTGCACGGGTTCGGACCAGATTCTGCGGGCCAGTTCCTGACGGAGCATCCCGACGTGGACGGCATCACGTTCACCGGTGAAACCGGAACGGGCGAAGCCATCATGAAGGCAGCCGCCAAGGGCGTGCGTCCGGTTTCTTTCGAGCTGGGTGGCAAGAACCCGGGCATTGTGTTCGCCGACGCCGATTTCGACAAGGCCGTCGCCGGCATCACGCGGTCGGCGTTCGAAAACAGTGGCCAGGTCTGCCTGGGTACCGAACGAGTCTATGTACAGCGCCCGATTTTCGAGCGCTTCGTCGAGGCTCTCAAGCAGAAGGCTGAATCGTTCAAAATGGGCGATCCGCGCGAAGAGGGCATGAACTTCGGTCCGCTGGTGTCCCAGACGCACCGCCAGAAAGTCCTCAGCTACTACGAAAAAGCCCGTGCCGAAGGCGCCACGATTGTTACCGGCGGTGGCGTGCCCGATTTGCCCGCTCCCCTGAACGAAGGGGCCTGGGTGCAACCTACCATCTGGACGGGTCTGCCCGAATCGTCGCCTGTCATCCGCGAAGAAATTTTCGGACCGTGCTGTCATATCAGGCCATTCGATACCGAAGAAGAAGTCATCGCTTTGGCCAACGACACCAAGTACGGCCTTGCGGCAACCGTATGGACCCAGGATCTGGGCACAGCACATCGCATGGGCGAAGCCTTGAATGTGGGCCTTTGCTGGATCAACTCGTGGTTCCTGCGCGACCTGCGGACTTCGTTCGGCGGGGCCAAGCAGTCAGGCATTGGCCGCGAGGGGGGTGTGCACTCGATGGAGTTCTATACTGAACTTCGCAACGTCTGCATCAAGCTATAAGACGCTACAGGCAACAAAATGAACGAGCAAAAAATTCAACAATACGGCGATCAGCTTTACGAAGCCCTCGTGTCGCGCCAGGCCATCTCTCCTCTTACCGAGTCCGAGCCCGACATCACCATTCAAGACGCCTATCGCATTCAGCTGCGCATGATAGAGCGGCGTCTGCAGAATGGAGCGGAACAGGTCATCGGCAAGAAGATCGGCGTGACCAGCAGGCCGGTGATGGACCTTCTGAAAGTCGACCAGCCCGACTTCGGACATCTGACCTCTTCAATGGTGTATGGCGATGGCGCTGCCATCGAGGCGGCTTCCCTGATTGCGCCCAAGGCAGAAGGTGAGATCGCTTTCATTCTCAAGCATGATCTATGCGGCCCTGGCATCACGAATGCCGATGTCCTGCGTGCCACTGATTACGTGTTGCCATGTTTCGAAATCGTCGATTCGCGAGTGCGTGACTGGAAGATCCGCATTCAGGATACCGTTGCCGATAACGCCTCGTCAGGTGTCTTCGTGCTGGGTGATGCGGCCGCAGATCCTCGCAAGATCGATCTGTCGCTGGTCGGGATGACGCTCGAAAAGAACGGAGATGTTGTCGGTACTGGAGCCGGGGCGGCGGCTCTGGGTCATCCACTCAATGCCGTTGCCTGGCTTGCCAACACCTTGGGCGAACTGGGTATGTCCTTGCGTGCCGGCGAAGTCATCTTGTCTGGCTCGCTCGCATCAATGATTCCAGTCCAGGCTGGTGACAATCTGCGAGTCAGCTTGGGCGGCATCGGGTCGGTCGGCGTCAGGTTTATATAAGGAATTCACATCATGGCCCTAGATCAGGCAACCATACAGAAACTGGCCGTCCATCTGGACGAGGCCGAAATGCAGTGCAAGGAAGTCACGAAGATAACTGATGATTACCCGGACATGGATTGGGACGACGCCTACGCGATCCAGGACGCCATCCGTGCCATCAAGACCAGTCGTGGTGTGCGAATCACCGGTCTGAAAATGGGCTTGACCTCGCACGCAAAGATGAAGCAGATGGGTGTGGTCGACCCGGTGCGTGGTTTTCTTACCGACTACGGCACGCTGGCTGACGGCGGCGAGTGTGACACGTCGTCGTTGATTCACCCCAAGGTCGAAGCAGAAATCGCTTTCGTTACAAGCAAGCCATTGAAGGGGCCTGGCTGCCACATTGGTGCAGTATTGGCGGCCACCGATTTCATCCTTCCTGGCATTGAAATCATCGACTCCCGTTACAAGGATTTCAAATTCGATCTCAAAAGTGTCGTGGCGGACAACACGTCGGCGGCCCGATACTTGGTTGGCGGCAATGCTCGCAGCCCCATCGGCATCGACCTGAAGAACCTGGGCGTTGTCATGGAAAAGAACGGCGAGGTGGTTGCTACGGCAGCGGGGTCGGCAGTGCTGGGGCATCCTGCTCAAAGCGTGGCCATGTTGGCCAATATGCTGGGCGCACGCGGTGAGGAAATCCCCGCAGGTACCCTGATACTTACCGGTGGCGTCACCGAAGCGGTGGCTGTCGGCAAGGGCGACAATATTACTGTGCGCTACCAGCATCTGGGTTCGCTCTCGTTGCGTTTCGTGTAGTGGCTCGCACATCGACAAAGGAACTGATATGACACAAGCTGGCAAAATCAAAGTAGGCATTATCGGGTCGGGCAATATTGGCACCGACCTCATGATCAAGGTCCTGCGCCAGAGCAAGGGTCTGGAAATGGCGGCCATGGTGGGAATTGACCCCCAATCCGACGGCCTGGCCCGTGCTCAGCGCATGGGCGTGCCGACCACAGCCGAAGGCATCGATGGTCTCGTGGCCATGCCCGGGTTTTCGGATATTCGGATCGTGTTCGACGCCACCTCGGCGGGCGCCCACGAGCGACACAATGCGGTATTGCAAGAGCACGGTGTGCAGGTCATCGACCTGACCCCGGCTGCGATCGGCCCATACGTCATTCCGTCGATCAACCTCGACGAGAAACTGGATGCGACCAACATCAACATGGTCACCTGCGGCGGCCAGGCCACGATTCCCATGGTCAAGGCTGTGTCTGACGTTGCCAAGGTGCACTATGCCGAGATCGTGGCTTCGATTTCAAGTCGTTCGGCAGGCCCGGGTACGCGCGCCAACATCGATGAATTTACAGAAACCACATCCAAAGCCATTCAGGTTCTGGGCGGTGCCACCCGTGGCAAGGCCATCATCATCCTGAATCCTGCCGAGCCGCCGCTCATCATGCGCGACACGATCTTCACGCTGTCCGAACCAGCTGACCAGGACGCCATCCGCGACAGCGTTCAGGCCATGGTGCAGAAAGTGCAAAGCTATGTACCAGGCTACCGGCTCAAGCAAGAGGTGCAGTTCGATCTGTACGACGAGAGCCGGCCGCTTAACGTGCCCGGGTTGGGCAAGCTGACGGGACTCAAGACCTCCATATTCCTCGAAGTCGAAGGGGCGGCTCATTATCTGCCGGCCTATGCAGGCAATCTGGACATCATGACGTCAGCCGCGCTGGCCTGTGCAGAACGCCTGGCAGAAACCCGCATGAGCGGCATGGCCGTATAAGGCTGCAAGGAGCAACATATGAGCGACAAGAAAATCTATATTTCGGACGTTACGCTGCGCGACGGCAGCCACGCTATCCGACATCAGTACAGCCTGGACAACGTACGTCAGATCGCCAAGGCACTTGACGAAGCCCGTGTCGATTCCATCGAGGTCGCGCACGGCGATGGTCTGTCGGGCTCGAGCTTCAACTACGGTTTTGGTGCACATACCGACCTTGAGTGGATCGAGGCGGTGGCCGAGACTGTCAGCCATGCCAAGGTCGCGACTCTTTTGCTGCCGGGCGTGGGTACGGTGCACGATCTGCGCGCTGCCTACGATGCCGGAGCGCGCATTGTGCGCGTCGCTACGCATTGCACCGAGGCAGATATTTCCAAACAGCATATCGAGTATGCGCGTGAACTTGGCATGAACGCCGTTGGCTTTCTGATGATGAGCCACATGAACGAGCCGGCCAAGCTCGCACAGCAGGCCAAACTTATGGAAAGCTACGGTGCCACCTGTGTGTATGTGGTGGATTCCGGCGGTGCCCTGAACATGAATGACGTCCGTGACCGCTTTCGTGCTTTCAAGGACGTACTCAAGCCCGAAACCGAAACCGGCATACACGCTCACCACAATCTGTCATTGGGGGTGGCCAATTCCATCATCGCTGTCGAAGAGGGATGCGACCGCGTTGACGCCAGCCTTGCCGGCATGGGCGCAGGAGCCGGCAATGCGCCGCTTGAAGTGTTCATTGCGGCCGCAGAACGCATGGGTTGGAATCATGGTTGCGATTTATATAAGTTGATGGACGCGGCAGACGACATCGTGCGTCCCTTGCAGGACCGTCCCGTGCGGGTCGACCGCGAAACGCTGGCATTGGGCTATGCCGGTGTCTATTCCAGCTTCCTGCGACATGCCGAAGCGGCCGCAGAAAAGTACGGTCTCAAAACCGTCGACATTCTGGTTGAGCTTGGCCGCCGCCGCATGGTGGGCGGTCAAGAAGACATGATTGTCGACGTCGCTCTTGATCTGCTGCAAAAAGAAAACGCCTGAGCAGAGAGGCACCATCAATTTTAAAGAAGGGCAGGGCCGAATGTCGGTCCTGCTCAAACAACGGGAGACAAGTAATGAAAAAAACCGCGATCGCTGCTTTTGCGGCGGGACTGTTCATGGCCGTTCCGGCTGCTCACGCCGACATCACTGTCGGGTTCTCGGGAGTCTTGTCCGGCCCACAGGGGGTTCTGGGCCAGGATCAGCGCGATGGGTTTCTGCTGGCCATAGAAGAGTTGGGTGGCAAGCTTGGTGGGCAGAAAGTCAACGTGGTCATTGAGGACGACCAGCTCAAACCGGACGTCGGTGGTCAGATCGTTCAAAAGTTCCTTGAGCGCGACAAGGTAGATGCCATTGTTGGACTGGGCTTTTCGAACGTGCTGATGGCAGAACTGCGGCGCATCAAGGACTCCGGTGTCGTGGCAATTGCTACCAACGCCGGCCCGGGCCCCATTGCAGGCCGTCTATGCGCGCCCAACCTGTTTGGTCTTGCCTGGCAGAATGACACCATGTCCGAGGCGATGGGCCAGTACGCGCAAGACGTTGGCCATAAGAATGCTTACCTCATGTCCTCTGCCTATCAGGCAGGCAAAGATAAACTCAATGGGTTCAAACGCTACTTCAAGGGCGAGATCGTAAACGAGGTATACACGCCGCTTGGACAACTGGACTTCTCTGCCGAAATTTCGGCCTTGCAGGCAGCCAGTCCCGAAGCCCTGTTCGTGTTCTACACGGGCGGTACGGGCGTGAATTTTGCACGTCAGGTTCGTCAGGCTGGTGTCATGGGCAAGATACCGGTGTATTCCGAGGGCATGATCGATTCCAACACCCTGGTTTCGCTTAAAAACCAGGCGGACGGCAACATATATGGCGCCACCTGGGCTCCGGTCCTCGATAACCCGCATAGCAAGAAGTTCGTTAAGGCCTTTGAAGGCAAGTATGGTCATACGCCGTCCGAGTACGCGGCCAATGGTTATGACGCAGCCTACTTGCTGGATACCGCTGTACGCAAGCTCAATGGGGATGTCTCCGATCGTCAGGCTTTCGTCAAGGCGGTGAAAGAGGCAGGTTCAGAGTTCCCGACGGTTCGAGGCAAGTTTGCGTTCAATACCAACAATATGCCCATTCAGAATGTCTACGCATTCAAGGCAATCGGCCAGGGTGATGACGTAATGGTCAAACAGGTTGCAACGGTATTCACTGACCACCAGGACGCTTACGTGTCCGAGTGCGACATGAAGTAAGCCGCCGCTGCGCGCTATTTGCGCTGCGCCACGGAGCCGGTTATTCGGCCCCGTGGCAACCATCACCACGGAATGTTTAGATGAATAGTTCCTTGTTTCTTTCACAGCTGCTCAATGGTTTGCAGCTGGGCGTGTTGCTATTCCTGTTGTCGTCGGGTCTCACCCTTATCTTTGGCATCATGAATTTCATCAACCTCGCCCATGGCTCCTTGTACATGATCGGCGCATTCGTTGGCGCAGCCAGCTATAACGCCAGCGGCTCGTTCTTGTTTTCGTTGCTTGCGGCAGTGGCTGCGGCAGCGATAGTCGGTCTGGTTCTGGAGCATCTGGTCGCCCGACCCCTATATCGCAACGATCATCTTTATCAGGTGCTGGCAACGTTCGGGCTGATGATGTTCTTTAATGAACTGGCGATCGTCATCTGGGGGAATCGACCTTATTTCGTGACGATTCCCGAGGTTATCCGTGGCTCAGTGGAAATTCTTGGTGCTCCTTATCCGGTATACCGGCTCCTTATCATCGCCGTGGGAATCGTGGTGGCATTCGGCGCCTGGTTCCTGATACAACGCACGCGCTTCGGCATGCTGGTCAGAGCCGGTACCACACATGCTTCGATGGTAAGCGTACTGGGTGCCAACGTTGACTTGCTCAAGAAATCCCTGTTCATGTTGGGGGCCGCCCTGGCGGGATTGGCGGGCACCCTGGCCGGACCGATCCTGTCTGTGCAGTCCGGAATGGGGGACCCCGTATTGATTCTTGCTCTGGTAGTCATCGTCGTAGGTGGCATTGGTTCCATCCGTGGGGCCCTCTTCGCGGCCATATTGATCGCGGTAATCGATACCCTGGGCCGCGCTTACCTGCCAGCACTGTTGACACTTTTTCTTGCGCCAACCGCTGCCAACACAGTTGGCTCGGCCGTGGCCTCTATGCTCATCTACCTGCTGATGGCGTTTGTCCTGGCTTTCAAGCCCCACGGGTTGATGGTTTCGGCCAAACGTTAAAGCGCAGGAGCACGATATGAATACACGCAACATTACGCGCATCAGCCTGCCGATACTGTTTTTATTGCTGGCTGCATTGCCCTTTGTCGCTCATGCGCTTGATGAGCCGTTTTACGTTACCTTCTTCGCTCGCGTGCTTATTTATGCATTGGCAGCCTGCGCATTGAATATCGTGCTTGGCTTTGCCGGTCTGGTAAGTTTCGGGCACGCCATGTTTATTGGCCTGGGCTGCTATGCCGTCGGCATACTCAGTCATTACGGCATCTCTAACGGCTGGATTCAGCTTGCGGTTTGTATAGCGATCTGCATTGTGGTGGCCGTGCTTGTCGGTTCGGTGTGCCTGCGAACCTCGGGCATAGGCTTCATCATGATCACGCTGGCTTTTTCGCAGATGCTTTATTTCCTGATGGTCAGCCTGACTGTTTTTGGTGGTGATGATGGGCTGAATATTTACGAACCGAGCAATTTTGGTTTCTTCGAACTCAGCGGTAGCGTTGAAGTGTATTGGACAACCTGGGCACTGTTGCTGGCCCTCACCGTATTCCTGTATCGGCTTCGGACGTCGCCGTTTGGCATGGTGTTGCAGGCCACTCATATCAACCCTCGTCGGGTCGACGCCTTTGGTTATTCGGTATTTCGGGTTCAGTTGTCTGCCTATGTGTTGTCGGGCGTGGTCACAGGGCTCGCCGGATTCCTGCTCGCCAACCTTACCGCGTTTGCCGTACCCAACTACATTTCGTGGCATCTGTCAGGCGAGCTGATTGTCATGATCGTAATTGGTGGTATCGGGCTGGTTACGGGTCCGATTTTTGGCGCCCTCGTATTCTTGTCGCTCGAAGAAGTCCTGAAGGGGCTGACAACGCACTGGATGTTGATCATGGGTCCCATCATCGTGCTTATCGCGCTGGCCGGTCGTAATCAGTTTGCCTGGCTCAAGACATTTCTGAATCGGCCACCCAGGGCAAGCGCTGTTCCGCGGGTCAAGACAGCAGGAGAATCACGATGAATGCACCTTCGTTAACCGTAGAACGGCTTGTACGCCATTTCGGCGGCCTGAAGGCTACCGACGAAGTCACGCTTGATGTGCGCCCCGGAGAACTGCATGCGATCATCGGTCCGAACGGCGCCGGAAAAACCACATTGATCAATCTGCTGACGGGCGAACTGGCAAACGACGGCGGGCGTATTCTTGTTGATGATGTCGACGTTACCGAGAAACCTGTGCAGCAGCGCGTTGAACTGGGGCTGTTGCGCTCGTACCAGATCACCTCTGTCTTTGATGCATTTACGGTCCGGGAAAACGTCTGTCTGGCAGCGCGAAGAACGCAGGGAGTTCGCATGGCCGTGTGGAAGCCGCTCACGGGCGACTCAGAAACCATGCAGGTGGCCGATCGCGTAATGACCGATTGTCAGTTGCTTCATGTGGCTGACGAGAAGGCGGCCAATCTGGCGTACGGACAACGGCGGCAGCTGGAAATTGCGATGGCTCTGGCGGCCGGGCCACGTCTGCTGTTACTGGACGAGCCGATGGCCGGAATGAGTGCCGCCGAAGGGGCCGCAGCAATTGAACTGCTGCATACGCTGAAAGGGCAATACACCATCGTCCTGATCGAACATGACATGAATGCCGTGTTTTCATTGGCCGACCGTATCAGTGTGCTGGTGTACGGCAAGATCATTGCCACGGGCACAGTCGACGAAATCCGCAATCATCCCGATGTGCGCAAGGCATATCTTGGTGATGATGAAGACGCCTGATACCAGGAGTACGCATGCTTTCCATACAGAATCTCGCCGCCAAATATGGCCCCTCTCAGGCGTTGTTTGACGTGAGTCTTGACGTTTCTCAGGGTGAGGTGATTGGCCTGATAGGTCGCAACGGCATGGGCCGCACGACGGTCATCAAGTGCCTCTTTGGTTTATTGCAGCCATGTGCTGGCAGCATCCATTTTGACGGAGCCGACCTTGCCGGCTTGCAACCGTACCGGATCGGCCGCATGGGCGTGTCGCTGGTGCCCGAGGGCCGACAGATATTTCCCACACTTACCGTCGAAGAGAATCTGCTCGCAACGGCCTCGAAGTCCGGTGGAAGCAATCCGTGGTCACTGCACACGATTTACCAGTTGTTCCCACGACTGCAAGAGCGTCGCAGCAATATGGGTAACCAGTTGTCAGGGGGAGAGCAGCAGATGCTGGCCATTGGCAGGGCGCTCATGACGAACCCCAGACTGTTGGTGCTGGACGAAGCTACAGAGGGACTGGCGCCCGTCGTCCGGGCCGAAATCTGGAAGGTTCTGCAACGCCTTAAAGAGCAGGGCCTCTCGATGATTGTGGTCGACAAGAACACGAAGGCCCTGCTGCGGCTGTCTGATCGAAATGTGATTCTGGACAAGGGCGTCACGGTATGGCGCGGCACGTCACCCGAGCTGTCTGCTCAGCCCGAGCTCATTACCCGCTACGTGGGGGTTTGAGTTCGTCGGGCAGCCTGTTCATCCCGTATCATCTGCTCCAGTTTTCGTCGGGCCCGGACAGCGCCTGCGTCGCTGGGGAGCAATACTGGCTTCAGCGCGAATAAATCATCGGTCTCCATGGCTTGCTGCTGAGCCCTTAGCATGGGCTCGTCTTCGTTGCTGAATGCATTGTGCATAATAGCCTGGCGACGACTGTTGATCTCTTCGTCATCGACGCAGAACCGTCGGGTCAGCCAATAGAAATAGTGCGAGGTCGTCTCTGTTTCCGGCGTCGCAATGTGTGCATTGTCAGTGCGCAGGCCTTCGCTCTGGGGGTCGTTCTGCGGTGTAATCGTTATATCCAGATGCATGATGGCCGGCGCCTGCCAATGGACGACCGTCCGGAAGTGGACAGGCTGACCCGGTTCCGGCATATGCCGATCATAAGCGGGCGGGGCGCTGTCGTGTTTGCATTCCCACGTGATATGTACCTCGTCGCCATGCTCAGCGACCTGCGGCCTGGCGCGGGTGAAGGCGCCTCCACCCACGGAGTCCGAGTGAACGAAGTCGGCGTGGCTCAGGTCCATTACGTTGTCAGCGATTAACTTGTAGTTGCACCCGGTTCGAAGATAGCCACGTGATCCCGCGCTGGGCGGAGCTGAATGCAGACGTGAAAAGTCTGGCAGACGCGTGCGGTCCGCCAGGCTGGGCTCGCCCATCCATATCCAGGCAATACCGTCCTTCTCTTCGATCACATAGGATTTGACACGTGCCGCGGAAGGAATGGTGTCACTATGGGGGTTGGCAACGCAACGCCCGCTACAGTCGAACTGCAAGCCGTGATAACCGCACTCGATGGCGTCGCCCTTGACGCGGCCCAGGTGCAGGGGCACGAAGCGGTGCGGGCAAAGGTCGTGCAGCGCAGCCAATTGCATATCGCTGCGGCGAAAGAAAACGATGGGCCGATTCAGCAGCTTTCGATGCAACATCTCGCCTGGCTTGATTTCGTCAGCCCAAGCGGCCATATACCAGGCGTTTTCAAGAAATGGCACGACTGTCTCCAGATGGGAACAAACTTCTACTCTAGCTATTGTTCCAGAATATATATAGTGGATTAGGCTTATTTGTACTATTTGGTTTGTTTATAGACTATGCTGGTGGGAGGATGCCGGTTCGTCGGAACCTGCAGACAGGCCTTGGGTATATGGCACTGAAGGAAACGATTCCCGCTGGGCGTGAGATGAAGCTTGACCTGAATTTACTGCGTGTGCTGGTGACAGTACATGACACCGGTAGCGTGACCGTAGCAGCCGCTCGTCTGGGTATCAGCCAGCCGGCGGCCAGTGCCGCGTTAGGGCGCTTGCGAACAGCCCTGAATGACCCCTTGTTTGTCCGCGAGGGCATGCGCATGCGCGCCACACCAATGGCTCTGCGCATCCTGGACAAGACGCGCGAAGTTCTGGAGGTCATTGACCGGGATATTCTTGCTCCCTCCACTTTCGACCCTGCTGCAGCCCAAGGGGAACTGTCGGTTTGCCTGAGCGAGATTGGTGAAGTGGTGCTGTTGCCAGAGTTGTATCATCGGCTACGGCGTGACGCTCCCGGCTTGCTGATAAAAACCGTAAGCCTGGGCCCCGATGAGTTGGAGCACGCGCTGTCGGAAGGCGAGGTAGACATGGCCATCGGTTATTTTCCAGATCTTACCGGTGCGGCCATTTATCAGCAGCGGCTGTTTTCGCATGTGCTGGCATGCATGGTACGGGCGGGCCACGCCATTGAAGGGCAACGCATGAGCATGGCGCAGTTCAGACAGGCCGAACACCTGCTGGTCCGGGACGGCAGCCGCACTATGGAAATGTACGAACGGTACATCCAGGCTCAGGGGATACGCAGAAAGGTCGGCCTGCAGATGTCTCACTACTTAAGCGTTCCTGGTCTGGTCGAAGAGACTGACCTGGTGGTGGTTCTGCCCCGGACCATCGCGCTGGGCTTTTCTCGAAGCCGACGCCTGCGAGTCCTGGCGCCGCCGCCAGGCTTTCCGCGTTACGACCTCAAGCAGTACTGGCATCGCAGGTTTCACAACGATCCACGGCTGATGTGGCTCCGTGCCGTAGTGCGTGAGCTTTACGATGGATTTCTGTCCGATACCTCGGCCGTGCCCTCGGCGTCTGTGCCGGACAACCCTCTGGTACCGACAGGGCGTACCCGTGAACCCCGTCGGCCATCGAGTACCCGCGAAAGGAATCGCAAAGGTTAGAATCTTAGCGAAGGGGTAGTGTTTGCCCGCGTGTTGGCATCCCCTGCATATATACGAACATGGAGATTAATGATGGGCCAAAATGGCAAGACAGCGGCGCGTGTACAGTGTCCGGCAGCAGATAGCGAACGCCAGTACAACCTGCGGGAGGCGTTCCCCAGCTACCCCGCAACCCGGGAAACCTGGGTTAAGGCCAGTCAGGAGCTGGTGCGTAAAGTTTCGCCTCAACTTGATCTGGCATACGGAGACGGCCCACTGCAGAAGCTGGATTACTTCAGTGCACAGACTGGTGGCCCGTTGCTGGTGTTTGTTCATGGCGGTTATTGGCAGGGCGGGGACAAGGCCGACGTAAACTTCATGGCCGGCCCCTATATTGCGGCAGGCATCAACGTGGCTGTCATCAATTATTCCCTTGCTCCTGAAGCTCGTATTGAGCAGATGGTTTCCGAAGTCCGGCGCTCGCTGGTCTGGCTTGGATCGCAGGCTGACAAGCTGGGCTTCAATCCGGCTCGGGTATCGCTGATGGGCCATTCGGCTGGTGGGCATCTGATTGCCATGATGGTGGCGCGTACGAACGATCCTGCTCCCTCGGAGATGCCTGCCATCGTCAACCTGTTCCCGATCAGCGGAGTGTTTGATCTGCCGCCGCTGCTGCCCTCATCCATCAATAATGCTTTGGGTCTGGACGAGGCCCGTGCCGAAGCGCTGAGTCCGCTGGCCTGGCCCGGGCCGGACAACACGTATATTCACACGTTTGTCGGAGCGGGCGAGACCGAACAGTTTCATATCCAGTCCGAAACCCTTGGAAAGGCCTGGAATGTAGCCCGGCACGATTCAGTACCCGACACCGATCACTTTACTATCCTGAATGTTTTGGCAGACGGCTCGTCCGAATTTGCGCAGGCCGTCATTGCGGCGATCAAGGGTTGAGGCATGACCGAAGCCAGTCAAACCAGCTCGGCCGCCTGGACGGCGCGCAGTCTGAAAAGTGTATGGCATCCCTGTACGCAGATGCAGCATCACGAGACGACCCCTCTGCTCGCCGTCAGTCGCGGCAAGGGTGCCTGGCTGTTTGACCATGAGGGCCGGCGGTACCTGGACGCGATCAGCTCCTGGTGGGTGAACCTCTTTGGGCACGCAAACCCCCGTATCAATCTGGCGCTCAAGGATCAGCTTGATCGGCTTGAACACGCCATGTTGGCGGGCTTTACTCACGAACCGGTCGTCCAGTTGTCTGAACAGCTCTCAGCGCGTACAGGCAATACCCTGGGCCATTGCTTTTATGCGTCAGATGGCGCCTCAGCGGTCGAGATTGCACTCAAGATGAGCTTTCACTACTGGCGTAATACGGGCAAGCCTGATAAACGCGAATTCGTTTGCCTTAGGGGAAGCTATCATGGCGAAACTCTTGGTGCGCTCAGCGTCACTGACGTAGCCTTGTTTCGCGACGCATATGGCCCATTGCTTGGCAAGCCGCATATCACCGATTCGCCGGACGCCCGGCAGGCCGGCGAAGGTGAGACAGCGGCGGATCAAGCCCGAAGGGCCGCAGCTGCACTCGAAGATCTGCTAAACGAACGGGCCGGGTCGGTTGCTGCAGTCATAGTCGAGCCGCTGGTGCAGTGCGCAACCGGAATGGCCATGCACGACCCCCTCTATCTGGTTCTTCTGCGCGACTTGTGCAACCGCTACGATGTCCACCTGATCGCCGATGAAATTGCTGTGGGCTGTGGTCGGACAGGTACCTTTTTCGCGTCCGAGCAAGCAGCCATCTGGCCGGATTTCATGCTGCTTTCAAAAGGCATTACCGGGGGGTATCTGCCGCTTTCGCTGGTCATGACGCGTCAGCATATCTACGATGCGTTTTACAGCGACGAGGTTTCCAAAGCATTTCTTCACTCTCATTCTTATACCGGCAATCCTCTGGCATGTCGGGCAGCGCTGGCGACCCTGCAAATATTTGAAGAAGATGATGTGCTGAATGCCAACCACGTACTGGCCGGCAAGATTACGCGTGCTTTTGGGACTTTGGCGGAGCATCCGAAGGTTCGCAATTTTCGTCAATGCGGAATGATCTGGGCGTTTGACGCCCAGGTAAACGACGCGGACACGTCCTTTGCCCGCCGTTTCTTCACGATCGGCCTCGAGAGCGGCCTGTTGTTGCGGCCCATTGGCAATACCGTCTATGTCATGCCGCCATATATTCTTGATGATAACGAGGTGATGCACCTGGCAAACAGCGTGCAGACGGTTTTTGAAAAAGCGCTGATGTCATGAGTCCGCTGGATACCGTTCTTGCCCGCCTGGCTGAACTGGAGCAGCAAGGGCTGCGCCGAAGGCGTCGAACTTCAGACAGCCCCTGCGGTTCACAGCTGCAGGTTGACGGGACACACGTACGTGCGTTTTGCAGCAACGACTACCTGGGTCTGGCGGCCGACCCGCGAATCGCAGATGCGCTTAAGGACGGAACCGACCGCTACGGAGTCGGAAGTGGGGCGTCCCACCTGATCAGCGGCCATTACAAGGTGCACGATCAGCTGGAGCAGCGATTGGCAAGCTTTGTGTCTGAACATATCCCGAACGTGGCTGCCTTGTATTTTTCTACCGGGTATATGGCGAACGTGGGGGCGATTGCTGCGTTGGCGGCCCTGGATCCGAGTGTCGAGGTGTTTTCCGAAGCCTTGAATCACGCCTCGTTAATCGATGGAATGCGGCTGGCGCGCGTCAAAGTCAAGGTATATGGGCATTGCGATGTATCCGAACTTGAAGGGCTGCTGGCGACGAGCTCTGCCAGAGTCAAGCTGGTAGTCACCGACAGTGTTTTCAGCATGGATGGCGACCTGGCTCCATTGCCGCGTATCTTGCAGCTTTGTGAAAAGTACGGGGCATGGCTACTGGTTGACGACGCACATGGCTTTGGCACCCTTGGCGGACAGGGTCATGGGGCGCTGGAACACTTTGCCTTGCGTTCTGAGCATCTTATCTATGTGGGCACCCTGGGCAAGGCCGCAGGCGTTGGCGGAGCCTTCGTCGCTGCAGACTCCAGTGTCATCGACTGGCTGGTACAGCGGGCACGCGCCTATGTTTACAGTACCGCCTCGCCGCCTGCTCTGGCACAGGCGCTGCTCGAAAGTCTCGACATCATTGAAGGCCCGGATGGCAAGTCCAGGCGTGCCCGATTGCACCATTTGATCGACCTCCTGAACCGCGAGCTGCGCCTGACGCATTGGACGAAGCTGCAGTCCTCAACCGCCATTCAACCCATACTGTTGGGTGACAATGAGCAAGTTGTTCAAGCAAGCAGGCAACTGCACGAGGCCGGTTTCTGGGTGCCGGCCATTCGACCCCCGACAGTTCCGCCCGGCACGGCGCGCTTGCGCATCACTCTGTCGGCTGCTCATGCCGATGCAGATGTCGCTGCCTTGGCCGACACTCTGAATCAAGTGGAAAGCAGGCTGTACCGCCCATGAAAACTCAAGCCAAATTCGCTTGTTTTGTGACCGGAACCGATACCGAGATCGGCAAAACCCTTGTCAGCAGCGCCTTGTTGCATGCTCTTTGTCGGCAAGGCCTGCGATCCGCAGGCATGAAGCCCGTGGCTGCCGGTGCACAGGAGCGCGACGGTGTCTGGCACAACGACGACGTCGATCGGCTCAACGCCGCCGGCAACGTCGTGTTTCCGCCTGAACTGGTAACGCCCTACCTGTGGCGTGAACCAGTGGCACCACATATTGCGGCACAGCGCGCCGGTGTGCAGATGTTCTCAAGCCAGATCCTGCGCGCCTTCAATCGCATGAAGTCAGAGTGTAACGCCGTGGTGGTTGAGGGAGTAGGCGGCTTTTGCGTGCCCTTGTCTGATTACGTCGACACGGCAGATGTGGCTCGTGAGCTGAACCTGCCGGTGATAATGGTGGTCGGGATGCGGCTGGGGTGCATAAACCATGCCTTGTTGACGGTTCAAGCCATTGCGGCTCAGGGGTTGCAACTTTCAGGCTGGGTGGCCAATACGGTCGATGCCGACATGCCCTACCTGCAAGAAAACGTCGAGACTCTCCGGCGTCGGTTGAGCGCCCCGTTACTCGGTCATGTGCCGCGCCTGGCGGATGCCACTGCCGAGGCTGCGGCCGCTCATATCGACTTCACTCTACTGCCCAACTGGCCCTTTGCCGATCATAAATAAGGGCTGGCCAGCCAGATGATCTTGTTGCGCAATCGCTTGATGAAGGGGATGGCGGCCAGTGTATCGAGCGTAACCAGGTCGGAGTCGGCAATCTCGGCGTCAATTCTTTGTTCGAGCTCTGCTGCCATCTGGCGGCTGTGGATTTCAACGTCAAGTTCGAAGTTCAGTCTCAGGCTGCGCGGATCCAGGTTCGATGAGCCTACATATGACCACGCACCATCAATGGTGATGAGCTTTGAGTGATTGAACGTGCCGCGTGCGCGCCAGACGCGACAGCCGTTGCGAATAACCTGATCCAGCTGGGCTGTCATTGCGTAGTTTACAAGGCGCAGGTTGTTCTGGCCGGGGATAACAATATCCACCTGAATTCCACGTCGGGCTGCTGTGTTGAGCGCGCCCAACAGCGCGACATCGGGCAGGAAATAGGGCGACTGTATGCGTATGCTGTGCTGGGCAACTGCAAATGCGCCCAGCAGCATGTGATGTGTGCTGAGTATGGTGCGGTCGGGGCCCGAGCGGATGCAGCGTGCAGGGACCCGTGGTTCGGGAGGCGACCAGTTCGCACAGCACCAGGTCTCGTGAGGTAGCACTTCGCGCGTGGTGAATTCCCAATCTTGCGAGAACACTGCGGTCAGTTGCAGGACGATGGGGCCTTCTACCTTGAAATGTGTGTCTCGAGCCGCGGGCTCGCCCGATGGACCGGTGGTAAAGCCCGCCCGGATGTTCATCCCTCCGGTAAAGCCAATGCACCCATCGACAATCAGAATTTTTCGGTGACTGCGCAAGTTGGCATAAGGCATGCGCATGCCGAGAGGGTTGGTCATGAACAACGCCGTCCGTACTCCCAGGCGACGAAGCAGGGAAACGATGGGAGGCCGCGAGTACTTTGACCCGATTGCATCGATCAATACACGAACTTCAACTCCGCGCTTGACCGCCCGAGCCAACGCATCTGCAATCATGCGTCCCTTTTGATCGTTGTCGAAGATATACGTCTGAAGGGCGATTGAAACCTTGGCATTTTCAATCGCTTCGATCATGGCCGGATAGGTTTCATCTCCGCTGCAAAGAAGCTGGATGTGATTTCCGTCGCATAGCGGAAAGCTGCTGACCGTGTCTCCCAGGGTGCGCAGGGACTCGAACTGCGGCGCCGAATAGGGCGCGACCTCGGTAATTGGCGTGTCGTCCAGCGTGCTGTAATCGCGCAAGGACCTATCCCGCTGTTGTGAAATCTGGTCCTGGCGGACACGATTGATCCCGGCGATCAGATAGAAGAAGGCACCGAACAGCGGTGAAAAAATGATCACACCCACCCAGCCAATGGCGGCGCGGACATCTGTCTTGTTCATGGCGGCATGAATCGCCGCGGTAACGGCAGCCGTCACAGTGAACAGAAACACAAAGTGCGGCCAGTACTCTTGCAAGAGTTCCTGCAGGGAAAGCAGCATGGTTACGGGTACGAAACGAATGTTCTTGTGTGAAGTGCATGGTGTGGTGTTATACCCATGCATAATCGATCAAGTATATAGAAAAGCCGGCTGCAGGTTTGAAGCGATTTGAACTGCGAAGGTCTGGACGGAGCAAGAAAGCAGGGTGCAGGCATTGCGGCCTACATCAGTGCGGCTGGCGGAAGCCCAGGCTTGAACTTGCCACCTTTGAAATTCATGCTAGAATCCCAATTCTTTGCTGAGCCGATCTTAGGCTTATCAAGCAACGGTGACCGTAGCTCAGTTGGTAGAGTCCCGGATTGTGATTCCGGTTGTCGTGGGTTCGAGTCCCATCGGTCACCCCAGAATTCTCTTGTTAAATCAAGCAACTGCGCCGCTGCCTTCAGCGGCGTTTTTTGTTGGGTCTTGAGTTTCACCAGAAACTGACCGCGTCGGCATGCGCGGACAATTGGCTTTAGCCAGCTGCGTCTCATTCTTGAAGTTCTGTTGAAAACTGATTTGACTGCCGCAATGGGCCTCGAGTAATTTCCTGTTGAGGCTTCGGGCCGAGTCTGTGTCCGGTCGCCCAGAACCAATCACAACACGGGGGTGACATGATCCAGTTTGTCGAGCTTGATGGAGCCAGGGTGGCATATCGTGTTGACGGTGAAGGACCGCCGCTATTGCTGGTATCTGGTACCGGGGGCGACCTCAATAGCAATTGGGATCACCTGATGCCGGCGTTGATCGGCCGACGAACGGTTCTTCGGGTTGACTATTCGGGCTCGGGCCATACGCAGGATGACGGCGGGGTCTTGACCCTTGCCACTCTTGCGAGTCAGGTGATGGCGGCCGCCACGGCCAATGGTTTCGAATCGTTCGACTTGCTCGGATATTCGCTGGGTGGAGCGGTGGCGTCTGCAATTGCGGCCGAAGGTAAGGGTCAAGTGCGCTCCTTGATGTTGCTGGCCCCATTGGTGAATGGATCTGAGCCCCGGCTTCAGCTCCAGTTTGATATTTGGCAACAGCTTATTCGTACCGATCCCGTCACGTTTGCCCGACTCGTCCTGTTGAATGGATTCAGTCCGAGATTTCTTCGACAGTTTACGCACGAGCAGATTGCGCAGTGGACTGAATTGATCTGTGCATCCAATCATTGGGACGGCCTGCTTCGCCAGGTTGAGCTCGATTCGCGTATCGACATTCGCTGTGACCTGCCCAAGATCAGCGCCCGCACGTTGGTTGTTGGCGGAGCGCAAGATTTCGTGCTTGGATCGAACCAGGCTGCACAGGCAGCGGCGTTGGTTCCGGGAGCGCAATATACAGAGCTCGACGCCGGTCACATGATGCCGTTTGAATGCCCCGAAGATCTGCTGGATGTCATCGAGAAGTTCCTCACCTCGACGTGAACATGCTTGTGACACCAATCAAGCCTGCAAGGCAAAACATGAGTAAAGTAGCACTAGCCATATTGAGTCGGGGCGACGCATGAAACGCATATTGAGCTGGTCCGGGGCATTTCTGGCCTCTCTTTTTCTGGTCGCGTGCGCGCAACTTCCATCTCTTGACAAGCGAACGGTATCGACAGCGTATATCGATACAGCGGACACTACTTTAGGCCGTGCAATTGTTCCTTTGGCCGCCAAGCATGTCGGGAACGCAGGGGTAACGCCTCTGATGAGCGGAGGAAGTGCATTCGCTGCCAGGGCTCTGATGGCTCAAGCTGCTGAAAGATCCATCGATATCCAGAACTACATCTGGCATGACGATATGGCGGGCGTCCTGCTATTCGACGCTTTGGTTGACGCCGCCAACCGCGGTGTACGGGTCCGACTTCTGCTGGACGACAACAATACGGTCGGCATGGACGGCGTTCTGGCGGCGCTGGACAGTCACGACAATATCGAAGTCAGGCTTTTCAATCCTTTTGTACAACGCAACTGGCGCTGGTTGGGCTATCTCACCGATTTTGCAAGATTGAATCGTCGCATGCATAACAAGTCGTATACGGTAGACAACCAGGCTACCATCATCGGCGGACGCAATGTCGGCGACGAATATTTTGGCGCTTCGGAAGAATTCCAGTTCATTGATCTGGATGTGTTGGCTGTCGGCCCCGTCGTTACCGAGGTCTCCAAGGATTTCGACCGTTATTGGGAAAGTGCCTCGTCCTATCCTGTGGACCTCATCCTGGCACCGGCGAACGAAGGCGGGCTCGATGAACTCAAGGCTCGTGCCCGGAGCATCAGGGAAGACGAGCGGGCTGCGGGGTACGTCAAAGCCATGAACGAGTTGCCGCTCGTCAAGCAGTTGCTGGACGGCAGTATCGAGCTTGAATGGGCGGTTACCCGAATGGTCAGTGACGATCCCTCAAAAGGGCTCGGTGAGGCCGACGATCATGAAATGCTGCCTCAGCGACTAGGGAGAATATTCGGTGTGCCAGAGCAAGATCTGTTCATGGTGTCTTCGTATTTCGTACCGACCAAAGCTGGGGTCGACTATCTGACAGCGCTTGCTGAAAGCGGGGTTCAGGTGACCATCCTGACCAATTCCCTTGAGGCGACGGATGTGGCTGCAGTCCATGCCGGCTATGCGAAGCGTCGACTTCCGTTACTGCAATCAGGAATCACGCTTTACGAACTCAAGAAAGTGACGTCGCCTGCTGCGTTCCGCGACCGGGGTCTGACCGGAAGTTCAGCTTCCAGCCTGCATGCGAAAACCCTTTCGGTAGATGGACAGAAAATCTTTATCGGCTCCTTCAATTTTGACCCGCGTTCTGCGCGCTTGAACACTGAAATCGGGTTTGTAATCGAAAGCCCCAGGCTTGCGCAGAATTTACCGGCAGCGCTTGAAAAACAGGCAGCCGATATGGCCTATCGCGTATTTTTGAGTGATTCAAATGAGCTGCGTTGGGAAGAGGTGAAGGATGGCGAGCGTATCGTACATACTTCAGAGCCCGGCGCCAGTGTGTGGCGTTTGATGGGAGTGTGGATTCTTTCACATCTGCCCATTGAATGGCTGTTATAGCGATGCCAGGTGCCATTGGTGCTTCCCGCATACAGCAAGCCCCGGCCAGCTTTTGCGTGTTGAAATAAATTGGCCGGCTCCGGGGCATGCCCGGCACCGGCCAATCATCAAATCAGGCTGTTCGTACCTGCTGAAGCCTTTTTATTTGTTATAGCGGGTCTTGACTTCGGACATGCAGCGATCCTGAGCATCGCCGGACATGGCCTTGCATTTTTCCTTTTCAAGCTCGAACTGCGCGTCTTTCTTTTCCTTGTTGGCCTCATGCCGTGCGTCGGCAGTCTTGGCGCTTTGCTTGCTGTCAGCCTTGGCCTGATCACGATTTGTTTCGGCCTGCTTTTCGCAAACATCCTTCTCATCACCTTCAAGATTTTCGCAGCGTTTCTTTTCGGCTTCGTATCGCTGATCGATCTGATCATCGCTCATTGCCGCGTGATTTCGATTGTGCTGGTCTGCCTGTTGCGTGGCTGCTGCGCCCTGATTGGCTGCCTGACCGTTGTTGGTCTGTGCAATTGCGCTGAAGGTGGTGAGGCTGAAACCCAGAACCAAAGTACCAAGAACGGGTTTAAGTATTTTCTTCATGGAAAGCTCCTGTGGAAATTTATGATCACGTTCATTTATTCAGGCGTCGGCGTGGCGCCTTGCCGTGGATAGTCATAAGCAATCGCTGTGCCGCGGTTTCGCGCCAATGCGATGTAGCCGTTCTCAAGGAGCTCGACGCAATTCCGCTGATGGGTATTTGATCTGTGCGCGATACTTTGACACGGTCCGGCGCGCCACCATTACGCCCTGGCCTGCAAGCTTGCGAGCAAGCATCACATCAGACAAAGGATTCTTCGGGTCTTCCGCGTCAATCATCTCCTGAATCAACGCTCGCACAGACCCGGCAGAGCAGGTTCCTCCGGATCGTGTGGAAAGTTCACGAGAGAAGAAATGCTTGAACTCGAAAATGCCCCTTGGAGATGCCAGGTATTTATTACTTGTGGCTCGAGAGACGGTCGATTCATGCATGTTGAGTTCTTCGGCGATTTCGCTGAGCATGAGCGGCCGCAGGGCGACATCGCCATAGTCGAAGAATGTCTGTTGTCTGGCAATAATGGCCTGAGCGACTCGCAAAATCGTGGAGTTGCGTTGTTCGAGACTACGTATCAGCCAGCGCGCTTCTTGCAGGGCCTTGGCCATCAGGCCGCGCTCCTGGTAGCGGCTTTCCTTGAACAGTCGCGCGTAGGTGCTGTGCAGCTGAGCACGTGGAATGGCGTCGTTGTTTGGTAATGCTACCCATTGCTTGCCGATCTTCCGGACAATGACGTCGGGCACGATATAGCAGGATGGGTCGATTGAAACATAACGGGTTCCTGGGCGAGGATCCAGCCGGCGAATCAGTAGGCAAGCCTGGCGTGCTTCTTCTTCGGTGCAACCGAAAGTCCGCATCAACCCGGCATAGTCACATCGCCCTACTTTGTCTAACGCCGAATTTGCGATGTCGATTGCCAGGTTCCGGCAGCTTGTCTCTGCCGGCATGGCCTTGAGCTGCAGCGTAAGGCATTCTGCCAGGTCGCGGGCCGCTATTCCCGGGGGGGCAAGTTGCTGTATCAGTTTCAATGCGGTATTCCATTCGCATTCCGAAGCTGGGGGGTTGACCAGCTCGTCGCAACCCAGATCGGCAAAGGACACGCGCAGGTATCCGTCCTCATCCAGAGCTTCGATAATGAATTCAGACAGCAGGCGATCACGGTCGCTTAGTGGTTGACCAAAAAGGCTGTCTCGCACGGTCTCGTGGAGCCCCGTTGAAGCCCGGGCCCACTGGCCGATATCGGTGTCGGCACCATCCACGCCACGCGATGAGGGATAGTCTCCCGAGTATGAGGTGGCGTAATCTTCATGCTCGGGTATTACCTCCACGTTTTCTTCGCGGATTGGCGTTTCAGCCTGGATATGTTCGTACGATTCGCTGGTTCCTTGAGTTTGGGTCGTGCCCGAATCAAGGGAGTTGTGGGCGTATTGGCCAGCCACGTCTTCGGCCGGCTCTGAGTGGGTTTCGTCGCGCCCCTCTCCTGCATCAGGCTCAGGCTCCGCCTCCTCCAGAAATGGATTCGTAGCAATAGCCTGGGCTACTTCCTGGGTGAAATCGAGAGTGGACATCTGCAGCAGCTTTAATGACTGCTGTAGCCGTGGGGTCAGGCTTAATTGTTGTTTGGCGCGTAGTTCGTGGGCGATTTGGACCACTTTATGTCTCCTTCGAAATCAAAACACAGAACTTCTATCAGGTACTAATGCAAGATCTGTGCCAGTTAGTGCAAGAAGACGTAAATGCCAGGCAGGCCGCGCCATGATTAGCTGTACGCGGCAAAAGTCGTGCCCGGCTACAGTAGCGGCGTAACCTGATGTTGCTCGGACCCATAGTGAAAATTACCTGTCGTGTAAGAAGTGCTGGGCGTTTTATGCTGGGTTGCCCGATAACCCACACCACTATTTGGTTCGGTTCCAGACGAGTCGTGCTGTACGAAGCGGAAGGCTTTGAACCAGACAGCTGGCTACGTATGGTTTACGTAGGCTGGGCGGCGCGTACCCATTATTTTTATGTTCAGTGCCCGTTTCGAAATAGATAAGAAGGCTATTCAAGACCGTGTAAAGCGGGGCCACTATCGCCGCAAGCGGGTTCGCACCGGACGCATTGAAATTATTTGGGTAACCAAATTTATTACAGGATTTTCGGCGGCTTGACAGAGCCTCTGCTTTCGTTCTGCGCCGCCTGCACGTTTGGCCGACGCCGCGTACCCGGATTACACGGGGAAACGTCTGGTTGGTGCGCAAGTTCACCGCAACGATAGCCATGGATAATCCGGTCTGCGACACGGTTTGGCATGAATTATTTTCCGTATTTCAGAGCTGGTTGTTGCGTCAGACTGGCGCGGCGCTCTCGGCTAATATATAAAGTGGATACTTCGCCACAAGAAAAACTACGAAAAGCTGCTTATCATAGAGTTTCAATTGTCATACGGATTTACTTCTGTATTATTTTAGAACGCGTACCATACTTCAACCAGAACAAGATAAATTCCCTGATCCTGGTGGTTGGGGCTGACGACGACGCTCGCGACGTCGACTGCTTTCGAGACACATGCCCTACTTACTTGTAATAGAAGACGAATCCGAGACCCGGCATCTGATTGCAGAGATCGCTGAGGAAGAAGGCTATGATGTCGACCAGGCGGGGGACATACGGCAAGCTCGCATCCTGATAGAACGACGTCATCCCGACGTTATCCTGCTCGACATGCATTTGCCTGACGGTAACGGTATGGAGTTGTGGCAGGATCTCAAGCTGCCCAATACCGATGTGGTGTTTGTCACCGGACACTCGACTGTCGATAGTGCAATTGAAGCCCTGCGATGTGGCGCCATCGACTATTTGCAGAAACCAGTCAGTTTGCGCCGCCTCAAGATGATTCTTGCGCAAATCAAGGGGGCTGTTCAATCCAAGCCCCAAAGTGTGGCTGGAGCGGCATTTGAGAAAATAATTGGCAAGTCTCCGGCCATCCATGTGCTGCGCGCCCACATCGAAAAAGTGGCCCCGACCACTGCAACGGTATTGTTGGTTGGCGAAAGTGGTACCGGAAAGGAATTGGCCGCCGAGGCCATACACCTGGCCAGCGCGCGTCACGCCAAACCGTTCATGCCAGTCAATTGCGGTGCCATATCTCCTAACCTTATCGAGAGCGAACTGTTTGGCCACGAGAAAGGTAGCTTTACCGGAGCCGACCGCCGCCACAAGGGGTATTTCGAACGAGCTTCCGGCGGCACCCTGTTTCTGGATGAGATCACCGAGATGTCGATGGAGCTCCAGGTGCGGCTATTGCGCGTGCTGGAAACCGGTCGCTTCATGAGGGTAGGAACGCATACCGAAATTGAAGCTGACGTTCGTGTGGTGGCGGCCACCAACCGTAACCCGGAACAGGCAGTCCAAGAGGGCGCGCTTCGCGAAGACCTGTACCATCGGCTAAGTGTCTTTCCAATCCAGTTGCCGCCGCTGCGAGAGCGCGAAGACGATGTCTTGCTGCTGGCCCAGCACTTCCTGGACGAGCTCAACGCCAGCGAGAAAACAGCAAAGCGATTTTCTCCGGAAGCACTTTCTGCCATGCGTACCTATCAATGGCCGGGAAATGTGCGCGAGCTGCGAAATTTCGTCTATCGCAGCTACATCCTGGCCGACGAGGTGATAAAGGGCGATTTCAACGCCTTTGACCTGGTCGAGAAAACCCCCAGCCAAGGGCCGGAGATCCTGGTGCCTGTTGGTGTGCCGTTGGCGGACGCCAACAGGCAGCTCATTCTCGCCACCTTGAAGCAGTGCGGCGGGGTCAAGAAGCTGGCGGCCGAAACCCTGGGGATCAGCATCAAGACGCTCTACAACCGTCTTGAAGAGTACGGCGAGCTGCACGAAACAACTGATTAAGGTCGCGCACCCCTAGCAGGTCTGCTTCTTGCAACGTCTCCTTGATTGCACAACCAAGGAGCACATCATGCCCAACGACGACACAGAACGCGACGCAGAACGTCTGGAGCGCCTTAAGGCCGACCCGCGAACCCCTCCGGCAATTGGCCCTAGCGATTCGTCGGACACCGCCAGCGAGTTGCCCGATAGTTTCCCCGACACTGATAGCGACCGATATAGTACTGGCGAACGCGCGGGCGTTGAAAATCAAGACGATCCAGCCGGAGACGATGTTGAGCCGGACAAGGTTGTTTCAGATCGCGACGCTGGTTTGTCGCACACACCGCCAGATCCCGAACGCAATGGAGGATGAACAGGCACGCAGATTGCTCTGAACAGGTGATGCAACGATCACCAATGGGAGAGCACTGTGGCGTTGAGAATACTGGCTGTTACTTCTGAAGCGTTTCCTTTGGCAAAGACAGGCGGGCTGGGCGATGCCGTAAGTGGCATGGCCCGCGCCGTTCACTCCCGAGGGCCTGACATCACGGTCATGCTCCCATCGTACAGAGGAGTCCGTCAGCGTTTGCTGCACGCCTCGGTGATAGGACACATGCATGGATTGCCTGGTGGTGACGCCAGGCTAGTAAAAGGGCTTTGCCCGGAATCGGGTCTTGACATAATCGTTCTGGAGAACGATGCCCTGTATGACCGAGAGGGGCTTTATCTGGATGAAAGTGGAAAAGAATATTCAGATAATGCCATCCGGTTTGCCGCTCTGTCTCACGCAGCCGCGCGTGTGGCAGCAGGCTTTCCAGGCGTGCCGGGCTTCGACATCCTGCACGCGCACGACTGGCATGCGGCCCTCGCACCCCTTGTGTTGCGGCAGCTGGGGGCGAAGGACGTCCGCACGGTCCTGACGCTGCACAACGTGGCCTTTCAGGGCTGGTTCGACACATCCGTCGCGCAACAGATTGGCATCGATTCGGATCTGTGGGACAACGCCGGTCTGATGCATGGGGACTGCGTGAATTTCCTCCATGCCGGCATTACATGTGCCGACAAGATTACTGTAGTCAGCGGTAATTACGCCCAGGAGATTCTGACTCCTGAGTTTGGCTGCGGTCTTGAAGAGCTTTTGCGGCGTCGGCAGGACGACATAATTGCGATTGCAAATGGCATCGACGTATCTGTCTGGAACCCGGTGTCCGATCCGTATCTGAAAGGGAGCCAGTTCAGCGCTGACCATTTATTCAACAAGTCTGTGTGCAAGCGTCGACTGCAAGAAACATTCAGCCTCGAGCCTGATGCCGAATCCACAGTAATTGGCATGGGCAGCCGGCTGACGGGCCAGAAGATGGCGGACGTCGCCGCTGAAGCGATTCCCTTCCTGCTGGACTCTCACCCCGGACTCCAGGTGTGCGTAATCGGATGCGGTGAAAAACACATCGAAGCGCGCCTGCGGGAAATCGGGGACCAATATCCTGGTCGATGCGCGGTGCACATCGGATACTCCGAAGAACTGGCACACCTGCTTCACGCGGGATCCGATATTCTGCTTCATGGCAGTCGTTTCGAACCCTTTGGGCTAACCCCTTTGTATGCCATGCGATACGGCACTATCCCGATCGGTTCGCGTACCGGAGGAATGGTTGACACCATTCATGATCCCGGCAGTGTTGGCACTGACGAGGTCATGGGGCTGGCAACGGGATTGCTTTTTGACGGCGACCAGGTCGCGGACATATATAACGCCATCGAACGGGCCCTTCGCTTGCGCTCCATCAATACGATATGGCGCCGCATGCAGCGAAACGCGATGTTGCGGGACTTCAGCTGGGAACGCGCCGCACCGGCTTACCTGCATTGCTATCAGGCTCTTTGCTCGGGTCGCTTGGAGGTGGTGTCACCCGTGCTGACAGCCTCTGTACGCGAGGCGAAACGTACGGCTGCCGTCAGAGCCGGCTCACGGCAAATAGGGATATCCGCTGCCTGAGGAAGCCAGAAGCAGTAAGCGGGATGGGGAAAGTGGATGAACGAGTTCGATAAACGCTTCGGTGACTGCGGGCGTCTGCTGGCGATTGACAAGGTGCCTCAACCAGTAGAACCTGGCTGGCCCGAGCTTTGCCGCGAGGCGTTTGACCATGCCTTCAATGGATTGTTGCTTCCCCCGGGCTTTCCCATGTTCGCCGAAGAGGGAGCGGTTTATGAGTTGGCTGGTGGCGATGAACTCGTCGGATTGCTGAACCCAGCGCTACTGGCCGCCGAAGCCTCAAAATACGGTTTACAGGTTTACGCCGATGTTGAGTTGAGCGAGTCGTTATCGGCATCCGGGTGGACGGATTTTTTCATACGCGGAGTGAACAATGGTTTGGCAGGCTTCCTCATTCGTGAGCCTGGCAGATTTGCTCCCGCAGATTGGGCGCGCCTCGTGGCTTCAGTTCGCGGCGTCAGGACCGACACACGATTTCTCCTGTGGACTCCAGGTTCCACGCCCGCGCAGCTTATGGAGCTACGCGGTGCCGGTTTTGACGGAACGTTTCTTTCATTGCCCTGGTGGGATGAACGCTCGCCGTGGCTGGCAGATGAATATGCGCGGCTTGATGCAGTGGCATCAGTCATCGTCCCGGTCGATGCCAATGATGCCGGCGAAATGCTCGACGCCAATCTCCCGGATTTCGAACAGTATATGGGCCGGCGTTTATGGACAGCCGCCATTGCCGGAAACGGTGTTCTGGTGCCCCAGTTTGTCCTGCACAGTCGTGTGTCCGATGAAGTGAAAGCGGTCAATCAATGGTTGGCACGGCGACGGTCCATAAAGCAGCCTCTGGTCGTACTGAACGGCCTGCTCGGCCCTGGAACCGTTGTATTCAGAGGTGGAGACGGTATTGTCCTTAACCCGGACCGGTTGCGCGAGGCCACACTTGATTGGCGACTGGTGCAATCTCGCCTGCCGACCGATTCGGCCGTCATTGATCAGGCTGTGTCTGACAATGTTGATTCATTGCTGCCCCAGGCGTATTGCCGCTTCTCGGTAAAAGCCCTGCCTTTTATCAAGCTGAAGACAATCAGCACTGCCGAGAAGCGTCGACTGGGGCTAGGGGTGATGAACGCTGCGCGGATCGCTATTGAAGCGGTCAGGCCCCAGGTTGAGGATGGGCGTTTTGCAGTAAAGACTGTCGTCGGAACCACACTTGAAATTACAGCAAATATTTTCATGGATGGCCACGAGCGTCTGGGTGCCAGTGTGTTATGGCGGGCCGCGGATGAGTCCGACTGGCGCGAGGTTCTGATGACGCACGAAGGAAATGACAGATGGAGTGCGTCGATAACGCTTGTTCGTGTCGGAAGGCATCAATTCCATATCAAGGCGTGGCATGACCGATGGGAATCTTACCGGGCAGCAGTGATCAAGAAACGCGATGCCGGAATGGACGTGGCCGTCGATATTGAGGAGGGCAGGTTGATGTTGGGAGATGCAGTGCGGATCGCCCGTCGCATACATCCAGGAATAACGTCCATGCTGGAGGGGCTGATCGAGTCCGGTGACGGCGACCTGCTGTTGGCGGATTCCACGGCTCAGGCCATGCGCACCATTGGCTTCCGTGCTTTTGAAACGCGCTGTCAGCACGACTATCCCATTATGGCCGAGCGCCGCGCTGCCGTTTTTTCTACCTGGTATGAACTGTTTCCACGATCTGAAAGCAGCGTGCCCGGACGCCATGGCACGTTTGTCGAGGTGCGCCGTCGATTGGCTGCCATCAAGGAAATGGGTTTTGACGTCCTCTATTTTCCCCCTATTCACCCCATTGGACGAACGAACAGGAAGGGCCGGAACAATAGTCTGACCGCAGGCAAAGACGATGTAGGAAGCCCTTATGCCATCGGTTCGGAAGACGGAGGCCACGATGCGGTTCATCCGCAGCTGGGCACACTGGACGATTTCAGGCAATTGCTTCACGCCACAAAGGAACACGGGCTGGAGGTTGCGCTGGATTTTGCCATCCAGTGCTCTCCGGATCATCCCTGGCTCAAGCAACATCCGAACTGGTTCAATTGGCGACCCGACGGCACCTTGCGCTACGCCGAGAATCCGCCAAAACGTTATGAGGATATCGTTAACCCCGAGTTCTACCAAGACTTTGAACTGAAGCCAAGAGCATCGTTGTGGCGCGCTCTTCGTGACGTCGTTCTTTTCTGGATAGAGCAGGGCGTGAGAATATTCAGGGTAGACAACCCCCATACCAAGCCCTTGCCCTTTTGGGAGTGGATGCTGGGCGAGATTCATTCCAGGCATCCTGACGTGATTTTCCTTTCGGAAGCATTTACCCGCCCCGCCATGATGTACAGATTGGGCAAGGTCGGTTTCTCGCAGTCTTACACCTATTTCACGTGGCGCAACAATAAGGCCGAATTGACCTCTTATCTGGAGGAGCTTGCCACGGCACAGGTAGCCAACTTTTTTCGTCCTAATTTTTTTGTCAACACCCCGGATATCAACCCGTATTTTTTGCAAAATTCGGGACGGTCAGGGTTTCTGATCCGGGCCGCCCTGGCGGCAACGCTATCAGGATCCTGGGGCATGTATAGCGGCTTCGAGCTGTGTGAGGCCGCCGCCTTGCCGGGGCGGGAAGAATATCTGGATTCAGAGAAGTACGAGTTGCGTCAGAGAAACTGGAGCCAGTCTGCAAACATCATCCCTGAAATCACACAACTTAATCGCGTTCGAAAAAGTACGCCTGCGCTTTGGACCCACATGGGTGTGCGTTTTCATCCCGCCCATGACGATCACGTCTTGTTTTTCTCGAAGTCCACTCCCCAGAAGGATAGCGTGGTGCTGGTTGGAATCTGCCTGGATCCCCATGCGTCCAGACGTGCGTGGCTCGACTTCCCATTCTGGTCATGGGGCTTGCCGGACCATGCGACGGTACACATGGAGGATGCCTTGTCAGGAAGGGAATTTGACCTTCAGGGAAACAGTCACCAGGTCGAATTTACTCCTGAGAGTCCCTACTTCATCTGGCGTGTAAGGGGGCTTGAATGAGGGCGCGCAATGATGCTGGAAATGATCCCAAGCGTGAATCGATAACCGTGTCTCGCAACGAGCCGGGATGGTACAAGGATGCGGTTATATACCAACTGCACGTAAAGTCATTTCAGGATTCCAATGACGACGGCGTTGGCGATTTTGCCGGCCTTATTTCACGTCTGGACTATATCGCCGAGCTCGGTGTCGACACGGTGTGGCTTCTGCCGTTCTACCCGTCTCCCAGGCTTGATGATGGTTACGACATTGCCGATTATCGTTCGGTCCATCCGGACTACGGCACACTGGCCGATGTACGGCGTTTCATACGCGCCGCACATGCCAGAGGGCTCAAGGTCATTACCGAACTGGTCGTAAACCACACCTCTGATCAACATCCCTGGTTTCAACGTGCCAGAAGGGCTCGTGCGGGATCCGCTGCGCGCGATTTCTACGTGTGGTCTGACAACGACCAGGCCTACGCCGGTACACGAATCATATTTTGCGACACCGAGAAATCAAACTGGACGTGGGATCCGGTTGCCGGCGCGTATTTTTGGCATCGCTTTTATTCCCATCAGCCTGATCTGAACTATGACAACCCGCGCGTGCTCAAGGAAGTGATCAGTGTCATGCGGTACTGGCTCGACATGGGCGTGGACGGACTAAGGCTGGATGCCGTACCGTATCTCGTCGAGCGGGAGGGCACCAATAATGAAAACTTGCCTGAAACACACGATGTCCTGCGACGTATCCGCACGGTGATGGATCAGGATTATCCCGACCGTTTGTTGCTTGCCGAAGCGAATCAATGGCCTGAAGACGCCCAGGAGTATTTTGGGCAGGGGGATGAATGTCATATGTCATTCCACTTTCCATTGATGCCGCGTATGTACATGGCGATAGCTCGAGCGGACCGGTTTCCGGTCACCGACATCATGCGCCAGACCCCTCCTATCCCGGAGAACTGCCAGTGGGCCATATTTTTGCGCAACCACGATGAGCTCACCCTCGAAATGGTGACCAGCAGCGAGCGTGACTATCTGTGGGATTTTTACGCGGCAGACCGGCGCGCCAGAATCAATCTGGGAATTCGACGGCGTCTCGCGCCCCTGATGCAGCGCGACCGTCGACGTATCGAGCTGATGAACAGCTTGTTGCTGTCGATGCCTGGAACACCTGTGCTTTATTACGGTGATGAAATCGGCATGGGCGACAACATTCACCTTGGAGATCGTGATGGTGTAAGAACGCCGATGCAATGGACTCCCGACCGTAACGGCGGTTTTTCACGTGCCGATCCTGAAAGCCTGATCCTGCCCTTGTTGATGGGGCCGTTGTACGGCTATGAGGCCGTCAATGTAGAGGCGCAGCAGCGCGATGCGCATTCCTTGCTGAACTGGACACGTCGGATGTTGGCCAAGCGGCAACAAAAAAGAGCCTTCGGAAGGGGGGCGCTGCAATTCCTTTATCCCGGCAACCGAAAGGTTCTGGCGTATCTGCGTGAACTGGGTGAAGAGGTTCTCTTGTGCGTGGCCAACTTGTCGGATGCTTCACAGCCAGTTGAGCTCGACCTTTCTCAACTGGCGGGCAGGGTACCTGTGGAGTTATTGGGGGGGACACCCTTCCCGGATGTTGGCGACTCACCATACATGTTGACCTTGCCACCCTACGGATTTTATTGGTTTGAGCTTAGTGCGCAGGCCAACTCGCCATCCTGGCACGCTGCGCCGGTTGATCAGCCACCGGAGTACGTCACTTTGGTCTTGCGCCGTGGTGCGTCAGGCACACGACTGCTGGAGGAGTCACGCAAGGCTTTGTGTCGCGAAGTGCTGCCCGCCTATCTGGCCCGACAGCGGTGGTTTCCGCAGGACAAGCCGGTTGGACAGGTCAGTTTGGAGTATGCGGTGCCTCCGGGTACTGACGCAGGTACGTTCTTGACTGAACTACGCGTGAAAGACAAGGACGGCGAGCGAGCGTATTTCATGCCAGTAGTCATAGTGTGGGATGAGTCCACGACAGCGATGCAGCAACAACATGGGATGGCACGAGTCAGGCGAACGGCAGACACTGGCTTGTTGGTTGATGCCGTCAGCGTGCCACAGTTCGCGCTTCAAATGCTTGAGTGTTTCCGCTGCAATGCCCGGTATGAACTTCCCGGCGAGTATGGCAGTCTGGAGTTTCAGTCCGAGGAAGGCGTGCATGGCCTGCCCGAATTAACCTATGAAGATATTGATTGGTTTCAGGGTGAACAGTCGAATAGCTCGCTGTGGCTTGGCGACCTGGCGGTTCTGAAGCTGCTGAGAAATGTCCAGCCGGGAGAGCATCCAGAAGCCGAGATGACGCGTCACTTGACCCGGGTCGGCTATCCCCACAGTGCCGCCTTGCTCGGAGAGCTCAAGAAGATCGACAAGCAGGGCCAATCTTATACGTTGGCCTTGCTGCACGCCCGGGTTCCGAACCAAGGCGACGCGTGGTCCTGGACAAACGAGTTCTTGAAACGGTCGCTGGAGAGTGCGACGTTGACTGGCGAGACTGCCGGCGATTATCAAGATGACCTGACGGCGTATACCGCTGTGGCGGCGATTATCGGCCGCCGCCTCGCCCAGCTGCATGGATCTCTGGCCCAGGCCGACGGCGACGCTGCCTTTACACCCGAGACTGCCACGGCTGCCGACGCTCGACGGTGGGTCAAGGATATACGCTCCATGACTCAGGCAGCCATTTCGGCAGCCTGGAGCAATCGTGATCGTCTGGCCTCTGTCGGGCTTGCCCAGGCGTTACATCTTCGTGATGTGTGCAAAGAAATCCTGGCATGGGTCGATCGGGCGGCAACGCGCATTGCAGGGCACCGGCGCACCCGCATTCACGGAGACTTGCATCTGGGGCAAGTGCTGATTGCCCAGAGTGATGTTTATTTTGTTGATTTCGAAGGGGAGCCCGATCGTCCGCCTGCTGCGCGTCGTGCCAAGGCGAGTCCGTGGCGTGACGTCGCGGGCTTGCTCCGATCGATAGATTATGCCGCGCGAGGGTTTGCGCAGCTTGCGCCGGCCGCAGTTTCGGTAACGCCCGGTCAGGTGGATACGGACGTCACCGCCGAGTCGTCCGATGGAGTAGCGCTGGCGGTGCCCGACGCGCGAACCACGCGCGAACGGCATGCTCGGCTTCTGGAGCAGTTCAGGGAAAGCGCGAGTCAGGCTTTTCTTGCAGCCTACCGGGCCCAGGCCTTGGATTCATGCCCGGAAGTACTCGATGAAAAGACGGATGGCGACTTGCTTCAATTGGCGTTGCTGGAAAAGGCGGCGTACGAAGTGTGTTACGAAGCAGGGCATCGTCCCGACTGGATAGGCGTCCCGCTTGACGGCTTGGCCAGGATAGCGCGAGGCATTGCAGATCCGGCCGCCGTCTCCGATCCCGAGGTCGAGCATGAGTGAGTCGCGTGTCCACACCGATTACGGCCCGCTCCTGGGCGAGCTTGATATGCACTTGCTGGCCGAAGGCCGTCATGAATTTCTGGCCGACTGTCTGGGGGCACATCCTTGCACTGTACAAGACACAGAGGGCACCCGATTTGCGGTTTGGGCGCCGAATGCCCGTCGAGTCGCAGTGATAGGAGACTTCAATAACTGGCAGGGAGATCGCCATGTCATGCGGTTGCGACCTGAATGCGGGGTATGGGAGCTTTTCGTTCCCGGAGTCGGTGAAGGAGCCTGCTACAAATATGAAGTGCTCGGTCGGGATGGCCATCTGCTGCCACATAAGGCCGATCCGGTGGCACGACGAACCGAACCACCACCTGCTACCGGGTCGATCGTAACCGCGGGCCCGAACTTCGATTGGACGGATAGCGAGTGGATGACGCAGCGTCACGGCCGACAGTCGACCAGCTCGCCAATGTCGATCTACGAAGTCCATATGGGATCGTGGCAGCGGTGCGGGCCATCGGTCAACTGGCGTGATTGCGGCCCGCGCCTGATCAGGCATGCCAGTAGCCTGGGGTTCACGCATATTGAGCTGTTGCCAGTCATGGAGCATCCCTTTGGCGGATCGTGGGGCTATCAGACCTTAGGCCTGTTTGCTCCATCGGCTCGCTGGGGAACTCCCGATGATTTCGCATGGTTTGTGAACGCGTGTCATGGTGCCGGTTTGGGTGTCATCCTGGACTGGGTGCCGGCCCATTTCCCTTCGGACCCTCATGGCCTGACGATGTTTGATGGCACGGCACTTTATGAACATGCGGACCCAAGACAAGGACGCCATCCCGACTGGGACACCCTGATCTACAACTACGGCCGCAACGAAGTGCGTAATTTTTTGATCGCCAGTGCTCTGGAGTGGCTGCGTCGCTATCACATTGATGGCTTACGTGTGGATGCGGTGGCTTCGATGCTTTACCTGGACTACAGTCGTGGCCCCGGTGAGTGGCTGCCCAACCATTTGGGCGGGCGCGAGAACCTGGAGGCGATTGAGTTTTTGCGAGTTCTCAACGACACCGTCAAGCGGTTGTTTCCCGATGCGGTCATGGTGGCCGAAGAGTCTACGGCATGGCCGGGTGTGACCAGGCCGACTGGCGAGAGTGGACTGGGGTTCCATTACAAATGGAATATGGGCTGGATGCACGACACGCTCAGCTATATGGGCCGTGAACCCGTCCACCGCAAGTACCATCACGATGACATGACCTTCAGCACCGTCTACGCGTGGTCTGAGCGATTCGTATTGCCGCTGTCTCATGATGAAGTGGTTCATGGAAAAGGCTCGCTGGTGGGAAAGATGCCGGGTGACCATTGGCAACGCTTGGCCAATTTGCGAGCCTACTATGCCTTTATGTGGGCACATCCCGGTCGCAAGCTGCTATTCATGGGCGGCGAGCTGGCCCAGCATGGTGAGTGGAATCACGATGACTTTCTGCAGTGGGATGTGCTGGACAATCCCTCGCATACGGGTGTGATGCATCTGGTGCGCGACCTCAACTCCGTGTATGCACGCACCCCAGCCCTGCATGCATCCGATGATGATCCCGAGGGGTTCGCCTGGGTGGTCGGAGACGACCGCAGCAACAGCGTTTTTGCATTCGAGCGGCGTGCCGGATCAGATCGCGTGCTTGTCGTTTGCAACATGACTCCCGTACCTCGGCACAACTATCACGTCGGGGCATCAAAGGCCGGCCCTTGGCGTGAAATTCTGAATACGGATGCGGCCATTTATGGCGGCAGCAATGTGGGAAATGCCGGAGAAGCGCGTACGAGTGATCAGCCTGCCCACGGGTATCCGCAGAGTCTTTCCCTGGTCCTGCCACCGTTAGGTGCAGTGTTTTTCGTGCCTGAGGAATCAAGCGATGAGTGAACTGAATATAGACAGGTTGCAGCCGGGACTGCCGTATCCGCTGGGCGCCACAAGTGACGGCCTTGGCGTGAATTTTGCCGTGTTCTCGGCCAATGCGACGCGAATGGATTTGTGTGTTTTCGACGAACGTGGACGCAAGGAAATCAAGCGCTTTCCATTGCCGGAATGCACAGACGAAGTCTGGCATGGCTATTTGCCGGATGCCCAGCCGGGCCTTGTCTACGGTTATCGTGCCCATGGTCCCTACGATCCGGCCCGTGGCCATAGGTTCAATCCTCAAAAGCTGCTGCTGGATCCTTATGCGAAGCAACTATCGGGAGCATTGCGCTGGTCTGACTCGCTGTTTGGTTACCGCGTCGGACATTCCCGCATGGATCTTAGCCAGGACCGTCGTGACAGCGCTGCCTGGGTGCCAAAGGCTGTCGTAACAGAGGACAATTTCAACTGGGGCGACGATGAGCCCCCGGCCATACCGTGGGAAGACTCCCTTATTTATGAGGCTCACATACGAGGGCTGTCGATGATGCGCGAAGACATTCGCGTCAATTGGCGAGGTACAGTCGACGCCCTGGCACATCCAGCGTTTATCGATCATTTGTTGAAGGTGGGAGTTACAAGCCTGGAGCTGCTGCCGGTACACGCGGCTCTGGACGATCATTTTCTTGTTGAGCGAGGGCTTCGGAACTATTGGGGCTACAACACGCTCGCCTATTTTGCTCCCGAGCCGCGTTATCTGACGGTGCGTGGGGCCAACGCGTTGCGCATGGCGATACGGAGGCTGCACTCTGCGGGCATAGAAGTGATTCTGGATGTTGTCTATAACCACACCGCTGAAGGCAACGAGCTGGGCCCGACCCTGTCGTGGAGAGGGCTGGACAACGCCAGCTACTATCGGTTGATACCGGGCGAAGAACGTTACTACATCAATGACACAGGCTGTGGCAACACGGTCAACTTGTCCCATCCACGGGTTCTGCAGATGGTCATGGACTCTCTGAGGCACTGGGCCCAAAGTTATCGGGTTGACGGCTTTCGCTTCGATCTGGGCGTTACTTTGGGCCGTGAAGGGACGGGTTTCGATCCGGGTTCGGGATTTTTCGATGCCATCCTTCAAGACCCGGTGCTGGCGCGCAAGAAGTTGATCTCCGAACCTTGGGATATAGGGCCTGACGGGTATCAGCTAGGCAATCACCCGCCCGGCTTTGCCGAATGGAATGACCGTTATCGCGACACCGTCAGGCGTTTCTGGCGCGGCGACGCAGAGCAGCGGGGTGAAATGGCCTCGGCGCTAAGCGGTACGCCGGCTCTGTTCGACAACCGGCACCGGCGGCGGTGGGCCTCCGTGAATTTCGTGGCGTCTCATGACGGTTTCACTGCAGCTGATGTCGTGAGCTACAACGACAAGCATAACGAAGCCAACGGCGACGAAAATGGCGACGGGCACGGAGAGAACTACAGTTCAAACTGGGGTGTCGAGGGCCCTACGCCGGACAAGGCCATCAATAAATTGCGAGAGACGGTCTTGAGATCCATGCTGGCAACAGTGCTGGTATCTGACGGTACGCCTATGCTGCTGGCCGGAGACGAGTTCGCGAACAGCCAGAAAGGCAATAACAACGCGTACTGTCAGGACAATGAGATCGCGTGGCTTGACTGGAAACAGGCGTCTGAAAAGCATGGTCAGGCGTTGATCAACTGGGTCGCCCGTGTGAGGGCATTGCGTCGCGCACATCCATCGTTGCGTCGTAGCCGGTTCGGCGACGACTCGATCGAACTGGTTCCCGGCATCAAGCGCGCCGCGTGGTACGACATCGACGGTAGTGAGATGAGCGATGAAGCTTGGGCGTTTTCCGAGGGCAGGGTGTTGGGATTTCAGCGCGCGGTAATGGCAGGCGAACAACTGGACGTGACGCTCTTGCTTTTTAATGGGGCGAATGAAGACATCAGCTTCGAGCTGCCTGCTTTGCCCTGTCGCTGGTTCCGCCGCCTCGATTCGGTTTTAGACGGTCGCATCAGCGGTGAAGTCGACACGGGGCAAGTCAAGGTGGGCGCCCACGGCATTGTGCTTCTTGCGAACTCCGAGGGGTTGCGATCATGAATCGGCTGGGCGCAGCCCGCGCTTCACAGAGCCCTTACAGCTTCGGGGCACAGCCTGACTCACACAGCGTTACGCGCTTTCGATTCTGGGCACCCAGTGTAGACGCAGTGAACCTCGTTCTCGAAGGTTCGACGCCGCAGCGCATGCAAAAGCTTGACGATGGCTTTCACGAACTGGTGTGCCCAGCGCCTGCAGGGACCCGCTACCGTTTTGCACTGCCCGATGGCATGTTGGTGCCCGACCCGGCTTCCCGACTGCAGGACGGCGATGTACACGATTCCAGCGTGGTATGCGACCTGCACCAATACGGCTGGAAACACGCACCCTGGAAGGGACGTCCGTGGTCAGAAACTGTCCTGTACGAATTGCATTGCGGCCTGTATGGCGGGTTCAAAGGCGTAGAACAGCGACTGCCTGATCTGCAAAAACTTGGAATCACGGCTATCGAGTTGATGCCGGTCGCTGATTTTCCAGGGCCCAGGAACTGGGGATACGACGGCGTGCTGCCGTATGCGCCGGATGCTGCCTACGGTACGCCAGACGAGTTGCGATCACTTATTGATACGGCGCACGGCCTGGGGCTAATGGTATTTTTGGACGTGGTGTACAACCATTTTGGGCCCGATGGAAATTACTTGCCCAGCTATGCTCCCGAGTTCTTTCGGAATGATCTTGACACCCCATGGGGACCGGCCATCGATTTTCGTCGCAACGCGGTGCGACGTTTCTTTGCCGAGAATGCACTGTTCTGGTTGCGAGAATACCGTTTTGACGGCTTGCGACTTGATGCCGTGCATGCAATCCACGACCAGACCTGGTTGCCGGAAATGGCAGGCTTTGTTCGTAGCCGGCTTGGGTCGGAACGGCATGTTCATCTTGTTTTGGAGAACGATGACAATGCGGCTGGATTATTACGCCAGGGGTTCGACGCCCAATGGAATGACGACGCTCATCATGTCGTTCACCATCTTTTGACGCGCGAAGACTCCGGCTACTACGCATCGTATGCAAACAATGCCACCCAGATGCTGGCTCGTGCGCTATCTGAAGGCTTTGTATTTCAGGGCCAGGAAGACCCCGTCAAGCCAGGGCGAATTCGTGGCGAACCCAGTGCCGACCTTCCCTCTGAACGATTCATCTTCTTTCTTCAGAATCATGATCAGATTGGCAATCGGGCAATGGGTGAGCGCTTGTCGAGTCTTGGTGTTGCTACCAATGCCCTGAAGACGGCGGTCGCACTTCAGCTGCTGACTCCACAGATTCCGCTTGTGTTCATGGGCGAGGAGGAGGGCGCGACGTCACCATTTCTGTATTTCACGAGTCATATGCAGCCAGAGCTTGCCAAGGCCGTGCGCGAGGGGCGTCGAAAGGAGTTTGCCGGATTCCCGGCTTTTGCCGACCCGGAAGCGCGGTCCCGCATTCCGGACCCGAACGAGGAAAGCACCTGGGAGCTGTCCCGAGTGCCCGAAAAGCGAAATCAAACTGCCAACGAGTGGCGACAGTGGTACCGGAAGTTGTTGGCGCTACGATACCAGTACATCGTTCCACGTCTTCAGGGTGCGCGCAGCATGGGCGCTCGTGTGCTGGGGGAAGGCGCTGTATCGGCAATCTGGCAAATGGGCGACGGAGCCCGGCTGTCCTTGTATTGCAATCTTGGCCCCGATCCCTGCCCGTTTACCTTGGCACCTCACATTGATCGGGACACCGTATTTTTTATGGGTCCCGCTGACGTGCCGGGAATGTCCATTGGCGCACTAACGACTTTGCCGGGCCATTGCGTGATCGCGACGCTGGAGTCGCATGGGGAGCATGAACATGCCTGACGCTTTCTGCGGGTCACCATTGCACCGGCTGGCAGACGCTGTCGGGCTGGCTGCAAGCTGGCAGGATGTGCATGGACGCACCAGAGAAGTGCCTGACGAAACGCTTCTGGCGTTGATTGATGCGATGGGTTTTGAATGCAGCAGTGCCGCTCAACTGGAATGCAGTTTGCGACGCCTGCGTGAAGAGAACTCGCATCTTGGTGGCAAGATGATTGTGGTAGATGCTGGTGAGCCCATCGTTTTTACAGGTGATGTCCAGACGCGTTATCACCTTGAGTTTGAATCGGGCCAGGGCGGACGTGACGGGCAAACGCAAGTGGTCGGGAAGGGCACTGTAAGCATTGCTCCAGTGGATGAAGTCGGATATCACCGGCTCAAGGTGGGCAGATCTGAAATTGTCCTGGCTGTCGCGCCGCCGCGATGCTATCGACTGCCATCGGGTGCCTACTGGGGAGTTGCTGCACAGGTTTACAGTTTGCGTCGAGGTCATCGTGCCGATTCTAATCCGGTTGTCGCTGCCGCCCAGGGGGCCGGTGACTATGGAGCGTTGGCGACGCTGGCGGCGGAGGCGGGCCGCCATGGCGCAGCAGCTCTGGCGATCAGTCCGGTGCATGCTTTATACGCTGCCGATCCGATGCGCTATAGCCCTTATGCGCCATCCAGCCGACTTTTTTTTAATGTTGCTTACGTAGACGTGCAGGCGCTTGGTGAAAATGCTCTTGTGTCTGCCCTGAAAACGTTGCCGGAAAACGAGCGCGATCATGCAATCCGTCAGTTGCACACCCAGGTACGTGGCTCCGATCTTGTCGACTGGCCCGGAGTGCAGACAGCGCGTTTGCGCATCGCCAAAGCGTTGTTCCAGCAATTCGATGTGCATGCGCCCGAGATAGCCAGGCGCTCCTTTGAGGCTTTTCGGGTGGCCGGCGGGGACGCCTTGCAAAGCCATTGTCTGTACGAAGCGCTACACGGACACTACGCAAGTTCGCTTGGTCCTGCCCATGGCTGGCAGGATTGGCCAGCACCCATGCAGGAGCCCGATTCTGCGGCGGCTGTTGCGTTTGCGCGTCAATCGGCCTCTGAGCTGCATTTTCATGCTTTTTTGCAATGGCTGGCCAACGAAGGCATGCGTAAGGCGCAAGAAGCCGCCCTTGGGGCGGGGATGACCGTAGGACTGATATCCGATATGGCCATTGGTACCGACCCGCGCGGCAGTCAGGCCTGGTCCGCTCCTCAAGATATATTGACCGGAGCCACCGTGGGGGCCGCCCCTGATCTGTATCATCCGGAGGGACAAGAGTGGGGTCTGACGGCCTTTTCTCCGCGGGCCTTGCAAGAAAAGGGTTTCCAGCCATTTCTGACACTGCTGCGTCGAGCGCTTCTGCATGCCGGAGGAGTGCGTATTGACCATGTTCTGGGTCTGGCGCGAATGTGGTTGGTGCCAAAGGGAGCGCCGGCATCGCAAGGTGCCTTTCTGCATTATCCGCTTGAGGTCATGCTCCGTCTCGTGGCGTTGGAATCGTATCGTCACCAGGCCATTGTGATGGGCGAGAACCTGGGCACCGTCCCGTCGGGGTTCAACGAGCTGCTCAGTGCCAAAGGCTTGCTCGGCACCAGCGTCCTGTGGTTTGAACGAGAGGCACAAAGACCAGGCCGGTTCATCCCTCCTTCTCGCTGGTCGGCAGAGTCGGTTGCGACGACAACCACTCACGATTTGCCTACCGTGGCGGGCTGGTGGACGGGCACCGATCTGCAGTGGAGACATAAGCTGGGCATGCTTGATGATCAGGCCTTGAAGGCTGCGTGGACAGATCGCGGTAACGACAAGCGGTTGCTGGTACAGGCCATGACGCAATCATCGGCATTGATTCCCGAGGAAGGCGCAGCTCCCGTGCAACAGGTAATGGAATGGGTGTCGAAGTCTCCGGCGCCCCTCTGCGTTTTTCCGCTTGAAGACTTGTTGACTTTGCCAGATCAACCCAATATGCCTGGCACGGACCTCGTGGATGGTCATCCAAATTGGTTGCGGCGCTTGCCACTGGATGTTTGCAGCGTTTTCGATGACGAGACCGTCACAAAATCCATCCGGGCGATTCGCCTCGGCAGGGGGCGCTCATGAAGGCGCGTGCGACAGTACGTTTGCAATTGCACTCCGGCTTTACACTGGAGCAGGCCAGGGAATGCATTCCGTACTTCTGTTCGCTGGGCATCACCCACCTCTATCTGTCTCCGATTTCATCTGCCGTACCGGGCTCAACGCACGGGTACGACGTCATTGATCCCGCCCGAGTCAATCCCGAGCTTGGAGGCGAAGCGGCGTTCGAAAGGCTGGCGGCCGCATTGCGAGACCGGCATATGGGAATACTGCTGGATATCGTGCCCAATCATATGGCAACCCATGCGCAGAACAAATGGTGGTGGGATGTCCTGACCCACGGGCTGAAAAGCCGCTACGCAAGATGGTTTGACATTGACTGGCTGCCGGCAGACGTCAGTCTGCATGGTAAGGTACTCGCCCCGTTCCTTGGCACCGATCTGGAAACCGCTTTGGGCAGTGCCAGGCTGTGCCTGAGTCCCGATGAGCCGGCCGGCCGCTTTCTTATCGAGGTCGGGGGTGCCGCATATCCGATTGCCCCGGGAACGCTCATGGACAAGCAGGCGGATCCGGCGGCCGTGGTGGCTCTGCATGATCCCCGGTCGCCTGAAGGCCGTCAACGCCTGAAAGAGTTGCTGCTCAAGCAAAATTATTGCTTGTGTCACTGGAACAACGCTGCAACCCGTATCAACTGGCGTCGCTTTTTTGAGATTTCGGGTTTGATTGGTGTACGTGTCGAAGATTCCGAAGTCTTTGATGCCGTGCACCAGTTGCCAATGCGTTTGTATCAAGAGGGTCTGGTTGACGGTTTGCGCATTGACCATGTAGACGGTTTGGCACAGCCATTGCAGTACTCCGAAAGATTGCGCGAAGCCATGCGATTGAGACGTCCGGATATTGACGAGCCCTGGATTGTCATCGAGAAGATCCTTGCCCCCAATGAAATACTGGACGAACGCTTCCGGGTGTCCGGCACCACGGGTTACGACTTCATGGATCAGCTTGCTGCGGTTCTGCATAGCGCAAAAGGGGGAAGGCAACTGACTGCCCTGTGGAAAGAGGTGTCGGAGTGTCCTGACGGGCCCGAAGCGTATGTACATGAAGCCAGGCTATTGATGTTGCGCCGACATTTCGTGGCGGAGCGCAAGGTGCTGGCGCGTCGCCTCTGCGAGGCCCTTCAGGCGAACGGGGCAGGCGACCAGAGTCTGGAGTCTGTGGACCGTGTATTGGAGGGGTTTCTTGCCGAGTTCCCGGTGTATCGCAGCTATCTGGAAGGGGGAGTCGCTACGCGCCGGGACGAGTCTGTCATTCGAGAGGCCCAGGCGCGTGCACGTTCGCATATCAAAGATTCGAAGAGTGATCAGGATCTGCTCGACCGGATTGCCGATTGGCTGCTTGCAGGAAACACGGAAAGTGGCCAACCCCCGGACAAACCAGCGCGCACACCAGAGCAAACCCTCGCCCGACGTCTCGCAGTCCGTCGATTTGAGCAACTGACGCCGCCCTTGGCTGCGAAATCGCTGGAAGATACTGTGTTCTATCGGTACGGAGCGCTGCTGTCGCGGAACGAAGTGGGATCCGAGCCGTCGTATTTTGCGCAGACGGCGGCGGAGTTTCATGAGCACAATGCACGACGCAACGAACGGTTTCGCGAAGGGCTGCTTGCCACGGCCAGTCACGACCATAAGCGAGGAGAGGACACTCGTGCGAGACTTGCGGTGTTGAGCGAACAAGTTGACAGGTGGCGACATGCTTGTGCCGAATGGGAGGAATGGACGAATGCAGAATTTGCCCATGCCTTGCCACGAACTGAGCGTTATATGGTGTGGCAGGCCTTGATCGGGGCGTGGCCACTTGATCTTGTCAGACAGGACGCCGTTGCGTTGGCAGAGTTCGGCACCAGGGTTGCACAGTGGCAACGCAAGGCCTTGCGGGAAGCCAAGCTCAGTTCCAGTTGGTTCGAGCCCAACATCCAGCATGAACTGCTTAGCGCACAGTACCTATTTCAGCTGTTGGGATGGCCCCGCAGCGCCGCCGGTATCCTGGCCGAAAAAACGGATAAGCCTGCGGACTCTACCGCTGTCGCGAAGCATGACCCTGATTCGGGTGCGGTGGCATCGCTTCAGGATTTCGTGCTGGGTGTGGCGCCGTCAGGAGCAGTAAACAGCCTGGTGCAGCTCGTTCTGCGTCTGACTGTTCCGGGCATTCCCGACCTGTATCAGGGGACAGAGTGGTGGGATTTCAGTCTGGTCGATCCGGATAACCGGCGAGCCGTCGATTATCCTGCGCGCGAACTGTCCCTGCGAGCGTTCGACACCCGATCAGATCTTGCTGCATTGCTACCCCATTGGCGCGACGGTCGCATCAAGCAGGCAGTTTTGCACCGCCTGCTCAAGCTCCGTGATGCGTACCCGGGAGTATTTGCAGAGGGCGCGTATGAACCCATGGAGTCTGTCGGCCACTTACGCGACCACCTCATCGCCTTTTGCAGGCAGCAGGCCGGACACCGTATCCTGGTTGTGGTTCCCAGGCTTTGCGCACAATGGGTATCGGCTTCCCATGAGGCCATACCGAACATTAATATGACTTGTTGGAAAGACACCGGTATTATGGTGTCTGCCGATTGTGGCGGTATGTACCGGGACGTATTCTCGGGCAGGCACCATCACCTGAAGGCGGGCACGACTCTAAAAGCAGAGCAGCTTTTAGCCGAAATGCCTTGTGCTGTGCTGACCGCAGCCTGAGTACGTTGTCAACCACCCGGAATGATAGGATACGTTTTCATGGCTCAATTTTTTGTCGTTCACCCGCAGAATCCCCAGTCCCGCCTGTTGAAACAAGCAGCTCAATTGCTTGCCGATGGCGGCCTCGTCGCAGTTCCGACCGATTCCAGCTATGCGGTCGTCGCCCGGCTCGACGATAAAAGTGCTGCCGATGCCTTGCGTCGTCTGCGTGGGCTGGACGAACGTCACCATCTCACTCTTTTGTGTCGTGATCTGGCCGAGATCGGTCATTTTGCCAAGGTCGATAACCGGCAATATCGCTTTCTGAAATTGGCCACTCCGGGCCCCTGGACCTTCATCCTCGAAGCCACGCGAGAGGTGCCCAGGCGTGTCTCGCATCCTTCGCGCAAAACCATCGGCATTCGCGTGCCAAACCACAAGGTCACTCTCGATCTGCTTGAAGCGGCGGCTTCTCCGCTTATATCCACGACGCTCATCCCCGAGGGAGAAGATGACCCGCTCAATGACGCTCAGCAGATTTTTGATCGTTATGGTCATCAGTTGGCAGCGGTCATCGATGGCGGTGCTTGCCCCCTTACCCCAACGACGGTCATTGATCTGAGCGGAACCGAACCCGAAGTTGTCCGGCGAGGCGGGGGCGACCCGGCCGAACTCGGGCTCGACTGACCCCCGCCGGGTCTCCGGTCGTACAATCACCTCTTCACTTCTTACATCCGTGCCGGGTAAAGTAGCCCGGCACTCTTCTGCTTATCCATGGATTCACTGATTCAAACCATTGCGGTCTACGCCTTGCCTGTCTTGTTCGGCATTACCTTGCACGAGGCCGCGCACGGCTATGTGGCCCGCATGTTCGGCGACCCTACCGCTTATGAGGCCGGGCGCATCAGCCTGAATCCGGTCAGGCACATTGACCCCGTCGGGACAATTGCCGTGCCCTTGTTCCTGCTGTTTAGCACGAAGTTGCTGGGCGGCGCCGGCTTGCTGTTCGGCTGGGCAAAGCCTGTGCCGGTCGATTGGGGGCGCCTGCGCCACCCCAAGAAAGACATGTTGTGGGTGGCTCTTGCCGGGCCTGCGTCCAACCTGGTCATGGCAATTTTGTGGGCAGTCTCGTTGCGCCTGCTAATTGTCAACGGCGCAGCGCCTGATGATTTTTGGGTTCTGATGGCCTTCGCCGGCATTCAGATCAACCTTGTACTGATGGCGCTAAACCTGTTTCCATTGCCGCCTCTGGATGGAGGCCGTATTGTGTTCAGCCTGCTCCCGTCACATCTGGCGTGGAAATACGCCAAGCTCGAGCCGTATGGTCTGATGATCCTGATTGTCCTGATGCTGACGGGAGTCTTGTGGATGCTGCTCAAACCCCTGTTGGCATTCGGGCAGGCTGTTGTCACTTGGTTCTTGTAAAAAACCGCATTGCGGGGCAATATGCCGGGGCGGATTATCCGGTAAACTTGCACGTTATAGTTTATTCAGACGGTTCGCTCCCCAGGTTGTCCCGGAGCTTTTTCTATCATGGCCAGCACAGATAACGCTACACCTACGTTTCAGGGCAGTATGGTCGCCCTGATCACTCCCATGCATCCGGACGGAAGTCTGGACTTCGACGCGTATCGAAAGTTGATTGACTGGCACGTCAAGGAAGGCACGGACGGCTTGGTTGTAGTGGGAACAACGGGCGAATCGCCCACAGTCAGCATGGAAGAGCATGCCGAACTGATTCGGGTGGCAGTCGAGCATTCAGCAGGGCGTATTCCCGTCATTGCAGGCATCGGGGGCAACTCCACCGACGAGGCCATCGAGCTTTCGCAATATGCCAAGAACGTTGGCGCGCAGGCCGGATTGTCGGTCGTGCCGTACTATAACAAGCCCACCCAAGAGGGCATGTATCAGCACTTCAAGGTGTCGGCCGAAGCCGTGGATCTGCCCGTCGTGCTGTACAACGTGCCCGGCCGAACGGTGGCCAACCTGTCCAACGAAACCATCCTGCGTTTGGCGCAGGTGCCAGGCATTATCGGGCTCAAGGATGCTACCGGTGACATCGGCCGTCTGGGCAGCCTGCTGCATCAGAAGCCGGCGTCGTTTCAGGTCTTCAGTGGCGATGATCCCACTGCCGCCGCCCTGATTCTGTTGGGTGGCAGCGGGAATATTTCGGTGACGGCCAACGTGGCGCCGCGCCTGATGCACGAACTATGCGCCGCCGCCCTCAACGGCGATGTGCACAAGGTGCGCGAACTGAATGGTCGCCTGTCCGAGCTCAACAAGACATTATTTGTTGAATCCAACCCGATTCCCGTCAAGTGGGCAGTTGCCGAAATGGGGCTGTCTTCGCTGGGTTATCGCTTACCCTTAACCCCCCTGGACGAGCAGTATCACGATCTGGTGCGTCGCTCGTTGAAAAACGTGGGCTTAATCTAAACATGTTGAATATGCATAGAAATAAATGCTATGCCGCCCTGGCCGCAGGCCTGGGTTTGGTGCTGCTGTCGGGTTGTTCTACCTGGAATCAACTCACCGGCAAAGAAGAATCAGTCGATTATCGCAGCACAGCCCCAAGTGCCGGCAACCCGCTGGCCATACCGCCCGACCTCACCCAGGCCGGAAGCAATGCCCATTATCGTGCGCCCGAAGGCACCACCACCTTCAGTCAGTATGCGCAGAACATGCAGCAGCAACAGGCAGCGGGTGCGTCGAGCAATGTCCTGCCCACCAGCGATCACGTTCGTGTGATGCGTGACGGCAACCTTCGGTGGCTTGTAGTTGATCAGCCGGCCGAAGATGTCTACCCGCGTGTTCTGGATTTCTGGGGCGAGCAGGGCTTTACCATCTACTCGCAAAACCCACGTGCCGGCCTGATCGAAACCGACTGGGCCGAGAATCGGGCCAAGGTGCCAGAGGGCTGGATCAAGAGCGCGCTGGGCAGTATTCTTGACTCCGTATTCGACAGCGGCGAGCGCGAACGCTTCCGCACGCGTCTTGAGCGTGTCAACGGCCGTACCGAAATCTACATCAGTCACGATCAGATGATCGAAACGCCCACGGCCGACAACACCGGCTTCAGGTGGATCGAGGGCAAGGAAGATCCTGGCCTGAACGCGGCCATGTTGGCGCGTCTGATGGTGTTCCTGGGTACCGATATCGAGCGTGCGCGTCAGATGGTGACCCAGGCCGAGGCCGATCCCAATCGGGTTCAGGTTCAGCGTCCTGCCGAAGATCAGGCGTCTCTGACCCTCAATGAATCGTTTGATCGCGCTTGGCGCCGTGTCGGCGTCGCCATCGATAGCGCCGGTTTCTCGGTCGATGATCGCGATCGGTCCGCCGGTGACTATTTCGTACGTTACCTTGATACCGACACGGGTCGCAAGATCGAACAGCCCAACTTCTTTGGACGCCTCTTTGGCAGCAAGGGTACGGCCGAAGCCCAGGTGTACAGGATTCACGTAGCCGAACAGGGTGGAAGCTCGGTGGTCAGCGTACTGGATCAGGCGGGGCAGCTTGACCAGTCCGACACTGCCAAGCGCATCATCAACGTGCTGGCCGAAAACATGTAGTTGGCACTTTGTGTATCAGAACCTGCTACGGGTCCTGGGCAATATGAAAACGGCGCTTCTGTATCGAGGCGCCGTTTTTTTTAAGCGCTGATTGCCCGTTTGTTCCAGGGCATCTTCAGCAGTACCCGGGCGAGGCCGCAGAAACCCGACACCCCGGCGAATACCAGGCCTAGTCCGACGAAACCGGACAGCAGCAGCCACCACGGAGAAATCAGCACTCCGAGTGCCGTACCCAGGACGATCATGAGGCCGGCAACGATTTGTACCTGACGTTGTAGTTCGAGCGGTTGCGATCGATCGGCGATCACGGGCAGGTCAGCCTTTTTCCAGGCGTCCAGGCCGCCCTCGAGCACGTAAGCGTCGCATTTGACACTGGCTTGAAGTGCCTGCGCCAGCATTCGTGTACGGTTGCCCGAACGGCAATGAAAAATCACCGCCCGGGCATTCCTGATTCCCGGGTGGTGAGGAAGCTGTTCAATCTGGATGTTGACCGCCTGCGCGATGTGTTCACGAGCGTACTCGTCGGAGGGCCGGATATCCACCATCACTGCGCCCGATTCCAGTTGCTGGCGGGCCGTTTCGGGGTTAAGGGTTTTCATGTTCATGGTCAAGGCTCCCATTCAGTTCAGGGACAATAGATCTCCTTGAGCGTAGCTACAAGCTTGGCAACATCCGGATTGTCGATCCGATAGTGCAGGGTCTGGGCTTCGCGCCGATATGTCACCAGTCCTTCTTCTCGCATCTTTGCCAGATGCTGAGATAGCGCGGATTGGCTTAGGCCCACATGCGCTTGCAACGCACTGACGGACAGCTCCTGGTGCTGGATCAACAGGCAAAGCAATAAGAGCCGGTTGGGATTGCCGACAGCTCGCAACATCGCAGCCGCCTTGGCGGCACCTTCTTGAAAGAAAAGGAGATCTTTGTCGTTCATAATGCTCAACCCATTATATTAGATATTACTAAATTAGTAAATGCTAATATAAAGTCTGTTGGTCCGGAACGGGTCGATGGGGAGACAGTTGGACAGAAATCAGGCCACGCCGGAAGCATGGTAGCTTTTGATCTGCCACTGACCAGTGGAGTTTTGAGCAGTGATGGAAAGACACACAGGCCGTTGCCGTCGATCAGCCTCGATGAAGGTAACCTGGGCATGGCCCGATACAATCTCGGGTGTCAGGGAAATGGCTTCAATGTTCGAGATGAGTACGGTGGTGCCCGGCGGAACGTTGCGGTAATAGTCAAGTACCGCATCGCGCCCGGATCGCAAGGGAGGGGTCAGCCCCTGAAACAGGACATCAGGGGCGAAAAGGGCGGCAATGGCCTCGGCGTCGTGGTTGTCGAATGCGGCTTGCCATAGGCCCAGCAACGCTCTCAATATGTCACTGCCCGGATCAGGCGTGGGCGATGTTCGCTGTTCGGTCTTGGGGGCGTCGGAACTGGTTGTCATGTTCGGAAGACTCAAGATGGTTGATATGCATACCATACCAGCTCAATTTGGTTCCGAGTGCGGCCACTTCTCCAATCACCAATAAAGATGGTGCGACAAAGCTGTGGTACGTGGCCAGACTTGCCAGCTCGGACAACCGGCCTGTCAGTACACGTTGCTGTGAGCGTGTTCCATTTTCAATTAATGCGAATGGCGTGTCAGGTGCTCGACCGCGTTTCAGCAACTGTGACTGCAGGTCTACAATCTGGCTCACCCCCATATAAAAGACCAGTGTCTGTCCTGGCTGGGCAAGCGATTTCCAATCCAGATCAGGGCGATTGGCACTATGGGCCGTAAGAAAGCGCACAGAGTGGGCGTGCTCGCGATGCGTCAGTGGTATGCCCGCATAGGCCGTGCATGCCAGACCGGCGGTCAGGCCCGGCACGACCTGGAAAGGAATGTCGTGCGCTGTCAGGTGTTCGAGTTCTTCACCCCCGCGACCAAATACGAAAGCGTCTCCGCCCTTGAGGCGCACGACACGTTGCCCTTTTCTGGCATGGCGCACCATCAGGTCATGAATGCGCATCTGGGTGGCGTGGTGATTCTCTCCGGGTGTTTTCCCCACGAAAATGCGCTCCGCGTCGCGTCGCGCCAATTCCAGAACTTCGTCACTGACCAGTCTGTCGTACAAGATCACGTCGGCTTCGTTGAGGGCACGCAATGCCTTCAGCGTCAGCAGGCCCGGATCGCCAGGGCCGGCGCCAACCAGCAGGACCTCACCTATGGGAGCCTTCTCGGGCCTGGACAGTTCCTGGAGTATTGCTCGCTCAGCATCAGCCGATCGATTGGCTCTCAACTTCGAGGCGACCGGGCCGTCCAACAGCCAATCGTAGAATTGACGTCGACGCTGCAAGCCGGGTCGCAGGCTGCGAATGGCGCTACGATGACGGGCTGCGAGCTGGGCCAGCGCTCCCCAGGAGTGGTCAAAAAGAGACTCGATACGTTCGCGCACCCGTCGTGCCAATACGGGTGCGGTACCGGAGGAGGAGATGGCTATGACCAACGGCGATCGGTCGACGATCGAAGGAACCTGGAATGAAGACAGTTCCGGGTCATCAACGACGTTGATGAAAAGACGCTTTTCTTCGGCCAACTGCGCGATGCTCCGGTTCAGTTCGCGACTATCGGTCGCTGCGACGACCAGCCACACCGAGTCCAGCCACTCTGGGTTGAATTCTTCTTGAAGAAGTTCGACGCGTGCTTCGGCGGCTAAAGACAAGAAGCCGCGACTGAACGCAGGTGCGCCCGCCAATACCTCGGCACCGGCTGCAAGGAGACTTCGGGCCTTGCGTTCGGCTACGGCACCTCCACCAACGACCAGAATCCGGCGTCCCTTCAAGCTCGTAAAAATGGGGAATAGATCCATGTCCCGTCCTAGGCCTGGGCCGCTTCGAGCACGATAGGAATCAAGCGCTGATCAGGTAGGGGGATCACCTGGCTACGTATCAGAAAATCGCCAAAATGCTCACCCGGCAGGCCTTCGGTCGCATACGCGGCAAATAGCGCGTCGAGGGCGGACAGGATCTCCGGTTCGGTAATATTCTCGCGGTACAGGGTGTTGAGTCGTTGGCCGGTGAAGTCAGCGCCCAGACGCAAATCGTAGCGGCCGGGTGCCCGGCCAACGAGGGCGATTTCGCCGAGGTAAGGGCGGGAGCATCCGTTCGGGCAACCGGAAAGCCTCAATAGGATGGGGGCGTCCCTGAGTCCGTGCTGTTCGAGCAGGGCCTCGAGTTTGGGCAGCAGTACGGGTGCATAACGCTCACTTTCTGCCATGGCCAGCCCGCAGGTTGGCAATGCCACGCAAGCAATGCTGTGTCGTCGTATGCCGCTCTGGTTGCGGTATCCGTCCAGTCCGTGCTTATTGACGAGCTGGTCGATCCGAGCCTTGTCCTTCTCGTTCACGTTGACAATGACCAGGTTCTGGTTGCAGGTAAGGTGGAATGTGCCCGTGTGAACCCGGGCAATTTCACGCATGCCCGTAAGCAGCTGCAACCCGTTTTCATCCCACAGACGTCCCGACTCGATGTACAGGCCAAGATGCCATTTGCCATCTTCGCCCTGAATCCATCCGTAATGGTCGCCATTGTTGTCAAAATGGTATGGGCGTGCAGGTTCCAGGTGGAATCCGATACGAGCTTCAAGTTCTGACCTGAACCAGTCCAGACCCAGATGATCGAGCGTGTATTTAAGGCGCGCATGCTGGCGCTCGATCCGGTTGCCGTGATCTCGCTGAAGCGTCACGACACCTTCGGCCGTGGCGATAAGCCTGTCGGGCGTCACGAATCCAATGACACTGCCCAGGCGCGGATAGGTACTTGCATCTCCGTGGGTTGCGCCCATGCCGCCGCCAATTGCAACGTTGAAACCCTGAAGCTCTCCGTTTTCCACGATGGCAATGAGCCCAAGATCCTGGGCGAAAACGTCGACGTCGTTCAGCGGGGGAATGGTGACGCCCATCTTGAACTTGCGCGGCAAATAGGTGGTTCCGTACAGAGGCTCTTCGTCTTGATCGGCGGTGATTTTTTCGCCGTCCAGCCAGATCTCATGGTATGCCCCGGTACGGGGAAGAAAATGGTCCGACAATTTTTGAGCCCACTCGTGAACAAGCCGATGCTGACTGGAAAGATGGGGATTGACCGCGCCGACTACCTGGCGATTCACGTCTCCGCAGGCAGCCAATGTTGTTGTCATCGCGGAATTTATCGCCTGCATGGTGGCCTTGAGATTCCGCTTGACGACTCCATGCCACTGGAAAGTCTGCCGCGTCGTTATGCGAAGCCCCCTGGTCGCCCATGTGGTTGCGATCCGGTCCAGCTGCAGCCATTGTTCGGGGGTCACGACGCCGCCAGGCAGGCGGGCGCGGATCATGAACGAATAAGCAGGCTCAAGTTTGCGCTTGCGCCGTTCGTCGCGAACGTCGCGGTCGTCCTGCTGATAGCTGCCGTGAAATTTCAAGAGTTTGTTGTCATCGTCGCTGATGGCGCCGGTAATCGGGTCGTCAAGGCCTTCCTCGATAGTGCCGCGAAGGTAGCGGCTATTTACCTTGATTTGTTCCAGATGCGAAAGCGGGGTGGTCATGCTGTTCCTGATTTTCAATACACGTCGCGGGCGTAGCGACCCTGGGTGGCAAGCTCGTCCAGCCAATGCTTGGACTGGGCGGGGTCAAGGCGTCCTTCCTGTTGCGCAATGCGCAGCAAGGTGGCGTGAACGTCTTTGGCCATTCGGTTCGCGTCGCCGCATACATACACGTAAGCGCCGGCCTGGATCCATTCGAACAGATCCGACGCGTGTTCGAGCATGCGATCCTGAACGTAAAGTTTTTGCTCCTGGTCGCGAGAAAACGCCAGGTCGAGCCGATCCAGCTGGCCATCGCGCAGGGCTGCCTGCCACTCGGTCTGGTACAGAAAGTCAGAGTCGAAATGCGGGTTGCCAAAGAAAAGCCAGTTACGTCCTTTACCGCCTTGGTTGGCGCGTTCCTGGACAAAGGCGCGAAACGGCGCGACTCCCGTACCGGGTCCGATCATGATTACGTCTCGACTGGTATCAACGGGCAGGCGGAAGCGGGAATTTTCTTCAACGAATATGCGCACGCGTTCGCCTTCAGCAGTGCGGCTCAGAAAGCCAGACGCTGCACCGCTACGACTATGTCCCTCGAATTCGTAGTCGATGTTGGCGACCGTAAGGTGCACTTCGTCTTCCACTACCGATTGGCTTGATGCGATGGAATAAAGCCTGGGGGCCAGCGGGCGCAAGCCCTGAATCAGTTCTTCCGCGCTCCAGGCTGCTGGGTACTTGCGCAATACGTCCGCAAGTTGATGCGTCGATACAAACTTTCGGAATGAGTCCGACTGGTCAGGTTGCAGCAATTGGGAAAGCTCTGCGCTTTTGGCGCGCTCGGCGTGAGCCTGCAAGAAGGGGCGCGTCAATTGCGTAAGCTCCCGATGCGATCCAAGCCACACCTTGAGGGGGTGTTCAATGTCGTTGACACTGACAGGCTTTTCGCCGTCAAGTGCAAGAAGTTCCAGCACTTCAGCGACTAGAGCGTCAGACTGAACAGGCCAGATCCCCAGCGCGTCGCCCGGTTGGTAGGTGAGCTGGCTGCCGTCAAGAGAAAGCTCGATATGGCGAATATCCTTGTCGCTGCCGGGTGCAGTGATAGGCTGATTCAGCAGTAGTTCTGCTTCGAAGGGAGCTTCGCGTGTGAAGCGTCCGGTCTTGGGATGCAAAGGGGTGATGCTTGCGCTGGGCTGCTGGGGATCGTTCTGTTGAAGTACCGCTCGTGCCTGCTCCAGAGCCTTCTGGCTCCAGGGTTTGGCAATGGTGTCAATATCCAGATCGGCTGTGCCAAGATCGTGAATGCGTGTGGCACCCAGTTCGGCCAGGCGCTCGTCAATCCGACGGGCAATTCCGCAAAAGTCCGGATAACTTGAATCGCCCAGACCCAGCACGGCATAGTTAAGCGACGGAAGTTTGGGAGCGCGGCGGCTATGCAGAAACTCGACAAGACCGATAGCGTCGTCAGGAGCTTCTCCGTCCCCTTGCGTGCTGATCACGACATAAAGCAGTTGTTCGTCCTTGAGCTCGCGCGTGGTGTAACGATCGGCGCGAACGATACGGGCCGCAAGTCCGGTAGAGCGGAGCTGTTCGTATAGCGCCTCGGCGACACGTTTGGCGTTTCCCGTCTGGCTACCGTACAGCACGGTCAGGGGGCGGGGCGCAGCTGCGACGGCCGGCGCAACGGACGCAATTTTCTGGGCGGTTTGCCCGGTGGGCGCGCGGCTTGCCAAACCGGCGAAATAGCCGGACAACCAGCTCAGGGATTGCGTATCTAGATCTTCGGTGAGCTGCTTCAGCAGCACCTGCTTGGATTCGGGAATTTGTGACAGAGCCAACATGACGGACTTCATGAATAAGTAAGCACCCATTCTATGAAGCCGTGCACGTTAAACGAACGACAAGATTCTTATTACCTTATGCGTTATTAGATTATGCGCTTTATGTCATTGAGACCTGTAGTGAAGCCAGCCTTCGGCATGCCAGTCGTTCAGCGTGTCAAGCTCTGCCTGGTTCAGTGTTCGGGCCAGCCTTCCGCGGCAATCCAGCCGGCGGTCATTTGCCAGCGCCCGCAGCGCGGCGCCAGGCCCTATGTCTGCCAATTCTCCATTGATGTAGAGTTCTTTGCCCCGATACATCATTCGTGTACACCGGTCCAGGATCAGGAAGCCCTGTTTCGGCAGCCCGGCATGAAAATCAGGCGCGTTTTCTTGCGGCTCGAACCACGCCGCGGGCGAAGGTTCGGTCAGCCATTGCCCCAGAAATCGCGCCGCCAGCCCTTCGGTCAAGGTTACTCGTTGTGCGGCGTCGAGGGCAGCGTTGATCAATGCGTCGGGGAGAAGGGAGGGGGTCTCTGTGGCGGGTGCACCACGATCCCGATATCGCGCGTCCAGTCTGGGACCCGGGCCGGGTCTTTCACCATATAGGCCTGGGTCTTCTCCGATTCGCGCCATGAGTTGGTCACCGGCAGCTTCGAGCACGCCACGAGCCAGGACGGCAAGAGTGGGAGCCCGAAAGCCAATAGAGATAGTCATGCAGTCGCCCATGGCGATGCCGTCATGCGCCACATGCGGAGGTAAATACAGCATGTCGCCGGGCTCCAGGATGTACTCTTCTTCGGCCTGAAAATTGCGCAGGATGCGAAGCGGCAGGTTGTCGTGCAGGGATAGATCCTTCTGTGTACTGATTCGCCAGTGTCGCTGCCCATGGGCTTGCAGCAGAAAGACGTCATAGCTGTCGAAGTGCGGCCCCACGCCGCCTTGGTCGGACGCTACGCTTATCATCGCGTCGTCCAGCCGAGCATCGGCAATGAAGCGGAAGCGATGAAGCAGTTCTGCCATGCCGTCGTGATGGGCATCCGTGTTTTGGGCCAAGACCGTCCAGTTCGGCTTCTTCATCGCCGGTAGGCGAGAAAACGGCCCGCGCTTCATATTCCACCCTGAACCGTCTTGCCAGATCAGTCGTGACTCGACCTCTTCGCGGCGCACCAGCTGGCGAACGTCCGATACGGAAAGTGGCGGACGAAATCCGGGAATGGCTTGTCGTACCAGAAGGGGCTTACGCTGCCAGTATTTCTTCATGAACGTCTGCGGCGTCAGCCCGCCAAGCAGAGTAAGGGGGGCATCGGTATTCATAAGTGCTCGTCCCGAAGGCGGTAGAGGGCGTCAAGGGCCTCACGAGGCGTCATTTGGTCCGGGTTCAGGGCTGCCAGCGCCTCCAGTAGCGACCGTGCCGCGTTAATGTCCTTGTCCATGGTTGAGGCATGGTTGCGATCAGTACTGTCCGGCGCAAGCTCGTCGGGGAAATCGTCCGTGCTTGCCGCTTCGGCGAACAGATCCAGTTGCGGGGTTGGTGCGCCAAGCGCTTCGAGCCGTGACAATTCGCGGCTGGCATGGCGGATGACCGCTGGAGGAATGCCGGCCCGTTGAGCGACCTGGATACCGTAGCTGCGGCTTGCCGGTCCTGGCCGCACTTCATGCAGAAAAACAATGCCTGACGCGGAATCGGCAGCTGCCAGATGTACATTGGCGGCATGCGAGGCCTCGGCAGGGAGCCGCGTCATTTCGAAATAATGTGTGGCGAATAATGTGAGCGCCCCGTTATGTTCCAGCAATCGATGAGCGATGGCCCAGGCCAGTGCCAGACCGTCGTAGGTCGAGGTGCCCCGTCCGATTTCATCCAGCAGTACCAGACTTTGAGCGGTGCTGGCTGCCAGTATGGCGGCAGCTTCAGTCATCTCGACCATGAAGGTGGAGCGTCCGCCAGCCAGATCATCTGCCGCGCCGATTCGGGTGAAGATCCGGTCGATCTGCCCGATGCGCGCGCTGCGCGCCGGTACGAAACTGCCCATACGCGCCAGGAGGGTGATCAAGGCTACCTGCCGCATGTATGTCGATTTCCCTCCCATATTGGGTCCGGTAATCAGTAGCATGCGGCGGGCGGGGTTGAGTTCGCAGTCGTTTGGAGTGAAGCGCTCGATGCTGTGCTCCACGACCGGGTGCCGGCCTGCTTCGATGACTACCTCGGTCCCGGTAGTCAGTTCAGGGGCAACCCAATCGTTGTCCCGGGCATGTTGAGCCAAAGCGGCCAGTGCGTCGATCTCGGCCAGGGCGGCGGCGCATGAAGAAAGAAGTGCAGAATGCGGTGCCAGCCGATCGAGCACCTGTTCAAACAACCATTTCTCGCGCGCCAGGCTGCGGTCCTTGGCCGAAAGGACTTTATCTTCCCAGGCCTTGAGCTCTGGCGTGATGAAGCGTTCGGCGTTCTTCAGGGTCTGGCGGCGCCGATAGTCAGCGGGCACCTTGTCGGCCTGTCCTCGCGTGACTTCGATGAAAAATCCATGGACGCGGTTGTATTCAACACGCAAGTTGGCTATGCCGGTACGTTCCCGCTCACGGCTTTCGAGTTCCACCAGGAATTCACCGCTGTCGCTCGCCAGCCGTCTCAGTTCGTCAAGTTGGGCGTCGTAACCGCTTGCTATCACTCCTCCGTCCCGGATCATCAGTGCGGGTTCGGCATCGATTGCCGCATGCAATAGTTCGAGCAGCTCGTCCGGCAGTTGCATTCGCTGCAGATAGTCGTTGAGCTCAGGGGTCGGGTTGAACGCCGTCGTGATGTGTTCGCGCAGTGCGGGCAATAAGGAAAGCGCGTCGCGAAGGCTCGCCAGTTCACGAGGGCGTACCGATCGCAGCGCAATGCGGGTTGAAATGCGTTCAATGTCGGGATAGCGCTGCAGAGTTTTCTGCAAGGTTTCCAGACCGAAGTTGCCGTCCAGTCCGTCCGTCCCGCGGCCTGCAAGAAAGACACTGATCACGCGCATGCGGGCCTGCGCCGGAGCGTTGTCGCGCAAGGGATGATGAATCCAGCGTCTTAGCAGACGGCTGCCCATGGGCGTGCAGCAGTGGTCCAGCGTCGAGAACAGCGTGGGCCCGTCATCACTGCCTAATGATTCGCTTAACTCAAGATTCCTGCGAGTGACAGGGTCAAGTACAACATAAGCACCGGGCCGTTCGACGCGGATAGACTGGATATGGCTCAGCGTCTGGGACTGGGTCTGGCTGACGTAATGCAGCAAGGCGCCGGCAGCGCATATCGCGGCAGGGACGTCATGCAGATCGAAACTTGCCAGCGAATCCACAGCAAAATGCGCTTGCAGTACGTGCCGCGCGTTATCGGTTTCGAAGTGCCAGTCGGGAATCGTGCTGACCGCCACGGAGCCGTCCAGCCGAAGACGCTTGCTCTCGGCGCAAAGTACTTCTGCGGGCGCGATACGGTGCAGCTCGGTGTCGATCATTTCCGGTGAGCATTCGGTCACGCAAAAATCGCCGTTTGCCAGATTCATCCAGGCCAGGCCGGTACGTTCCGCCCGATTGACACGAGTGGTCCAAAGTGCCGCGATCTGTCTGTCCGCCTTGGCGGGCAGCAGGGCATCATCAGTAAGGGTTCCGGGGGTGACGATCCGGACAATCTTGCGCTCGACGGGCCCCTTGCTGGCAGCCGGGTCGCCGATCTGCTCACAGATGGCGACTGATATACCCAGCGCAACCAGGCGCGCCAGATACCCTTCCATTGCATGAAAGGGTACCCCTGCCATGGGAATGGGTGCTCCGTTGGAGGTGCCACGCTTTGTGAGGGTGAGGTTAAGCAGGCGCGCCGCCCGCTCGGCGTCTTCGTAGAACATTTCGTAGAAGTCGCCCATGCGGTAAAACAGCAGGTGCTCGCCAGCTTCTTTTTTTAGCGCCAGGTATTGGCGCATCATCGGAGTGTGTTTGGAATCAGTCACTTACAACAACAAAAGGTACACGGGTGGGGCGGGTCTGAGTACGTAACCGGTCGCGACGGCGGCTGGCATTCAGCAATCGCCGCGCGACAACTGGAGTGCTGTAAGTCTAACCCGCCGGACTGAATATGGTACCTGTTGACGCACGCTTTTATCGTGCGCAGTAACTTTTACCAGGCCTTCGGATTTACCAGGCACTCGACGCCAGTCGGAACGGATTCCAGTTCAGGCGTCGGTTGCGAGCTTGGGGGCGAGGGGTGATGTCACGTTCGGCCTGGTTTTCAAATTGTGCACCGACGGCAACGCGAAACACCGACACAGCTTCCGCAAGCTCGGCTGCCTGATCTTGCAGCGATTGCGATGCGGCGGCCGCTTCCTGCACCAGTGCTGCATTTTGCTGTGTGACCTGATCCATCTGGTTGATCGCCTCGTGGACCTGTTCGATACCGCCGGTCTGTTCGATGCTGGCGGTGCTGATCTCGCTGATGATGGCTGTGACGCTTTCGATTCCCTCGACGATGTTCTTCATCGATTCACCAGCGACCTGCGCCTGTTTGCCTCCGGCCTGGATGATGCCGGCAGAGTTCTCGATGAGGTGCTTGATTTCTTTGGCGGCCGAGGCCGAGCGCTGGGCCAATGCGCGTACCTCGGAGGCGACAACCGCGAATCCACGCCCTTGATCGCCCGCTCGCGCCGCTTCCACGGCAGCGTTCAGCGCAAGGATATTGGTTTGAAAGGCAATGCCGTCAATGACGGCAATGATGTCCACGATCTTGTCGGACGATTGATGGATCGCCTGCATCGACTCGACAACCTGACCCACGACGTTGCCGCCTTCGGTCGCGATGGTGTTGGCATCAAGAGCCAGCGTGTGCACGCGTTGCGCGTTGTCGGCATTTTGCCTGACAGTGGATGTGAGCTGTTCCATCGAGGCTGCGGTTTCTGTCAGGGAAGAAGCCTGTTCCTCGGTGCGGGCAGACAGGTCTTCATTGCCGGCAGCGATCTGCCGGGACGCCAGCGCGATGGATTCTGCACCGGCTCGCACCCGGCCGACTATTCCAACCAGGCTGTCGTTCATGTTCTTGAGTGCTGCCAGTAATTCTCCGGTTTCGTCGGTGCTGCGAACCTGGATCCTGCTGGTCAGGTCGCCTGCGGCAACGGTACGGGCAACGGCCACCGCTTGACGGACCGGCCCTGTAATTGAGCGTGTAATCAGATACGCCAGCAATGCGCCCAGGATCAAGGCGGCAAGGCTCAGGCAGGCAACCATCAGGCCGGAGCGCTTGATGAAGCTTGCCAGGGAATCGCTCGATTCTTTTGCGGCGCGTGTCTGCAGGTATTCGATTTCCTCGATGTTATGGAGCATCATGCCCAGCGCCGGCAGCGTGACGTCTCGAAGTGTGCGTCGAGCCTGACTTTCGCGATGGCCGGCGATGTGTTCCTGAATGTCGTCGAATGAATTGAAATAGCCGGTTTTGCTGCGGTTGAACTGACCGATCAGCGCCTTGCCTTCGTTGGCAGTGACAATAAGGGTGTCGAGCAGTTCTATCGAGTCATTGATGATGTTCTTGTTGGCCTGGATTTGGGCCAGCAGGTTGGGCCGTTCGTCTTCGTCGGCGAAGAACAGCGCCATGTTGTTGACGGCACTCGCGCGTAAAGCCGTGTTGATCTTGTTGGTGGTTTGTACCTTGACCCAGCTGTCGTTGATGATGCCGTCGCTGATCTTGCCAAGATGTGCGAGGCTGTACATGGCAACTGCGGCGATGGCGATCATCAATACCAGTATCAGGGAAAATGCAGCGCCCAGACGGAAGCCGATACGCATGTTTCTAATTTTCATTGTTATACCTGTGTGAATGCAGCGCCTGGAACGACGCGTTGTTGCAGTTGGTGGTGTAAAAAACAGGTGGGTATTCAGGAGTTGAAGCTGCGAATCTGATCGATAAGCCTTCTGTCGCGTTTGGTCGGCCGACCATGCGCCAACTGGCGTGCTGGCTCGGGGGCAAGCCGGCGCATCTCGTCGGCTTTCTCACGTGCGGCGATACTTTCAGGCGTTTCAGTGTAAAGCTGCTGCGCGACAGGGGCGGGGCCGCGCACGTGACTCAGCGCCTTCACGACCACTGTAACCGGGGTGTCTCGGCGCTTTATCCAGAGGGTGTCTCCGGGTTTGATATCGCGTGCCGGCTTGACCATTTGCTGATTGACCTGCACGCGGCCTTTGGTGATTTCTTGCGACGCCAGGCTGCGGGTCTTAAAGAACCTCGCGGCCCAAAGCCACTTATCCAGACGCATCGAATCAGACATATAGCCTCGGAAATTCTGTGTCGGCCCAACCGAAAGAACCTTGTTGATACAGCCTGAATGTACACGATGAAATCGCCCGCCAATCATGGGGTTTGCACCAATTGGAACGTCTACTAGGGTTAACCCCGTTTTGTCTGAAATCGACAAGTGCGAGACGGTTTTCGGTATTCCGTTTTCTGTGATCGACTGATTAAATGGCAGCGTAGCAGTCTTCATCATCCATCAAATCAGGAGAAGAAGTTATGCGCAACGGGAGGAGAAAATTCTTGGGCCAGAGTCTGGGCGGAATGGCCGGACTCGCAATGGGCGGCATGGCATTGCCCAGTGTCAGCCTGGCAGCCGATGTCATCAAGGTGGGCGTGCTTCTTGATTTGTCCGGGCCCCTGCAATTGTTTGGCACAGTCAAGGCGCAATGCTTGCGCTTGGCCGCCGAAGAAATCAACGCCAATGGAGGGCTGCTGGGACGCCAGATCGAGCTCGTCACTTACGACACACAATCCAATAACCAGCTATATGGTCAGTACGCCCAGCAGCTGGCCTTGCGCGACAGGGTGGCGGTGGTCCACGGGGCAGTTACAAGTGCCGCCCGCGAAGTGGCCCGGCCTGTATTGTCGCGAGCCAAAACCCTTTACATGATGAACATGATCAACGAAGGTACAGAAGGCGCATGCGATCGCAATATGTTCATTACCGGCCCAACACCGCGTCAGTTGCTCGACAATCTGATTCCCTACATGATGCAGAAGCACGGCAAGAAGATGTATATCCTGGCCGCTGACTATATTTTCGGGCAATTGTCGGGCAAAGATGCCGAGCGTATCTGTAAAGAGCACGGCGGTGAAACCGTCGGGTTCGACCTGTTCCCGCTCGATGTAGACAAATTCGGTCCGACCATCAGCAAGATTCAATCCGCGAAACCCGATTTTGTCTTCAACGTTTTTGTCGGACCCGCACACGGCGCATTCTACGGCCAATGGGCTTCGGCCGGCATGAACAAGTCGATTCCCATGGCATCGCATACCATCGGCGACGCCGGCGAGCAGATGCGCATGCCTCCTGAGGTCAGCGAGGGTCTGGTCACCGCCAAGAATTATTTCGACGAGCTCGATACCCCGGCCAGCCGTGAATTCATTGAGCGCTTCAAGAAGCGCTTCCCTGATTACAGTTATGTAGGGTCGCTGGGCATGGCCGACTATCAGGGCATGTACCTGTGGGCAGAGGCCGTGCGCAAGGCCAATTCCACCGATCGCAAAAAAGTCATCGAAGCGTTCGAGTCAGGCATTTCCATCGAAGGCCCCAGCGGAAAGGTCGCCTCGCATCCCCAGACACACTACTGCACGATGGACATGTACCTGGCCGAGGTTCGCAACAGCCGCTTCGAGGTGCTTGACAGCTGGAAGCAGGTGGAACCGGTCAGCCAGGGCGACAACAGCTGTAATGTCCTGAGCATGAATCTTTGAGTTCCGGAATCCGGCCGGTTTACGGCCCAGGGGAGGGGAAGTAGGGCTTCCCCTCCCGCCGGACTCGCCTTACTGCCCATCCAGTTAAAGCGATCAAGGGAATCAGCATGGATCTTGCGTTGCTCACCGGCGTAGAAGTCGTGTACGCCATTGCCAGCTTATTTCTCATCAGCGTGGGGCTGGCAATTGTCTTTGGCATGATGGGGGTGATCAATTTTGCTCATGGCGAGTTTCTCATGCTGGGAGGGTTCGCATTTATCCTTGCCGTGCGGGCAGGGGTAAATTTTTGGGTGGCAATGTTTGTAGTGGCCCCCTTGTGCGTTGCCATCATAGGCATGATCATCGAGCGCCTGATCATCCGGCACCTGTACGGCAGAATCGTTGAAACCATTCTTGCGACCTGGGGACTCAGCCTCTTGCTCATAGGCCTGGCATCCGCTGTGTTTGGTTATTACCAGATGGGTGTTCGGCCACCGTTCGGAGTGGTGCACATCGGTGCGTATCAAACCGGTGTCTACACCTTCTTTGTGATCGGCGTGGCGGTGGTGCTTGGTCTGGCCCTTTACTTCCTGCTGCGTCATACGCCCTTTGGCCTGATCGCCCGGGGAACCATGCAAAGCGCGCCCATGGCCGCGGCTCTTGGCGTCAACGTCAAACACGTTTATTCCATTACCTTCGGTATTGGCGCCGCAGTTTCAGGTCTGGCCGGCGCGGTCTTCGCTCCGCTGACCGGGGTTTTGCCCATCAGTGGTCTCACCTATATCGCCAAGGCGTTTATCACCGTCATCCTTGGGGGCACACTGCCCCTCACAGGCTCCGCCCTGTCCTCGGCCTTGCTCGGTACGGTCAGTCAGATCACCACTTTCCTCAGCACTTCGGTATTTGGAGAAGTGATGCTGCTTGTCACAGCGATCATTTTGTTGCGTGTGTTGCCGTCGGGAATTACCGGCCGGTTCTTCAAGCGGGGTATCTGATGATCGAATTGGCACGCCCTGGTTTCTGGGTCACGGCTGTCGTGTCCGCGGTCCTTGTCCTGGCCATTCCGCTGGTTACCGAAGTCTATACCTTGTACAACCTGACGGTTTTTGCGGTGTTGGCCATGCTTGCGCTCAGTCTTGGCCTGGTGTGGGGCATAGGCGGAATTCTGGCCTTGGGGCAGTCGGCATTCTTCGGCATCGGAGCCTATGTGTACGCCCTGATCTCGGTCAACCTGGCCGACAGTACACTCGCGGTTCCTGCAGCGATGCTGGCACCACTGGCGATGGCCCTGCTGGTGGGTTATTTCACTTTTTTTGGCCGCATCAGTGACGTTTATTTCGCGGTCATTTCGCTGACAATTCCGCTCATACTGCTTAGCCTTATCAATAGTGCGTCCGGCCCCGCGTATCAATTTGGCAAGGCCCATTTGGGTGGGTACAACGGCATTCCGGGCGTTCCACCGCTCAACATTCCGTTTGACCCTTCGGCGGTACTCTCGTTCGAAGGCATGTACTACGTATCCGCCCTGTTGCTGCTTGTCGTCTACCTGATATTGCGGGTGCTCGTGGCCAGTCGCTTTGGCCGGGTGGTCGAGGCAGTGCGCGAGAACGAGTTGCGTGCCGAGCTGCTGGGTTATGACGCTCGCTACTACAAGCTGGGTGTCTTTTGCATAGGCGCTGCAATCGCGGGGCTGGCGGGGGCGCTCTATGCAGCATGGGGCGCTTCGGTTGGGCCGACGGTGTTCTCCTTGTCGTTTACCGCGCAGGCGGTGGTGTGGGTGTTGTTTGGTGGCCTAGGCACTTTGTTCGGCCCCATAGTGGGGTGTTTCCTGGTGCAGGGGCTTTCTACCTGGCTGGGAAGCGTTTCGCGCATCAGCCCTGAAATTGCTCTGGGTCTGCTGTTCATCATTGCCGTCCTGCTTGTCCCCAACGGCATAGTGCCTTCGATACGCGACCGTGTGTCATCCAGGTTGGTCCGCGCCGGAGGTCGGCGATGAGCGTCATTCTGCAAACTTCTGAGCTGTGGCGCACCTTTGGCGGGGTGGCGGCCGTGGCGGGCATCAATTTCGAGCTGCGCGAAGGGGAGCTGCGTTGCCTCATTGGGGCCAATGGTGCCGGGAAAAGCACTTTTTTCAAGATGCTCACGGGGCAGCTCAAGCCAACTTCCGGCCGTATCACCTTGTACGGCAAGGACATCACCAATTTGCCCTCTTTTGCAATTGCCCGAATGGGCGTCGGTATCAAGACCCAGGTTCCGAATCTGTTCAATGGCCTGAGCGTGCGCGAGAACCTGCTGATCGCAGCGCGATTTCGCATGAATGCCGCGCATGCGGCCGAAGCGGCAGATGCCATGCTCGAGCGCATTCACATGACCGAACATAAGGACACGCTCGCGGGCAGTCTTGCGCATGGTCACCGTCAATGGGTTGAGCTGGGCATGATACTAATCAACGACCCCAAGCTGGTCCTTCTTGATGAGCCGGCTGCGGGCATGACCGCCGGCGAAGTCGAGCGTACGATTTCCCTCTTGGAAAGCATGCGTGGCAAGCGAAGCTTCATCATCGTTGAACATGACATGCACTTCATACGGCGTATTGCCGAACGCGTCACCGTGTTTCATCGGGGGCGCGTACTGGTAGAAGACACCATGGAGGAAATCGTGCGCAATATCGAAGTGCGGGACGCCTACTTGGGCCAGCACGGCAGGGAGGCACGATGACCACCCAAGAAGCACTGCTTGACGTGAATGATCTGTCGGCGGGTTACGGAACCATACCCGTTCTTCGAGAACTCAGGTTTCAGATTCAGGCCGGGGAGATTGTCGGGGTCCTGGGTCATAACGGAATGGGCAAGACGACGCTTATGAAAGCATTGGTTGGACACGTTCCCAGTACCTCCGGCCGCGTTACTTTCCGTGGTCAGGACATTACTCATTTGCCCACGCACAAGCGCGCCCGGCTGGGCATGGGCTATGTATCGCAGGGTCGAGACATCTTCCCCTCGCTGACAGTTCGGGAGAATCTTGCGCTGGGCGCGGCGGCTGTAGGCCGAAACCGCGTTGAAGCGGTCGAGCGTGCAACCGACGAGTTCCCCATTCTGGCCGGTCTGCTTGACCGCAAGGGCGGCGCGCTGAGCGGAGGGGAACAACAGATCCTGGCCCTGGCGCGCGCACTGTGTGGCGAGCCGTGTCTCTTATTGCTCGATGAGCCGACAGAAGGAATCCAGCCATCCATCGTCGACGAGATCGAAGACTACTTGGTTCGGCGTGCGCAATCGACGTCGCTTGCCGTCGTGGTGGTAGAGCAGGATGTGGGGTTTATCGCCGCCATGGCGCAGCGTGTGCTCTGGTTGCAGAAAGGTGCCATCGTCAGGGAAATAGATCCCGCCTTGCTGTCCGACCCCGACACCATCGGCGAGTTTGCCGGGCTTGAGGGAAAGGTCGATTGATATTAGCCTTTGTGCATAAACGTCCGTCTGCGGCCCGCTGGACTGCGCGGACACTACAACAGGAGACGCAATGAAAGACGATCTTTGGCGCTTGACCGCCACACGTATGCGCGAACTCGTTGCACGGCGTGAAGTCAGTCGCGAAGAATTGGTGCGTGCGCACTTTGCTCGCATCGAGAAGGTGAACTCCAAGTTGAATGCCTTCGTCGAGCTTCGCGAAGAGCAGGCGCTGGCAGAGGCCCGCGAGGCGGACGCGCATCACTCTGATAGAACCGACCTGCCGCTGGATGGTATTCCCATCAGTATCAAAGATCACTACGACGTGCAGGGCACGAAGCATACCGAGGGGCTACCGGCTTGGGCAGATCGTCGCTCCGAGTCCGACGAGGTGGCGATAAGCCGGCTGCGGCAGGCCGGCGCCATCATTCTGGGCAAGGCCAATCAGCCCGATCTGCAAATTCGCTGGAACACCGTCAGTCACCTGTACGGCGCCACGCTCAATCCGCGCAACCCAAGCTTGAGTCCCGGCGGGTCTTCGGGGGCCGATGCCGCCGCCGTAGCGTCTGGCATGGCGCCGCTTGGACTGGGCCTGGACTATGGCGGTTCTATCCGGGTGCCCTCGACCTTTTGCGAAATTTACGGGCTGCGTCCTTCGGCTGGCCGTACTCCTGCCTCCAAGACGCTGCCTCCCCTTGATGGGCCTCCAACTGTCGACCTCATGTCCTGCATCGGGCCGATGGCACGATGTGTAGAAGACCTGTGGATGGCCTATACGGTGTTGGCGGGTCAGCATTGGTCCGATCCCGCAACGGTGCCAGTTCCGGTGTCCCGCTCCGGTTCGAACGGAAAGCGGCCGCGAGTCGCCCGCATGCTCGACCAGACTGGGGCTCTGGTTTCATCAGCTGTCGCCGCAAAGCTCGATGAAACCGCCCGTATTCTCAGTGACGCCGGTTACGAAGTCGTCGATGCCGCGATTCCCAACGCGAAGCGGGCACCCGAACTCTGGGCCGAAATCATTGGAACCGAGCTCATGCAAACGGGCATGCCCGAGTTCGGCCATCTATTGGGCGAAAGCAATCGCCAACATATCGAAGCCATGTTCGGTATCTATAACCTGGGATCCGAAGTGCGCAATTACATCAAAGCCTTCATCGAAAGACGGAAGGTTCAGCGCGAGGTGGCCGGGTGGATGGAGGAACATCCCCTGGTTCTTTGCCCGGTTGCCGGAATGGAGACCCCACCACTCGACTTCGACCACATGCTCGATCGCGAGCAGACCCAGCGTCTCTTTGACCAGATGCGAAATATTCCCTGGGTCAATCTGCTGGGTCTGCCAGGTGTGGCCTTGCCCAATGGAATGCAACTGGTTGCGCGACGCTTTCATGAAGCGCAAGCCCTTGAGGCGGCAGCGGCAGTACAGCAGGTTATCGGGACGGCAACGCTAGCCGAACCATGAGCGAACCAGCTGTGGCGGTCTACGGTTCGTGTCCGCCTGGCGTTCAGGCACGCCGGGACGCATAGCGTCATGGAAGGGCCGCCGTTCATACATTACGAAGGGCGTATCCCGGGCGGCGACTTTCGCTTTGTTCATGTCGAAAAGATTTCGACGCGTATTCGCAAATACAACTGGGAGCTCTTCCCACACCGGCACCGCGATCTTTTTCAGATGGCACTGATAGAAAGCGGCGCCGGTGAGGTCGCTTTCGACCTTGGGCAGGAGGCTTTCACTGCACCGTCCCTGGTGCTGATCCCGTCTTTGGTGGTGCATAGTTTTCGCTATGCACCACGATCTTCTGGCAGGCTTCTGACTATTTCAGACGCCTACCTGCGCGAGCTTATCCAGTTTGCCAATGAGCCCGCTCTGGAGGCAGCCATGTCCCGACCTGGAGTCATGTCTTTTACTGCCGACTCCTTCGCTTTCGATGACATTGCCTCCGCGATGGGGACTATCGCCGAGCGTCTGGTGACTGCACCTCAATCGTTGGGTGTCATGTTGTCTGCCAACATACTTCGCATACTTGGTCACCTTACGCACCAGCCGCAAGAATCCGCAGCCCTTGCACTTGATACCCAGCGCAGGCGCCTGCTGTACGAACAGTTCCGGGGCCTGCTCGAGAAGCATTTTCGCGAACAGTTGTCGGTTGCAAGCTATGCCACCATGCTGGCCGTGAACGAACGTACGCTGCACCGCGCGTGTCGGGAAGTCGCCGGAGAGCCGCCGCTCAAGATTGCGCATCGTCGACTCGTCCTGGAAGGCCAGCGCCTGCTGCTATATTCGGCGATGTCGGTCAGCGATATCTCTTATCACCTGGGCTTCAAGGATCCCTCGAATTTCAGCCGCTTTTTCATGGAGCATGTCGGGGAGTCGCCCCTGATGTTTCGCCGTGCGCGCCTGGGCTGACCCCAACTCGCAATTGCTGCCTCGGGTTGCCGATTCTTCTTTACGACTTGCCATGCGTGGCATAGGCCACGACGAAGAGCGCGTTTCAGCGACGGCAGACAATGGACGAGGTGTTCGATCTTTTCCGTCGGCTGGCCGAACGATGCGGGCAAGCGGCCGGCAGCACGAGTGGGGGAGAGCAGCAAATGGCGGCCGAAGGGTCTGGCAGCGAGCTTCTGAACGGACAGGGGGTGCGTCATTCTTATTTGGGTATGTAAAGCCTGGTCATTGCCGCGCTTTATCGTTGCTAGAATAAACGTACTCATTAACGTACAAGATTCTGGCAAGAAAGAGGCTTTCAATGACCAAAGAGGCTGCAAACCCGGCCCTGACCGATCTGTATACCCAGCCCGGTCACCTGATGCGGCGCGCCCAGCAGATTTCCGCTTCTATCTTTTATGATGAACTCGGTTCAAAGATAACCCCAATCCAGTATGCCGTCCTGCGCATACTTGTCGAACATCCGGGCATCGATCAGGTGTCGTTGGCGGGGCTTGTGGCTATCGACACCTCGACCGCTGCCAGCGTGGCAATAAGGCTCGAAGAAAAAAAATTGCTGGTGCGGTATCTTGACCCGAATAATCGGCGGCAAAGAGCGCTGTATCTGACCGACGCCGGACGCGCGCTCCTGCAAAGTACCATTCCGGGTATCCAGCGCCTGCATCAACGTATTTTTGAAGGTTTTAGCGCCGAAGAAGAAGCCCAATTCATGGCGTTGCTGACCAAGCTCGTGCATATCAACAATTCAAAAAGCCGGGCACCGCTGTCGCAACGGCGCCCCGCTCCGACTGAAATATCTTCCACAGAAGAAACGGGAAATAAGGGTTAACCCTGCTTGAATGAGTGCGTCTCAGCAGTAAAATTGATCCATATATTCAGTACACTGAACGTAAGTTCAAAGCGAGGCGATCATGTTCCCGAAAAATACCTGGTACGTAGCGTGTACCCCCGACGAAATCGAATCCAAGCCCTTGGGGCGCACCATTTGCAATGAGCGCATCGCGTTTTATCGTGGTCACGAAGGCAAGGTGTGTGCAGTCGAGGATTTCTGTCCACACCGCGGCGCGGCCATGTCTTTGGGTTATGTAGAGAACGGCAACCTTGTATGTGGCTATCACGGTCTGGTCATGGGCTGCGACGGCAAGGTCGTTTCAATGCCCATGCAGCGCGTAGGAGGCTTCCCTTGTGTCAAGAGCTACCCTGTCGTAGAGCGCTATGGCTTTGTCTGGGTCTGGCCAGGCGATGCCGAAAAGGCCGATGAAGCCCTCATTCCGCATCTGGCGTGGGCAGAAGACCCCGAGTGGGCATACGGTGGCGGCCTGTATCACATCAACTGCGATTATCGCCTGATGATCGACAACCTCATGGATCTTACCCACGAGGCCTATGTTCATACGACAAGTATCGGTCAGGACGAAATCGACGAAACGCCTGTCAATACCAAGGTCGAAGGTGATACGGTCATTACCAGCCGCTACATGGAAAACATCTTCGCTCCCCCATTTTGGGCTGCGGCACTTCGGTACAACGACCTTCCGGATAACGTCCCGGTAGATCGCTGGCAGATCTCCCGGTTTACGCCGCCAAGTCACATTCTGATTGACGTGGGCGTGGCGTTGGCAGGCAAGGGCGGCTTCGAGGCCGACCCGGCGCACAAGGCAGCGGCCATTGTTGTCGACTTCATCACTCCCGAAACCGAGACGTCTCATTGGTACTTCTGGGGTATGGCGCGCAACTTCAAGGCCGACGATCCCGAGCTGACAAAAGTAATCCGCGACGGACAGGGTAAAATATTCGCTGAGGATCTTGCCGTCCTGGAGGCTCAGCAGCGAAATCTCCAGGCGAATCCTGACCGTAAGTTGCTCATGCTTAATATCGATACGGGGGGCGTCCAAGCTCGTCGCATCCTCGATCGAATTGTCAAGGACGAGCAGCAGCAAGCCACCGCCGAACCCGCCTGATCTTGCATCATTAAAGTAAGCGGGCCGGTACCCTGGCCCGCAGTAATGCGGGTAAAACCGCTAAAGTAGAATATTTCAATGAGTCAACTCACCGTTAAAGTCGTCAACAAGGTGCAGGAAGCCGAGGAGATAGTCAGTCTGGAGCTGGCTAGTATTGATGGCAAACCCCTACCTTCCTTTAGTGCCGGCGCGCACATCGATGTCTATATTCGCGATGGCCTGATCCGCCAGTATTCGCTGCTTAACGATTCCGGCGAACAGCACCGCTACGTTATCGGTGTATTGCGCGACCCCGAGTCCCGTGGCGGCTCGATCGCGGTGCACGACGACATCAAGCAGGGCGACATCATTCAGATCAGCTCGCCCAAGAACCACTTCGAACTGGTACAGGCCAAGCGCACGCTTCTTTTCGCGGGCGGTATCGGTGTCACGCCCATTCTCTGCATGGCCCGTCGCCTAAGCCACATCGGCGCTGACTTCGAAATGCATTACAACGCCCGTTCGCCCGAGCGCATGGCATTCCGCGAAGACATCAGCAAGTCGGCCTTCGCCGACAGGGTGCATTTTCACTTTGACAACGGCGACGACAGCCAGAAGCTCAACCTCAAGCCCCTTCTCGAAAATCCGCAGCCGGATACTCACCTTTACGTTTGCGGGCCCACGGGATACATCGACTATGTCGTCAATACGGCCAAAGAGGCTGGTTGGAAATCCGAGTGTATTCACCTTGAATATTTCGGGGCGGCCGAAGTCGATACCAGTGGCGACACCTCATTCGAAGTCAAGATCGCCAGTACAGGCCAGGTGTTTACCATTCCGGCCGACAAGCCTATTACCCAGGTTCTCGACGACGCTGGCGTATTCATTCCGGTTTCGTGCGAAGAGGGGGTATGTGGTACTTGTCTGACCCGCGTTCTTGAGGGTACGCCCGATCATCGCGACTTGTATCTTACCGATGCCGAGCACGCCGCCAATGATCAGTTCACGCCTTGTTGCTCACGTTCCAAGAGCCCCATGCTGGTCCTGGATATCTGATCAAGCGATCAATTCTATATTGTAAAAAGAGGCGCAATCGCACTTCAATTGAGATACACTATCGGCGGCCTCGAAACGGCCTGTCCTGGATATTTGTTCGCGTATACATGCATTGCGAACTCATGCGGCTTTCGTTTTTGGCGCATACTCGCATTTCCAGGCAGGCCCTCGGCCCAGACATAAATGGAATGGCGAACTCGATACAATCTCACAGTTCAATATCCTGACGCATTGCCGCAGGTTCAAGGTCTGGCAACATCAACGAAGCACCTTAATTAGCAGGTAATTTCGCTCCGGGAGATCGGCCCCAAAGCCGCATGGCCCGGAGTCTGTTCGTTATTTGTTACAGCAATTCCAAGTTTGATAATTTTCGTAAATCTCGCATATTGGGAGTGAATTCACTATGCCGCATACGTTTGCAGAAAGCGCGCTAGTTTGCCGCTGGAGCACAGGGTGGCCGCCATGCTAGGAAACTTGTTTGGCGTACTATTCGACGGGGTTGCCTACGGCGCCTTGCTCTTTCTGATCAGCGTCGGCCTGTCTGTCACGATGGGCCTAATGAACTTCATCAACTTGGCACACGGCGCGTTTGCCATGGTCGGCGGCTTTGTGGCGGTCGAGCTCATGCGTCAATTGAACGTGCCGTTCTTACTGACCTTGCCCGCAGCATTCATTGCCGCGGCCATAGTCGGATTTGTCCTTGAGCGAACCTTGTATCGGCGACTGTATCGCGCCGACCCGCTCGACCAGGTGCTGTTCTCGATTGGTTTGACCTTCATGGTCGTGGCCGCCGGCATCTATGTGTGGGGTCCGTCGCAGCAGCCGGTTCACTTGCCCGAGTGGCTGCGCGGACAGGTCTCTGTCTTCGGGGTCGGTCTGGGTATTTACAGACTATTCCTGATCGCCGTCGTTGTGCTTGTCACGGGTGCTCTCTTCTTCCTGATCGAGCGTACGCGCCTTGGTGCACAGATTCGCGCCTCGGTCGACAATCAGGAGGCCTCGGCTGGTCTGGGCATCAACGTCAGCCGTGTATTTAGCGTGACGTTTGCGTTGGGCTCGGGTCTGGGCGGTTTGGGCGGTGCCCTGGGCATCGATGTGCTTGGCCTGGATCCCACTTTCCCCTTCAAGTACATGGTGTACTTCCTGATCGTCGTGGCAGTTGGCGGCGCCGGAACCATCAGTGGTCCGTTGTTGGCGGCTATCGTGCTGGGAGTCTTTGACGTGGCGGGCAAATACTACGTGCCCTCGGTCGGAGCCTTCGTCATTTATGCGCTGATGGTTGTGCTGCTCATCCTCTTCCCCTCCGGACTCATCTCGAGGCGTTCATGACGAAATCGAATCTTCTCTCTTCCTTGTCCATTTCGGACAAGTTGCCTGCGCCTCGCGTGCCAAACGCGAAGTGGAGCAAATACGAAATCATTTTCTGGCTGCTGCCCTTCATCGCCTTCTTCCTTTTCAAGGGATACCTGGTGCTGGCCAGCCAGATGATGATCCTGGGCTTGTTTGCCTTGTCGCTTGACCTCATCCTGGGTTATGCGGGCATAGTGTCGCTCGGCCATGCCGCCTTCTTCGGTCTTGGCGCCTATACTGCCGGCCTGCTCTCGGTGCATGGATGGGGCGAGCCTATCAGCGGCATGCTTCTGGGTGCCATTGTCGCGGCCTTGTTCGGGTTCCTTACCAGTTTCCTGGTGGTCCGTGGACATGATCTCACCCGACTCATGGTCACGCTCGGCATTTGCCTGATGCTTTATGAAATCGCCAACAAGGCCGCCTTCATCACTGGTGGCGTGGATGGTCTGTGGGGCATCCAGATGTGGAAGCTTCTTGGCATTTTTGAATTCGACCTGCAAGGCAAGACGGGCTTCTTCTATAGCTTCGCCGTGCTTTTCCTGGTCTTTGTTCTGGTTCGGCGCATTGCGCGTTCTACGTTCGGCCTGAGCCTGATCGGTATCCGTGAAGGCGGCAAGCGCATGCCCGCTATCGGTGCCGACATCAATCGCCGCCTGATTGCGGTGTACACGCTTGGTGCCGGTATCGCTGGTATCGCCGGTGCCTTGCTGGCGCAGACCACCCAGTTTGTGGGTCTGGATTCCTTGGGCTTCCTGCGTTCCGCCGACTTGCTGATCATCCTGGTGCTGGGGGGTACGGGTCGCCTGTACGGTGCGTTGATCGGCGCCCTCGTCTTCATGTTCGCACAGGATCAAATTGCAAACATCAACCCCGTGTACTGGCAGTTCTGGATCGGGCTCTTCCTGGTCATCGTCGTCATGGTGGGTAGCGGCGGCATTCTGGGTGCAGTGGACGCCTGGCGTGAGCGTCGCCGCGCCCGTGCAGCTCATTCAGGAGGCCAAGCATGAATACCACGCTACGTACTGAAAACCTCTCCAAGCAGTGGGGTGCCTTCAAGGCCAACAGCGATATTTCGCTGACATTCGAGCCGGGTAGCCGTCATGCCATCATTGGTCCCAATGGCGCGGGCAAGACAACCTTCATCAACCTGTTGACGGGTGCGCTGGCGCCCACCTCGGGCAAGGTGTTCTTTGGTGATCAGGACATCACATCACGCTTGCAGCACGAGCGTGTAAAGATGGGCATGACCCGCACATTCCAGATCAATACCCTGTTCCTGGGGCTGACGGTCCTTGAGTCTGTCGTACTCGCCATCAGCGAGCGCGAAGGGCTATACCGTAACTGGTTCCGTACGGTCGCCGAACAGAAGGACGCGATCGAGGAAGCCCTGGTGCTGCTCAGAACGCTGCGTCTTGATCAGGACATCAACACTGTCACGCGCAATCTTCCTTATGGCAAGCAACGTCTTGTCGAGATTGCCCTGGCCCTTGCCACCAAGCCCAAGGTCCTGTTGCTTGACGAACCGGCGGCGGGCATTCCGTCCACAGACAGTGCCGAGCTGTTCGAGGTAATTTCTGACTTGCCGCGCGATGTCACGGTGGTGTTTATTGAACACGATATGGGTCTGGTGTTTCGTTTTGCCGAGCGCATCACGGTACTGGTAGGGGGCAAGGTACTTACCGAAGGAACCCCGGCCGAAATTGCGGCCGACCAGCGTGTGAAGGAAGTCTACTTGGGCGAGGCAACGCATGACTAATAAAGGTAGCGATCTGCTCGCGTTCGAAAACGTCGTCGCGGGCTATGGCGAGGCTGTTGTCCTCGAAAATGTTTCGTTTACGATCAAAGAAGGCGAGAGTGTTGCATTGCTTGGCCGTAACGGCATGGGCAAGACGACTCTCTTGCTGACGGCGATGGGTATAACTCAACAGCACAAGGGCAAGATCTATTGGCGTGGCCAGGACATCACGTCCATGACCACGTACAAGCGCGCCCACTCGGGTCTGGGCTGGGTGCCTCAAGAGCGCCACATGTATCCGTCGTTGTCGGTTGAAGAGCACCTGACCGTAGTCGCCCGACCCGGCGAATGGACAGTGCCCAAAATCTACCAGTTGTTCCCTCGCCTCGAAGAGCGCCGAAACAACATGGGCAACCAGTTGTCGGGCGGCGAGCAGCAGATGCTGGCGATTGCCCGCGCACTTATGGTCAACCCACGTCTGCTACTGCTTGACGAACCGATGGAAGGGCTTGCTCCCATCATCGTGCAGGAGCTGTTGAGCGTGGTGGGCAGGCTGGTCAAGGAAAGCGGCATGTCGGTCATTATTGTTGAACAGCATGCACGAATGGCGCTGGAACTTACCGAGCGGGCCATTGTGCTGGACCGTGGTCGGATTGTTCACGATTCCGACAGCCAGGAACTGCTGGACGACGACGCAAAACTGCAACGGCTGGTGGCGGTAGCGTAACCCTGCTCAACTTTCCAGGTCGTATCAAGCCGCCCACGCCTGTAAAGGCCGGGCGGCTTTTTTGAGTGCTTTCCTGTTCAGGCAGTGTAGTGAGTGTGTTGCCTTGCAGGGTAGCGGTGGCAGCATCACTGCCCGCTGTGATCAGCAGCGGTTCTGTTCCAGCCAGGCATCGGTTTCTTCGGCAGGAATAGGCTTGGCAATGAGATAGCCCTGAGCGTAATCGCACCCAAGTTGCAAGAGTCTCATGAGGCTGCGCTGGTCTTCGACGCCTTCTGCAGTAACGCTGACCTTGAGGTTGTGCGCCAGGCCGATAATGGAATCGACAATGGTCTGGCTTTCCTTGTCGTTTTCCATCTCGCGAATAAAAGACTGGTCGATCTTTATATTGTCGACCGGCAGCTTGTGCAGGTATGACAGCGACGAGTGGCCCGTGCCGAAGTCATCAATGGCGATTCGCACGCCAATGGCACGGATGCGTTGCAATACGCTTAGTGAACGTGCAGCGTCCATCATGATGGCGCTTTCAGTAATTTCGACTTCAAGATAGTGCGCCGGCATATTGTGCTTGGTAAGCATCTTCTGGATCTGACCGGGGAAGTCCTGGCTCAACAGGTTGCGTGCGGAAATGTTTACGCTGATGGTGGCGTGGTGTTGCTGATTGTGCCAGCGCCGGCACTGTGCCAGCGAATTATCCAGCACCCACAGTGTCAGGGGGTGTATAAGGTCGCTGAACTCGGCGACGGGCATGAACTGTCCGGGGCCCAGTAAGCCCTTCTCTGGATGCTGCCAGCGTATTAATGCTTCGAATCCTACAGTGCGCCGGCGCCGCAGGCTGATTTGGGGCTGAAAATGAAGTCGCAGCTCGCCTGCGTCCAACGCATGACGCAGATCGGAAAGCAAGAGCAAGCGGTTGGGCGACCGTTCGTTACGAGACGCATCGAAGAAGGCGAAGCCGGTTCCTTCGCGCTCGGCACGGTGCATGGCACTGTCCGCGTGGCGCATCAGCACGCCCGCCTCGGTGCCGGCTACAGGATATTCGGCAATTCCGATACTGGCGCTGATCTGCATTTCAGTGCCATCCAGATCGAGCGGATGCCGAACTTCATTGAGAATTGCCTGGGCCATGTCGCGCACAGGCGTGCCCAGCGTGTCGCTTCGGAACAAAAGTGCGAATTCGTCACCGCTGGATCGGCTGACATCCCCACGGGAACCTACCAGGGTACGCAGACGATCGGCTACGATGCGCAGCAGATTGTCTCCGACGCCATGCCCAAAAGTGCTGTTGATCTCTTTGAAGCCATGAAGCGTCAGGTTGAAGACATATAACCTTAGATGGTAAGTGGTAGCGGCATCTTCGATGGCAGCCTTCAGGCGCGATACAAATACTTCGCGTTTAAATAGCCCCGTCAGTACGTCGTGGCGCGACTGGAAACGGAGCGCCTCATGGTGGTTGCTATGCTCAATGGCCATCGAGGCAATTTCGACGGCCATCTTGCTGGCACGAAGATTTTCGATGCCTGGCGAGCCGGGTTGGCGAAAATGGACGATGAACGCGCCAATGACCTTGCCACCCGCACGCAAGATGGGATGAGCCCAGCAGGCTCGCAGGTCGTAGGTCTCTGCCAGATCGTGCAGGGATTCCCATGAGGGGTCGTGTGATACATCGGGTGTGACCGACAGGCGCGACTTTGCCATGGCCAACGCCCAGGTGCCGGTCTGGCCATCGTTGCGAAGCTGCAGCATCTGCTGCACGTAGCTGTCGGGCAGGGAAGGCGCGATACAAAGTTGAATTTGCTTGCCGTCGGGGGCCAGTGTAAGGATCGAGACCACGCCGCCATCTATCTGGCCTTCGTTTATCTGTGCCAATGCCCGAAGCGTAGCCTCTAGGGGATGGTTTTGCGCGATCATCTGCAAGACCTTGTTGTGCCCTTTCTGGCGCTGCAGCGATTTTTTCCACTGAACCTCTTGCCTTCCCAACGCCTCTGCCATGGTGTCCAGTTGCGTGGCAATTTCCTTGAATTCCTGCCCGGACATCATCTGAGCCACCCGAGTGCCGTACTTGCCCTGGCCAAGCCGCTTTGCCGCTGCGGTGAGGTAACGCACGTTTCGTCCTACGATGGCCTGGATCCCCATCCAGCTGAGTATCAGAGTCAATGAAGCCAGCAATAACGCCAGCGCGCCGCTGATCCAGAGTGTTCGATAGATACCCGCAAGGGCCGCTTCGGTGGGGTGCTGATAAACGACAGTCAGTGCCTCGGGATCTTGCGTGGTGCCGGTGCGGGCATGGCTTACCAGCCACTTGCTGCCATCGCTACGTTCGAGAATGCCGGTACCCCTGGGTTCCTGAGCCAGCATTTTCAATACTTCAGTGTCTTTCAAGGGTTGTCCGATAGGCATGTCATCGCGCTGCGGCCAGCTGTTGAGTACGACGCCGTGGCGATCCAGGACCGTGATGACCGAACCGTCGAAGAACTGGTGGTTTTGCTGCGAGCGAACCATCGATGAAAGATCGAGTGAGGCGTACAACACTGCCCACGGTACGCTGTTGGAATCTCGCAACGCCTGAGCCACTATGATTGCCGGTTTGCCCGAAATTCGACCCACATAGTATTCACTGATGACGATGCCGGGCACTTCAAGCGCCCTTCGAAAATAGGATCGATCGGAGACGTTCAGATCATTAACCGTTTCGGTGCTCAAGCCAGAACATAGCGCCGATCCGGACACCGACATCAGACCGATGTTGTGAAAGTTTGTTTGCTCCTTGAGCAGCTCGCGCATGTATTCGTGGCATAGCGGCCAGTTCTGGCCAACCACGAGGGGCATCTTTGAAATGGCTGCAAAAAGGCTGTGCGTGTGATTGAAAAGCCAGCTCTCGTCGCGGGCGGCCAGTTGTACGAATCGTTCGGCGTTTTGGATGCTGTAATCGGTGAGATAATCGCGCTGTTGATAGATGTAAAAGCAGAGTCCGGCGATGGAAGGTATGATCGCCACGCATATTGCCAGGAACATGCGTACGTAGATGCTTTTGAAACTGTTTTTGCCCGTGGCCATTTAACCGGACTCTCCTCAATACCGAGTCCTTGCCCGGCTCATCCTGACGCTATTGTAATTATGTTTACGGTTTGTTTGCTGTTGTATTGAGACGTAGTTTACGAGCTTTTTATCCCACTTTACGTTCTTGGGCATAAACATGGAAGAAACCCTCAATGCCTGGGCCGTCTGGCTCCCCTATATTGAGACAATCGTCATCCGTCTGACCGTCGCCGGCCTCATTTTGGTCATTGGCTGGATGGCCTCGCTGTTCGCAGGCCGGGCAGTGCGAAAGCTGGCAGCAAGCTCGACCCGCGTCGATCCCACCATAGTGCCAATGGCTTATGCCGTGACGGTCTGGGGAATTCGGATTCTCGTCTTAATTGCAGTGCTTGCCAAGCTTGGTGTGCAAACGGCCAGTATCATTGCCGTCCTGGGCGCGGCAGGTCTGGCTGTGGGTCTGGCTCTACAGGGAACTTTGCAGAACATTGCCGCCGGCATCATGCTGCTGGCATTGCGGCCGCTTAGGGCAGGCGAATCCGTGTCGGTGGTGGGCAAAGCCGACGGAACCGTTGAAGAGGTCGGGCTTTTCTTGAGCCGGTTCCGGCAGGCGGATGGCACCCAAATTACACTTCCAAACAGCCTGGTGTGGGGTAACCCCATCATTAATTTCAGCAGAAACGGCAGACGACGCGTAGAAGTCCAGACTGGAATCTCGTATGGGCAGGACATCGCCCGTGCGCTTGAAACGGTTCGTACGCTGGTCAACAACCATCCGCTCGCCCTCAGCACGCCAGAACCGGCGGTGTTCGCGGGAGAAAGCCGCTTGAATACGGTGATGATCGTCGTGCAGGCCTGGGCCTTGGCGGCCGATTACGGCGCCTTGCTCAACGATCTCAGGCGTGAAGTACCCAGCCGGTTGCAGGAAGCCGGCTTCAAGATGCCAGCCTAGCTCGGGCGGGGCGTCCGGTTCGAACCATCCGGCGCCTGACCGCGAATTATTTTGTTCCTTTCTGCCGTGAGTTGCGGATCATGGCGGTGCAGACGCCACGCAACATGTCGACTTCATCATTGGTAAGGCCGCTACGCATGAATAAGTGGCGAGTACGAGGCATCAGTTTTTTGGGATGGGCCGGATTCAAGAACTCAACCGCGATCATGGCTTCTTCCCAATGAGTCAGAAGTGCCTGTATTTTTTCGTTTGAAGCAGGTTCGGAGCCGGCAGCGACGGCGCTTTTATCCGTACTTGGCAGTAGCGTCAGGCCCTGACTGCTTGCCAGCGCATAACGCATTTCCCAGGCGGCCAGTTGCAGGGCTTGCGCCACATTCAATGAGCTGTAGTGCGGGTTGGCCGGAATGTGGCAAATTCGCTGGCACAGGGCGATGTCCTGGTTTGTCAGGCCAGAACGTTCGGTACCCACCACAATCGCTATCCGGGCATGAATGTGAGACTGCAAATGCTCCAGGCTGGCATCCGCTGCCTGACGGATGTCGCATACACTGGGGCCCAGGTCTCGCGGTCGGGCGGTAAGGGCAAACGCCAGCGTCGACGTGCCCAGGGCATCAGACAGCGTGCCGTGGATTTGCGCGTTCTCCAGGACATCGACCGCACCGCTGGCCAAAGCGATGGCCTCTGAGTGCCGTGTGACGTCTGTAAAGCGCGGAGCGACCAGATGAAGCCTCTCGAAGCCCATGGTCTTGATAGCTCGCGCGGCTGCACCGACGTTTCCGGGGTGGCTCGGCTGTACCATGACGAAGTCGACGCGTGCAAAGGTCTGTGCTGCGTCCTGGATGGAAAAAGCGCTCATTTAGAACAATCTGCCTGTGTCATTTAAAATAGGCGGTTTAAAGGTACTACGGATACATATGCACCCGATGCTAAACACCGCCGTCAAGGCGGCACGCCGCGCCGGCGCGATCATAAATCGTGCCAGCCTAGATCTTGAACGTTTGCAGGTGGCGCGCAAAGGGCCCAAGGATTATGTCACGGAAGTTGATCGGGCCGTCGAAGACGCCATCATCGACGTTCTGCGTACAGCTTATCCTGATCACGCGTTCCTGGGAGAAGAAACGGGTGCTCATCCCGGCGCTCAAGATGCTGCCGGCGCCATCCCCGAGTACGAGTGGATAATCGATCCGCTCGACGGAACGACCAACTTCATTCATGGGTTCCCCGTTTATGCAGTGTCGATCGCATTGGCGCATCGGGGTCAGGTGGTACAGGCAGTAATTTTCGACCCCAATCGCAATGAGCTGTTCACTGCCAGCCGGGGGGGCGGAGCGTTCCTCAACGACCGACGTATCCGTGTATCCGGTCAGACGCGCTATCGCGACGCACTCATTGGTGCGCATGTACCACGATCCGCCAGCGACCTGACCGTGGCAGAACGTTTTTCCACGCTATTGACAGGCTGCGCCAGCGCTCGTCGCATGGGCGCAACCGTACTCGATCTTGCCTACGTGGCAAGTGGCCGTATCGACGGGTTCTGCGGCGCAAATCTCAAGCGCTGGGACATGGCGGCAGGAAGCTTGCTGGTGCTTGAAGCCGGCGGCCTGATCGCTGACTTTGAGGGTGAGCAGGGCTGGATGCAGTCAGGTAGCGTCCTTGCTGCAAGCCCCAAGATCTTCACGCAGATGCTCGGCCATCTACAAGGCTGATGCCTGTCCTGACGCGCCGTGCGCGCCTGGCACCCAAGAAGCAATGACGCCCGACTCACGTAAAGGAGCTTGTTGATGGAGTGGATGCTTGACCCTTCGGCGTGGGCCGGCCTGCTTGCGCTGGTGATACTCGAGATTGTCCTGGGCATCGACAACCTCATCTTTATCGCCATACTGGTCGACAAGCTCCCTCCAAAACAAAGGGATCGCGCACGCATACTGGGTCTGTCGCTTGCGTTGCTCATGCGACTGGGCCTGCTGACGGTGATGTCCTGGCTGATCAGGCTGACGGAGCCGTTCGTTGCATTGGGTCCGTTCGAGTTTTCAGGGCGGGACCTCATTCTGATTGTTGGCGGCTTCTTCCTGCTGTTCAAGGGCACGGTAGAGCTGCACGAACGTATCGAGGGTCGGTCAAATCACGGTACCGGAGAACGCTTGCACGCAGGTTTCGGCGTCATCGTTACCCAGATCGTGGTTCTGGACGCTGTGTTCTCGCTCGACGCCGTCATTACCGCTGTCGGCATGGTGGATCACTTGTCCGTAATGATGATCGCCGTGGTCATCGCCATCGGCATCATGCTGTTCGCCTCCAAACCTCTGACCACCTTCGTCAATGCGCATCCGACGGTCGTCGTCCTGTGTCTGGGTTTTTTGCTTACGATCGGTTTTTCCTTGGTGGCCGAGGGCTTCGGCTTTGCCATACCGAAGGGCTATCTCTATGCGGCCATTGGTTTCTCGGTGTTGATCGAGGCCTTGAACCAGCTTGCGCGTCGTAATATCCGAAAGCACGAATCTCGGCGCCCCCTGCGTGAGCGAACCGCCGAAGGGATCATGCTGATGCTTGGCAAGCGACCGTTGGCCGGCCCCGAGCAGCCGGATTATCACGACGAGCCGCCGGAACAGCAGGTGTTTGGTGATACCGAGCGGAACATGGTCAGTGGCGTTCTGACACTCGCAGATCGCAGTATCCATTCGATAATGACCCCGCGTAACGATATTTCCTGGCTTAACCTTGATGACGATGCCGAGACTCTACGACGTCAGATCAATGGTTCGCCACACAGTTTCTTCCCGGTGTGCCGGGGGGATCTTGATGAGGTGATTGGAATCGGGCGGGCCAAGGAACTGATTGCCGATCTGATCACGCACGGTGCGATCCGGCTGTCGCGACTTCGCGACCCGATCATCGTTCCGGAATCAATTGGCATCCTTAAAGTGATGGAGACGCTCAAGCGCGCCAAAGGTCAGTTGGTACTGGTGGCCGACGAATTCGGCGCGATTGACGGCGTGGTGACTCCGATAGATGTGTTTGAAGCGATTGCCGGCGAGTTTCCGGACGAAGACGAAGTGCCGGATATCGTCCAGGTTGACGAAAATCGCTGGAGGGTTGACGGCGCCGCCGACCTTCACCATCTTGAACAGGTGCTGAATACGGATGGACTGGTGGACGATGACGAGGTCTACTCGACCCTCGCAGGCTACCTGCTCGAGCGTTTTGGCCATTTGCCCTCGGCGGGCGATACTTGCGAACTCGAGCAGCTGCACGCGACTTTCCGTTTCACGGTAGAGCGGGTAGATGGGCGTCGCATTGCCTCGGTGGCCATCTCGCGCGAGCTCAAGGGCCGCGCGGAGGACGAAGACGATTCCGGCGGTCAGTAGTAACAGGAAGGCCAAGTAGTTGTGTTGGCGCTGTGGGCGTTGCGACAGGCCTGGCGGTGAAGGCGGCAGGCTGTATTTTTGCGAGAGGTTATGACGGAAAGCACGTGGTTTTATCTGAAGGCATTGTTTTTGGGAGTTGTCGAGGGGTTTACCGAGTTCATCCCCGTGTCCAGTACGGCACACCTCTTGATTCTGGGCGACTGGATAAACTTCTCGTCAGGCGATAACAAGGTTTACGAAGTCGTGATCCAGTTCGGCTCGATACTGGCCGTAATGTGGATTTTTCGTGAGCGAATCTGGCAGCTTCTGCGCGGTATCCTGTCGCAAGATCGCAGCGAATTAATGTTTGCACGCAACCTGATCATTGCATTTCTGCCCGCAGCGGTAATCGGCGCATTGGCTATCGGCTTCATCAAAACCCTATTTCATAACCCTGCAGTGTTCGTTTTCACACTGATTGCAGGTGGGTTGATCATGCTCTGGGTAGAGCGCAAGCCACATTACGCCAAGAATGCAGTTGACACAGTTGCATCCGAACGTGCAACCGCCCATACGCTTGAACAAATTTCCTGGAAGCAGGCGCTGGTGGTTGGTTTTGCACAGTGTGTGGCCATGGTGCCCGGCACGTCGCGATCAGGCGCCACCATAATTGGCGGCATGCTGGCTGGAATTCAGCGTAAGACTGCCACTGAGTTTTCGTTTTTCCTGGCTATGCCCACCATGCTGGCCGCAACAGTCTACGACTTCTACAAACATGGCGGAGCGCTGGCGGATCACGAGTTGTGGGGCATTATCATCGGCTTCGTCGCGGCTTTTGTCAGTGCCCTGGTCGTGGTGCGGGCCGTATTGAACTTTGTGTCTCGCCATACCTATCGGCCGTTCGCCTGGTATCGGATCGCGCTGGGTCTGGTGGTACTGGCGTGGCTGTACTTTCGTTAGCCTTCGATTTGTCTGGCAACAGCCATAGAAGTTTGGAGGCACCACTCGAATCAGGCGATGCCTGGTTCAGCATGTGGCGTCTTGCAGCCTGATGCCACTGTTGTCAATGATGGCCCAGCCTCCGCGCGCGCTTCCGTGATCAAAATCCCAATCCGGCAAGACAACACGTAGACGTTCTGCCCCGTTCAATTGCAAGCTGTGCACGGCGGGGCGATGGGTGTGGCCGTGGACGATAGCCCTGGCGCCACACTTGCGCAGCGCCTCGTGTATGGCGTCGGGGGTTACATCCATGATTGCTGCTGATTTGGAGTGGTAAGACGCCTTGCTGCGTCGCCGGGCCCAGTCTGCGATCGCGCGCCGTTGCTTGAGGCTTAAACCAAGATAGGCGCGTTGCACCCAAGGGTTGCTCACTACTCGTTTAAAACGCTGGTAGCCGACGTCGGCGGTGCAGTATTCGTCGCCGTGGCTGACAAGCACGCGTCCCTGGCTGGTTTCCAGACAAACAGGAGCCGAAAGCAGAGTCGCCCCGACAGCGTCAGTCAGATCTTTGCCAATCAGAAAATCGCGGTTTCCCCGGCCCAGCCAAACGGGTATGCAAGAAGCGGCGTTTTGCAGGGCCTGCAAGATCTCTTGCAGCCATGGCGGCGGATCGTGCGTTGCCAGGTCGTCGCCGATCCAGGCGTCGAAAATGTCACCACATAAAAACAAGGCATCCGCCTGGGCGCATGCCTGATCCAGAAATTGCAGAAACACTTTACGGGTGCGAGGCGTGGCCTGGCTCAGATGCATGTCTGCCGCCAGCCACACTCGGCCCGGTAAGGTTATGCTATTCAACGACGATTGCTTTCTCGATGACGACGTCTTCCGTCGGGACGTCCTGGTGGAAGCCCTTGCTGCCGGTTTTAACGGCCTTGATCTGTTCGACGACGTCGGTGCCTTCGACCACCTTGCCAAATACTGCGTAGCCCCAGCCGTTAGGTGTCGGAGCAGTGAAGTTCAGGAAATCGTTGTCAGTCACGTTGATGAAGAATTGTGCCGTAGCCGAATGCGGATCACTGGTGCGAGCCATTGCAATGGTGTAGCGGTCGTTCTTGAGCCCGTTATTGGCTTCGTTTTCGACAGCCTCATGAGTGGATTTCTGCTTCATGCCAGGTTCGAATCCGCCGCCCTGGATCATGAAATTTTCAATGACCCGATGGAAGATGGTGCCGTCATAGAAGCCTTCTTTTACGTAAGTCAAAAAGTTTTCGACGGTTTTTGGGGCTTTCTCGGCATCGAGCTGGATGACCATGTCGCCCATGCTGGTCTGTAGTTTTACGCGGGGAGTGTTGCTCATGGTTTGACCTTCAGTGGAAGTGGTGGAGGCGGCCTGCGAAGCGCCGACCGGGCCAATGGCCAGGGCAGCGATGACGACAAGGCTGGAAATGCGTGCCGATGGAATCAGGACGCGTTGAATTACAGATTGAATGAACATATGCGTCTGCCGGGTAAGTGCGGTTAAGGACGAAGAATGTCGGAGGTCTGTTGCGCGGCGCGGCTGGCGCCCGGGACGTTCCGGGCGTCGTCAAATGATTTCTTCGCTTGCATGAGCTGCACCCAGCCCAGATTGGCGCGCGCCGTTGCATACTGTGGATTGGCTGTCAGGGCCATTTCCAAGGCGTCTTGCGCCATGTCGAGCTTTCCTTGCTTGACATATTCGACCGCCAGATTGTTCCAGGGTTCGGGCAGTTCTGGGAACAGGGTGGTCATGTTAAGGTAATGCTCGATCGCTTCATTGTGCTTTTCGAGACCGGCCAGGGCCCGGCCCCGCAGAAACATAAGTTGTACGTCGGTTCCGACGGCGTTCTCCGCCTCGCGTTGTGCCATTCTTCGGTCAATTACATCCAGCGCTTCGGCATATCGCCCGCTGTCCATCATGGCCGAAATTCGGTCAGTAACTTGGGAGGGCGTCAGAGGGATGGATGTATCGACACCGGGGCTGATGGCCTCCAGCAACCTGGCCAGGCCTTTCCAGCCGCCGTCGCGAGGAGGGGGGTCGTCGAACAGTTTTTCGCCCGGACGCGGGGCCGGCGACAATATGACCTGCGGCCCCGTTGCCGTGGTTTGAGACGCCTCTTGTGGCCATCCGGTAGGCAGAAGCGTCGACTCCAGGTTTATAGTTGGAGTCAGGCCATCCGCAGCTCGTTGCGCCTGTGTTGCAAAGGCCGTTGTCATGCCGGCCAGCAGCAGCGTCGTCGCAATGAGTCTACGGGAAATTGGATGCACGGGCCGTTACCTATGGGTTGGGGTTGATCTGGCTAGAGCGGTGGGCGAATGGCTACCCAGCTATACGACGCCCACTTGCTATACTTGTCGACCGCCATTTTAGCCTTGCTTGGGATAGGAACAAAATTTGTTCCATCTTGCACTTTTCGCGTTCGCGAAGCGCCACTTGAATGCGCCAAAGGCACGGATTGATATTTAAGGATTATTGTTCTCTGCGCATGCTGCACATTTATAACACTCTTTCTCGCGCCAAACAGCCGTTCGAACCGGTGGAGCCGGGGCGCGTCCGTATGTACGTCTGCGGCATGACCGTCTATGATTTCTGTCACCTGGGCCATGCCCGGATGCTGGTGAGCTTTGACGTGATCCAGCGCTGGCTGCGTACATCCGGCTATAAGGTCGAGTACGTGCGCAACATTACCGACATCGATGACAAGATCATCCGCAAGGCTGTGCAGACCGGTCAGCGCATGCACGAGGTCACGAACTTCTACATCGACGCCATGCATGCAGATGAGCTCGCTCTTGGTGTGGCTCCCCCCGACGCAGAGCCCCGGGCGACCCAGCATGTCGGCCAAATGCTCGACATTATCTCCAAGCTTGAAGACAAGGGACTTGCCTACCAGTCCGATGATGGCGATGTGAACTATGCCGTTCGACAGTTTCCGGGCTATGGGAAGCTGTCCGGCAAATCGCTCGATGACCTCAGGGCTGGAGAACGGGTTGCCGTCGCTTCCGCCAAGCGTGATCCGCTGGACTTTGTCCTCTGGAAATCCGCAAAGCCCGAAGAGCCGGAAGAATCCAAATGGGAGTCTCCGTATGGATTGGGCCGGCCCGGGTGGCACATTGAGTGCTCCGCCATGAGCAAAGAGCTGCTGGGATTGCCGCTGGACATTCATGGCGGGGGCCCGGACCTCAAGTTTCCCCATCATGAAAATGAAATTGCCCAGACTGAAGGAGCATTCGGGGGGACCTTGGCCAACGTATGGATGCATTGCGGCCCCTTGATGGTCGATGCCGATAAAATGTCCAAGTCCCTGGGCAACTTCCGCACCATACGCGAAACCGTGGCTGTGCCCGGGTCATTGTCCGAAGACAGCGCGTCTTACGAAGCCAATCCCCGCGAAGCCGAAATGTTGCGGTTCTTTATTGTGCGCAACCACTACCGGAGCGTACAGAACTACACGCCCGATAATCTTCGCGACGCTCAACACGCCCTCGACCGTCTGTATCAAACTTTGCATAACGTACCGGCGCAAAGCGGTGTAGAGACCGACTGGAACCAGCCGGAAGCGCAGGCCTTTCGCAGTGCGATGGACGATGATTTCAATACATCTGGCGCGGTAGCCGTATTGTTTGAGCTGGCGTCGAAGGCAAACCGCGAGCGTTCGCGCGAGGCGTCCACCTTGTTGCGCACGCTTGGCGGGGTACTGGGTTTGCTGCAGACCGACCCGGCCCGTTATCTGCAGTCGCCGAGTCGCTACCTGGGCGCCGACGCGTCGCAGGTTCAGTTGACGTCCGAAGAGATCGAGGCACTGATCCAGCAGCGTACCGAGGCCAAGGCACAACGCGATTTTGCCAAGGCGGACCGCATTCGTGACCAACTGCGTGACGCGGGAATTGAGCTCGAAGACAAGGCCGGTGGCCTAACCCAGTGGCGTCGTATTTAGGGCAGGGCGATGGGTGACTCGATTACGACCTCTGATAAGCCGGGGTTCTGGGATGAAGCATCGGCGCATCTCATGCGGCGCGACCGCATCCTCAAGAAAATCATTCCGCAGCATCGCTCTGAATGGCTTATTACGTCTTCTACCCCTTTCATGACCCTGGCTCGTGCGATTGTGGGTCAGCAGGTTTCGACCAAGTCGGCTGACGCCACCTGGACCCGTTTTATTACGCGTTGTGGACGGCGTCCCGCGCCCGCCAAGGTCGCGGCCATACCTCTGGAAGAGCTTCGCGAAGTCGGACTTTCGCGCCGCAAGTGCGAATACATTATTGACCTGGCAACGCATTTTGCCGAAAAGAAGGTTCAGCCGGCCAATTGGGCCAGTATGGACGATGAAGCGATAATTGCGGACCTGTGTGCGATTCGTGGTGTCGGGCGCTGGACGGCCGAGATGTTCCTGATTTTCAGCCTGCAGCGTCCAGATGTTCTTCCTTTGGACGATGCAGGCTTGCTGAAGGCAATTTCGTTACACTATTTCAGCGGCGAACCTGTTTCTCGCTTCGAGGCACGCGAAGTTGCCCAGGCCTGGGCGCCCTGGCGCAGCGTGGCGACCTGGTATCTGTGGCGTAGCCTGAACACTGCGGCAAGCTGACCGCTCCGCAGTCAATTTGTCGCCAATGGAATCTCAGCGATCGTAAACTGGTGTTGCTTATTTAACCGGACAACTAGCTCTTATGCGTAATACGTTTCTAGAATTTGAACAGCCTCTGGCCGAGCTCGAAAACAAGATCGAGCAGCTACGCTTTGTGCAGGCAGATTCAGCCGTCGATATTTCGGATGAGGTAGCACGCCTGCAGCAAAAAAGCCAGACGCTCGCCAAGAATATTTACGCCAAGCTCACTCCGTGGCAAACCGCCCTGGTTGCCCGCCATCCGCAGCGTCCTTACACGCTCGATTATGTGCGCGAAATTTTCACCGATTTCCACGAGCTGCATGGTGATCGCATGTACGCTGATGACCAGTCCATTGTCGGCGGGCTGGCCCGGTTTCAGGGAACGCCCTGCATGATCATCGGCCACCAAAAGGGACGCGACACCAAAGAGCGCGCCCGCCGTAATTTCGGTATGCCGCGCCCCGAGGGGTATCGCAAGGCCCTGCGTCTGATGCGTCTGGCCGAGAAGTTCAATCTGCCTGTATTCACCTTCGTCGACACGCCGGGTGCTTATCCCGGCATCGGTGCCGAAGAGCGAGGGCAGTCCGAGGCCATCGGCCACAACCTGTATGCCATGGCCGAACTCAAGGTGCCCATCATCGCGACCATTATTGGCGAAGGCGGTTCCGGGGGTGCATTGGCTATCGCTGTGGGCGATGTGGTCATGATGTTGCAATACGCCACTTACGCTGTCATCTCGCCGGAAGGCTGTGCTTCGATTCTATGGCGTAGTGCCGACAAGGCTTCAGTAGCCGCCGAAGCCCTGGCCATCACTGCACCACGTCTAAAGGAACTCGGGCTTATCGATCGCATCGTCAACGAACCGGTCGGAGGAGCGCACCGCGACCCCGTCGTAATGGCGCGGCAATTGGGTCGGGCTTTGTCCGATTCCTTGCGCCAGGTCTCGGGCCTTACCCCGCAACAGTTGGTGGATCAGCGGCTGGAGCGTCTTATGACTTATGGCCGCTACCAAGAGGCCCGTGCCTGAACCTGATTTCCTGGGCAGCTTTGGTTCGGTGCAATTGCTGGCACCCGTGGACGAGGTTTTAGCTACGATCGCACCGTTTCGCCTTCCGGTGGGAGTAGCAGTCAGCGGAGGCGCAGACTCGGCCATGTTGCTGGTACATGCCGCGCGTATTGCGTTACAGCGGGACGTCGAGCTCCATGCGTTTCACGTTCATCATGGGCTGCAGCAGGTAGCCGACACCTGGCGGGAACAGGTGCATGAGCTCGCTCAGAAGTTGCGATTGCCTTGCCATAGCCAGAGAGTGGCGGTGGATACATCACGTGGGGATGGCATCGAATCCGCAGCACGCGCAGCACGTTATCAGGCACTGGCGGCAATGGCGCAAAAAGCTGGTGTCAAGCACCTGTTGCTGGCTCACCACCGTGACGACCAGGCCGAAACCGTACTTCTTCGATTGCTGCGTGGTGCGGGCCCCCATGGAATGGGTGCCATGGCACCACGGATGGAACGGGACGGCCTGATCTTCTTGCGGCCGTGGCTTGAAGTAAGCAGGGTAGATATTGATGATGCCGCTCGCGCGTTTTATCAGGCCACGGGATGGAAGTCGGTGGTTGACCCCACCAACTCAGAAGACCGGTATACGCGTTCGGCTGTACGGGAACGTCTGGCTCCCCAGTTGAATGATCGCTGGCCCGGTTGGCAGGCCGTGCTGGCGCGGCATGCGCGACAAAGCCGCGAGGCCGTGGAAATACTTGATGAGGTCGCGGCAGAAGATTTCGCGTCGCTTGAGCCGGCAGAAGATCGCTTGAGCTTTTCGCTGGCGCAATGGCGAAAGCTTTCACATGCGCGGCAGGCTTTGGTGCTTCGGTACTGGTTGGGCATGCATGGCGTGCGCATGCCTACCGAGGCCCGTCTGAACGACCTGATGCGGCAGATGCGCCAATTGCACGCCCTGGGTCATGATCGTGCCATGAATGTAAAGCATGGCGATGTAACCATACGCTGCACGCGGGGGCGCGTGCTGTTAAAATAAATGGTTTTCCTTTCGCGGCGGTTCAAGCCGCTTCTTACTGATTTACCAGGGTAAAAGGCAGGACAGAAGATTATGTCCCTTATCGTTCATAAATACGGCGGCACCTCGATGGGATCGATCGAGCGCATTCAAAACGTCGCTCGTCGCGTTGCCAAATGGCACGCTGCTGGTCATCAGGTAGTAGTTGTCCCGTCGGCGATGTCGGGCGAAACAAACCGTCTTCTGGGCCTGGCAAAAGAAATCAGTCCCACTCCCGACGGCCGTGAACTGGACATGCTCGCGGCTACTGGCGAGCAGGCCAGCAGTGCCCTTTTGGCGATAGCCTTGCAGGCTCAGGGTGTTGGCGCCCGAAGCTACGCAGGATGGCAGGTTCCGGTTCGTACCGACTCGGCTTACACCAAGGCACGCATCCGTTCCATCGACGACGCTCGCATCCGGGCCGACCTTGATGCAGGCCGTGTCGTCATCGTCACCGGTTTTCAGGGTATTGATGAAGACGGCCACATCACGACTCTCGGGCGTGGCGGGTCCGACACTTCGGCCGTAGCGGTTGCGGCCGCACTCAAGGCCTCCGAGTGTCTGATCTTCACTGATGTAGACGGCGTGTACACCACCGATCCACGTGTCGTTCCCGAAGCTCGCCGCATGCGCGTCGTATCCTTCGAAGAAATGCTCGAGATGGCATCACTTGGATCGAAAGTGCTGCAGATTCGCGCCGTTGAATTCGCTGGAAAATATCATGTGCCGGTACGGGTATTGTCCTCCCTGACCGACCCCCTCATTCCGCTTGACGAAGAAATGTCGTCGGGCACCCTAATTACTTTCGAGGAAGACCAAAAAATGGAATCCGCTGTAGTTTCGGGCATTGCTTTCAGCCGCGACGAAGCCAAGATGACATTGCTGGCTGTTCCCGACACCCCGGGGGTGGCTTATTCCATCCTGGGGCCGGTGGCTGCAGCCAACATTGACGTTGACATGATTGTTCAGAATCAGTCGGTGCGTGGCACGACCGACTTTTCCTTTACTGTCAATCGCAACGACTACCATCGCACGCTGGATCTTCTCAAGAACCAGGTTGCTCCTTCGGTTGGTGCCCAGGAAGTTGTTGCCGACAACGAGGTCTGCAAGGTGTCGATCGTTGGTATCGGCATGCGAAGCCACGTAGGTGTTGCCAGCCTGATGTTCCGCACGCTCAGCGAAGAAGGCATCAATATCCAGATGATCAGCACCAGCGAGATCAAGACTTCCGTGGTCATCAATGACAAGTACATGGAACTTGCCGTGCGCGCGTTGCACAAGGCTTTCGGGCTGGATCAGGAAGCTTCATCAGTCAACGAAAGCGCTTAGTAACCTCGGCCTTTCACTTCGAGTCTTGTGCTAGAATAGCGGACTTGAGTTAGGAGACGTGGCCGAGAGGTTGAAGGTACTCCCCTGCTAAGGGAGCATGCGGCTTATACCCGCATCGAGGGTTCGAATCCCTCCGTCTCCGCCAAATGCAAATCGCCGGAAAGTCATTTAACTTTCCGGCGATTTTTTTGCGCCCAGCATGGTGGCTCTGTTGCGAAATTGAATTGCACTTCAAGGTGTGACAGCCTTCGAACTTTCGAGGTCAATGCTGGTAACTGGGGCGCGGCATTCAACAGAGCAGTTCACTCAGCTCGCACGAGCCACCTTCGTCGCAGCAGGCTCCCCGACCATTCCCGGAATATAGCCGTCTGCCATGCAGGCGCGGCAACGCTCCATGAAGGTTTCGACGACACGCCGCGGATGCTGGTCCTTGATCCACGCCATGCCCAGTCGCATGGGTCGATGCCGACCTTTCAGCGCGACGTTGACGATCCGCTTGCCGTCCAGGGAGTGTGGCGCACGGGGACGCACATTGGCCAGCGAGTAGCCTACGCCGTTGGCGACCAGAGACCGTAAAACATCAGGACTGCTGGAGCGTGCCGCCACGGTGGGTCGTACACCCGCCTCCTGGAATAGGGAAAGGAAGTACTCCCGGCTTAATGGCAAGTCGAGCAATATCAGGGGACGCTTTGCGAGTTCTTTGAGCGTGACGGAATTCTTCTTGGCCAGTGGCTCTTCTTCGCCAACGATGACAAAAGGCGGCAAGGAAGCGAGTGCTTCAAAAGATACGCCGGTTTCTGCCGGACTCAGG
>NZ_JAJUFE010000001.1 GCF_029263785.1 Pusillimonas sp. | reverse complement strand
TGCTTCCTGTCTTTTTATCGAAGCCGCTTGCCCGGCCGGTGCATCTGGCGTTTTCTTATGACGAAGAGGTAGGCTGCCTGGGTGTTCGTTCCATGTTGGCCGAGCTGGAAAAGCGCAGCAATAAACCTGCCTTGTGCCTTATAGGCGAGCCCACCTCCTTGCAACCGGTGCTGGGGCATAAAGGCAAGCTGGCCATGCGCTGCAAAGTCCATGGCGCAGCCTGCCATTCCGCTTACGCTCCGCAGGGCGTCAATGCTATCGAGTATGCCGCAAAGCTGATCTGCCATCTCGGCGATATCGCCCGCGACCTGGCTCATCCCGCGCTTCACGACGATCGATTCGATCCCCCGTATTCGACGATACAAACCGGCTTGATCAAGGGGGGGCGAGCACTCAACATTGTTCCCGCAGAGTGCGAATTCGATTTTGAGGTGCGCGCATTGCCGGGGTTCGATCCGCAGGCGGTTCACGCCAGGCTGGAAAGCTATGCAAAGAATGAATTACTTCCACGGATGCAGGCGGTCAGCGCGCAGACCGCTATTACATTTGAAAGGCTTGCTGAGTACCCTGGTCTGGCCACGCCACCGGATAGCGAGGCAGCGCAATTGCTAGCGGCCATTACAGGTTTCTCCGAGTTCAGCACGGTAGCTTTTGGCAGCGAAGGGGGCCTGTTTGATCAGGCGGGCATTCCGGCGGTAATTTGTGGGCCAGGCAGTATGGATCAGGGCCACAAACCCGACGAGTTCGTCGCGATCGAGCAATTGGAGGCATGCGACGCCATGCTTCTTCGTTTGGCACACCATCTGCACCAGGCTTGATGAGTCAGAAAGGGTGGTTCGCTCCGCCTTTTCTTCGGCTGACTAACCGAACTGGTCAGGGCGTATGCCGGGGCGCCATGTTCTGCTTGGCCTGGTGGGTGTCAGCAACGCGCTCAGGCGCTCCGGCTCGCAACGAGCCATCATGCCGGATAAGTGCTCCAACTATTTTTTGAACTTGTTCATTTTGGGGTTACAGGATAAAGTATCTGCTGCCTGTAGCGCATCGCCGACATTTTTGGGCATGCTCATATTCGAGGCGGAGCTTTTCGTAGTTGCCGGTTTTTAACCACGACCAAAACAAGTCAATCCTATATATGAACAATAGCGGCGAAGCCGATGCGCCCGTCCTGGGTTTGCGGGAACAAAATAAACTGGAAAAGTTGTCGCGCATCAAAGCTGCGGCACGAGAGCTTTTTACCGAGCTGGGGTACGACGCGGCCACAACGCGTGATATTGCCAAGCGTGCTCGAGTGGGTTTGGGCACATTGTTCAATTATGCCGACGATAAGCGGGATCTCATTTTCCTCATCTACGTCGATCACCTCAACGATATCCAGCATCGGGCACAGCAGGCCATCAGCCCTCGAAAATCGCTGCTCGAACAACTGGTTTCTTTCTTTTCATTTCTGTACGAAGACTTTGCGGGCAACCCCACTTTGTCTCGCATATTGCTGCGAGAGCTGACTTTTTATCGACACGGCAAACTGTCAGGCGAGTTCAATGACAACCGGCTGCGTGTTATCGACACCGTGCGACAACTTGTTGTCGAGGCGCAAAAGAAGGGCCGGATCCACTCTCGCGAGAATCCGGCCACTATTGCATTGGGGCTGTTTTATGTATACGCCGGTGCTGTGCGCTTATGGATTTCCGAAGATGATCCCGATCTCAAGGAAGGGCTTGCGACTTTGCGCAAGCACTTCCGTATTTATATAAATGGGCTGAATCCCGCCAAGTAAACTTACAGGCCGAGTATCCGCTCGGCGTTGCCGTGGAAAATCTTTTCCATGATGGTGTCGCTGTATCCGAGTTCCGCCCATTCTCGCAACAGCCGTTCGTAGGGCATGCTGGGGTAGTCGCTGCCAAACATGATCTTGTCCTGTAAACGGCTGCGCATATCTACTTTAAGCTGCGGCCAGAAGTATTTCGGTGCCCAGCCCGACATCTCCCAGTAGACATTCCCCTTGTGAAGTGCGACGGCCGTGGTTTCATCGACCCATGGCCAGCCCGGGTGAGCCATGATGATCTTGAGGGTTGGAAAATCGGCCGCCAACTGATCGATGGCAGCCGGGTGGGCGTGACGAATGACTGCGCCCATGCCTCCTGGCATTCCCGCCCCCATGCCCGTGGTGCCGACGTCAATCATGACAGCGGCCCCGAGGTGAGCAATTTCTTCAAACAGGGGGTAATAACGGCGGTCGTCCACCGAGAAATGCTGCATGATGGGATGAAAATGGAACCCAATCATGCCGAACTCCTGTATGGCCTGTCGCGCCTGACGTATGGCTATTTCTCCTTTTGCGGGCTCGACCGCAGCCCACGCCTGGATGATTCGTCCTTCGTTTCGCTTCCACATGCCGTGCACATACTCGTTAGAGCAGGGCGGCGTTCCCACTGTGGTTTCAAGGTCAAGAGCAACAAGGACGGCTTCGACCCCTGCGTCGGTAAAATCCTTTACCACCTCTTCTTCAGTTTTTGGTGTCCAGGGACGATTCCAGTACTGGGCCAACGCGTCGACATAGGGCTGCTGGCAGGAAATCCACTCTTGTGTATTGGGGTAGCAGTGCAAATCGATGATTCTCATAAGGCCTTCCGTTCAATCGGGGTTTATTGCGCGGCAGAGGCTTGACCGCGTTGTTCTACGTTAATTTTTTCGGTGATCATTTCGCGCAGTTTCTTTTTTGAGACCTTTCCAAAGGTTGAAAGCGGAAAGTCATCCATTATTTCCAGGCGCTCGGGCAGCTTGTATTTGGCGATTTCTTTTTCGATCAGGTAGGACTTGAGTGAATCGAAATCGAGGCTGGCGCCTTCGTGCAATACAACGCACGCGCACATCCGCTCGCCCATATCGGGATCAGGAATGGGCACACACGCAACGTTCTTGACGGATGGATGCGACAGGATCAGGTTCTCGATTTCTTCGGCGCTGATTTTTTCACCACCGCGATTGATAAGGTCCTTGCGGCGACCCTCGACCATATACCGCCCTGAAGGGTGCTGCCGCATCAGATCGCCCGATTTGTAGAAGCCATCGGGAGTAAAGGCGGTTTTGTTGTACTCGGGGACGCCAAAGTAGCCTCGCAGCGTATAGGGCCCCCTGCACCACATTTCGCCGGTTTCACCGAAAGGAACGTCAATGCCGTCCTCGTCCACGATACGTACTTCGTCGTCTTCGCACACGGGGCTGCCAACGGTTTCCAGGCGCACATCCTCGGGGTCGTCGTGGCGAACGAAGAACAGCATGCCTTCACCCATGCCGAAGTTCTCCTGGATGAAGGCATTCGGGATGAGCTTGCGAGCCAGCAAACGTACTTCGGGCTGCAGTCGTTGCCCTCCGCTCTGAATCACTTGAAGCGATGAGAGATCGTATTTGCTGATGGATGGGTCATTCAGCAGCCGGATGAGCAGGGCCGGCACAACCTTGATGTGTGTCACACCGTGCTCTTGTATGGCAGCGCAGATGTCCTGAGGACGTGTACTTGCCGACAGCACTACCTTGGCTCCCTGGAACATGAAGCCCTGGATACCTGGGCAGGCCAGTGGAAGATTGTGAGCAATTGGCAGAACGACCAGAAGGACGTGATGCCCCTCGATACGGCAAGTTTTTGCCGCAATCTTGGAGTTGTACGCATAATCGTTGTGGGTGCGGGGAATCAGCTTTGGAACCCCGGTAGTACCGCCGGAAAGCTGGAACACAGCGGGGTCGGTAGGATCGATCTGGATCTGTTCCAGCGTTTTGGGGCCGCGTGTGGGCGTCTTGCTTATCAGTTCGCGCAGGGATTGAAATCCCTGTCGGGCAGTTCCCAGAATAATGCCGTGCTTAAGGCACGGACTTTGTTGCTGCACGCGAGCGATCATTTCCTGAAAATCAAATTCACCTTGCTTTTCGGGACTGACGCACGCCACCGCGCCGGAAAGCGAGACAAACTGGCTGACCTCCAGAAAGCGGTGACTCGAAAGCGCAGCGATGGGAATGCAGCCGATCTTCTGGAGTGCGAGGTAAAGAATGACAAACTCCGCCACATTGGGAAGCTGTACTACGACGCGATCCAGTGGTTGCAGCCCCAGGTCAAGAAGGTTCAATGCCAGGCGGTTGGATTCTTCATCGAGTTGGCAATAGGTGTATTGCCGGGCTCCATCGATGACAGCAATCCGATCCGCGTATTTTTGCAGCACCACCCGAAACTCCTGCGCCAGCGATTTATCTTGCCAATATCCTTTTTCTCGGTATCGGCGTGCAAAGTCGGGTGGAAAAGGGACGACTCCTTCTAGCATTGTTTCCTCCTGGAAGTGTTTTATCAGCGGCTGCAAAATCGACCAGCCATGGTTTGCCGTCGCAATCTATCGTGCCGCCATTTTTCTTTTGATTTTGATGAACATGTTCAGTTTATGGTCTGATCAGTGGAGTGTCAACGAAATAGATCAGCCAGGGAGTGAAGGCTTTCCGACCCGGCCGAACGGGATTTTTTGTTCTTGCCAGAAATATGATCGTGATCTAAAGTAGAACATGTTCATAAAAAAATAATCTGGCAAGGAGACGGCATGGATCAGCAGAAACCTGTGGCCCTGGTAACGGGTGGAGGTACAGGTATCGGTCGCAGTGCGGTATTGGCGTTGGCGCGCGAAGGCTACGACGTGGCCATCAACTACAGCAGCAGTCAGGCTGCCGCCGCCGAAACGGCTGCCGAGGCCGAAGCATTGGGAGCAAAAACGATCGTGCTGCAGTGCGACGTAAGCGAAGACCCCGCTGTTCGCAATATGGTGGCAGAAATCCAGAATCGATTCGGACGTCTTGACGTCCTTATCAATAACGCGGGAACCACTTCGGCGATTGATCCAAAGGATTTTGAAGCAGTAACAGCCGAGAACTGGGATCGGGTATTTGCTGTGAATGTCCGCGGCATGTTTCAGGTTACCCGGGCAGCAGTGCCCATGCTAAAGGCGGCAGGCAACGGCTGCGTGGTCAATACGGCAAGCATTGTGGGGCTGCGCCCGGGCCCTCAACCCCTGGCATACGCAACCAGCAAAGCTGCCGTGGTAAGTCTTACCAAAGTGCTCGCCTACAATCTTGGACCCGAAATACGGGTGAATGCGGTGGCCCCTGGCTGGATGGAGGGCGACTGGATGAAACGCATGCTCAAGGATAATTACGACCGTTTGATGGAACGTCGTGCTAAGTTGACGCCGCTCAAGCGTTGCGTTACGGCAGACGATGTCGCCGAAACCATGCTCAGCCTGGTGAAGTCGAACCGGTTTGTAACGGGTGAGGTCATTGTTATCGACGGAGGTTTTTCAAGCTCGACCTGATGTTTCAGATTTTCGCCGCTAGCCGTGCTTCATCAGGCGACCGACGTCGCTGATGCAAAAGAAATGCGGCCCAACGCAGTACGGATAAGTAGTCAATATAAGTGACAGACCCAAGACAGGGCACAAGCTCGAAGGGTCTGCACCATAACCACGGAGACAACTATGAATACTAGGCGTACTTTTTTGGCCGCTCTGGCCGCTGTAACCATCGCTGCGGGGTTCTCCCCGGCACAGGCGCAGGAAACCTACGAGCTTAAGGTCTCTACTTACTTGCCGCCGAAGCACATGATCAATCGCGAGATCACGCGGTGGGCCGAAGAACTTAACGAAAAATCCAACGGCCGACTGATCCTGAAACTCTTTCCCTCTTCGCAGATGGGGCCGGTAAACCGCCAATTCGACCTGGCGCGAACCGGTGTGGCAGACATGGCCTATGTGCTGCAAGGCGCGACTCCCGGCCGCTTCCCCATGACCGAACTGGCGCAGCATCCTTCGCTGATTCCTAATGGTCGTGTCGGTTCGCAGGCGCTTATGGATATCAAAGACCTGCTCGAGCCGGAATACCAGGGCGTCAAGATTCTGTACTTTATGGCGACGCCACCCGTTCCCTTACTGATGGCCAAAAAAGAGGTCACCAGTCTGGATCAGATGAATGGCCTGCGTATCCGGCACCCCGGTTCAGTATACGCTTCGCTGATTTCCGCGCTGGGCGCGACCCCTGTTGGCGTGGCGCCGGCTGAAGTGGCAGACGCACTGAGTAAAGGCACCATCGACGGCACCCTGATGTCTTATGAAGGAGCCCAAAGTTTTCAGTTGGGTCCCGAATTGAAGTCGGCCACCACCATCAATGGCGGTGTCGTGACCTTTGCCATGGTTATGAATCCCGACAGCTATAACAAGCTGCCGGCCGACCTTCAAAAGCTCATTGACGACACCACTGGCCTGGATGGCGCGAAGCGTGTGGGTACCGCTTCCGACAAGGCCGACGAAATCGGGCTCGAGTACATGAAAGAGCATAACGTCAAGCTGATCGAGCTTAGCCAGGCAGACGCTGCCGCCTATGACAAGATCACCGAAGAACTGATCAGCAAGAAGGTGGCAGCGCTCGAAGAGAAGGGTTTGCCCGGTAAAGAGGCACTGAAACGCTTGCGAGAGGCCGTTGCCGCACGCTCCAAGGAGCAATGATATGGCGGCCAAGGCTGAATCAGGCCAGCGCATCCATCATTGGATGCGCCTTGTCTTGCGTGGCCTGACCCTGATTGCCGGGTTGGCTCTGGCAATGATGGTGTGCATCACCATGGCAGATGTTTTGCTGCGCAATCTGTTTGGCATTCCCGTATTGGGTACCTACGATCTTGTTGAAACTCTGATGGTGTTTGTGGTGTTTCTCGGAATTGGCGAAGCCTTTCTGGACGACACACACATTACTGTCGACATCATCGACCATTTCATCAGCAGTAATCTGGTCGTCTTGCTCAAGATCGTCGGGCTGCTTCTTTCGGCGGTGTTCCTGGGCATGTTGCTTTGGCACATGCCTACGCCGGCTTGGGAGGCCTACGTCTATCAGGATCGTAAGCCTGATCTGCCCATCATGTTGTACTGGTTGTGGATTCCCTGCCTGGTTGGCGTGTTCGCTGCACTGATTGCTGCATTGTTCAAGCTGTCAGACCTGATACGAAGTCGTCGTCGGGCTTCAGCCGGGAGAACTCACGGAGTTATTCAATGAGTGTTCAGGCCATTGGTCTGGCGGGAATGGCGGCTCTGTTGTTTCTGATTTTCATCAGGGTTCCGGTTGCAGTCGCCATGGGGCTGGTCGGGGCGTTTGGCTACGCCGCCATCAGCGGGTTTGATCGTGCGTTTATCGTTCTGGGTTCCACCCCGTTCGAAATGGGCTCGGCCTATGCGCTTTCCGTCGTTCCACTGTTTGTACTGATGGGTGCGCTGGCCAGCAGCGCGGGAATCTCCAGTCAACTTTTTCGTGCGGTTCGTTCCTTGTTCTCGGGGCGTCGGGGCGGGCCGGCATACGCCACCCTCGGTGCCAGTGCGGCGTTCGGGGCAGTTTGCGGTTCGTCATTGGCGGTAGCCGCGACCATGGCCAGAATTGCGTTGCCCGAAATGCGAGAGGCGGGATACCGTGACAAGCTCAGCTCCGGCGTGATTGCAGCTGGCGCGTCGCTGGGCATATTGATTCCGCCCTCAATCATCCTTGTCATATACGCAATTATTGCCGAGCAATCCGTGCAACGGCTTTTTGCGGCGGCGCTGGTTCCTGCTGTACTGCTTGCATTGTTCTACGGCCTGGTGTTGGCTTGGCTGGTGCATCGCAAGGATAACCACGAAACGCCGATGCCCGGCGCGGGCTGGGGTGAACGATTGCGCGCCTTGGTCAGCATGTGGGAAATCGCTCTTTTATTCGGCGTTTCGATTGGCGGTATTTACCTGGGCTGGTTCAGCCCTACCGAATCGGCGGCCGTCGGATCGTTCGGTGCATTTCTGTTGGGTCTTGTACGAGGCCGGCTCACCTGGAAGCGCGTGCACGAAGCCGTTGTGGAAACCGTTCTGATATCCAGCATGTTGTTTCTGGTTGTGCTGTGCGCGTTCATCTTTTCGTATTTTGTAGTACTGACCGAGCTGCCACAGACGCTGGTCGAATGGACGCGAAGCCTCAATGCATCGCCCGCCGTCATCATGCTCATCCTGATCGTTTTCTACATCATCATGGGATGTTTTCTGGATGGCATCGGAATGGTGCTGATAACCGTGCCGGTATTTTTTCCACTGGTCGTCGGCGCCGGGTTCGATCCCGTCTGGTTTGGGGTACTTTTGGTACTGGTTGTCGAGTTGGGTCTGGTCACGCCACCCGTAGGCATGAATATTTTCGTGATTCGGGCCCAGGCACCGGAAATCCCCTTGTCTGTGCTGTACCGTGGGGTGTTCCCTTTCTTGATTGCTCCGTTGGCGCTGTTGTTGCTGATGGTGTGGTGGCCAGACATTGCATTGTGGTTCCCCTCGCTTCTGTATCGGTAGCGGCTGTTTATATTTTTGTCAGGTCGTCGAAAATCTGAGGGTTGAGCAGTATGGAGCGATCCACGCCGCCGATATCCGTCCTGCCACAAAACGCCATGCTGATATCCAGCTCCTTGGCAATGATTGCAAGCGCGCGTTCGACACCTGCCTGGCCGCCTGCGCCCAAACCATAAAGAAATGCTCGCCCGATGAACGTGCCTTTTGCCCCCAGGGCAATGGCACGCAACACGTCCTGCCCCGAGCGAATGCCCCCATCAAACCATACTTCTATGTCGTTGCCCACTTCGGCCACGATGTGCGGCAGCGCGGCAATGGACGAGGGCGCACCATCCAGTTGCCGGCCCCCATGATTGGAAACGATCAGGGCGTCGGCACCACAGCGCACAGCGTGCCGGGCGTCTTCGGCATCCATGATGCCTTTTACCACCAGTTTTCCACCCCAGGCTTCCTTGATCCACGCTATGTCGTCCCAGCATAAGGTCGGGTCGAATTGATCGTTGGTCCAGGAGGCCAACGACGACATGTCGCTGACGCCTTCCACATGCCCCAGAATATTGCCAAACCCGCGACGTCGTGTCCGGGACAGCGACCAGCACCAATGAGGTTTGGTGGCCAGATCAAGCAGGTTCCTGAGCGTCGGGCGGGGCGGCGCAGTCAGACCATTCTTGATGTCCTTGTGACGTTGCCCCATGACCTGCAGGTCGAGCGTCAGCACAAGTGCCGAGCAGCCGGCGGCTTTTGCGCGTGCGATGAGTCTGCGCATGAAGGTCCGGTCGCGCATCACATAAAGCTGAAACCAGAACGGACGGCTTGTATGCTCTGCAACGTCTTCTATAGAGCAAATGCTCATCGTAGAGAGCGTAAACGGGACGCCGACGCGTTCGGCTGCTCGTGCAGCCAGGATTTCTCCGTCACCGCACACCATTCCTGTCAGCCCAGTAGGTGCCAAGGCAACTGGCATGCTGACCCCGGTGCCGATCATGGTGCTGCGCAAGTTGCGTGTGCCGATATCTACGGCTACGCGCTGCCTGAACTTCAGACGTTGAAAGTCATCGACATTGGCCCGATAAGTGCTTTCCGTCCACGAGCCCGAGGCAACGTAATCGTAAAACATGCGCGGCACTCGTCGTTGCGCCATCCGGCGCAGGTCTTCAATGCAGGTAGCGGTGGCAAGGCGTGGCACGGGCTTCTCCCAAGTGGATATGTGCGGCGATTGGATTAATGATTCTGCTGCCGCGCAAGGGTATGACGCGGCGGGCCGCATGGTGGCGATTATAGATTAGCGCCCGCTGCCTCTTTGGCTATAAGTTCGTGAGCCTCATGCGCATAGACGGCCATGGCGCGCGACCCGTTCCACCAGATTATCCGGGCTACCTTTACCCGATTCGCGATTTCGAGCGCCTGTATCGCATCACTTTCAATAAAGTGGGTGAATCGACGCTGCACAATGGCGTCTGCCTTGTGCAGTGGGGTTTGCGCAGCCGAATATTTGGCTTCATTCCGCATGATCAACTCTCCCCCGAAGCCATGCCGGTCCAACCAGGCTTGCGTGCGTGCCCGATCCTGCTCGGGGCGGCCGGTCACAATAGGCAGATCGTGCAGATTGCGATTGGGCAGGCTGGCATTGGGTTCCAGTGCGTCCCGCGTCAACAGTGCATCTTGCAGGTCGCGCAGATAATGCTCTTCAGGGACATCGGGCAGCAGGATGCCGTCCAGATCTATGGCCCAAGATGCGTACTCGTATTCAGGTTGGTCGGGCATATTATTGGTGTCACCGGATGCGTCTGTAATCGACTCGCGTTCCCAGGGAAACCAGGCCCGACTGCCCGCAGGGATCTGAAAGCCGTAATCCGGCCTGATACGGGATTCTTCATCCCAGGCGAGGGTGAAGATCGAGGTGTCGAAACCCTGATCGCGCAGAAAATTGACACTGTCGACTAACGTGGTGCCGCGGCCGGCGATATCTTCCACCAGCAATACCCGGGTGCCCAGACGGGGCGTGTCTCGTGTAAACCACGAGACCTGTCGGGTTGAGCGGCTGTAGCTTAAGGCGTGCATGGGAAGTGACAGGGCAGTGGACGCCATGACTCCCGGTGTCAGGCCCCCGCGCGCAATGGCGATTACCGCATCGAACTTTGCCTGACGCCACTCGTGAATGTAGCTGTTTACCAGGGACTCGACCCAGTAATAATCGCAGGAATAGGCACTTTTCATGCAAGAATTGTAGTCAAAAGGGGAGTTGGAGCCCACCTGTTGCGACACGATTAATTTTTTGTGTTATAGTTTCGCTTCTTTGGCGGCTGTAGCTCAGTTGGATAGAGTACTTGGCTACGAACCAAGGGGTCGTGGGTTCGAATCCTGCCAGCCGCGCCAGAATTACCCTGTCTAATCAACAGGTTAAAACCGCCTAGAGGCGTAATCTCTAGGCGGTTTTTTGTGCGTCCTGCCTGGGCGCACTCCTGCGGGTGCAAGTCGGGCTCTACCCCGTAAACAGGGGACGTTCATTCACGCGGGTGCAAGTCGCGCCATAAGCTGATCGCAGGGAATGATGCGAAGCGGCCTGGCGGTAATTACACAAGCATTACAATTCACCTCCTGCAAAACAGGAGGAGCTATGAAAAAGCTTGGAGTTGTGGCGGTTGCTGCGCTTATGGCAGGCTGTACCGTATCCGGTCCGGATCCGGTACTTACTTTGGGGATCCCTAACCCGGCTTCGGTGTACTGCATCGAGCGCGGGGGAACGCTGGATATTCACGAGCGACCGGAAGGAAACATTTCCATGTGTGTGCTTCCCGATGGCACGAAAGTGGACGAGTGGGAGTTTTACCGGCGCAACCATCCGAATAACTAGCGTGATGGCGTCGCGCTATTGACCTCTGTCTTTACCTTTTCTTATCTGCTCTCCGAGAGCAACCGGAACGTCTGGGTACATCCCAGTTTGTCGCGCTGCCTCGCCCATCGCGAATTACATTCCAGGCAGCGGTAGGTGGTATCGCACACTCCGTCGTATTGTCCTGCCCACTGACCTTCGACGAGCATGTACTTATGGGGGCCGGCTTTTCCGGGTGTGGCAGCTACCTCTGCACAGGCAGCACATATCAACACTTTGTCGTCCGTCATACCTCCCTCCTATGCGTTTGGCGTGAGTTCAGGTATACACGGGACGCTTCGCCGTAGAAATAGGGCAGGTGGCCGATGTCCGCCTGTTCCGGTCAGCAGTCTGGCTGCACGACCCGGCATCTGCCAGTCACTGCTGACTTGATGTTCGCCGTATATCGTCAGTAGCAAAGCCCAAGGTCGCTGCGTAGTCCAGCAATGCTTGCACAGATGCAGCATCTGCCGTCCGCTGCCGGGACAAGACCCACAGGTACTTTCGGTCGGGCGTTCCGACGAGAGAATGGTTGTAATCGCCTGCTACCCGGATGATCCAGTAGTCGCCCCACACCATGGGTATCCAGGATGTCCACTGGGGTGCGAACCGAATCTCCAGTCTGGCGGGATCGGGTGGAGCAAACGATGGGTTCAGTCGCCCCTCTCCGCCTGCGGTTTTAACGCTGCCGTCCCGCGCCTTGCATTGGTTGACGACCTCTAATCTGTTGTTGGGCTTGAGTGTGTAGTCGGCTCGCACTTCGCCGATACAGTCTTTCTGAAACCGGTTGGGAAGCCGCGCTTGCTCAAACCAGGTACCTGCATATTTATCCAGATCCAGGTCGGATTGTGTGGGCAGGTCGTTTTGCGTAGTCGCGCAGCCTGCAAGCAGGGCGAAGCCGGATGCTGCAATCATTCTTTTCATGAGCTGTTTTCCGTATCTGTAATAGCCGGCAGACTGGCATTTTGCGTGCCCGAGCCCCTTGTCCCCAGTATCGACGCTGTTGCATTTCAGTGTTAGCATGGCTGGGCTTGCCTTCCAGGAGCGGTTCAGCTCCGACCCAGTGCCGTTCGGCCTGGTGCTGTAGTTGCCAAAATCGAACCTACCGGAGTCTTCCCATGAATACATTCTCTGCCGTGCGCAGGAAGTATCTGCACTCGTTGTTCGCTTTATCCCTTACTACTGCACTTACTCTGACTCTTGGCGCGCCAGCCGGCGCGCAACAAGCCCCTTCCAAACTCATCGTTACTGCCATTCCCGACGACGGTGACGCTGACCGGATGCGCGAGAATTTCGGCGCGCTGGCCAGTTATCTGGGTGAAGCCGTTGGCATCCCCGTCGAATACATGCACGTTGAGAATTACGCAGCCAGCGTGACGGCGCTGGCGACGGGCCGAGCCCATATTGCCTGGCTTGGGGGCGTTACAACCGCTCAGGCCCGCATGCAAATGGGTGAAGACATCACCATTTTGGGTTCTCGCGATATTGATAAGGGATTCGTCAGTTATTTCATTGCCAACCCGAATACCCAACTGGGTCAACTGCCTGACCTGAGCGAGCTTGCAAAGGCCGCCAAAGGCAAGAACTGGACGTTCACGTTCGGTAGCAAGAGCAGCACCTCAGGACACGTGATGCCGCGCAAGTTCTTCATCGATCAGACAGGCATGACTCCCGAAAAAGTGTTCCGGACTGTCGCTTATTCCGGAAGTCATGATGTTGTGATGCGGATGGTGGCCGACGGCACGCATCAGGTAGGTGCCCTGAACTTTGCCAGCTGGGACAAGGCTCCAGCTGATCTTCAGGAAAAGGCGCCCATTATCTACAAGACACCTCCGTACATCGATTACGCGCTGACCGCGCGCGCTGATCTGGGGCCGGAACTCTTGGGCCAGCTTCGTACGGCCTTGCTTGCCTTGGACGCCAGCGACGAAAACGGCGCCAAAGTACTCAAATACCTCAAGGCCGGCAAGTTCGTCGAGGCGGATATTTCAGAATGGCAAAGTGTTGTGGATCTGCTTGAAGCCGGTCTGGACATCGGCAACTGACGCATCCGTTTGAAGGCCTTGCCGCAGCAAAGGGTCGAGCAAGGCCGTTCATCCCCGTTCGGAACCGCAACCATGATCCCACCCGCTCATTCGGCAAAATCCGCAATACCCGTGCATATCGAAAACGTTTCCGTGGCGTACGGATCGCATCGGGTGCTCGCTGATATTGATGTTTGTATCGCGCTTGGCGAGCGCGTAGCCATTATTGGTCCATCCGGCGCTGGCAAGACCTCCCTGTTCCGCGTGATTGCCGGCTTGATCAAACCTGTTCAGGGAAGTGTGACGACGCTTGGGCAAGACGTCTCTCAACTGCACGGGAAACGGCTTGCCCGTCTGCGCCGCGAGATTGGCTTTCTGCATCAGCACGACAATCTCATTCCGCAACTGCGCGTAGTGCATAACGTCCTCATGGGGCGTTTGGGCTACTGGTCGCTTCCCAGGGCGGTGTTTTCACTGTTGTGGCCGCAGGAAATTCAGAGTGCGGTCAGTGCGCTGTCGCAGGTTGAGCTGGCCGACAGGCTTTGGTCCTTGCCGGATGAGCTGTCGGGTGGTCAGCAGCAGCGCGTCGCCGTAGCGCGTCTCATTGTCCAGCAGCCGCGACTGGTGCTGGCAGATGAACCTGTCAGCGCACTTGATCTTCGACTTGGCCAGGAGATCATTGGCCTGCTATGCGCAATAGCGCGGCGCGACCGTGCCACGCTACTTGTCAATCTCCATACGCTGGATCTGTTGCAAGGCAACTTTGATCGGGTTATTGCATTGAGGGCAGGACGAATATTTTGGCAGGGCGAACCGGGAGATATCAGCCAGCATCTGCTGCGCGAGCTGTATGGTGCCGAGTATCGCGCGCTGCACCTGGATGAAATGGCGTTGCTCGCATGACAAGGCAAGGGTCGGCGATGCCAAGGCAAGGGTCGGCGATGCGACGTCATGAACATCGTCCGGTAGGTAGTTTCATTGCCTTGCTCCTGTTGCTGCTGGCATTGCTGGCGGCGGGCTTTTCTGTCGAGTGGGATTGGGACGTACTATTCGACGCACACCGACGGGCAGAGGCCGCGCGCCGGATGGGTGCCTGGCTGGGGGCATTCCTGTCTCCCGATTTTTCCACGGAATTTCTCTGGCACTCGTGGGACCTCACCCTTCAGACCTTGTCGGCGGCTGTCCTGGGCACAGTCGTTGCCGTCCTTCTGGCATGGCCCCTGGCGATGGGATCAAGTCGTGCGGTTTGCGTGGGCGAGGAGCGGGAAGGGTTTGTGGCAAGCTTCCTGCCTGCCGGCCGTATGAGACGGGCTTGGCGGCATTTTCCTTTGCGTTCGCCAGCGGCCTTGCTGTGCGCTATCTGCCGATTGACGCAAGATGTGCTTAGGGCGGTGCCAGACTTTGTGTGGGCAGTGATCTTGGTGGCCATGATCGGTTTGGGCCCGTTGACCGGTGCACTTGCCCTCGCGCTCAATATTACGGGAATCCTGGCCAAGGTTTATAGCGAGCTGTGGGACGGAGTCGAAGAATCTCGCTACGCCCAGGTGCGTAGTCAGGGCGGGGGCCGTCTTGCCACTTTCCTGTATGGAATTCGCCCTTTGGCTTCGCGGAACGTATTGTCCTTTACTTTAATGCGTACCGAATGCGCAATCCGCAATGCCGCCGTGATCGGCGCTGTTGGTGGTGGGGGCCTGGGATCGGAAATCTGGTACCAGATCCGGTTCGGAGCGTGGGATAAAGTCAGCACGCTAATCCTTTTCACCTTATTTCTGACCCTGACCGCTGATCTGGCCAGTAATTACGTGCGCAGTATGCTTCGTGGGGACGCAGTCCGCGCCGCGAGAACCGCAGCCCCTTCCGGTCGAGGCGCTGGCTCGGCGGCTTCTCGACCGCCTCGACGTCCATGGTATGCCGCGGGATTCGTTGTTCTAGTAATGCTCTGGTCACTTTGGTTCATGGGCTGGGGTAACCGGGCGGGCGAAGGAGGCACAGCACGGAACCATCTTGCGCCTGCCGCCGAACTGCTTGGCGGCAAGGCGTGGGACAACCTTCGGTTCTTTCAGCGGCTTGTATCGCCCGAGTTTGACTTGACCGCTATCGGCATCGGCCCCGAGGATGAAATCGCAAAACGGAAGGCCGAGGGCAAGGCAGTTGAGCTGTTTTCCCAATACGGTCCGGGCCAGTTCTGGAATGGGCAGGCTTGGGCAACGTGGCTGGACGAGCTGCGCAAGTGGTTCGTATGGCGTGCCATAGAATCCGCCGCAGTGCCCCTGGCGATTGGCGTAGTGGGTACTGTGCTGGGTGTAGCAGTGACTATCTTGTTGACCTATCTGCATTCGGCAACCTTCCAGTTGAAATCCGGTCATTTCAGTGGCGAAACCGCGCCTGGGTGGCTACGAGCCTGGCGAACCGGTCAACTGGTGCTTGCCCGTCTGACAGCCATGATTTCGCGGGGTGTCCCGGAGGTAATGTGGGCGTTTCTGTTCATTGCATTCTTTGGCCCGGGATTGGTGGCTGGCACCCTCGCGATTGCCGTCCACACTGTGGGCGTCTTGACCCGAGTATTTGGCGAAGCCGTAGATAACCTTGCACTGAATCGATTCGAGCTCTCGTGTGGCGCGTCCCGACCTGCTGCATATGCGATGGTGGCGGCACCTTTGGCATGGAGAGACTGGACAACCTATGTTTTTTTTCAGTTTGAAAGCAATGTCAGGGCTGCGGTGGTGCTGGGCTTGATCGGCGTAGGTGGCTTGGGATTCCAGTTCAATTTCAATTTTGAGTGGTTCCGCTTCGAGCGCGCCGGAACTTACCTTCTCGTCATGATCTTGCTGACGGTGCTCATCGACCGCAGCGTGCGCATCTTGAACCTGTCGCGAGTGGGACGCAGTTAGAGTACGGACGCAGTCGCCGATGCACTTGCGGCCACACTCGAGGATGCAATTACGGAGGCAATCACGGAAACAAGTACGGAAGCACGTACGGAAGCACGTACGGAAGCACGTACGGAAGCAAGACAAGATTGCCCTTCAGGTTACTTTTGCTTGCCTGGCCGGGGAGCCTTTGGCTTTTCTTTTGCCGTCTTCATAAGTGGGGCGCACTCGTTGGTATCGTTCGTTCCCAGGTTAAGCAAAGGAATCAGGGCAGCCAAAGGCGTAGCAATCACTCCCAGCGCAACGGCGGCTCCGGCCCTTGCAGCAATCGGCCCCTCATGCACCCCTACGTCGGGGTTCTTGAACGTGCCGCGCACATAAAGGGGCGTGCGTAAGGTGAATATGCGCAGTGATTTGTTTTCCGGGTCGATGTCCAGATCCAGTTTCTCGGAGGCCAGGTTGATGGTGCCGGTAATGTCGATGGCCGCATCGTCCGTGTCGAGCTTGAAGGCCTTTGTCTGCATCAAGCCATTCTTCACGTCAAAGTCGGCAGCGAGGCAGTTGAGCATTATCTGCTCATCACCGAACAGTTTTACGATCACCATGTCAGCGATATTGAGGCCGGCCGCTTCTAGCAAAAAGTGGCTGACTGTCCCCTTGGTCACCACAGCCTTGAATTCCCCATTCGATTTGCCCAGAAGTTCGGCGAATGAATTTCCCAGGCTTGAGAGCGATGCATCGGCGTTGACGGTACCCAGGCTGGCGCGCATCGATTCCGCGCCACGCAGCAATTTTCTGAGTTGCAGACCGCGAGCCGTCGCTTTCAGGCGTGCCTTGATCTGTTTGTTGCGTCCGTCCAGTTCCACCTCGGTGCGCAAGCTTCCACCAGCCATGCCAAAGTTAAGGGGAACCAGGGATAAGTTCCGATTCTGCAGTTTTATTTTGGCCTCCAGGTTGTCAAGCGGCAGGTTTTCGTTTCGTACGATTTGTTTGCCCTTGAAATGGACGTCAGCATCCATCATGTCCCAGGTGTCAGTATCGATGGTGTCCACCGGTACCGCCTTGTCAGCCGGCTGGCGCTTGGTCGTGTTTTTTTTCTCCTGGCGCTCATCCACTCCGACCAGGGGGCCCAGATCCTTGAAACGCAGCAGTTCCGACTCAAGCGTCCCCGTGAGGAGCGGGCGCGGCTCGCGAATGTGATATTGCACGGTTCCCCTGATGTCGCTGGAGCCTACCTTTCCGGTGAAGTCTTCATATCGCCACACATCCTCCTCCGAGGCAAGTTCACCGACGAGGCGGCCTTCAGTTTCGTATGGAGGTGTGTTGGGAAGCGCCGTACCAAACAAGGGGTTCAGGTCGGCCATGGTGGCACCCCCGAGGCGGAACTGAAGGTCCACTGCGGCCAACTGCGCTGGCCGAGTGATGGTCCCCTCAAACTGGGTCGACGTGCTGCCAAACTTTAGCTGTGCTTCTAAAGGGAACGGGGCATTTATTGCCGGGCTGCTTTCCTGGAGCGCCAGCAGGCCGCCAGCCTTGCCTTGCCCGGATATCTCACCCTCTTTGTATTGCCCTTCGGCCTGCCAGCCGACCGCATAACCGGATGACTGGTTGTCAGCCAGGGAGTCGATCCTTGCCTTTATATCCAATTCAAGCGAGGGGTCACGGATTCGAATCTTTACGTTTTCCATGGCCAGGTCTTGAAGCGCAAACTGCCACTTTGCAGGCTCATCGGATGTTTCCGATGTCTCGCGCAAAGTCCAGTTTCGGGATCCCGTCCGGGTGCGCTGCAGATCCAGATCCGCGTTTTTCAACTCGAGGCGAGCGACGCGAACGGTGTTGGCAAAGAGGGCGCCGGGATCGACGAGAAGCCTGAGTTGTTGGGCGCGGCCCATATCGACGTCGCTTTGGGTCCAGTCGGGTTGCGCTACTCTGACATTGTTGGCAGTGATTTCAGGCCAGGGTATCCGGCTACGCCATCCCGCGCCTTTGGGCGGCCGCTTCCAATCAACTTCCAGCCGTCCTTCGATCTGCACTTCACGATGCAGCAGTGTGCCAAGTTGTCCTTCTACCCAGGGTTTGGCCCAATTCCAATTGAAAATGGAGATCGCGGTGATTCCCACTGCAACCACAAGCGCAAGGGACAATACAATACAAAGCAGGATCCTCGCGTAACGGGACATAAGCAGCCTCTATGCGCATCGCTTTTGCGTCCGCCGCCCGCATATTCGCGGCGCACTGTCTGTTGTAGGATCAGGCCATGGCCACCTCTGTTATTCCTGCTTCGACACTTGCTGCGTATCGTCAGACTGACTATCGGGTCTATGCGCCGCACCCGTTCACGCTCAGGATCGGTCAGTTCAGTCAGCCGCTCCTGGAACTGCACGAACAATATGGTGTACGTTCCAGCGTTGTTGTCACAGCCTGCAATCCTTTCAGCCGTCTGTTGAGCTCAGACCAGAATGCTCAACGGCAGCAAAAGCTTGTCGACCTTGTAGAGCAGAGGGGGTGGCCCTATTTCTGCGGAAGCGGTCAGCATTTTTCGGGCCCATGGCCGGCTGAGGCCAGTTTGCTTGTCCTGGGGGTAAGCCGCGAGCTGGCTGCCGCGTTGGGTCGGGACTTTGATCAGAACGCGGTTGTAATGTGTGAGGCCAATTGTGTACCCGAACTGCTGCTTCTGCGATGAGGCAGCTGAACAGTGTCACCCTCGCTATTTGCGGGATATGAACGGATTTCCGGCGATATAGAAGCGCAACGGTTTTTCTGCCCATTCCTGGGCGTAGGCTACGCCCACCCGAGGGCGGGAGACGATTTCCGGAGCGGGATCGCTTTCGGATGCCAGCAGATGCAGTTCGTCACTGCAAAGGTCGTGTCCGTAATGGCTAAGGTCAATTCCCAAGGCCCGCGTCAGCAGGCCCGGACCCTTGGTATTGCCCTGGACATTGGCCAGCGGCTCTACGGCACGTAGCAAGACGCCGGTTCCGCTGCCTTCGGGTTCGGTAACGACATTCATGCAATGATGCATGCCATAGATCAGGTATACATAGGCGTGACCCGGCGGTCCAAACATGGCGCGCGTGCGGGGGGTAAGGCCTTTGGATGAGTGTGCCGCCAGATCGGAAGGACCGAGATAGGCTTCGACCTCGACAATTCGTGCCATGCGCGGTCGACCTTCAACATGGTGCACCAGTGTTTTCCCGAGTAAATCTCGAGCGACAGTCACAGTGTCTCGGGCGTAGAAATCGCGGGGTAGCCTTTGCATGAAAATATCGGTTTGGGTGTGATGTAGTGTTGTGATTTTGCGGCAAAACGTCTTGTCGCAAAAAAATCGAAGATTTTGGTAATTATCGCTTGACTTGGACATGGCCCACCGCTACGATGATTCGCTAGATTTTCAAGTTCGTTGTAGTTTGTCCAATCAGTACCAAAAACAGTACTTTTTTGCTCCATCTCCACCCTTGATAGTCTGTTCCCCGGGCGTTTTGCTCATATTTTTAAAGGGTTGCAAAAATGCAAACTGAAACTGGTATTGTTAAATGGTTCAACAACGAAAAAGGCTACGGCTTCATCAAGCCTGAGGCCGGTGGCAAAGATCTCTTTGCACATCACACCGACATCATGGGCACGGGCTTCAAAACCCTCGAAGAGAACCAGCGCGTTTCTTACGTGTCTGCTGAAGGCCAGAAAGGTCCTCAAGCCAAGTCGATCCAGGTTATCTGAATATTGCCTGGTTGCCTGCTGCCTGATCGGGCAGCAGGCTTTCAAAAAAAACCCCATCATGCGATGGGGTTTTTTATTGCCCGTCAAATCACGTTGTGCTTTGCCAGGTAATTATCGAGTTCGTTGAGCAAGGATTGCTTGTCGGAGTCTGGCAAGAAAGAGGCCAGAATGCTGTTGCGCGCCAGAACACCCAGGTCGTCCCGACCTAGATCAAGCGACTGCGCTATCGCAAGATAGTTGTCAACCAGGTAGCCGCCAAAGTAGGCCGGATCGTCGGAATTGACGGTGACCCGTAAACCCTGGCGCAACAGGCGGGCAATATTGTGTTGTTCCATGGAGTCGAACACGCAGAGCTTCAAATTGGAAAGTGGGCAGACTGTCAGCGGCATCTGCATTTCGGCAAGGCGTTGCATCAGGGCCGGGTCTTCTTCGCTTCGGACCCCGTGGTCGATGCGTTCGACCTTGAGCAGGTCGAGTGCATCGCGCACGTAGTCGGGCGGACCTTCTTCGCCCGCATGAGCGACCAGCCGGAATCCCAGCTCACGGCACTTCGCATAGACCCGAGCGAATTTTTCGGGTGGGTTTCCTCGTTCGGCCGAATCCAGACCAATGGCAATCCACAGGTCAGCGTAATCCTTTCGGAGCGGCAAGGCTTGCTCAAGGGTGGCAAACGCGTCTTCTTCGCTTAGATGACGCAGGAAGCTAAGTATGAAGTAACTGCTGATCCCCCACTGCGAACGAGCCTGCCTTGCGGCAGATGCCAGGCCCTGGAAGACTGTGTCAATGGGGACGCCCCGAACAGTATGGGTTTGAGGGTCAAACATGATCTCGACGTGTCGTGCGCCATCGGCATGAGCTCGCTTCAGGTAAGCGATAGTCATGTCGTGAAAGTCCTGTTCGGTCAGAAGGACGCCCGCTCCAGCGTAGTAAAGGTCGAGAAATGACTGAAGGTCGGTAAACGCATAGGCGTCGCGCAGCGCCTGCTCGGACGCATAAGGGAGCGTCACGCCGTTACGTTGAGCCAGAGAAAAAATCATGCCAGGCTCGAGGGTGCCTTCAATGTGAAGATGAAGCTCGGTCTTGGGAAGACCGATGATGAAGTCGCGCAATTCCTTATTATTTGAAATCGTTGTCATGACAACCCCATGTAAGACGTTTTTTTATATGTATCGATGCAGTCAAGGCCGGATGCCTGCTAAGCATGGCGCCATGCGGCCATTGCCACCAGTGCCCAGCCAATGATGAACAGGGTCCCCCCGATGGGGGTGACGGCACCCAGCCATTTGGTGCCGGTTAGTGCCAGCACATACAAAGACCCACTGAACAGGATGATGCCTGCGAACATGAGTGTGCCGGCCCATGAAAGCAAGGGCGCGTGGAATCGCACCGCCAGGGCGGCGACTGCCAGCATTCCAAGTCCATGGATCAGTTGATACAGCACGGCAGTCTGCCAGATCTGAAGCATGTCGACGCTTAGCATGCGCTTTAACGCGTGCGCACCGAATGCTCCTGCACCGACACCTGCCAGCAGGCAAAGCGCACCTGCAATGACCAGAGTACGATCGTTCATGAAAAATCCTTATGCATACGAATGATCGAAGAGTCACCGGCATTGTTGCCGCACGGTGACGGCTTGGCGATACTATGAAGGATCAGCCGCGTTTTGTCGAAGTTGACGCAAGTTTTAACACGGAAGACGCCCTGCACTGGTGCAGATCGGAGGACGCCATGAAATGGCCAACGCACGAAGTCGTAAACCAGGTTCCCGAGCTTGAAGGCTACAACCTTTACACGGCTGACGTTGCACTGCAAGAAGCCGTTCAGCGGGAAGGAGCCGGTACCTATAGTGCCGTCCTGGAGGATTACGGAGCCTGGCTTGGTACGTCAGAAGCGCTGGCGTTCGCCCGACGGGCCAACATCTATCACCCGATAGCCGAACGTTTTGACAGGTTTGGAAACCGCGTCGACAAGGTCCATTATGACGAGGGCTGGCATGTCTTCATGAAGCAGGCCATGATCAGGGGAATGCATAGTCAGGCCTGGGACGCGGCCGAACCCGGGGCGCAGGTGGGTCGGGCCGCCTTGTATCTGCTGCATGGCCAGATCGAAGCGGGCACCCTGTGCCCGCTGACCATGACCTCGGCAGCCATACCGATACTCAGCCGCGAGCCCTTGTACGACATGCTGCGGCCCTTATTGCTGTCGCGCGACTATGACCCTGCCGACAAGCCCCTGCCTGAAAAGAAATCCATGCTGATCGGCATGGGCATGACCGAAAAGCAAGGGGGTTCAGACCTTCGTACAAACACCAGTACTGCTGTCCCTGTGGGAAGAGGAGGACGAGCTGCGGACTATTCTCTGGTCGGCCATAAATGGTTTTTCTCCGTGCCAACTGCCGACGCGCATCTGGTTCTCGCCCAGCACGAAGAACAGCATTCGTGTTTTTTCGTCCCGCGCTGGCGGCCGGATGGAACGCTTAACGCAGTTCAGATCCAACGGCTGAAGGACAAGCTTGGAAATCGCTCCAATGCCAGTGCTGAAGTCGAATTCATGGGTGCCCATGGCGTATTGGTGGGTGAACCGGGGCGCGGAATAGCCACTCTGGTTGAAATGGCCTCCTTAACCCGACTTGATTGCGTCCTGGGAAGCACAGCGTTGATCCGGCAAGCGGTGGTGCAGGCAATACATCATGCTGATTACCGGCAAGCGTTCGGCCGGGCCTTGGTGGACCAGCCCTTGATGCAGGCCGTACTGGCCGATCTTGCCCTGGAAAGCGAGGCCGCTACCGTGCTGGCATTGCGTCTGGCGCGTTCCTTTGATAACGACGACCTTCTGAATCAGGCTTACAGGCGTATCCTCACTCCCGCAGCCAAGTTCTGGATATGCAAGCGGGCAGTCGGGGTGACCGCTGAATGCATGGAGGTATGGGGCGGCAACGGCTATATCGAAGACGGTCCCATGCCGCGACTGTTTCGCGAGGCGCCGGTCAATGCCATTTGGGAAGGCTCCGGCAATGTGATGTGCCTGGATGTACTGCGCGGCCTGCGACGCGAACCTGACTTCGCAGGGGCTCTGATCGACGCCCTGATCAGCGAAAGCTCGGACGAACCGATGCTGTCCCAGCGCGCCGAGCAGCTTGCCACCCTGGTTTCTGCTGATGAAGCGACTTTGCAGGGCTGCGCTCGCCATGTGGCTCAGTGGCTGGTATTGCTGACGCAGGCCAACCTGTTGCGACGGCATGCGCCTTCAGTCGTTTCCGATGCTTTTCTGCGCTCCCGTTTCGGGGCTCAGCCCATGGCGCTGTATGGCACGGTGGGGCAGGTGGACACCGCAAGGGAACTTATTCGCAGGGCGTGGTACGAATGATGCTGGAATTTTGTATATCATTCGTGCTATGAAATTGTCACCTTCCCGCCATAAGTCTTCGCAAAAGGCCGCGCCGTCAACCATACAATGGCCGTCGCGTCGCCGTGTGGGCATGGCGGCGGTGGCCGTGGTTTTAATGGCGATCCTCTGGCAGCAGCAACGTATGTCTGCCGGTCAGCCGGGTCCAGGGTATGAGTTCGAGTTGCGGGGCACCGTTGTTCACGTAGCAGATGGCGATACATTCACATTGCTCGTGGACCAGCGCCGCGAACGTATCCGCATGGCAAGCATTGACGCACCCGAAATTACCAAAGATAAAGATCGCCCGGGCCAACCCATGTCCCAGGCGTCACGCAAGTCCTTGTCGAGTCTGATCGCCGGCAAACTTCTGACTCTGCACTGCTATGAACGTGATCGCTATGAACGAAGCGTTTGCGATGTGCCCTTGCCTGGCGGACTTACTGCCAATCAACAGCAAGTGAGTGCGGGAATGGCATGGGCCAACATGGAAGGCAAGGGCAAGTTCCTGCGCGACCCGTCCCTTCGCCGTCTTGAAGACAAGGCGCGCCAGGCGCGTGTCGGCATCTGGAGTCAGGATGGGCAAATCCCTCCCTGGGTGTGGCGCTATCAATGCTGGAAGCAAGCGCAGTGCTAGCGAATCGAGGTCAACGCGCAGAATCATGGCTCGGGCTGTGGACAGTGGTGCTTGTGTCCATGCTGTGCTTGTTGTCCGCTTGCTCGGATGCGCCGGTGAACAGTCCTTATGTGCGGGGCGCCGAGGCACAGAACGTGTTGTACACGGCATTTTCTCAGCGCTCGCCCAAGTATCTTGACCCCGCCAGTTCGTATTCTGCCGATGAGACCCCGTTTACGTATTCCATATACGAACCCTTGTACGGCTACGACTATCTGGCCCGCCCCTACGAGCTTCGCCCGCGGGCTGCCAGCCGGATCAGCCATCCGGTCTATTACGATGACCAGGGTCGCCAGTTACCGGACGACGCCCCCGGAGAATCCATTGCCCTGAGCGTGTACGACATCAACATACAGCCTGGCATTCTGTATCAGCCGCATCCGGCTTTTGCCAGAGAGCCCTCCGGCAACTACGCCTACTGGCCCATAACGCCCGATCAACTCGAAGATAAATACGCCATCACAGATTTCGCCCTGACGGGAACTCGTGAACTCACCGCCCATGACTACGTCTACGGCATTCGGAGGCTGGCCAGCCCGGGCGTGGTTTCGCCCATATTTGGCTTGATGTCCGAACATATTGTGGGCCTGGGCGAATACGGTGCTCAACTGCGGGAGATTCAGAAGCAGCGCGAGGCCAATGGTAAAACGGGCTGGCTCGATCTTCGGCAATACGGTTTCGATGGGGTGCGCGCACTCGACGATCACACCCTGCGGATCGAAGTCAGGGGCAAGTACCCACAGTTCAAATACTGGCTGGCCATGACATTCACTGCGCCCATTCCATGGGAAGCGGATCGCTTTTATCACCAGGCGGGTATGGCGGAACATAATCTTTCGCTAAATACCTGGCCGGTGGGCACAGGGCCCTACATGCTTGCTGAGTCCATTCAGAACCGCAGGCATGTGTTGGTTCGCAATCCCAACTTCCGCGGTGAACCCTATCCGTGCAATGGTGAAGAGCAGGACGGCAAGTCAGGTCTGCTGATTGACTGTGGCAAGAAGACACCGTTTATCGACCGAATTGTTTTTTCGATCGAGAAAGAAAGCGTCCCTCTGATGGGCAAGTTCTTGCAGGGTTACTACGACGTTCCCGAGGCGGACGACTCGAGTTACGGCGTAGCAATGCAGGTGGCTGCGGGCGACTCTCCAGAAAAAGCTGAACTTTATCGTGACCGGGGGCTGCAACTGCTCACTTCTACCGAAGCGCAGATCTATTACCTGGGTTTCAACTGGCTTGATCCCGTGGTGGGCGGGGGCGACACGCCAGAGCAGGCCGAGAAGAACCGCAAGTTGCGCCAGGCCATCAGTATTGCCTTCGACTGGGAGCAATACATCCAAATCTTCCTGAACGACCAGGGCCAGGTTGCTCACGGCCCGGTTCCACCAAACATACCGGGGTATCAGGCCCCGCCGCAGGGGGCCAACCTTTCGGTTTACGAAGTCGACGGCGGCCGGGTCGTGCGCAGACCACTCGAAGAGGCCAAAAAGCTTTTGGCCGAAGCGGGCTATCCCAACGGACGCCACGCTGATACGGGGCAGCCGCTGATCCTGCATTTTGACTCTGCCGGCGGCATGGGATCGAACGCTACTGTCGACTGGATGCGTCGGCAGCTTAAAAAGCTCAACGTCGAGCTTGAGGTTCGTGCAACCGACTACAACCGTTTCCAGGACAAGATGCGTCAGGGCTCTGCACAGATGTTTATGTGGGGGTGGGTAGCCGATTACCCGGATGCCGAGAATTTCCTGTTCCTTTTGTACGGGCCAAATGGAAAGGCCAGGCATGGAGGCGAGAACGCCTCCAACTATCAGAACCCGGAATTCGACCGTCTTTTCGAGTCGATGCGCTATCTGGACGACGGGCCCGAAAAAGACGCCCTGGTGCAACAGATGGTCGAAATCACCCAACGGGATTTACCGTGGATGTTTGGTTTCTATCCGAAATCGGGCGGTGCCTATCAGTCGTGGGTGGCCAATGCCAAGCCTACACAGATGGTGCGTAATACCTTGCAGTATCTGCGCATCGATGCCGACATGCGTGCCGAGCGCATCAAGGCCTGGAATCCGCCGGTCTGGTGGCCGCTATGGGTACTGCTGGCCTTGGTCGTGGCGGGCGTATATCCGGCCATTCGCATCATAAGGCGCAGAGAAAGGGAGACTGCCCTTGCCGAGCGGTCGCAAGGAGCAGGGCAATGAGCCGCTATATCCTCCGACGCTTGGTCTACGGTATTTTCATTCTGATTGGCGTCAATCTTCTTACCTTCATCTTGTTTTTTGCGGTCAATACGCCCGATGACATGGCGCGAATGGCGATCGGTGGGCAACGCGTCAGCCCCGAAGCCATTGAAAAATGGAAGGCCGAACGCGGGTATGACAAGCCTTTGTTCTATAACGCGGAAGCGCAGGGTACACAACGCCTGACCGAAACCATTTTCTTCGAAAGGTCGGCGCCGCTGCTGGTGATGGATTTTGGTTTTTCTGACGGCGGTCGCAGCATCGGCCATGAGATTCGCGAACGGATGGGGCCGAGCCTGGCGCTTGCCATTCCAACTTTCCTGTTGGGATTGTGGGCATGCATTTCGTTTGCGCTGTTGCTGGTGTTCTTCCGAAATACGCCCCTGGACTTTACCGGGGTCGTCGTCTGCGTGCTGCTGCTTTCGATTTCGGGGTTGTTTTATATCATTGCGGGCCAATGGCTGTTTGCCAAGGTACTGCGATGGGTACCGTATTCAGGCTATATGGAAGGATGGAGCAGCATCCGGTTCTTGATTCTTCCCGTCATTGTGGGTATTGCGTCGCGTCTTGGAGCCGAATCCCGCTTTTACAGAACCCTTTTTCTGGAAGAGATAAATAAAGATTACGTACGGACCGCCCGTGCCAAGGGCCTTGCCGAGCGGGTGATCTTGTTCCGCCACGTCCTGCGTAACGCCATGCTGCCCATACTGACGGGGGCCGTGTCGGCAGTGCCCCTGCTGTTCATGGGCAGCCTGATATCTGAATCCTTTTTCGGAATTCCCGGCTTGGGCAGTTACACCATTGATGCCATCAATGCGCAAGACTTTTCAATCGTCCGGGCAATGGTGTTCCTGGGTTCAGCCCTGTATATCGTGGGCTTGATACTGGCCGATATTTCATACACGATTTTCGACCCCCGGGTCCGCTTCGAGTAAACGCCATGCCAAAGTTTATCTTTCTGTGGACTGACGTTTTTGTGTACTGCCTGATAGCGGGAATGCTGCTGTATGGGTGGAAGGTTTCACGCACGCCGGGCCTGCGCAAGGCGTGGAGCAGTGTGGCTCGGACAAGCTCTGCAATGTGTGCGGCGATGGTGCTGGGTGCTTTTCTGCTTGTCGGCTTGCTTGATTCCATCCATTATCGGCCGCTCATGCCTCCCGCACAGGGTACAGAGGCGGCTCAGCCCGTGTATTCGCCGGTGGTTCGCTCGGCGCTTGACGATGTCCTTGCCTGGTCGCGCCTTGGAAGCCCCGAGGCAACATATTCTGCCCCTTTGGCCTTGCGGCAATTCACGAAAGAAACCCAGATTATTGACGGCGAAGCCGTACGCGATTATCCGCGGCTGAAGTTTGCGGGCCAGCTCCTTGAAGACGATGCCGACCATGCACGCGACCTGCAGCGCCGCATGCTTGTGGGCTTGGCCACGGCTATCGTCATAGCAATGCTTGGAGCTGTCGTCCTTACCGCCGGTCAAATGAAACGTGCCCGGGGATCCGTTCCATACGCCTGGAGGGGCTGGTGGAACAGCGAGTCGGGTGTTCCATGGCGCGCCATATGGATTACGTTCAGCCTCATGGCGCTGGTGGTATGCGTTGCGTGGTCTCTGGCGCTCGACTATCACGTATTCGGCACTGATCGCACCGGCAATGACGTTCTGAGGCAGGCATTGAAGAGTGTCCGTACTGCTTTGGTAATTGGAACGCTTACCACCTTGGCCATGCTGCCTCCTGCCTTGGTCTTTGGAATATCTGCCGGATATTTCAAGGGCAGGGTTGACGATGTCATCCAGTACATCTATACAACCTTGACCTCTATACCGGGCGTCCTGTTGATCGCGGCCTGTGTGCTGATGATGCAGGTCTATATCGATACGAACCCCGAGTTGTTTCCTACGGTCGCCGCACGGGCGGACTTGCGGCTTTTCCTGTTGTGCCTGATATTGGGTCTGACCGGCTGGTCTGGGTTATGCCGCTTGCTGCGCGCCGAGACACTCAAGCTTCGCGAACTTGAATACGTGCAGGCTGCGCGTGCATTCGGTGTCAGCCACTGGCGCATCATGAGCCGCCATCTGCTGCCCAATCTGATGCACATTGTCCTGATCACAATGGTGCTGGAGTTTTCCGGATTGGTGTTGTACGAGGCTGTGCTGTCGTACCTGGGTATCGGGGTCGACCCGGCCACGCCTTCCTTTGGCACCATGATTGATTCTTCACGGATGGAAATGTCGCGCGACCCGATGATCTGGTGGAACCTGCTGGCTGCATTCGTTTTCATGCTGGCGCTTGTTCTGTCCGCAAACATCTTTGCTGACGCCGTACAGGCGGCGTTCGATCCCCGTACTCGCCGGTTCAGGCCGCGGTTACGACGCCCGGAACCTCAGGCAAAGGCCGACGCTGCAGGAGCTTCGTCATGAACGGCTCCTTGGGTTCGATGGTGAACACACGGCGAAACGCGAAAGATATCCTGACCATCAGCGACCTGTGCGTCGAAATCCAGAACGATGAGGGCGCGGTGCAGGTCGTCCGGGATCTGGCCCTTGCCGTTGAGCGTGGCCAGACCTTTGCCCTGGTGGGGGAATCCGGCTCCGGGAAAAGCATGACGGCCTTGGCATTGCTTCGCCTGTTACCCGAGGCCGGACGCATGACCAACGGCGATGTCTTGCTCGATGGCCAGGATCTGGGCCGGATGGCCGAGTCATCCATGCGGGCAGTGCGTGGCGGGAGGATCGGTATTGTATTCCAGGAGCCTTCTACCAGTTTGAATCCGGTCTTGACGGTTGGTCGCCAGATTCTGGAAACGATCCACACGCACACCACGTTGCGCGGCGCTGCGGCACGTCGCAAGGCTGTTCAGTGGCTTGACCGGGTAGGAATCGAGAACGCCGAACGCAGGCTTAACGATTATCCCTTTCAGTTTTCGGGTGGACAGAAGCAGCGGGTCATGATCGCCATTGCCCTGGCGGCAGAACCTGTCGTGCTGGTTGCTGATGAGCCCACTACCGCGCTGGATGTTACCGTGCAGGCTCAGATCCTGGATCTGCTTGCGGACATACAAAAAGAAATGGGTCTGGCCATTTTGCTGATCACGCATGATCTGGCTGTCGTCAGAAAGGTTGCGGACCACGTGGCGCTTATGCGTTACGGACAGATTGTTGAGTCCGTGCCTACCGAACAGTTTTTCAGTTCGCCCAAGCATCCCTATGCGAGGCAGCTATTGGCTGCGATTCCCACGTTTGAGAAGCGCGGCACCCGGCTAACGGTGGATGCCGGAGTTGATTCCAGTCGACCCCCGCCTGCAACATCTGAGGTGCAGCAGCCGGCTTGCGGCCGTCGCCCCGGGTCGGCGGAAGCTCGGCCAGGTGGTTCTCCGGTGCTGGATGTCCGGGACCTGCGCGTCACATACCAGCCGCGCAGCAGGCTGTTTAGCCGAAACACCGATGCAGTCGAAGTCGTAAAAGGTTTGTCATTTACGCTTGATGCCGGCGAAACCCTTTCGCTGGTTGGAGAGTCGGGTTGCGGCAAGACCACGACAGCCAAGGCCTTGCTGCGACTGTTGGACAAGCAGGCGAATGTCTCGGGCACGGCCGTGCTCGCCGGACAGTCCATACTGGATGCCGGGCGCGGTGCACTGAAACGCGCACGACGCGACATCCAGATCGTTTTTCAAGATCCGTATGCGTCGCTCGATCCACGTATGCAGGTCAGTGAAATTCTCGAGGAGGGCGTGGCGGCCCTGCAACCGGACGTGTCCAGGCAGACACGCCGGCTGCGCGTGCGTCAATTGCTTGATCGCGTCGGTTTGCCATCCAACTCGGTTGATCGTTACCCGCATGAGTTCTCGGGTGGCCAACGTCAGCGAATAGCTATTGCCCGCGCGTTGGCGGTCGAGCCAAAAGTGCTGGTTTGTGATGAGCCCACGTCGGCGCTTGATGTATCCGTGCAAGCTCAACTCTTGGAGTTGTTGCTGGAATTGCAACGGGATTCAGGACTCGCCTACCTTTTCATCACACACAATTTCGGCGTTGTGGAATATCTTTCGGATAGGATCGCTGTCATGGATCAGGGCCGCATCGTTGAAACCGGGCCTGCCGAGCAGGTCTTGCACCGGCCAATGCATGAGCAGACCCGACGTATGCTGGCTGCCGTGCCACGTTTATAGGGCAAGGTCACGCTCAATCGGGCCGGGCCTGTTTCCTGCCCGCCAGCCATCTGTGTGAAGTCTGAATTGAATCAACTCTGGGTAGCCCGTGCAGACAAGCCTATAATCAGGGTGTATTGCAATTTTTGGGGCGGCCCCCATCTGATAATTCATGGCATTGAAAGTATTTGATCTCCAGTGTGATGTGGGCCACGTGTTCGAAGGCTGGTTCGGGTCGGCTGATGACTACGACAAGCAGCGCGACCAGGGCCTGTTGGTGTGTCCCGTCTGCGACAGCAATCAGATCAGCAAGATGTTGTCTGCGCCTCGCCTGAACATGGGCCGAGGCAAATCCGATGGCGAACACACCGAATCAATGCAAGCCACCCCGGAGGCGTCCGAAGCGTCTGTGACCTTGGCCAAGCTGCAGGCGCAAGTTCTCTCGCACATACGCGAGATTGTCCGTAATGCCGATAATGTAGGCGATCGCTTTGCGCAGGAGGCTCGTCGCATGCACGAGGGCGAAATCGATCACCGGCCTATCCGCGGCTCGACCACGCCCCAGGAACGAGAAGAGCTGGCGCGGGAGGGCATTGCTGTCTTGCCCATTCCCGACTTTCTGGACGACGACCGCCTTCAATAGGCTGCCGTTTAGTTGACGCGGCTGCGGTACTCACCCGTGCGGGTGTCGATCTCGATCTTGTCGCCGATAGTGCAGAACAGCGGAACCGCGATTTCCTTGCCTGTGTTGATTTTGGCGGGCTTGAGCACCTTGCCGGAAGTGTCGCCTTTGACGGCGGGCTCGGTGTAGGTGATTTCGCGCACAATAATGGTGGGAAGCTCGACCGAGATAGCCCGACCTTCGTAGAACACGACTTCTACCGCCATGTTCTCTTCAAGGTAGTCCAGGGCGTCGCCCATGCTGTCAGCCTCGACCTCGTACTGGTTGTACTCTTCGTCCATGAAGACATACATGGGGTCGGCAAAATACGAATATGTGCATTCTTTTTTCTCGAGCACAATCACTTCGAATTTTTCGTCAGCCTTATATACGGATTCGCTGGCTGAACCACTGAGCAAATTCTTGAACTTGAGTTTGACGACTGCGGCATTTCGGCCCGATTTGTTGTATTCGGCCTTTTGAACGACCAGTGGCTGGTCGCCCACCATGATTACGTTCCCAACGCGCAATTCTTGTGCGGTTTTCATCTTGCAAAGCACTCCGGAAGTAGATTTGCTCCAGCTTCATTTTTACCGGACCGGAGCAGTACGTACAAAACTTGCTATTTTACCCGCTGCCGGCTTTTTCCGCGCGAAACGCCAGTAAACGTGTGACCAGGGAAGTCTGGTCTGTCATTGCCTGACGAAAGGCCAGACATTCCATGCGCCATTGCTCCCAGGCGCGGGGCTCGACGGCTTCCTGCAGGCTTGCAATGGCGGCAGACTCGTCGGTTTGATTGAAGGCGCGAATGGTTTGCCTAAATTCGGCGCTTAAGTGCGTGCGTTCGAGCCAGGCATCCAGCTTGGCCATATGAGCGTCTTCCTTTTGTCGATAAATATGCCACAAGAAGGGCTTGCCGGCCCATATGGCTCGGACAAGCGAATCTTCGCCCCGGACGACGTTCAGATCGCTCGACCATAGCAGGTGATCAAAGTCGTCCTGGTCGACAAACGGAGACTCAAATACCTGGAACGATTCGTTTTGAAGCTGCGAGAGCTCGGGAAGTACTCCCCGTGGAACGATTGCCAGGGTAGGTTGCCCGGGATGACCCAGTGCGTTGGCCAAAGCCTGTGCAGGCGCATCGTTGTAGCAGAAGACAAACGCCTGACGCCATCCTTTGAGTAATAGCCCTTGCACATGATCGGGCATGCCGATCTTGTCAAGGAGCGCCCGGCGTGATTCGGGCAATGCTGTCCATGTCGCTTGCGAATCAAGCAAGTCGGGTTCGCGCAACAGGCCGCCGGTTCGCGGCGTGAAGCCAGGAAAGAAAAAGAACTTGTTCAGTCCGTTGGGTTGAATCGAGGGCAGGGCATGACAACTTTCCACCCAGTCCTCTGCACTGAGGTATTCCAGGTTGATCCACAGATTGTCTGTCATCCGATCCAGAAACATCTGTGGCAGATCGCAGGCGAACGCTTCCACGACCACCTCCAGCGGACGAACATCTGGAAGCGTTTGGGTCCAATGATGAATCTGGACACCTCGTGCGACTTGCTGTGCAGCGGTGGGACGCACGCACTTTTCGATTTGGTGGAATGAAGCCAGGTCATCGACCCATAGGCGTACCGGGCCTACCTCGGAGTGCTGTGCCAACTGCTTGGCCAGGCGCCAGCAGACCCCAATATCGCCGTAGTTGTCGACAACTCGACAAAAAATATCAAAACCGGGCAGATGCATGTCCGATCGGGTGAAGTGTTGCTTTCAGTGGAAATTGAGTGGATTGACGTCAATTTCGTCAGGCAGTTCGGGATGTAGCAGATCGCCCAGGGGATTAGGAAAGTAGGGCGCGCCACAATCGTCACAAAACTCAATCGGGAACAAACCGGGAAGCTGGCGTACATCGCTGATGCCCTGTTCCTTGAGAATGGCGGCAATTTCTTCGGGCACGCTGGTCTGGCCGATGTCCAGAACCTCGACAGCGGCTTCTTCCTTGCTCAGTACGGGCCATATACAGCCGTAAATTACGTCGGTAGCTTGGGCGGTGCTGAAGCCGATGCGATATTCCTCGATGGTGGATTCACCGCAGGCCACGACGGTGGCACGAAGCTGATTGCCGGGCAGTCCGGCGGCCGTTTGCAACCAGGTGGCTGCAGCCTTGAGCGCCAGGGGGCGAATGCGCCGGTCGGCATCGCGGCTTGCCACATAATAGGCGTCTGGCTGAAGGTATTCGATGCTACAGCCCGTAAAGCTGCCCGCAATAAGCTCAGCGCACTCTGCTTGCCATCCGTCAAAACACTGGGCGCGACTGATGGGCTCGTCGGGCGTGCCCGTCTGCCATCTGAACACCGGACCGCCCTTTGGTGTCGCAACTGCGCCGACGATAAAGCGGGCGTCGGCAAGCATGCCTTCAGCTGCCGGGGAAGACACGACCAGGGTGTTGTCGGGTTTTTGCCTGAGCGCCGCACGTCCAAGGCGTTGGGTCCATTCCAGCGTCTCATGAAACGATCGTGGCATTTGGTCGAAACTGACCATTCCGGGCAGCAGGGATACATGTGTGCCTTCGGCCAGAATATGCGTTTGCAGAGACCGGGTGAGCTTATGCAGATGGGGGCCAAGGTCGACCGCGCGTGGAAGCTGGTAGCGGGTCCAGGTGACAATGGGTGCACAGATAAGCAGCACGTCGTAGGCCTGACCCTCGTGGTTGACGACAGCCGATTCTGTATGCGTCTCGACTTGTTCTATCAGGATTTCGTAGGCGTCCATATTGGTCGCCAGCAGGTGTTCCAGAGCCGATTCGATCGCTTCATTCTTTTTTTGCGTCAGCAACTTGCCCAGCAATGCCTGGAACAGATTTTCCCAATAGATGTCTTCGAGCCGGCTTCCCGATCGTGCTAGTGAATCGGCCAGGGTGACCAGGCGTTGGGCTTCGCGCGATAGGCGCGTCGAGCGTAAGGTTCGGGTGCGGTCGGACATCTTTGACAATGGCTTCCTCTTTAATACTGTAGTTTAACCCTGTGCACCGGATTCCAAGTAAAGAGCCCCCGGACCGCCCGAGGCGGACCGGAGGCTCTGGGGGGCAACTTGTATATCAGGCCGCCAACAGTTCGCGCAGCACGTAGGGCAGGATGCCTCCATGCAGGTAGTAATCGACTTCGGTGGCCGTGTCGATACGAAGCAGCATGCTGACCTCTTGAGAGGTTCCGTCAGGACGGTGGATGACAAGGGTGACATCCTGCTGCGGTCTGATACCGTTTTCGATGCCGGTGATGTCGTAGGTTTCTTTTCCGGTGATTCCCAGAGTATCAACGCTATCTTCGCCCTTGAACTGCAAGGGCAGAACTCCCATTCCCACGAGGTTGCTGCGGTGGATGCGCTCGAAACTGCGCGCGATGACGGCCTTGACACCCAGCAGCTGGGTACCTTTGGCCGCCCAGTCGCGTGAAGACCCGGTTCCGTATTCTTCTCCGCCGAATACGACTGTGGGTACACCCTCGGCGATGTATTTCATGGCCGCGTCGTAAATGGGCATGCGTTCCTGGCTGGGCTGGTGCAGCGTTTCACCGCCCTCGAAACGGCTGCCATCGGCGTTGGGAGGAATCATCAGGTTCTTGATGCGCACATTGGCAAACGTGCCGCGCATCATGACTTCGTGGTTGCCGCGTCGTGAGCCGTAGCTGTTGAAGTCTTCTTTGGATACGCCGTTGGCCAGGAGGTACTGTCCCGCCGGCGAGCTTTCCTTGATCGAGCCGGCCGGCGAGATGTGGTCGGTGGTGACCGAATCGCCGAAGATGGCCAGGGCACGGGCGTTGCGTACTGGCGGCATCGGCGCCGGCGTCATGTCGAAATCCGCAAAGAAGGGGGGCTCGGCAATATAGGTTGAGCTGGGCCAATTGTAGACGTCGCCGGTTACGCCCGAGATCTTGTTCCAGAGCTTGCCGGGATTCGTCTTGATTTCTGCGTAATTGCTGCGGAAGACCTCTGGGTTGAGTGCCTCGCCCAGCAGTGCCTCAACTTCGGCATTGCTCGGCCAGATGTCGCCAAGCCACACATCTCCATTCTTGCCCTTGCCCACTGGCTCGGTCATGAGGTCTTTTTGCACGGTACCGGCCAGGGCGTATGCAACGACCAATGGCGGAGACGCCAGGAAGTTGGCCTTGATGTTGGGGTGAATGCGAGCCTCGAAGTTTCGGTTGCCCGAAAGCACTGCCGCACAAACCAGCCCGTTCTGGGTAATGACTTCGTTGAGATCGGGAGTAAGGTCGCCGGCGTTGCCGATACAGGTTGTGCAGCCATACGCAGCCACGTTGAAACCCAGCTTCTCGAGGTAGGGCAGCAGACCGGTCTTGCTGAGGTAATCGGTAACGACGCGAGACCCCGGTGCCAGGGAGGTCTTGATGTGCTTGGGCACTTTAAGGCCCGCTTCGACTGCCTTCTTGGCCATCAGGCCGGCTGCCAGCAACACGCTGGGGTTCGAGGTATTGGTGCAGGACGTGATGGCGGCAATCAGCACGTCGCCATTTCTGACCTTGGTACCGGTACTTGTGGTGAATACCTGATCGAGCTTCTCGGGTGGCTGGTTGAAGCCGTTGGCGGACTGCTCGACGAAAAGCCCGGCAAATGTCTGCTTTACATCGCCCAGTTCGATACGATCCTGGGGCCGCTTGGGACCGGCCAGCGAGGGCGTAACCGTTGAAAGATCCAGGGTGATGAGCTGGCTGTATTTGATGTCGGATGCATTGGGCACACCAAACATGCCCTGAGCCTTGAAATACGCCTTGAGGGCGTCGATTTCTTCTTGTGTGCGGCCGGTGCCTTCGAAGTAATGCAGAGTGCGCTGATCGATAGGGAAAAAGCCCATGGTGGCACCGTACTCCGGTGCCATGTTGCCGATGGTGGCACGATCAGTCACCGACAGGCTGGCGGTGCCGGGGCCGCAGAATTCCACGAACTTGCCAACCACCTTTTGCTTGCGAAGCAGCTCGGTGAGCGTCAGGACCAGGTCGGTTGCAGTTACGCCGCCACGCAGCTCGCCCTTGAGCTCGACACCCACTACGTCAGGAGTGAGGATGTAAAGCGGCTGGCCGAGCATGCCGGCTTCGGCTTCGATACCGCCCACGCCCCAGCCCACAACACCAATGCCGTTGATCATGGTGGTGTGACTGTCTGTGCCGACCAGGGTGTCGGGGTAATAAATGTTGTTCTCGGCGTCGTGATGCACGCCGCGGGCCAGATGCTCGAGGTTGACCTGGTGGACAATGCCAAAACCCGGAGGCACGACTCCGAATGTGTCAAACGCCTGCATGCCCCATTTCATGAACTGGTATCGCTCTTTGTTGCGCTGAAACTCGAGTTTCATGTTGAGGTCAAGCGCCTTGTTGGTGCCGTAGTAATCGATCATTACCGAGTGGTCGACAACCAGGTCGACCGGAACCAGGGGCTCGATCTTTTTTGGGTCCTTGCCCATGCGCGCAGCCACGGAGCGCATCGCTGCGATATCGGCCAGCAATGGAACGCCGGTGAAATCCTGAAGCACTACGCGAGCGACAACGAACGGAATTTCGGTGTTGCGAGGCGCGTTTGGCTTCCAGCCAGCCAGCTCCTTGACATGTTGTTCGGTGATCTTCTTGCCGTCACAGTTGCGCAGGACCGATTCGAGCACGATACGTATGGACACAGGCAGACGCTGCACGTCGATGCCCAGCGACTTTCCCAAGGCAGGCAGGGAATAGAACTTGGCGGATTTTCTTCCAATCTTGAACTTCTGCAAGCTGTTGAACGTATTGTGCGGCATATTGTGCTCCGTGCTGAAAGTGGCTTGACGCTGTGAAGAACAAACACGTTATTGACTGTACGACAATGCCTGAAAGGACTGTCGCAAGGCTGAAGAACTATTGCGCCTATTTTATGCCCTATTGGATGGCGTATGGGGAATCAGAAAAAAAGCCCCCTCCGGCTTGCCGGAAGGGGCTTGGATGGGGAATACCCTTCGGCTTGGTTACACACCCACCGAATCGGCGATCTCTTTGTATTGTTCGATCTGATCGAAGTTGAGATAGCGATAGACCTCGTCGCCGCTTTCGTTGATGATGCCCATGTCGGCCATGTATTCCTCCTTGGTGGGAATGCGGCCCAGACGCGAGCAGATGGCAGCCAGTTCGGCCGAACCCAGATACACATTTGTGTTCTTGCCCAAGCGGTTCGGGAAGTTACGCGTGCTGGTCGACATAACCGTGGCACCCTCGCGTACTTGTGCCTGGTTGCCCATGCACAACGAGCAGCCGGGCATTTCGGTGCGCGCGCCGGCGGTGCCAAAGACACCGTAATGGCCTTCTTCGGTCAGTTGCTGGGCATCCATCTTGGTGGGAGGAGCGACCCACAATTTGACTGGAATGTCTCGCTTGCCCTCGAGCAGTTTCGAGGCCGCGCGGAAGTGGCCGATGTTGGTCATGCAGCTTCCGATGAAGACTTCATCAATGACGGCACCGGCCACCTCTGACAGGGTCTTGACGTCGTCCGGATCGTTGGGGCAGGCCACGATGGGTTCGTGAATATCTGCCAGGTCGATCTCGATGACCGCTGCGTATTCGGCATCGGCATCGGGCTCGAGCAGCTGCGGGTTGGCGAGCCAGGCTTCCATGGCCTTGATGCGTCGTGCCAACGAGCGTTCGTCTTCGTAACCATTGGCGATCATCCACTTGAGCATCACGATGTTGCTCTGGATGTATTCGATAATGGGCTCTTTGTTGAGGCGCACGGTGCAGCCTGCAGCAGAGCGCTCGGCAGATGCGTCGGACAACTCAAATGCTTGTTCCACCTTGAGGTCTGGCAGCCCTTCGATTTCGAGGATGCGGCCCGAGAAGACGTTTTTCTTGCCTTGTTTGGCGACGGTAAGCAGGCCCTGCTTGATGGCATACAGCGGTATCGCGTTGACCAGGTCGCGCAGGGTTACGCCGGGCTGCAGCTCGCCCTTGAACCGCACCAGAACTGATTCAGGCATATCCAGGGGCATGACTCCGGTTGCTGCGGCGAAGGCCACAAGGCCCGAGCCCGCAGGGAAGGAGATGCCGATGGGGAAGCGTGTGTGCGAGTCGCCGCCGGTGCCGACAGTGTCGGGCAGCAGCATGCGGTTGAGCCAGCTGTGGATCACGCCGTCGCCCGGGCGAAGCGAAATGCCGCCACGCGTACTGATGAAGTCGGGCAGGGTGTGGTGTGTCTTGACGTCGACCGGCTTGGGGTAGGCGGCCGTGTGACAGAACGATTGCATGACCAGGTCTGCCGAGAATCCCAGGCATGCAAGGTCTTTGAGTTCGTCGCGAGTCATGGGGCCGGTGGTGTCCTGGCTGCCCACGGAAGTCATCTTCGGCTCGCAATAGGTGCCCGGGCGAACGCCCTGGCCTTCCGGCAGACCGCAGGCACGACCCACCATTTTCTGCGCCAGTGTAAAGCCCTTGCCGGAATCTTCGGGGTTTTTGGGCAGACGGAACAGGGTGGAAGGAGGCAGGCCCAATGCCTCGCGTGCCTTGGCGGTAAGACCGCGGCCAATGATCAGCGGGATGCGTCCGCCGGCGCGAACTTCGTCGAACAGCACTTCGGACTTGAGTTCGAATTCGGCGATGACCTCACCATTCTTGAGTGCCTTGCCTTCGTAAGGACGCAACTCGACCACATCTCCCATGTTCATCTGGGAAACATCCAGCTCGATGGGCAGTGCGCCGGCGTCTTCCATTGTGTTGTAGAAGATCGGAGCAATCTTGCCGCCCAGACAGACGCCGCCGAAGCGCTTGTTGGGTACATAGGGAATGTCTTGGCCGGTAAACCACAGCACCGAGTTGGTCGCCGATTTGCGCGATGAGCCTGTACCAACGACGTCGCCTACATAGGCAACCAGATGGCCTTTTTCCTTGAGGCTCTGGATGAACTGTACCGGGCCGCGCTTGCCGTCTTCTTCGGGCTCGAACGGGGCGCCTTCGCGGCGGTTCTTGAGCATTGCCAGGGCATGCAGCGGAATGTCGGGGCGGGTGGTTGCGTCGGGCGCAGGGGACAGATCGTCGGTGTTGGTTTCGCCGGGAACCTTGAAGACCGTGATGGTGAGGCTTTCTGGAACTTCGGGACGGCTCGTGAACCATTCGCCTTCGGCCCAGCTTTGCAGGACGGCTTTGGCGTTGGCATTACCTTTTTCGGCCTTTTCCTGGATGTCATGGAAGGCGTCGAACACAAGCAGGGTGTTTTTGAGGCCGTCGGCAGCGATGGTGCCCAGTTCGGCGTCGTCGAGCAGTTCGATAAGAGGGGCGACGTTGTAGCCGCCAAGCATCGTGCCAAGCAATTCGGTTGCTTTCTTGCGATCGATCAGGGGGCAGACTTCTTTGCCGAATGCGATGGCGGCCAGATACGAAGCCTTGACTTTGGCAGCGTCGTCAACGCCGGCGGGCACGCGGTGCGTGATCAATTCGACCAGATTTGCTTCTTCGCCGGCGGGAGGGGCTTTGAGCAATTCGATGAGATCGGCGGTCTGTTGGGCCGACAGGGGCAGGGGGGGTATGCCCAACGCAGCGCGTTCGGCAACGTGTTGGCGATAAGATTCCAGCATGAGGCGTGCCTTTTAATAGGAAAAAGCGGGTAATTGATGATGTAATTGTATCTGGAAGGAGGGCGATCAGGCAAATGTCTTATGTCTTATATCTTATATAAGACTTGCGAGGTTTCACACGATCCCCGGTTGATGCTTTACGCGGCGCAAAGCGCGCCCTTACAGGGATTTGACGGTGCCTGGTCAGGGGCGCAACAGGACGCGCCGGGTCAGGCAATCAGATCCTGATATTCAGGATGCCGTTTTACGTATGTGGCTGCGTAGCTGCACTCGATTCGAACCTTCCATCCCCGGCTACGCGCCGTATTCAGGGCGTGCTTGACCAAGTCCGAGGCAATGCCTCGGCCACTGAGTGCTTGGGGCACTTCAGTGTGAGTGATGGTGAATGTATTTCCGTCGAGCCTGTATTCGAGAACGGAGAGGGCATCGTCCTCGGCCCATTCAAAGCGATGTAATTCCAGGTTCTGCTTGATGTCTCTGGTCATGAGTCGTGGGCTCCGTTCAAATAACGTACAGGTCGACGTATTCGTGCACCGGCATCGCCTCTAGCCTGGACTGGTCCAGCGAGGCTTTCAGAATGAGATCTTGCTGTTTGGGTGGAAAGCGCCGAGCCAGGTTAGTTTGGAACTTTGCCTCGAGCAAGGGGATACCTTCGGCGCGACGACGCTTGTGGCCGATGGGGTACTCGCACACAATCTCGTCGAACCTGGTGCCGTCGTGGAACTCTACCGTCAGTGCGTTTGCGATTGAACGCTTTTCAGGGTCGTGATAGTCGGCGGTGAATGTCGGGTCTTCCACGCATATGATCTTGTCACGGAGCGCGTCGATGCGTGGATCTGAAGCGACATCATCTTCATAGTCTGAAGCAGTCAGGCGGCCAAACAGTATCGGTACTGCCACCATATACTGGATGCAATGATCTCGATCAGCCGGATTGTTGAGCGGGCCCTTTTTATCGATGATGCGAATGCAGGCTTCGTGTGTGCGTATCGTTATCTGCTTGATGTCGTCGGCAGACCTGTTTTCGGCAAGCAGCTTCTGGTGAACCTGCATGGCGCATTCAACAGCAGTCTGAGAATGAAACTCGGCCGGATACGAGATTTTAAACAGCACATGCTCCATCACATAGCTGCCATAAGGGCGCTGAAACCTGAAAGGTTGACCCTTGAAAAGCACGTCATAAAAGCCCCAGGTCTTGGCAGTGAGAACCGACGGATAGCCCATTTCGCCGGTACGGGCCATGAGGGCAAGGCGCACGGCCCGGCTGGTGGCATCGCCCGCCGCCCAGCTCTTGCGGCTGCCCGTATTCGGAGCATGGCGATAGGTTCGAAGGCTTTGGCCGTCCACCCATGCCAGTGACAACGCGTTCAAGATTTCTTCCCGGCTAAGTCCCATCATCTGGGCCACTACAGCCGTGGAAGCCACCTTTACCAGCACGACGTGATCAAGCCCGACCTTGTTGAAGGAGTTTTCCAGCGCGAGGCAACCCTGGATTTCATGGGCCTTGATCATGGCGGTCAACACGTCGCGCATGAGCAGGGGTGGTTTGCCGGCGGCGAGTGCATTTCGCGACAGCCAGTCGGCAGTGGCGAGGATGCCGCCCAGGTTGTCGGATGGATGGCCCCATTCGGCGGCCAGCCAGGTGTCGTTGAAGTCGAGCCAACGAATCATGGCGCCGATATTGAATGCCGCTTGTATGGGGTCGAGCTGGAACTGCGTGCCTGGCACTTTGGCCCCGTTCGGAACGATAGTGCCCGGAACGACCGGGCCGAGCAGTTTGGTGCAGGCCGGGTAGTCAAGTGCTTCGAGCCCGCAACCCAGCGTGTCAATCAGGCAGTTGCGAGCCGTTTCGTACGCCAGGGGGCTTTGTACCTGGTAGTTCAAGACGTAGTCGGCAATGTCGACGAGAACCTGGTCGTAGTCAGGACGGATGTTGGAGATGGGGGCGGACATGAAACTTCCTGTTAAGTCTTAGCGGCGCTTGCCGAGTGGAATGAATTTTTGGTTTTCGGGACCCACATAGTTGGCGGTGGGGCGAATGATCTTGTTGTCGATGCGCTGCTCGATGATGTGTGCGGCCCAACCAGCCGTGCGGGCCATGACAAACAAGGGGGTGAACATGGCGGTGGGTATGCCCATCATGTGATACGACACTGCCGAGAACCAGTCCAGGTTCGGGAACATTTTCTTGACGTCCCACATAACCGTTTCAAGCCGTTCGGCGATGTTGTACATTTTCATGTTGCCCGCATTGCGAGACAACTTGCGGGCGACTTCCTTGATGACCTGGTTGCGTGGGTCGGAAACCGTATAAACCGGATGGCCAAATCCGATGATCACTTCTTTGGCGTCGAGCCGGCGGCGAATGTCAGCTTCAGCCTCGTCAGGTGACGAGTAGCGTTTTTGTATATCGAAGGCTACCTCGTTAGCGCCACCATGCTTGGGTCCGCGCAAGGCGCCTATGCCGCCGGCAATGGCCGAATACATGTCCGATCCCGTTCCGGCGATGACGCGGCAAGTAAAGGTGGAGGCGTTGAATTCATGTTCCGCATACAGGATCAGCGACGTATGCATGGCATCAACCCATTCTTTTTTGGGTGCTTCTCCATGAAGAAGATGCAGGAATTGACCGCCGATGCTGTCATCGTCGGTCTGAGTGTCGATGATCCGGCCATTGTGGCTGTAGTGATACCAGTAAAGCAGGGCCGGGCCGAGGCAGGCCAGCAGGCGATCCGCAATATCGCGGGCGTCGGCCGGGTTGTGGTCGTCTTTTTCTGGCAGAAGGCAGCCAAGTACTGAAACTGTGGTGCGCATGACATCCATGGGGTGGCTTGCCGGCGGCAGGCATTGAAGCGCCATCTGAAGCGATTCGGGCAGACCGCGCAGGCGGCGCAACTTTTCTTTGTATGCTGCAAGCTCGGCCCGGGTGGGCAGGCTGCCGTGTACCAGCAAATGCGCAATTTCCTCGAACTCACTGTTGGCCGCCAGATCGAGAATATCGTAGCCTCGGTAATGCAGGTCGTTGCCACTGCGTCCAACCGTGCACAATGCGGTGTCGCCGGCAATCACGCCCGAAAGCGCGACGGATTTCTTCGGCTTGGGAGGGGTTGCGGTTTTCTTATTTGTATTGGCCATGCTTGTCTCCTTTGTGAACCGGCCGGCTTCAACGCCGACGGCTGCAAAAAAGCCCCGCGGCCTGAAGGGCGGCGGGGCCTGGTCTGAAACCTAGCGGGTGATGCCGGCATGTTTTTTCGCCGGCGATGTATCAGCTAAGCAGGTCCTTGACTCCGTCGCGCTCTTCGAGCAGTTCGTTCAAGGTGAAATCCATGCGTTCGCGTGAGAAGTCATCAATTTCCAGGCCTTGCACCACAGTGTACTCGCCGTTGGCGGTAGTAACAGGTACACCGTAAATGATGCCTTCAGGAATGCCATAGGAACCGTCGGAGGGAACGCCCATGGTTACCCATTTGCCGTTACTGCCCAGGACCCAGTCGCGAACATGATCAATGGCTGCGTTGGCGGCCGAAGCGGCTGACGACAGGCCACGAGCGTCGATGATGGCGGCGCCACGCTTGCCCACCGTGGGGATGAAGACTTCGCGGTTCCAGACGTCGTCGTTGATGAGCTGCTGCAGGCTCTGGCCTTCGACTGTCGCGAAACGGATGTCGGGGTACATGGTGGGCGAGTGGTTGCCCCAGACAATGAGTTTTTCGATGTCTGCGACACGCTTGCCGGATTTGGCAGCCAGTTGGGTCAGGGCACGGTTGTGGTCCAGGCGCAGCATGGCAGTGAAGTTCTTTGCCGGCAGATCGGGCGCGGACTTCATGGCTATATACGCGTTGGTGTTGGCGGGGTTGCCCACCACCAAGACTTTTACGTCGCGGCTGGCAACATCGTTAAGGGCCTTGCCCTGGGCGGTAAAGATCTGGGCGTTGACCTGGAGCAGATCCTTGCGCTCCATGCCTGGGCCACGGGGGCGGGCGCCAACCAGCAGTGCAATATCAGCGTCCTTGAAGGCCTCGCGAGGGTCGCTGTGCGCAGTCATGCCGGCCAGCAGCGGGAACGCGCAGTCGTCCAGTTCCATCATGACGCCCTTGAGCGCCTTCTGAGCCTTCTCGTCGGGAATTTCAAGCAACTGCAGGATGACGGGCTGGTCTTTGCCAAGCATTTCGCCTGAAGCGATGCGGAACAGCAAGGCGTAGCCGATTTGGCCGGCGGCGCCGGTTACGGCGACGCGCATGGCGGGTTTGGACATGGAGATCTCCGATGTGATGAGGGACGAATAAACAGGTCCATTGACCTGAAAAGGGCGAGCTCGTCGACCGTTTCACGTCAATGGACTTTGAATGACATTCGCTAGTTTAAAACGATAAAAGATTACGGGAAACCCAGAACAGCGTCAATCTTATATCTTATATAAGACAGAAGAGTGTTAGACAGAAAACGCGAACCGTGCGAAAATAACGGCCGTTTTACCTCACTTCATCCGAGACGCATCTTCTTCTTCTTTCATGTCCGAAAAACCCGTCACAGACTCTGCGCCCGATACCGAGCGCGCTGCCTCCAGCGCGGCGTATAGCCCGTTGTATCAGCAGATCAAGGGTTTGCTGCTGCAGAGTCTTGACCGTGGCGAGTGGAAACCCGGCGAAGCCATACCCAGCGAGCTGGAGCTTGCCTCCCGATTCCAGGTCAGCCAGGGCACGGTGCGTAAGGCAATTGACGAACTTGCAGCCGAAAATCTGCTTTTGCGCCGCCAGGGCAAGGGTACGTTCGTTGCGACTCATCACGAAGCCAAGGTGCGTTTTCGCTTTTTGCGCCTGACCCCCGATGACGGCAAACAGCCCGTCTCCGGAAGCCAGATACTTGAATGCCGGCGCGTAAAGGCACCGGTCGATATTGCACGTCTTCTCGACCTGCGCACCGCCGACAGTGTCGTGAACCTGCGCCGCGTGCTGTCGTTCGACGGTGTGCCCACCATTCTGGACGACATCTGGTTGCCGGGTGCTGTCTTTCGCGGCCTGACCGCCGACTCGTTTTCCCGTTACAAGGGGCCGCTATATGCCTTCTTCGAATCGGAATACGGAGTAAGCATGGTCAGGGCAGAAGAGAAGATCCGCGCGATGGCGGCGTCTGACGAGGCCGCGCAGTTGCTGGGGGTCGAGCCCGGCACTCCATTGCTGCAGGTCGAGCGGGTGTCATACACCTACGGCGACCGTCCCATGGAAGTTCGGCGCGGACTTTACGTCACAGAGCGGTTCCATTACCGCAATAGTTTGAATTAGCAGGAAGAATTTGCCAGTTATTTGATCGTCTTCGCACAAATAGGCGAAAATAGCCCGTATCGCTTTGCAAAAATTAATTGTTACAACCTCGAGGCCGTCATGTCCGATTCAGCTTCCAAGCCACGTCCGCAGTATCGCAATTTAAGCATCCCGCAGATACTCAGATACCACCTCCCGCTTGCGGGAAAATCTTCAATCTTGCACCGCATCAGTGGCGCGTTGCTGTTCCTGAGCTTGCCGCTGATCATTGTGCCCTTGTTTGCGGCCAGCGTCACCTCGCCTGAAACCTATGCCTCGATGCGCGAATGGGCTTCCAATCCTGTTTGCAAGCTCGTGTTCCTGGTGCTTATCTGGGGCTACCTGCATCACTTCTGTGCCGGCATCCGCTACCTCGTGCTTGACCTGCACATCGGCATGGACAAAGTCTCGGCGCAAAAATCCGCCGGGATCGTCTTTGGGGTCAGCCTCGCCCTGACCGTGGTGTTTGGTCTTAAACTGTTCGGAGCCTGGTAATGACAACTCAACAACGTCTCGGCACAAAACGTCTGGTGGTCGGTGCCCACTACGGCACCCTTGATTTCATCGTTCAACGCTGCACGGCCGTCATCATGGCCGTTTATACGCTGATCCTGTTCTTCGGCTTCCTCTTTTCTTCGGAAATGAACTTTGAAGCCTGGCAGCATCTGTTCACCTTCCATCTGGGCGCATTGCCCGTGGGCCAGTTGTTGGCGACGCTGGCCTTCCTGTCGGTCGCCTGGCATGCCTGGGTCGGTGTGCGCGACATCTGGATGGATTACGTCACATCGGCAGGCCTGCGCCTGTTCCTGCAAGTTCTGACCTTGCTGTGGCTGGTGGGTTCTATCGTTTATTTCGCTAAAGTTCTCTGGAGTCTATAAGCCGTGGCTGCTGTCAAACATTCCATACCTCGCCGCCAGTTCGATGTGGTGGTTGTAGGTGCCGGCGGGGCCGGCATGCGTTGCTCGCTGCAACTGGCGCAAGCGGGCCTTTCGGTCGCCGTCCTGTCCAAGGTCTTCCCCACCCGTTCGCACACTGTGGCGGCGCAGGGTGGCGTCAGTGCCGCATTGGGCAACATGAGCGAAGATAACTGGTACTGGCATATGTACGATACCGTCAAGGGTTCCGACTGGCTCGGCGACCAGGACGCAATCGAATTCATGTGTCGCGAGGCGCCCAACGCCGTTTACGAGCTCGAGCACTTCGGCATGCCGTTCGACCGCAATACCGACGGCACCATCTACCAGCGTCCTTTTGGCGGTCACACGGCCAATTTCGGCGAGAAGCCGGTGCAGCGCGCCTGTGCAGCAGCCGACCGTACCGGTCATGCCATGTTGCATACGCTCTATCAGCGCAACGTGGCCGCGCGTACGCAGTTCTTTGTCGAGTGGATGGCTCTGGACCTCCTGCGCAATCAGGCCGGCGATGTCCTGGGCGTTACCGCACTCGAACTCGAAACCGGCGAGATCTACGTCCTGGAAGCCAAGCAAACCGTGCTGGCCACCGGTGGTGCCGGCCGCATCTGGGCAGCTTCCACAAACGCCTTCATCAATACCGGTGATGGTCTTGGCATGGCGGCGCGTGCGGGTCTTCCTCTGGAAGACATGGAGTTCTGGCAGTTCCACCCCACGGGTGTTGCCGGTGCCGGCGTGCTGATCACCGAAGGCGTTCGCGGCGAAGGCGGCATCCTGCTCAACAAGGATGGCGAGCGCTTCATGGAGCGCTACGCTCCTACGCTCAAGGATTTGGCTCCACGCGATTTCGTCTCGCGTTCGATGGACCAGGAAATCAAGGAAGGACGCGGCTGTGGCCCCAACGGCGATCACATCCTGCTCAAGCTGGATCACATCGGCGCCGAAACCATCATGAAGCGTCTGCCCTCGATCCGTGAAATTGCCATCAAGTTCGGCAACGTTGATCCGATCAAGGACCCGATCCCCGTCGTTCCCACCATTCACTACCAGATGGGTGGTCTGCCCACCAATATTTATGGTCAGGTGATGGATTGGCGCAATGGCGAGAACGTGCCTGTTCAGGGTCTGTACGCGGTGGGCGAATGTGCTGCCACGTCGGTTCATGGTGCCAACCGCCTGGGTACGAACTCGCTGCTCGACCTTATCGTGTTCGGCCGTGCCGCCGGCAATCACATCGTTGAGTCGCATCCCGAGCGTCAGCATTCGCACCAGGAGATCCCTCCGTCGGCCATCGATTTTTCGCTCGACCGCGTCAACGAACTCGAGAAGCGCACTTCGGGCGAAAACGTCTACGAAGTTCACAACGCCATGCGCAACAGCATGCAGAACCACTGCGGTGTGTTCCGCACCCTCAAGCTGCTGAACGAAGGGGTTGCCGACATGGAGCGTATCGCCGAGCGTTGCGACAATGTCTACTTCAAGGACAAGTCCAAGGTCTGGAACACGGCCCGCATGGAGGCCCTCGAACTGGCCAACATGAAGGAAGTCGCGCTTGCCACCACCAAGGCAGCCGCCAACCGTACCGAAAGCCGCGGTGCTCACGCGCTGGACGATCATCCCGAGCGGGACGACGAGAACTGGCTGGTGCACTCCCTATGGTTCTCGGAAGGCCGCCGCCTCGAATACAAGCCTGTGCAAATGAAGCCACTTACCGTCGAGAGCTTCCCACCCAAGGCACGGACCTTCTAAGCAGGATACTGAAATGAGCGAAAAACGTATCGTCAAATTTGAAATCTATCGCTACGATCCCGACAAGGATGAGCGTCCCTACATGCAGAAGCTCGAGGTCGAGCTGCAGCCAAACGACAAGATGCTTCTGGACGCCCTGGTTCGGATCAAGCACGATGTCGATGACAGCCTGGCGCTGCGCCGCTCGTGCCGCGAAGGGGTGTGCGGTTCCGACGCCATGAACATCAATGGCAAGAACGGTCTGGCCTGCACGACCAACCTGCGCGAACTCAGCGAGCCAATCGTGTTGCGACCCTTGCCCGGTCTGCCAGTCGTGCGCGACCTGATCGTCGACATGACTCACTTCTTCAACCAATACCACTCAATCAAGCCGTTCCTGATCAACGATCAGCCGCCGCCCGAGAAAGAGCGTCTGCAGACGCCCGAGGCGCGCGAGCAGCTCGATGGCCTGTACGAGTGTATTCTGTGTGCTTGCTGTTCGACGTCCTGCCCGTCGTTCTGGTGGAACCCCGACAAGTACGTGGGTCCTGCCGGATTGCTCCAGGCCTACCGTTTTATCGTGGATTCCCGTGACGAAGCGACCGCCGAACGCCTCGATAATCTCGAGGATCCGTATCGCTTGTTCCGGTGCCACACCATCATGAACTGTACCGATGTCTGTCCGAAGGGGCTTAACCCGGCGAAAGCCATCGGCCAGATCAAAGAACTTCTGGTTCGTCGCACAATCTGAGGCGATGGTTCCATGAAAAAACAGTCGGAGATCGACCGTCCGCGCTTGCGTTGGCGAGCCCGGCGCGGCCTGCTGGAAAACGATCTGATCATCACGAAGTTCCTCGATCAGTACGAGACCCAGCTTACCGACGCCGATGTGCATGCCCTGACTCTTCTGTTTGAGATGGGGGATAACGAATTGCTTGATGTGTTGCTAGCCCGAACCGAGCTTGCCGGAGAATACGATACTCCCGAGCTGCGTCGTCTGGTCGAGCAAATGCGGAAGCTGTAAAAACTTGAGGATTGAAATGCAACTTTCAGATAAAAAAGCCACTTTATCGTTCTCCGACGGCAGCAACTCTGTTGAGTTCCCGGTTTACAAGGGAACGATCGGTCCGGATGTCATCGATATTCGCAAGCTATATGGCCAGACAGGCATGTTTACGTACGATCCGGGCTTTTTGGCCACCGCGTCGTGCGAGTCGAGCATCACCTATATCGATGGCGACAAGGGACAGCTGCTGTACCGTGGTTACCCCATTGATCAGCTCGCAGAAAATTGCGATTTCATGGACGTCAGCTACCTGATCCTGAACGGTGAATTGCCTGACGCCCAGCAGAAGAAGGAATTCGATGCACTGGTCACGAATCACACGATGGTTCATGAGCAAATGCAGGTGTTCCTGGGTGGCTTCCGACGCGACGCGCACCCGATGGCCGTGCTTACCGGCATGATCGGTGCAATGTCGGCGTTCTATCACGACGCCACAGACATCACCAACCCGCGTCACCGTGAAATCTCGGCCATTCGTCTGATAGCCAAACTGCCTACCCTGGTTGCGATGGCGTACAAGTATTCGATGGGCCAGCCATACATCTACCCGCGCAACGATTTGTCCTACACGGGCAACTTCCTGCGCATGATGTTCGCGAACCCCTGCGAAGAGTATCAGGTGAACGAAGTCGTCGAGCGCGCGCTTGATCGCATCTTCATCCTGCACGCTGATCACGAGCAAAATGCTTCGACCTCGACCGTACGTCTGTGCGGTTCGTCGGGTACGAACCCGTTCGCAGCGATTGCTGCGGGTGTTGCCTGCCTGTGGGGTCCTGCTCATGGCGGCGCCAACGAGGCGTGCCTGCAAATGCTTGAAGAGCTGCAAGCCAATGGCGGTGTCGCCAAAGTTGGCGAGTTCATGGAAAAGGTCAAGGACAAGAACTCGGGCGTTCGCCTGATGGGCTTTGGCCACCGTGTCTACAAGAACTACGATCCGCGTGCCAAGCTGATGCAGGAAACTTGCAAGGAAGTGCTCTCGGCTCTGGGTCTTGAGGACGATCCTCTGTTCAAGCTTGCCATGGAGCTCGAGCGCATTGCTCTTGAAGATCAGTACTTCGTGGATCGCAAGCTGTATCCGAACGTTGACTTCTACTCGGGTATTGTTCAGCGTGCCATTGGCATTCCGACGTCGATGTTCACGGCGATCTTCGCTCTGGCTCGCACGGTTGGCTGGATTGCCCAGTGGAACGAGATGATCTCTGATCCTGATTACAAGATCGGTCGTCCGCGTCAGCTGTACACCGGAGCGGCCCCCCGCGACGTGCCGGCCAAGTAAGAATCGTTCGATTCAAACGCCCTTCGGGGCGTTTTTTTTGGTCGGTTGCTGCGGGGTGTTGGGGGCGTATTCCTGTGTTCTTGAGGCCTGGCTGCGGGGAGAGTCTAAAGCCGGTCGTCCAGACGGCGCCGCGTGCTACCGAAGGGAGCGCGGGGGAAGTCGGCAGCAACATGTACGAGTCCCGAAGCGCGTAAGCGCTGAGGTCGAGTTTTGCTGCCGCCCGCACGGACGAGGTAGACGCGGGCAGTCCCGCGAAGCGGGACCGCCGGATGCGACCGGCTTTAGACTCTCCCCGCAGCCAGGCCTCAAGCCCGACCCCCAATAAAAAAACCGGCGAAGCCAAATAGCCTCGCCGGTTTCAAGGAAGCAAGACGTCCTGATTACAACTGAACCTGTCCGGCCTCCTGCTGTGCATCCACAACGGCCAGTGCCGTCATGTTCACAATGCGACGCACGGTGGCGCTGGTGGTCAGGATATGAACAGGGCGTGCAGCGCCCAGCAGAACCGGCCCCATTGCCACGCCATTGCTGCCGGTCATCTTCAGCATGTTGTAGACAATGTTCCCGGTATCCAGATTGGGCGTGATCAACAGATTGGCGGGCCCCTTCAGGGTCGAATCCGGAAAAGCCTTCAAGCGGATCTTCTCTGACAGTGCCGCGTCAGCATGCATCTCGCCGTCCACCTCGAGGTGAGGCGCACGCTCGGCGATGATGCGTCGTGCCTCGGCCATTTTTCGCGACGACTCGGTGACACGGCTACCGAAGTTCGAATGCGACAGCAGGGCAATCTTGGGCACTACACCGAATCGCAACACCTCGGCGGCCGCCTGGATCGTCATGTCAGCGATTTCTTCGGCGGTGGGATTCTCGTTGACGTGGGTGTCGCAGATGAACAGGGTCTGGTCGGGCAGCATAAGGACGTTCATCGCGGCATATGTCTTGGCCCCGTCCCGTAGTCCGATGACTTCGTCCACATAGCGCAGTTGATTGTCATATCGGCTGGCCACGCCGCACAGCATTGCGTCAGCATCACCGCGGCGCATCAGCATCACGCCGATGAGCGAGTTGTGCTTGCGCACCATCGCCTTGGCGATATCGGGAGTGACACCGTTACGACCCTGAATCTTGTAATAACTGCTCCAGGTTTCGTTGAAGCGCTCATCGTCTTCCGGATTGACGATTTCAATATTTTCACCCGGAACAAGGCGAAGGCCGAACCGCTTGATGCGCATTTCGATGACTGCAGGGCGGCCAACAAGAATTGGTTGGGCGATCTGTTCGTCGATTACTACCTGGACGGCACGCAGAACTCGCTCGTCTTCGCCGTCGGCGTAGATAACCCGCTTTGGAGCTTCTTTGGCCTGCATGAACAGCGGGCGCATGAGCTGGCCCGTGTGATACACCAGGCTCATCAGCTTCTGACGATAGGCCTCGATGTCGGTGATCGGACGGGTCGCAACGCCGGAGTCCATGGCGGCCTGGGCCACCGCCGGAGCAATCTTGACGATCAGGCGCGGATCGAATGGCTTGGGAATGATGTACTCGGGGCCGAACGTAAGATCCTGGCCGGCGTAGGCATTTGCCACTTCGTCGTTTTGCTCGGCCTCAGCCAGTTCGGCGATGGCACGAACGCAGGCCAGCTTCATTTCCTCGTTGATGATGGTGGCGCCCACGTCCAGAGCGCCACGGAAAATGAAGGGGAAGCACAGAACGTTATTGACCTGGTTGGGGTAATCGGAACGGCCGGTTGCAATGACGCAGTCAGCGCGCGCCTGCTTCGCCACTTCGGGGCGGATTTCGGGTTCAGGGTTGGCCAGTGCCAGGATCAGCGGACGATCGGCCATGGTCTTGACCATGTCGGCGGTGAGGACCCCCGGAGCCGAGCAGCCCAGGAACACGTCGGCGTTCTTGCAGACATCTGCCAGGGTACGGGCGTCAGTCTTTTGAGCGTATTCGGCCTTGGTCTGTTCCATGTTCTCTTCACGGCCTTCGTAAATGACGCCGCGAGAGTCGGTTACATAGATGTTGCTGCGAGGAAGTCCCAGGCTGACAAGAAGGTTCAGGCAGGCGATGGCAGCGGCGCCGGCTCCCGAACAAACCAGCTTTACGCTCGCGATGTCCTTGCCGACCACCTTGAGACCGTTGAGGATCGCAGCAGCCGAAATGATGGCCGTGCCGTGCTGGTCGTCGTGGAAGACCGGAATCTTCATGCGTTCGCGAAGCTTCTTTTCGATATAGAAGCATTCGGGAGCCTTGATGTCTTCAAGATTGACCCCACCCAGGGTGGGCTCCAGCGCCGCGATGATGTCGACCAGCTTATCCGGATCGTTTTCGTTGAGCTCAATGTCAAATACATCAATGCCGGCGAATTTCTTGAACAGGCATCCTTTGCCCTCCATGACCGGCTTGGCGGCGAGAGGGCCGATATTGCCCAGGCCCAGCACAGCGGTACCGTTGGTAACCACACCCACCAGGTTGGCACGAGAGGTGTACAGCGCCGCGGCTTCGTCGCCCTCGTTGTAGATGGCCATACTGGCCGCGGCTACACCCGGCGAGTAGGCCAGCGAAAGGTCGTCTTGGTTGGCCAGCGTCTTGGTCGGCGTGACCGAAATCTTCCCCGGAACGGGGAAGGCATGATAGTCGAGTGCCAGTTTCGAGAGGTCGGCGTTGGCATCCATGGTGGGGGTGACTCCTGTTCTAAGCAAAGCGTAAGTGTACTGCCTGACAATACAACTCGCAGAGTGTCAGTTATCTTCAACGCTTTTTTGCGTGACGGGCGGTTTTGCGCCGTGTTTCGCGTCACACAATAAGGGTTTGTGGGTATACTACTTGTACTACGGCTGATCACAAGGCGTCGTACACGTTGCCTTCTGCCCCCGCTATCCGCTATTCGGTCTGGCCGTGTCGCGGAAGGTTGTCCTGCATCATAACGAGTGAGACACTCGGATAGGTGAAGCGTTTATATGTCATCGGAAATAGAACTTTTATCTAACTCTTATCTTTTTGGTAGCAACGCCCCATACGTAGAGGAACTCTACGAATCTTACCTGGAGAATCCCGGTTCGGTTTCCGAAAAATGGCGGAACTACTTCGATCAGCTTCAACACCAGCCTGCCACTGACGGCCAGGAAACTACGCGCGATCAAGCGCATGCCCCCATTATCGAGTCTTTTGCCCAGCGTGCCAAAGCCAACGCTTTTGTCGCTCGCGTGCAAGAGCCTGATCTGGCTGTTGCCGGCAAACAGGTCTCTGTTCAGTCGCTGATCGCCGCCTACCGCACTCTGGGTGTACGGGTTGCCGAACTCGACCCTCTGAAGCGTCAAGAGCGCCCCAATATCCCCGAACTCGATCCGGCCTTCTACGGCCTGACCGAAGCCGATCTGGACCAGGTCTACGCCGCCACCAATACGTATTTCACCAAAGCCGACACCATGACCATGCGAGACATGCTCAAGGCGTTGCGCGATACGTATTGTCGAACTGTCGGTGCCGAGTTCATGCATATTTCCGATCCTACCGCCAAGCGCTGGATCCAGGAACGTCTCGAATCCACCGTCGGAGTACCCGCGTTTTCCGCCGAGCGTAAAACCCGCATATTGCAGCAACTTACCGATGCCGAAGGCCTCGAGCGTTACCTGCATACCAAGTATGTGGGTCAGAAGCGCTTCTCGCTGGAAGGCGGCGAGAGCTTCATCGTCTCGATGGACGAACTGGTCAACCATGCCGGCGAAAACGGAGTCCAGGAAATCGTTGTAGGCATGGCGCACCGCGGTCGCCTCAACATGCTCGTCAACATCATGGGCAAGATGCCCAGTGATCTGTTCGCCGAATTCGAAGGCAAGCACAGCCAGGCGCTTACCGATGGCGACGTCAAGTATCACAACGGGTTCTCCAGCGACCTTTCCACGCGCGGCGGTCCCGTTCATCTGTCCCTGGCATTCAACCCGTCCCACCTCGAAATCGTCAACCCGGTGGTTGAGGGCAGCGTGCGTGCGCGTCAAGATCGTCGCCAGGATACCGATGGCAGCCAGGTATTGCCTGTGCTCGTCCACGGCGACGCGGCCTTTGCAGGCCAAGGCGTTGTCATGGAAACGCTCAACCTTGCGCAAACCCGCGGCTATGGTACCGGCGGAACGGTGCACATCGTCATCAACAACCAGATCGGCTTCACTACCTCCGATCCGCGCGACACCCGTTCGACACTGTACTGTACCGACGTGGTCAAGATGATCGAAGCGCCGGTGTTCCACGTCAACGGCGACGATCCCGAAGCTGTCGTGTACGTTACGCAGCTGGCGCTTGATTATCGCCGCGAGTTCAAGCACGACGTCGTGGTTGATATCGTTTGCTTCCGCAAACTGGGCCATAACGAACAAGACACTCCCTCGCTGACGCAGCCGCTGATGTACAAGCGCATCGGTCAGCATCCGGGTACCCGCAAGCTGTACGCCGAAAAGCTGGTGGCGCAGGGCGTCCTGAGCCCGGACGAGCCCGACAACATGGTCAAGGCGTATCGTCAGCTCATGGAAGAAGGCAAGCGCACTGTCGAACAGGTGCTTACCGATTACAAGAGCAAATACGCCACCGACTGGACCCCGTTCCTGAACGCCAAATGGACCGATGAGGCCAATACTGGTGTGCCGCTGGCCGAGCTGACCCGCATTGGCGAAAAAATCACCACGGTCCCCGAAGGCTTTACCGTTCATCCGCTGGTCAACAAGTTGCTGAACGACCGCCTCAAGATGGCCCGCGGCGAGGCTCGCCTCGACTGGGGTATGGGCGAACATCTGGCGTTCGCAACTCTTGTGGCGTCGGGCTATGCCGTGCGCATTACCGGGCAAGACTCCGGTCGCGGCACCTTTACGCACCGACATGCCGTATTGCACGACCAGAAGCGTGACCGCTGGAACGACGGTACCTATATTCCCCTGCAGAATGTGTCCGAAAAGCAGGCGCCGTTTACCGTTATCGACTCGGTACTGTCCGAAGAGGCGGTCCTGGCGTTTGAATATGGTTACGCTACAGCCGAACCCAACACGCTTACCATCTGGGAAGCCCAGTTCGGCGATTTCGTCAATGGCGCACAGGTTGTCATCGACCAGTTCATTTCGTCGGGCGAAGCCAAGTGGGGCCGCCAGTGCGGTCTGACCCTCATGCTTCCCCATGGCTACGAAGGTCAAGGCCCCGAACACTCGTCAGCCCGCATCGAGCGTTTCCTGCAGCTTTGCGCTGACAACAACATGCAGGTTGTCCAGCCCACCAACGGCGCACAGATTTTCCATGTGCTGCGCCGCCAGATGATCCGTCCCTTCCGCAAGCCCTTGGTCATCTTTACGCCCAAGTCGCTATTGCGAAACAAGGACGCCACGTCTCCTCTTACCGACCTGGCCGACGGGCAGTTCGAACTTGTCATCGGCGAGCAGGACGCAAACATCGATCCGGCAGCGGTAAACCGCGTGCTCGTTTGCTCGGGCAAGGTGTACTATGACCTGGTTCACGCCCGCACCGAAGCCGGCCGGTCTGACATCGCCATCCTGCGTATCGAGCAGCTGTACCCGTTTGCCCACAAGGCGTTTCAGGCCGAGCTGCAAAAATACAGCAATGCCAAGGAGATCGTCTGGGTGCAGGACGAACCGCAAAACCAAGGACCCTGGTTCTATATCCAACACCATCTGTACGAGAATATGGTGGAAGGCCAGCGTTTGGGCTACGCGGGGCGCAGTGCATCGGCCTCGCCGGCGGTGGGTTATCTGGCCAAGCACCAAGAGCAGCAGCGTGCTCTGCTCGAGCAGGCCATGGCCCCCAAATTCAAAAGCTTCGTGCTGACCAAATAACGAACACTCATCTTTACGGAAAAACACCATGGCAATTACAGAAGTTCTCGTACCGCAGCTTTCAGAATCCATTTCCGAAGCAACGCTGCTCAACTGGAAAAAACAGCCTGGCGAAGCCGTTGAAGCAGACGAGATCCTCATCGAGGTCGAGACCGACAAGGTGGTGCTCGAAGTGCCTGCGCCTGCTTCCGGCGTCCTGAGCGAAATCGTCAAGGCCGATGGCAGTACGGTTGCATCAGGCGAAGTCCTGGCTCGTATCGACACCGAAGCCAAGGCTGCTGCTGCCCCCGCAGCTGCACCTGCCGAGGCTCCGGCAGCCGAAGCTCCTGCCGCAGCACCGTCATCAGCGCCTGCCGCGTCCGCTCCTGCTGCAGCGATCGCTTCGCCGGCTGCGGGCAAGATCCTGGCCGAGAAAGGTATCGATCCTGCAAACGTTGAAGGCACGGGTCGTGGCGGCCGCGTCACCAAGGGTGATGCGTTGGCAGCCGACAGCGCACCCAAGAAAGCAGCCGCTGCGGCTCCGGTGGCGCCCACCATGTCGCTCGATGGTCGTCCGGAACAGCGCGTGCCCATGAGCCGCCTGCGTGCTCGGGTGGCCGAGCGCCTGCTTCAGTCGCAGGCCGAAAACGCAATTCTTACCACCTTCAACGAAGTCAACATGCAGGGCATCCTCGATTTGCGTGCCCGCTACAAGGACAAGTTCGAGAAAGAGCACGGCGTCAAGCTGGGCTTTACCTCGTTCTTCGTGAAGGCAGCCGTCGCTGCCCTCAAGAAGTACCCCATTGTCAATGCTTCAGTTGATGGCAAGGACATCATCTACCACGGCTATTTCGACATCGGCATTGCGGTAGGCAGTCCACGCGGACTGGTTGTGCCCATCTTGCGCAACGCAGACCAGCTTTCGATTGCCGAAATCGAGAAGCAGATCGCCGATTTTGGCGCTCGCGCCCGCGACGGCAAGCTGACACTCGAAGAGCTTACCGGCGGTACGTTCTCCATTTCGAATGGCGGCGTGTTTGGTTCAATGCTGTCCACGCCCATCATCAATCCTCCGCAGTCCGCTATTTTGGGCATCCATGCCACCAAAGAGCGTCCTGTGGTCGAGAACGGCCAGATCGTCATTCGTCCGATGAACTACCTGGCCCTGTCTTACGATCACCGCATCATCGACGGTCGCGAGGCCGTGTTGTCTCTGGTCGCCATGAAAGAAGCGCTGGAAGATCCGCAGCGCCTGTTGCTGGACGTCTGATTCCTGCTCGTCCTTGAACATGTCCGGCCCAGCCGCATGCCGTTCGCGCCTCGCTATGCGTGGCGTCGGCCGGGGCGGAGCCGGACAATCGCTTCCTCTAATTCCGAGTACACAAGATGGCTAAACAATTTGACGTAGTGGTAATCGGGGCCGGCCCCGGAGGCTATATTGCCGCCATTCGCGCCGCGCAACTTGGCATGTCGGTGGCCTGCATCGACGCCTGGTCTACCAGCGACGGCAAACCCGCTCCGGGAGGCACCTGCACCAACGTGGGCTGCATCCCGTCCAAAGCTCTGCTGCAATCTTCCGAGCATTACGAACAGGCCGGCAAACACTTTGCCGAGCATGGTATCGAGGTCAAGGGTCTCAGCCTCAAGCTTGACACCCTCATCGGTCGCAAGGATACCGTCGTCAAGCAGAACAACGAAGGAATCCTTTACCTGTTCAAGAAGAACAAGGTTACGTTCTTCCATGGCAAGGGTTCGTTCGGCGCCCAGGTTGACGGTGGCTGGTCCATCAAGGTTTCCGGTCAGTCCGACGAGGATCTGGTCGCCAAACACGTCATCATCGCCACCGGGTCTTCGCCTCGCGAACTTCCCGGTCTGCCTTTTGACGAGAAAAAAATCCTTTCCAACGACGGTGCGTTGCGACTGCCCGGTGTTCCCAAAAAACTGGGTGTCATCGGTGCGGGTGTAATCGGCCTCGAGCTCGGCAGCGTGTGGCGTCGCCTGGGCGCCGAGGTCACGATTCTCGAAGCCATGCCCGAGTTCCTGGCGGTTGCCGATCAGCAGGTTGCCAAAGAAGCTCAAAAGGCGTTTACCAAACAGGGTCTGAACATCCAGTGCGGTGTCAAGATTGGCGAGGTCAAGACTACAGCTAAGTCCGTGACCGTTCCCTACACCGATGCCTCCGGTGCCGAGCAGTCACTGGTGGTCGACAACCTTATCGTATCGATCGGCCGGGTGCCTCATACCGAAGGTCTGGGCGTTGAAACCGTTGGACTCAAGCTGGACGAGCGCGGGTTCATTGTTGTTGATGACGACTGCCGTACCAACCTCCCTAACGTCTGGGCAGTGGGCGACGTCGTACGCGGTCCGATGCTGGCTCACAAGGCCGAGGAAGAGGGCGTGGCCGTTGCCGAGACCATCGCCGGTCAACACGGTCACGTCAACTACGCCGTAATTCCCAACGTGCTGTATACCTCGCCCGAAATCGCCTGGGTAGGTCGCAACGAACAGCAGCTCAAAACCGCCGGAGTCGCCTACAAAGCGGGAAGCTTCCCGTTCATGGCCAACGGTCGCGCGCGTGCCCTGGGTGATACAACGGGTTTCGTGAAGGTTCTGGCAGACGCCAAGACCGACGAAGTGCTGGGCGTCCACATTGTGGGTCCGATGGCGTCCGAGCTCATTGCTGAAGCGGTTACCATCATGGAATTCCGTGGTGCAGCCGAGGACATCGCCCGTATCTGCCATGCCCACCCCACACTGTCCGAGGCCATGAAGGAAGCTGCTTTGGCAGTAGACAAGCGTACGCTTAATTTCTGATCCGCGATCGCAGACAGTAGCAGAACAAAGGGGGCATGCCGCCCCCTTTTTCCTTCCTAGAGGTCCGATGTTCAATGAATGTTCGTGAGTATTATCATCAGGCACTGCAAGAGCGCGGCTATCAGCCTGATGAGGCGCAGTTGGCGGCGATCGAGCGCTTGCAGGCGTTTTACGATGACTGGGTGCTATATAAGCAGGCCCGGTCGTCTCCCTTGCGCAAGCTCTTCAAGCGACCGGACATTCCTCGCGGTATTTATATGTGGGGCGGAGTAGGGCGCGGAAAGAGTTTTCTGATGGACGCCTTTTTCCAGACCGTCCCTCTTAAGCGCAAGGCTCGCTTGCATTTTCACGAGTTCATGCGAGGTGTGCATCGCGAGCTTGGCGAGGTCAGCGGGCAGGCTGATCCGCTGGACGAAGTGGCGCGCCGCATCGCCAAGCGTTATCGATTGATATGCTTTGACGAGTTCCACGTTTCTGACGTGGCCGATGCCATGATCCTGCACAAGCTCTTGCTGAAGCTTTTCGAGCAGGGCACATCGTTTGTCATGACGTCCAATTACGAACCGTCCGATCTTTACCCGGATGGTCTGCATCGCGATCGGATCCTGCCTGCGATCAAGCTGATCTATGACAGGCTCGACGTGCTCAACGTCGACACCGGAGTCGATTATCGACGCCGCACTTTGGAACAGGTTCCTCTTTATCTGACTCCCATCCGCGAGGACACAGACCAGCAGCTTCGAGAGGTGTTCGAACGCTTGTCTGACACTGCCGCATTAAAGCCTGTGCTGACCGTCGAGAACCGTGAACTGAAGGCGGTCGCACTCAGCGGCACGGTGGTGTGGTTTGATTTTGCGACCTTGTGTGCAGGGCCCCGTTCGCAGAACGACTACCTCAACCTTGCCAGTCGCTTCCAGGCGGTGATCTTGTCCGATGTGCCCCGGATGCAAGCACGCGATGCGTCGGCTGCAAGGCGGTTTACCTGGCTGATCGACGTTTTTTACGATCACAAGGTCAAATTGGTGATGTCGGCGGAATGTCCTGCCGATGAACTTTATACTGACGGCCCCATGTCCAATGAGTTTCATCGGACGGTATCACGCATCATCGAGATGCAATCCCGCGAATATCTTGAATCCGAGCGCCGGGAAACGGCCGATTTATAAAACTTCGACAGCTCAACGACTATGACTACTCGTGTATTGACCGGCATTACTACCACCGGTACACCGCATTTGGGCAACTACGCCGGTGCAATCCGCCCCTCGATAGAAGCCAGCCGCCAAGCGGACGTGGATGCTTTTTATTTCATGGCCGATTATCACGCCCTGATCAAATGTGACGACCCGCAACGAGTGGCGCGTTCGCGGCTTGAGATAGCTGCGACCTGGCTGGCGGCCGGGCTGGATCCAGAGAAGGTCACGTTCTATCGACAGTCCGATGTGCCCGAGATCCCCGAGCTTTGCTGGATGCTCAGTTGTGTCACCGCCAAAGGCCTGATGAACCGTGCTCACGCCTATAAGGCCTCGGTCGATCAGAATACTGCAAAGGGTGTGGATCCGGATGACGGTGTCACCATGGGCCTGTTTTCATATCCTGTTCTGATGGCGGCCGACATTTTGATGTTCAACGCGCATAAGGTGCCGGTAGGCAGGGACCAGATCCAGCATCTGGAAATGGCGCGCGACATTGCCCAGCGTTTCAACCATCTTTATGGAAAAGGTCACGATTTTTTTGTGTTGCCGGAAGTTCAGATCGATGACGATGTGGCGACACTGCCCGGCCTGGACGGGCGCAAGATGTCCAAGAGCTATGACAACACCATCCCTTTATTCGACGGTGGCGCCAGGGCAACGCGCGCCGCAGTGATGCGCATCGTGACCGACTCGCGCCAGCCCGGTGAACCCAAGGATGCAGAAGGGTCCCACCTGTACACTTTGTACCGTGCCTTTGCGACACCCGAGCAAAGTGCGCAGTTTCGCCAAGCGCTTGAACAAGGACTTGGCTGGGGTGAAGCAAAACAGCAGCTGTTCGATCTGATCGAAGAAGAGGTCGGTCCCATGCGTGCTCGTTACGACGAGCTCATGGCCAATCCGGAACGCATCGAGGACATACTCCAGGCTGGCGCAGTCAAGGCGCGTAAGCTGGCGGCGCCCTTGATGGAACGCCTTCGGGAGGCCGTAGGTTTGCGCAGTCCCAAGGCTGTCGCGATGTCTGCGGGTCCATCAAAACAAGTTGAAAAGAAAGCTCGGTTTGTAAGCTTCCGCGATGACGACGGGCGCTTCCGCTTCCGCCTGCAGGATACTGATGGAAGTGACGTGTTCCTGTCCGAATCGTTCGATGACCCCAAGACTGCCGGAATGCTGATCAAGCGTTTGCAGCAAGGGCTGCCCGACGCCGCGTTGCACGGCGACGGAAAAACGGTAGAACTCAGGATCGACGATGTTCTGGTGGCACGGCTAAGTGAAACGGACGTGCCAAAGCTGCGCTCCGCCCTTCAAAACGTGTAAACGGCTTTCAGGCCGAGCAGCGTTCGGCCCAGATGCCCAGGTCCTTGCACAGGGCCAGGATCTGGTCCACCGTATCACGCAGGACCAGAATGGTCTGGAAGTCGTGCGTGTAGCTTTGTCCGAACTCGATCAGGCAGTACTTGGGGTGATGTGCCAGCAGCTGCGTGTCGAGCCACTCAAAGTAATCCACGACAGTTTCGAACTTGTTGTCGTCGTATGGATATTCAGGCAAGGTTGGAGCATCGAATGAATCGATGATCTGCTCGTGCAGTTCATCCACGGTGTCTGACACTGCGAAATAGTCTTCGAGTTCGGTAAAGATAACGAATGCCGTGACGCCGTCCGGATCGTATCGTGCAACCTGTGCTGCGTCTTCGCCGTAGTTTTTTGCAAGTGTCCGGGCTGGCTCGTTGCGCGTCTGCATGCACAACGAGACGATAGCCTCGACTTCGTGCGAATCGAGATAGTGACAGCTGAGCAGGTCGATAAGCGAAGCGAGCTTCTGCCGGACATCGTCGTTCATCTGCGTTGCTCCTATCGCTTTAACTTGGCAAACGCGGCTGCCATGGCGCCCATCCCTTGACCTGAATCGCGTCCGCCCTGGCGCTGCTTGTCGCCCCGCGAGCGGTCTGGGCGGCCTTCCGGGCGATCACTGCTTCTGCGCGCGGCAGGCGGTGCATTGTCATCGAGGCGCATGGTCAGGCCAACCCGCTTACGCGCGATATCAACCTCTACAACCTTGACCTTGACCGTTTGGCCCACTCGCACGACGTCGCGCGGGTCTTTCACGAAGCGGTCAGCCAGGGCCGAGATATGGACCAAGCCGTCCTGGTGAACACCGATGTCAACGAAGGCACCAAAATTGGCAACATTCGTGACTACGCCTTCAAGAATCATACCCTCATGCAGGTCATTCAGGGTGTTGACTCCTTCTTTGAACTGTACTGTCCGGAATTCCGGTCGAGGGTCACGCCCCGGCTTCTCCAGCTCGGCGAAAATGTCGCGCACTGTCGGCAGCCCGAATCGCTCATCCGTGAACTCGGAGGGCGAGACGCCCTTGAGAGCGTCCTGCTTGCCCATGACCTGACGCACATCGGCGTCGATCCTCTTGAGGATACGTTCAACTACCGGGTAGGCTTCCGGGTGGACGGCCGAGGCGTCAAGTGGGTTGTCTCCGTTGGCGATACGCAGGAAGCCGGCCGCCTGTTCGAACGACTTCTCTCCAAAGCGAGACACCTTCATCAGCATCTTGCGGTTGGCGAACGCGCCGTTTTCGTCACGCCAGGCGACGATATTGCGCGCCAACGACGCATTCAGGCCCGACACGCGACTGAGCAGGGCGGCCGAAGCAGTGTTGACGTCCACGCCGACGGCGTTGACGCAGTCCTCGATTACCGCATCCAGTGATCGCGCCAGTTCGCGCTGATTGACATCGTGCTGGTATTGGCCGACTCCGATGGCTTTTGGCTCGATCTTGACGAGCTCAGCCAGGGGATCCTGCAGGCGGCGGGCTATGGATACTGCACCGCGCAGGCTGACATCCAGATCGGGGAACTCTTGCGCTGCCAGCTCGGATGCCGAATACACGGAAGCGCCGGCCTCGGAAACAACGACCTTGGTGAGACCAAGTTGCGGAATGGCTTGCTGCAGATCCGCCACGAGCTTCTCGGTTTCTCGGGAGGCGGTTCCGTTACCAATGGCGACAAGCTCCACCTTATGCTTGGTGGCAAGAGCAGCCAGCGCACGTATGGATCCTTCGCGGTCGCGGCGGGGCTCAAACGGATAAATCGTAGCGGTATCCAGCAGTTTTCCGGTGGGATCGATGACGGCGACTTTGACTCCGGTACGTATGCCAGGGTCCAGGCCCATCACTGTTTTGGGGCCTGCTGGCGCGGCTAGCAGGAGGTCTTTCAGGTTGGCGGCAAATACTCGAATGGCCTCTGCTTCTGCATTCTCGCGCAATCGTCCGATCAGTTCTGTTTCGAAGGCGGTAAGCAGCTTGACGCGCCACGTCCAGCGGCACACCTCTGCCAGCCATCGTTGGCGAGCAGAGGCATCCAAAGAAAAACTCACATCCAATCCCAACCGCTGTGCAATGCGTGCGACGCAGGGATGAGGAATTTGCGTTTCAAGCTCTGCTTCCAGGCCCAGGCGCAGATCCAGCACGCCCTGCTGGCGGCCACGAAGCAAGGCAAGGATGCGGTGTGAGGGCAGGGTTCGCAAAGTTTCATTGAAATCGAACCAATCCCGAAAATTGGCACCCTCGTCTTCTTTACCCTCGACGACCTTGGAGTAAAGCCTGCCGGTATTCCACAAGTGCTCGCGAAGGTCTGCCAGCAGATCGGCGTCTTCAGCGTAGCGCTCGGCAAGAATGTCGCGTGCACCGTCCAGTGCTGCCTTGGCATCGTTGATCGAGGCTTCGGGGTTGAGGTAGGTGTTTGCCAGTGCAGCCGGGTCGCAGTCAGCGTCAGCTAAAATGGCATCGGCCAGTGGTTCCAGACCCGCCTCGCGCGCTATTTGCGCTCGCGTCCGGCGTTTGGGCTTGTACGGAGCGTACAGGTCTTCAAGACGTTGCTTGGTGTCCGCGGCACGGATCTCTTTGGCCAGCGTCTCGGTCAGCTTGCCTTGCTGCTCTATCGACTCAAGAATTGCTGCTCGCCGTTCCTCGAGTTCGCGCACATAGATCAGGCGAACTTCCAGATTGCGCAGGACGGTATCGTCGAGTCCGCCTGTTGCCTCTTTACGGTAGCGTGCAATGAACGGAACGGTCGCTCCTCCGTCCAGCAGTTCGATGGCGGCCGCCACCTGCACAGGTTTGACGCCGAGTTCTTCGGCCAACAGCGCAATGATGTGTTCGGGTTTGCCCTGGACGGATGTGTCGGGCGCGAGAGGTGCAGTGATACTTGTCATGGCCAAACTGTAATACAGATTCAAGCGGGGCATTTTGCCACAGGGTTGGCCATAAGCGCCGGCCGGGCGGGTATTATCTCCTGTGGATCGAACAAATATTGTAAAGAAGCGTTCCTGATGCTGTCGCAAGAGCTAACCGAGATTTTTTCCGAGCAGGGGCCGATTGCCCAGAAAGTAGAAGGCTATCGGCCGCGTCAGGCGCAGCTCGAGATGGCCCAGGCCATAGACCGGGCCCTGGCCGACCACGCGACCCTTATTGCCGAGGCCGGCACAGGCACGGGCAAGACGTGGGCCTACCTTGTGCCGGCATTTCTCAGCAATGCAAAGGTTTTGGTGTCTACCGGCACGCGAACACTACAAGACCAGCTTTTCCGTCGCGATCTGCCTCGTTTGCGCGAAGCGCTGGCATTGTCCATTAACGTCGCCCTGTTGAAAGGGCGAGGCAATTATGTCTGCCACTACCATCTGCAACGCCTGGCCGGCGACGACCGGGCGCTTAAATCGCGTGCCGAAGTAGGTCAACTGCGCCACATCCAGCTGTTTGCGCAAAAGACACGTAGTGGGGATCGAGCCGAACTGGCCGAGGTGCCGGAAGACGCCGATATCTGGAATCGGGTCACATCGACTCGCGAGAACTGCCTGGGTCAGGATTGTCCCCACGTACGTGATTGCTTCGTGCTCAAGGCACGCAAGCAGGCCCAGGAAGCGGATCTGGTGGTGGTCAATCATGCCTTGTTCATGGCCGATCTCGCATTGCGCGAAGAGGGGATTACTGAATTGCTGCCTTCGGTGGATATGGTCGTGTTCGACGAGGCGCATCAATTGCCTGACATCGCTACCCGGTTTCTCGGGATCAGCGTTTCTTCGCATCAACTGCTTGACCTGGCACGAAGTATCGAAGCGGCCGGCCTGGCCCATGCGCGTGAGGCAACCAACTGGAGCGAGGTCGCCAAGGCGGTCGAGCAGGCTGCCCGGTCACTCCGGCTTTGCGCGGCGGGCATTGACCGCCTCCCTGGACGCAAAGCGACCTTCGATGCGTTGCCCGACCCCGAAGATTTCGACACGGCGCTAACTGCCCTGATTCAGGCGATGGATCGGGCGGCAGGCCTGATGCAGGCAGTGGCCGAGAAGCATCCGGACCTGGCTGCAGCGGCCAATGCCTGTCTCGAGCTGCGTGCGCGCGTATTTCAGTGGAGCCAGCCCGACCGTCAAGGGAACAATGCGCTGGAGCGCGGCGATGACCGTGAAGCCTCCGTGCGGTGGGTAGAGACAGGCACAAACCACATGCGCTTGCATAGTGCCCCGCTATCAGTTGCGCGAATTTTCTCCCGTTTCCGTCGTCCTGATCAGACTTGGGTGATGACTTCAGCCACCTTGTCCGTTAATGGAAACTTCGAGCATTTTCAGCGGCAATTGGGGCTATGGGATGCGCAGACGCTGCGCTGGGAGTCTCCGTTCGATTATTCCACTCAAGGTCTGTTGCTGGTGCCACACAACCTGCCCTTGCCCAGTCATCCAAATTTCAACCAAAGATTTGTCGAAGTTTTGGCCCCGCTGATTGAAGTTGCACCAGGAGGGGTCCTGGTGTTGTGTACCACGCTTCGCGCCGTGGACCGCATCGCTGAACTTCTCGAAGAGCAATTCGAAGACCGGGATATCGAGCGACTGCTGCTCAAGCAGGGAGACAGCTCCAGGCGTGCCTTGCTCGAGCGGTTCCGTACGGCAAGCAATGCGGTGCTGGTTGGCAGTGCAAGCTTCTGGGAAGGCATAGACGTGCCGGGCGATGCCCTGACACTGGTGGCCATCGATAAGCTGCCTTTCGCACCACCGGATGACCCCGTGCTGGAAGCACGACTGAATCAGTGCCGCAGCAACGGTGGCAATCCGTTCATGGAGTATCAGGTGCCCGAAGCGGCGATTGCGCTCAAGCAGGGTGCAGGTCGCCTGATCCGTTCTGAGCGCGATTGGGGCGTGTTAATGGTGGGCGACACCCGCCTGGTGGACAAACCTTACGGGCGTCTGCTGTGGAGAGGACTGCCGCCGTTTGCGCGGACCCGTGATCCGGCTCAGGCGGCAGCTTTTTACGAAGGTCGAAACCTTAAAACCAGTTGAGCGGGTTCCAGCGGTCGACCGGCTCGTCCAGACCTTGTTCGTAGTACTTGCTGTTGGGGAAGTTTTCGTCAAGCACGCGCTTGGCGTCGTCACGCAGTTCGGGCATGTTGAGCTTGTCGTACGACAGATACATGATGTACAGGGCCTTTTCGGCAACCGGTACACCCTGGAAATCGGTGATGACAGTTTGTGCGCGGTTCGCGGCGGCCAGGTAGGCCTTGCGCTCAAAGTAATATTGGGCGACATGGACTTCGTTCTGAGCCAGGGTGGTGACCAGCCACGCAACGCGCTTGCGAGCATCTTCGGTGTACCGGCTGTCAGGGTAGCGTGTAATCAGCTCGTTGAAGGCTTCGTACGACTCACGCAGGCCCTTGGGGTCGCGCTCGCTCGGATCCTGGCGGGTGATGCGCGAGAACACGGCGCTGGGCGGCGTAAAGGTGATCAGTCCCTTCAGGTACAGCATGTAGTCGGTACCCGCGTGGTTGGGATACTGCTGCTGGAAGCGATCGATGGCGGCCAGTGCCTGTTCGGGCTCGTCGTCTTTCCAGTTGACATAGGCCAGATCCATCAGGGCTTGTTGCGCGTAGCCGCCAAATGGATAACGGGCCTCGACGGCCTCAAGTCGCGCGCGTGCGTCGTTCCAGTTGCCGTCGCTGATCTCTGTGCGGGCGCTTTCATAAAGGCGTTCGGCACTCCAGCCGGCGGTAGGGTCTACGTCGCCCTTGAACGAGCCGCAGCCCGCGACAGCCAGAACGACGGTAAGGGCGCCGAGGGCGCGTGCCCACTTTGTCATGGCGGAAAAGCGCGATGGTAGGAAGTCGGAGCGAATCACGAAAGAGTCCTTGGTGTTAGTATGCAGGCAGATTATATGGTTAGTCGCCATGCCTGACACAAATATCGAGCAAGATAGTTTAACCGCGTCAACGTCCCAGAGTTTTCGTCGGCCCCTCAAGGCCCGACCCGAGCGTCTGGACAAGGTGCTGGCCAAGTTGATACCCGAGCATTCACGCAGCCGTTTGCAAGGCTGGATCGAGGACGGTCACGTGCTGGTAAACGGATCCGTCGCCCGCGTGCGGCAAATGGTGGGCCCCGGTGACGAAATCACGGTCTGGCCGCAAGTTGCACCGGAAGACTTGGCATTTTCCCCAGAGCCTGTTGATTTCCAGGTCATTGACGAAGGCGACGGGTGGATCGTGGTGTTCAAGCCGGCTGGTCTGGTCACGCATCCCGGAGCCGGCAATTGGTCGGGCACCTTGCTGAACGGGCTTCTATATCGCTATCCCGAGCTGGCACGAGTGCCCCGGGCGGGTATCGTGCATCGACTCGACAAGGATACATCCGGCCTGCTGGTGGTGGCGCGGACCGAGCAGGCTCAGACTCATCTCGTGCGTCAGTTGCAGGCCCGGACAGTCAGCCGGGAGTATGTCGCGCTTGTGCACGGATCCTTATCTTCGGCTGGACGAATCGACCTGCCCATTGGTCGCGACGCTCGAGTGCCCGTTCGAATGAGCACCGACCGTCCTATTGCTCCGAAGCCGGCCATTACTCATTACGAGCCTCAGCGCATGGGTCGACTTGAGCCGGGTGGCCAGGTCACCGAGGTCGTGTGCAGGCTGGAAACCGGCCGCACCCACCAGATACGGGTTCATATGGCCTGTCTGGGGCATCCCCTGATCGCCGACGTGCTTTACGGAGGCAAGGAAATAGGCGGAATGAGCCGCCAGATGCTGCACGCGCGTGCTCTTGCCTTTGATGAGCCGGGTACGGAGAGGCGCCTGTCATTTGCGGCTCCCATGCCGCCCGACTTTGTCCAGGCGTTGGAGGTTATCCAGTGGGAATCCTGAACTGGAAAGGTCTGCCGGTAGTATCGGGGCGTGCCTGGCAGGGTGTCAGGTATTTTTCTACGCTGCGCATGGCTCCCGGCTGGACCATTGACACAGGGGGCGGCAAAGGGTGGGCGCCTGCCGGGGGCGCCAGTAGTGCGCCATTTGACACATTCAATCTGGGCGATCATGTCGGAGACGATATGGGGGCGGTCCGCATCAACCGTCAAAGGCTGGCTGCGGCACTGCCTTCCGAACCCGTCTGGCTGCAGCAAATACACGGCACCGATGTGTACGATGCCGACATGCGTTGCCTCATCCCCTGGTCTGATAAAGTCGCCAAAGCGGGTGCCGCCTTGCCGGCCGGGGTGGTGCCGACGGCGGACGCGGCCATCACTCAGACTAAGGGCCGGGTGCTTTGCATCATGACGGCCGACTGCTTGCCCGTGTTGCTTTCAAATGACGAAGGCACAATTGTGGGGCTGGCGCATGCCGGCTGGCGTGGATTGGCTCACGGAGTGCTCGAGGCCACCATGGCTGCCTTGCAAGAACGGGTGCCACATGCCTCCTGGCGGGCATGGATTGGTCCGGCAATCAGCCAGGCGGCGTTTGAAGTGGGCGATGAAGTGCGCCAGCTTTTCGTCGAACACGACAAACAGGCAGTCGCCTGCTTCAAGAAGGGTCGCCCCCAGCGGTGGCTGGCCGATCTTCCAGCGCTGGCAGCCCAGCGGCTGAAAAATTTGGGCGTTAGCTCGATTGATCTGAGCGGGCTTTGTACGCATGCCGAGCGGGATTTGTTCTATTCATATCGCCGAGATGGCGCCACTGGCCGGATGGTGACCGTGGCCTGGCTTGAGAGCTAGCGACTTACCCTGATTGACACTGCACTTGTTGCAGTACAACATTCTTAGCAAGAGTCTGAGTAGGATTGCACGATGCACGCCCCGTCTTCAACTGAATGGCCTGTTCCGGTCAGCGTCTCGCCCGAGAGGCTGGCCAGTATCCAGGCAGAGTTCTCCAAAGGCTGGGCAGACATGCTTTCGCGGGCCCAGAATGGCACGCTCACGCCGCCCACCGACCGCCGCTTCAAAGGCAGTGCCTGGGCTTCCAGCCCGGCAAGCCTCGTCATGGCGCACGCCTATTTGCTTTCTGCACGAGCCGTTCAGCAAATGGTCGACGCCATCCAGTTGCCCGACAAGGCTCACGAGCGTCTGCGCTTCAACTGCATGCAGTGGATCGAGGCCATGTCGCCGGCCAATTTTCTCGCAACCAATCCCGAAGTCCAGCAGCGCCTGGCCGACACGCGGGGCGAATCCCTGCGCAATGGGTTGTTCAATCTTCTGGCCGACATTCAAAAAGGGCGCATCACGCAAACCGACGAGAACCGGTTCGAGGTGGGGCGCGATCTTGCAATCACTGATGGTGCGGTGATATACGAAAACACCCTGATGCAAGTCATACAGTATGCGCCGCTTACATCTTCTGTGTATCGGCGTCCGCTGCTTATCGTGCCGCCCAATATCAACAAGTTCTACATTCTCGACTTGCAGCCTCACAATTCATTTGTCCGCTACGCGGTCGAGCAGGGCTTTACCGTCTTTCTGATTTCCTGGCGCAATCCCCAGATCACGGATGATGACGGCGCAGATACAGCTACCTGGAGCGATTATCTGCAAGATGGAGTCTTGCAGGCGATAGAGGTTGCTTGCAACGTCTCGCGACAGAAACAGGTCAATGCACTGGGATTTTGTGTGGGGGGCACCTTGTTGGCGTCAGCGCTCGCGCTGGCCAAGGCAAAGGGTCAAGACCCCGTGGCATCTCTTACCCTTCTGACCTCGCTGCTCGATTTTGGCGATACGGGCATACTTGATATTTTCATCGACGAGCTCCACGTGCAGGCCCGTGAGCGTCAGCTGGGCAGGGGCGGGCTGATGTCGGCGCGCGAGCTTGCCACGACGTTTTCGTACCTGCGGCCCAACGAGCTGGTGTGGAACTATGTGGTCGATAATTACCTCAAGGGCGAAGCGCCGCCGGCTTTCGATCTCCTGTTCTGGAACGCCGATGGCACGAATTTGCCTGGCCCGTTCTTTTCCTGGTACTTGCGAAATGCCTACCTCGAGAACCGTTTAAAGAGTCCGGGCGACGTCGAGATCGACGGGCATCCGATTGACCTGGGCACACTAGACATGCCAGCTTACATATATGGCTCGCGCGAAGACCACATTGTCCCCTGGCGGTCAGCTTACGCAAGCACCAGGCTTTTGCGTGGCAACCAGCGTTTCGTCCTGGGGGCGTCGGGCCATATTGCAGGTGTCATAAATCCTCCCGCCCAGGGACGTCGCAGCTACTGGGTAACGCCGGAATCCGTGGCTCATGCCAACTTGCCCGGCGATCCCGACACCTGGATCGGGCAGGCAACCGAGCACGCTGGCAGTTGGTGGCCCGACTGGGCAAAATGGCTGTCCAACTATTCAGGAACTCGAAAAAGGGCGGTGAAGCGGCTGGGCAACCCGCAGTACGAGCCCATCGAGCCGGCGCCCGGACGGTATGTAAAGGTACGGTCCCCATAGGGGGGAACAGTAAGGCGGCACTACACCTTCGCAACAAGGAGAAGCACATGAGCGGTAAAGTGGCTTACGTAACAGGCGGCATGGGCGGCATCGGAACCGCAATATGCCAGCGACTGGCCCGAGAGGGATACACCGTTGTTGCGGGTTGCGGCCCCAGCCGCGATTATCAGCAGTGGCTCTCGGAGCAGGCCGCCCTGGGGTACAAATTTCATGCTTCCGTGGGCAATGTTGCCGACTGGGACTCCACAGTTGCAGCATTCGAAAAGGTCAGGGCCGAACATGGCCCGGTGGCAGTGCTGGTAAATAATGCCGGCATCACGCGTGACGGGCTGTTTCGCAAGATGTCTCGCGAAGACTGGCGAGCAGTTATGGATACCAACCTGAACAGCCTGTTCAACGTCACCAAGCAGGTCATCGAAGGCATGATCGAAAACCAATGGGGGCGCATCATCAATATCAGTTCCGTCAATGGTCAGAAGGGGCAGTTCGGTCAGACCAACTATTCAACGGCGAAGGCGGGTATTCATGGCTTTACCATGGCACTGGCCCAGGAAGTCGCCAGCAAGGGTGTCACTGTCAATACCATTTCGCCTGGGTATATTGGTACCGACATGGTCCGCGCCATGCGTCCCGATGTGCTCGAAAAAATTGTCAACACAATTCCGGTAAAGCGTCTCGGAACTCCCGATGAAATCGGGTCGATGGTTGCATGGCTGGCGTCAGAGGAATCCGGCTTTGCCACCGGGGCCGATTTTTCGCTTAACGGTGGCCTTCACATGGGCTGACGCACGTAGCACATTCACCAGAGTTAAATGCTGTTCCTTCAATTTTTAGTCGACCTCCTGATATGACGCAATCGCAAAAGGCCAACACGCCACGACTGATCAAGAAGTACCCCAACCGGCGGCTCTATGACACCCATACCAGCGCGTACATTACGCTGGCAGACGTAAAACAACTGGTGCTCGACAACGAAGACTTTGAGGTGGTAGATGCCAAGACGTCGCAAGACCTGACACGCAGCATCCTTCTGCAGATCATCCTCGAAGAAGAAAGTGGCGGCATGCCCATTTTCTCGTCAATGGCGCTTCGTCAAATTATCCGTTTTTACGGCCATTCCATGCAGGGCGTGATGGGCTCGTTTCTTGACAAGAACATCCAGGCCTTCATGGAGATCCAGGAACGCGTGGTAGAGCAGTCGAAAGGTCTGTATGGCCCGCAGTTTGGTCCCGAGGCGTGGAACCAGTTCATGAATGTTCAGACGCCCATACTGCAAACCATGATGAACAACTACATCGACCAGAGCAAGAATCTCTTTGTCCAGATGCAGGACCAGATGCAGGATCAGACCCGTTCGATGTTCAATGTTTTTCCGTTTGTGTCGCCGACCCCACCCGACGAAGACAAGAAAAAATAAGGGTCGGCTCAGGTCACCCCAACCGGATTGCCAGGGGTCTTCTTGAACGGACTGTGTTCCTCAAGGATATCTGCATATTCGTCGATGGCCACGGTTTCGCGTTCCAGGAAATCGGCGATTGCCTGAGCGTAGCGCGCATCTCGAATCCAATGGGCAGAGTAGGTTCGCACCGGCAACATGCCTCGCGCAAGCTTGTGCTCGCCTTGAGCTCCCCCTTCGAACCGATTTAACCCCTTGGCGATGCAGTACTCGATGGCTTGCATGTAGCAGGTTTCAAAATGCAGGCCGGAAATGAACTTCGTTGCGCCCCAGTAGCGGCCATAAAGCGCATCTTCGCTTTGAATATTCAATGCGCACGCTATCGGTGCGTTTTCCTGGTAAGCCACTACGAACACCAGATGCTCTGGCATGGCGGCTACAAGGCGCTGAAAAAATTCCATATTCAGATACGGGGGGTTTCCGTGTTCAAAATAGGTGCGCACATAGCATGCGTAAAAGAACTCCAGCGTGTCGTCGTTAATGTCATCTCCGGAAATCCATCGGAATGTAACCCCGGCCTGCAATGACCTCTTTCGATCCTGCTTGAGCTTTTTGCGATTCTTCTGGTTGAATCGGGAAAGAAAGTCGTCCATATCCCGATAGTTGGAATTGTGCCAATGGAACTGGATGCTTTCGCGAAATATGAAGCCGGCTTCCCTGAGCGCGGCCATGTCTGTTTCCATCGGAAACAGCACATGCAGGGATGAAAGCTCGTTTTGAGCGGCCAGTTCGATGGCTTGCCGGGCAAGCAGGACGCGGTCTTCATGATTGCGGGCCAAAAGCCGTGGGCCCGGAACCGGCGTGAAAGGCACAGCCGACAGCAGTTTTGGATAGTAGCGCAGACCATGTTCGGCGAAAGCCCGTGCCCAAGCCATGTCGAAGACGTATTCGCCGCGCGAATGGTACTTGAGGTATAGAGGCATCGCCGCTGCAAGGTCGCCATTGCGATGCAAGGTCAGGAAGTGGGGGGACCAGCCCGTCTGGGCGCTGGCGCAGCCCGTTTCCTGGAGTGCCACGAAAAACTCGTGCCGCAGCATGGGGTGGCCTTGAGCCAGACTATTCCACTGTTCGGCGTTAATATCGCTGATATGTTCTACCAAAGAAAATTGTTCAGACAAGGCGGCAACCAAAAGCTTTGAGGAATAAATCAGGTATCCAGCAAGTGTAGTGATTTTCCTTCACAGGGGCGAGCCATGGGCAACAGGATTCCAGTCACGGTGGTAACAGGGTTCTTGGGTAGCGGCAAGACAACGCTGCTGAACCGGATTTTGGCCGCCGACCGTGCCGATCCCGAGCAGGTCCGGCGAATCGCGCTGCTGGTCAATGAGGTGGGCTCGGTGGGTGTGGATCACGAGCGCGTCAGGCATATCAGCGACAACGTCATTCTGCTGGAATCAGGTTGCGTGTGTTGTAGCGTTCGAGGCGATCTGATAGAGGCCTTGCGCGACTTGTTTCTTTCGGCCCTGCACAAGACCATCCCGCCGTTTTCGCGCATCGTGATCGAGACTACCGGGCTTGCTGATCCGGCCGCAGTAATGCACACCCTCAAATATGAAGGCTTCTTGCGTGATCGTTACGTGTATGCCGGCTGTATTACAGTCGTTGATTCCACGCACGGTCTGATTCAACTGGACGAGTACCCACAGGCGCGACAACAACTTGTCCAGGCGGACGTCGTGGTGGTCAGCAAGACAGATCTGGCCACACCGGCCGAGCAACAGGCTCTTGTCAATGCTGTGCACGAACTTAACGAGCAGGCAGATATATTTGATCAGCAGTCACTGCCTCGACTGGATGATTTGCTGGCCGCTGCGACCGTGCAGAAAACTCTGGCCAAGAATGCTTCACGGTCCCTGGAACTGCCGCTGGATGGTCTGGTCAAGACTCACCGCTTCGCCCACGATGCTGTTCACGTGCTGACCCTGCCCATTGACGGCGAGGTGTCACAAGCGTCGTTTTACCGGGCCTTGGGGCGAGTTCACGAACTTTCAGGCATCGATCTTTTGCGGGTGAAGGGTTTGTTGCGCCTTGGACAAGGTGCGGGGCTCAGCGCCGTACACGGGGTGCACAGGCAGCTTTACCCTGTTGAGGCTCTTCCCGAACTCGCGGCACAATCGACTCATCCACCGCAGCCGGTACTGGTGTTTATCGTTGCCGGTCAAAATGCCCGCGACTTTGAAAGGCATCTGAGGGACATCTTGGCAGAAGAGGGAATCCAGGCCGGGGTTCCGTTGTAAGCGACGTTGTAAAAATGATATTTTGAATACGTCGAAAGGATTGCAATATGTCGTCTGCAATGGTGTAATAAGAAAAAATATCGCTAATATTTTTTGGTCGGCTTAACTAAACAAGGCTACCAAGCCTGCTTGCAGCACGCGAGCTTTTTCGACCCTAATCCGTTCTCGATGCATTCTCCGGTGCCAACCGGTGTTCAGACGGGTTTAAGCAAATTCAAAATAATTGATGCCCGGCTTCGGATTCCACTTCGAATCAGCAAGGGCTGTACTGAACACTAATTCGTACTTTGCTTTTCGTGCCGGCCTGGCTTCGCCTTTGTTGCGACGTCGGTTGCATTGCCGGCTGTTGCGACCACAGCATTCGTCCAAATATCTGATTGTTGGCCATGGTGCCGGCGACAGGCAAAGTTCTAGCTGAAGGTTCTTGGCTGGTTGGCATATATGTATTTAAACGCTTGTGTATCTAACGACGTTGTCGCTACGGACCCCGCTAGCGCCATTGATTCGTTCGTCGTTTCGTCCGTCGTGGCGGTTCCGGCAGGCACCTTGCCCAAGTTTTCGACGTCGGTAAATACAAGCGGTGATTTGTTGCTTGCCAAACATTCCAGCGCTTTTGCCAGCAAAATAAAAATGGGCCAAACGCTTTTGCGCTTGACCCATTTTGAATCTGGTTGCGGGGGCAGGATTTGAACCTACGACCTTCGGGTTATGAGCCCGACGAGCTGCCAGACTGCTCCACCCCGCGTCTGGAAGATGAAATATTAACGCACTTTTTTCTTTCATGCAAATTAGGTGGTTAAACCACCGGCCAATTGATGACCGAATCACAGATAACACGAGTTCTGGAAACTGCACTGCTGTGTGCCGACGAACCTTTGTCGATCGAGCAATTGAGCCGGCTGTTCGGTGAATCCGGGCCAGATAAGGCCGAGCTGCGCGCTTACCTCGAAGTCTTGCAAGAAGCCTGGGCCGACAGGGGTCTCGAGCTGGTAGAGTTATCCAAGGGGTACAGGTTTCAGAGTCGGGCCGAAATGCAACGCTACCTCGAGCGCCTGAGTCCCGAAAGGCCGCCGAAGTATTCGCGGGCTGTGCTCGAAACGCTGGCTATCATTGCCTGGCGGCAACCTGTCACTCGCGGTGACATCGAAGACATTCGTGGTGTAAGCGTTTCGTCCCAGATCATTAAAACGCTCGAGGAGCGTGGCTGGATCGAAGTGCTGGGGCATCGCGACGCACCAGGCCGACCCGCACTTTTAGGCACCACCACTCAGTTCCTGGACGATCTCGGCTTGAAGGCACTTGACGAGTTGCCGCAGCTCGACACGCAGGATGATATCGCCGCACTGGCCGGGCTCGATTTTGAAGAGGTTCCGGAAGCCGAACCCGAGTTGCTCCACGGGTCGCTTGAAAGCGCATCTGAAACAGAAGGCAATCCGGCCCAAGGAGAGCCGGGTGATGGGGCCCAGGTGGAGCCGGATGATGGCGTACAGGCAGCCGCGGGGGCTATCGCCGCAGCCGAAGGGTTAATGGACGACTCGGAGCCCGACCCCGACGAAGATCCGGACCAAGAGCTGGCGCGTGTGTCGGCCATTCAAGAACACGACAAAGATTGATACGGAGTATTTCTGACAATATGAATTCAGCAGAACAAATTGCCGCAACCGACAACCAGGTGCTGGCAAATCAAGAAACAGGCGTCGAGCCCAACGGTAGTGCAGATGAAAAGCCGAGCCCCCCGCGCCGAGGGCGAAAGCTGCGCACACCGTTCAGGCGCCGTCGCGGGGACGCGGCCGAGCCGGTAACCGAGCAGGCTGCATCCGAGGCTGCAGAGGCAACGGCGAGCCGTCCTGCCCGCTCACCCCGTTCCAAAGGCGTCTCCAAGGCCGGTGCCGAAAAAGAAACCGATCAGGCGTTGGCTTACCTTGAAAAGGAGGCCAAGATGGAACAGCGTCTGGGCAAGTACCTGAGCAGCGAAGCTGTAATGCCAAAATTGCACAAGGTGCTGGCTGACGCCGGTGTCGGCTCACGTCGCGAAATGGAAGATCTCATCATTGCCGGTCGAGTTTCGGTCAATGGAGAGCCTGCACACATCGGTCAGCGCGTGGGCGCCCAGGATCAGGTCAGGGTAAATGGCCGCCTTATTTCCCGGCCCAATTCCTCAAAGCCGCCTCGAGTCATTCTGTATCACAAGCCTGCCGGCGAAATCGTCAGTCACGACGATCCAGGCGGTCGAGCCACCGTGTTCGCTCGCCTTCCCAAGGTCAAGGCAGGGAAATGGCTGTCGGTTGGGCGTCTCGATCTCAACACCGAGGGCTTGCTTATTCTGACCACCTCCGGTGACCTGGCGAACCGGCTCATGCATCCTCGCTATGGTGCAGAGCGAGAGTACGCTGTGCGCGTGTTGGGCGAATTGACGGCAGAGCAACAGTCGCGGCTGGTAGAAGGCATCGAGCTTGAGGATGGTCTGGCAAAATTCGGTGTGCTTGAGTTCATTGGCGGTGAAGGCAGCAATCGCTGGTATCGCGCCACTTTGCACGAAGGTCGTAATCGCGAGGTCCGGCGCATGTTCGAAGCGGCTGGAGTCACTGTCAGCCGTCTGATCCGCACACGATTTGGCGAAGTCGTGCTGCCACGTAATTTGCGTCGCGGACGCTGGGAGGAACTCGACGGTTCTCTCGTCACGGCGCTCATGGTTCAACTGGGTCTGATCAGTGCCGACGGCGAAACGGGCGAAGCCAGGCGTGGTCGCAAGTCGCGCCAGCCAGTTTCAAACGAGAATGCCTTGCCTCCCGGTTTTGGCACGCTTGAGCGCAACGGCCTGAATGGCGCCAAGATCAGCCGGCGCGGCAAGCTGTCTGGCGGACGCGGTGTCAAGGCCGCAATCACCCAGACGTTTCCCTCGGATCCCTATGGAACCGGCCTGATGTTCAGTGGCGGGCTGCCTAACGGCCACCCCGAGGCCGGAGTCAAGAAGCCCAAGAAACAAGGCCGGCGCAAGGCTGCCCACGGCGCCAAGGCTGCGGTGCAGGGCGCCGGCGGAACGGCCGAAAAGCAGCCTGCTGTGCGCAAAGGAAAGAGTGCCGGAAAACCAACGGCCCGCCAGCAGGGTGATGGCAAACAGTCCAGTTCCAACCGGCGTAGCGGAAAAGCCAATCGTCCGTCGCGTGCAGATGACTGGCAACCGCGCAGTGCTTCCGCCCACGAGTCGAGGTTGGGAATTATTGGCGGACGCGGCCGGTGAAGCAAGGTATTGCAGTCTGCTGTCCGCGTTCACCTGCGGGTTGTAGTGGGCTGCGCTGCTTTTTTTTAGGTAAGGTCGCGATAAACCACGATCTTTTGCCTATTTCTGTTAGAATATAGAGCTTTACAGCTATATGTGTTTGTGACAGTGGACTTGCTAGGCAAGGCCTTTGGGCAAAGGGTTGTTTGACAGCACTGAAATATAGCGGCACATTTTTTAGTGCGCCCGGCGCCTGGCCGGCATACGGCAGGGCAACGGTGGCGCAGCAATATGGGCTGGATGACAGCCCTTTTTTTTTGAGTTTATGGCAGATCTATTCGCACTGACACAACAAGCTATTGCTGGTATGGAAGTCGAGCTTGTCGATGTCGAGCGCGCGCCGCTGGGTTTGCTCCGCGTCACCATCGACCGGCAAGGCGGAGTGCGCATAGAAGATTGCGAGCGGGTTTCAAAGCAGCTGTCACGAGTTTTTGAAGTCGAAAACATCGATTACAAGCGCCTTGAGGTCGGGTCGCCAGGCGTCGATCGTCCGCTCAAGACAGTCGCTGACTTTCAGCGGTTTGCCGGGCAGCGCGTCGAAATAAAGCTTCGCCAGGCCATAGACAGTCGCAAGGTTTTTTCCGGCATCTTGCATGCCTCTGACGACGCAGGCGAAGAAGCTGGTCCTTCCTTTCAGCTCGAACTCGAGCCCGAAGGCAAATCCGGCGAGGCCAAGGTCTTGAACTTCGTCTTCGATGATGTTGATCGTGCCAAATTGGATCCCGTACTTGATTTCAAGGGTAAAAAGCGATGAGTCGCGAAATTCTTCTATTGGTTGACGCCCTCGCGCGTGAAAAGAACGTAGAGCGCGAAGTGGTGTTTGGAGCGCTTGAGAACGCTTTGGCGTCCGCCATGAAAAAGCGCTTCAAGGAAGACGCGGATGTGCGTGTTTCCATTGATCGCGAAACCGGAGCCCATAAGGGATTCCGGCGTTGGCTGGTTGTGCCCGACGAAGCCGGCTTGCAAGAGCCCGATCAGCAAGAGCTTTATTCGGAAGCCCAGGAAATCGTGCCGGGCATCGAGGTTGGCGAATACATCGAAGAGCCTCTCGAGCCCGAGGAGTTCGGTCGGATTGGTGCCCAGGCTGCAAAGCAGGCCATCTTGCAGCGCATTCGCGACGCCGAACGCGAGCAGGTGCTCAACGACTTCCTCGAGCGTGGCGAAACGATCGTGTCCGGCTCCGTCAAGCGCATGGACAAGGGCGATGCGATTATTGAAACCGGCAAGATCGAAGCGCGCTTGCCCCGCACCGAAATGATCCCTAAGGAAAATATCCGGGTTGGTGACCGCATTCGCGCGTGGGTACACAAGGTCGATCATTCTGCACGAGGTCAGCAGGTGATCTTGTCGCGCACCGCGCCCGAGTTCATTCGTCAGCTCTTCGAAAATGAAGTCCCCGAAATCGAACAGGGCCTGCTCGAAATCAAGGCTGCGGCGCGAGATCCGGGCGTTCGGGCAAAGATTGCCGTCGTGGCCTACGACAAGCGTATCGATCCCATCGGTACCTGTGTTGGCATGCGCGGCTCTCGTGTCACTGCGGTTCGTAACGAGCTGGGCGGAGAACAGGTCGATATTGTCTTGTGGTCCGATGATCCGGCCGAGTTCGTCATCGGCGCATTGGCGCCCGCACATGTGGAATCCATTGTGGTCGACGAAGATCGCCACGCCATGGACGTTGTCGTCGACGCCGAGAACCTTCCCAAGGCTATCGGAGCGCGCGGCCAGAACGTGCGTCTGGCATCCGAGCTGACTGGCTGGCAGATCAACATCATGACGCCCGAAGAGAGCCAGAGCCGCCAGGATGAAGAGCGCGCCGAATTGCGCCAGACCTTCATCAACCGCCTGGATGTTGACGAAGAAGTCGCCGACATTCTTATTGATGAAGGCTTCACCGGCCTTGAAGAGATCGCTTACGTCCCTATCCAGGAGCTCCTCGAGATCGACGCATTTGACGAAGATACCGTCAACGAGCTGCGTCTGCGGGCACGTAATGCGTTGCTTACCGAGGCCATCGCTCAAGAAGAGCAGGTACAGAAGGTCGATCCTGCTGTACTCGAGCTCGAGGGAATGACCCCCGAGCTCGCGGTCAAGCTCGGTGAGCACAATGTATATACCCTGGATGACCTGGCCGAATTGGCCACTGACGAACTTTCAGAGATCACCCAGTTGGACGAAGAAGCGGCCAGCGCCCTCATCATGAAGGCACGAGCCCATTGGTTCAGCGACGAAGCATGAGTGCCATCATGTCGGACTGAACCCATATTTATTAAAAACGTAGTTGTAAGTAAGAGAGAGTCGAATGTCGAGTAACACCGTCGCCCAGTTCGCAGTCGAGCTGAAAATGCCTGCCAACGTGCTGCTAGAGCAGTTGCGTGCCGCCGGCGTTGAACTCCAGTCGGTTGACGATGGCGTCACCGACGCAGACAAGGCGAAGCTGCTCGAGTCTTTACGGCGTGCCCACGGAGCCTCCGAAGGCCAGAAGATCACGCTGACGCGCCGCCAAACCTCCGAAATTCGTCAGGCTGACAGCTCTGGTCGCTCCCGGACGATTCCGGTCGAGGTGCGCAAGAAGCGAGTATTTGTTCGTCGCGATCCAGCCGAGCTTATGGCCGAGGCAGCCAAGGTCGAAGCGGCAGCCAAAGCCGAGGCGGCGGCCAGGGCCGAAGCAGAAGCCAAGGCCGATACTGAAGCCGTAAGGGCAGACGAAGCGAGTGCGGCTGCCCAGAAGGTCGACGACTCCAGCGACAGTGTCCAGCCCTCCCAGCCCGACCAGGCTGCTGCTGCAGTGCCTGCTTCCGCACCGGACGAGTCTGGCGCGGCCGAAGCTCCCGAGGTGGCCAAGACCGCCGCCACCCAGCAGCCGGAGCCGCTCAAATCCGAACCCGAGCCTGCTCCGCAAGCTGAGGTCGAGCAGCCCGAGCCGGCCGCTCAAGCCACTGATGCCGAGCCGGCTGCAACTGAACAATCCAGCCAGCCCCAAGCAGCCGAGGCCGATGCGAAATCCGTGGCGCCTGCCGAAGAGCCGGCCGCCAAAAAAGCGGACACGACGCCAGCAAAGGAACCTGTTGACGCAAAGCCGTCGCAGGACAATCACGACGCTGACGCTGCCGCCGAACAGCTGGCGCGTGAAGAAGAACGGGAACGTGCCCGTAAGGCGGCCGAAGCCGAAGCCGCCGCATTGCGCCAGATGCTCAGTCGTCCGCGCAAGGTCTTGAAGGCGCCCGAGCCCGAACCGGGCAATATTTCCGGAACCCTGCATAAACCTGCTGGAAAGGGTGCCAAGAAAGATGCCAAGGCTGCAGGCGACGTCAAGAAAACCGTTAAGGGTTCCGAGGTCTCGACCGCCTGGAGCGATGACAGCGGACGCAAGAAGCCTGCTGCACGTGCCGATGCTGCCCCCTCCAGCCCAAGCAGGGACGGCTGGCGCGCCTCTGGCAAATCCGGCAAGGGTGGCCGTGGCCGCAACAGGCAGGCGCAGGCCGAGCAACGGAAAGAGCCACAAGTTGTCGAGTTCATCGCACGCGAAGTGCATGTGCCCGAAACCATTACCGTCGCCGACCTGGCCCACAAGATGTCGGTCAAGGCTGCCGAGGTAATCAAGCATCTGATGAAACTGGGTCAGATGGTTACCATCAACCAGGTGCTTGACCAGGAAACGGCCATGATTCTGGTCGAAGAGCTCGGGCACACTGCTATTGCTGCAAAGCTGGACGACCCGGAAGCCTTCCTCGACGCGGCCGAAAACGAATTGGGCGAAGTCGAGGCCCTGCCCCGTGCGCCGGTGGTCACGGTCATGGGTCACGTCGACCACGGAAAAACGTCGTTGCTTGATTACATTCGTACCGCAAAGGTGGCATCGGGCGAAGCCGGCGGCATCACGCAGCACATCGGTGCGTATAGCGTGACGACCGATCGCGGCGTCGTTACCTTCCTCGATACCCCGGGACACGAGGCGTTTACCGCGATGCGGGCGCGCGGTGCCAAGGCGACCGACATCGTCATTCTGGTTGTTGCGTCCGACGACGGCGTCATGCCGCAAACCAAAGAGGCCATCCACCACGCCAAGGCGGCCGGAGTGCCTTTGGTTGTTGCGATTAACAAGATCGACAAGCCCGAGGCCAATCCCGAGCGTGTCAAGCAGGAACTGGTTGCAGAAGAAGTCGTTCCCGAAGAATACGGTGGCGACGTGCCGTTCGTACCGGTGTCGGCCAAAACAGGTCAGGGTATCGACGACCTGCTCGAGAATGTTTTGTTGCAAGCCGAAATGCTCGAACTCAAGGCTCCGGTCGACGCTCCGGCCAAAGGCATTGTCATCGAAGCGCGCCTCGACAAGGGTCGTGGTCCCGTGGCCACTATCCTGGTACAAAGCGGAACCTTGTCGCGGGGCGACGCCATATTGGCCGGTGCCAGCTATGGTCGCGTTCGCGCCATGCTTAATGAAAACGGCAAGCCCGTGAACAGCGCCGGACCAGCTATGCCGGTCGAGGTTCAGGGTCTGACCGAAGTACCGTCGGCGGGCGACGAGGTCATTGCCATGGCGGACGAACGCAAGGCGCGTGAAATTGCCTTGTTCCGTCAGGGCAAGTACCGCGATGTCAAGCTGGCACGCCAGCAGGCCGCCAAGCTTGAATCCATGTTCGAGAACATTGGCGAAGGCACCCAGACGCTGTCCCTCATCGTCAAGACCGACGTACAGGGCTCGCAAGAAGCCTTGGTGCAGTCGCTGCTCAAGTTGTCCACCGACGAAGTGCGTGTACAAGTGGTACACGCCGCCGTGGGTGGCATCTCCGAAAGTGACGTCAACCTGGCCATTGCGTCTCATGCCGTCATCATCGGCTTTAACGTGCGTGCCGAGCAAAGCGCCAAGAAGCTTGCCGAGCACAACGGTATCGATCTGCGCTACTACAACATCATCTATGACGCTATCGATGATGTGCGCAATGCGATGTCTGGCATGCTGGCGCCCGAGAAGCGCGAAGAAGTCATCGGCATGGTCGAGATCCGCGAGGTGTTCAGCGTGTCCCGCATTGGCAATATTGCCGGTTGCATGGTTACCGACGGCGTGGTGCGACGCGACTCCCAAGTGAGGTTGTTGCGTAACCACGTGGTTCACTGGACAGGGCATATCGATTCCTTGCGTCGCTTCAAGGACGACGTCAAGGAAGTCAAGGCTGGATTTGACTGCGGTATTACGCTCCGGGGTAATAACGACATTCAGGTCGGCGATCAACTCGAGATCTTTGAAATCAAAGAGATTGCAAGGGCGCTGTAAGCATGGCTCGACATAAATCCCGGCCGAACCAGGGTCGCAATACGCGGCTCGCCGACCAGATCCAGAAGGATCTGGCCGGCCTGATCCAGCGCGAGATCGACGTGTCTCGCGCCGGGCTGGTGACGCTTACCGGAGTCGATCTGTCGGCCGACTATGCTCACGCCAAGGTTCACTTCACCGTCATGGGTGCCGAGCCTCAGGCCGCCGAGGCGGCTCTGAACGAAAAAGCCGGATGGCTGCATTCGCTGCTGTTCAAGATGCTGCACATACACACTGTGCCCACATTGCGTTTCGTCCACGACGAGCGCCTGGTCCGCGGTATGGAGTTGTCTCGTCTTATCGACGAAGCGAACCGTCCCCAAAGCTATTCCGCATCCGAGCCCGCCGAGCCCGAGGACCCCGACGAGCAGTCCTGAAGGGGCTGTCGTTGCTGCTTACAAGAGAGATTTGACGATGGCTTCCCGACGCGGGCAGATGCTCGATGGTGTCCTGTTGCTCGACAAACCCGAGGGCTTGTCGAGTAATCATGCCTTGCAGCGGGCCAAACGTGCGCTGGATGCACGCAAGGCTGGTCACACCGGCACGCTTGACCCGTTCGCTACCGGGCTGTTGGTATGCTGTTTGGGGCGGGCTACCAAGATTTCCGCAGCCATGCTCGAGGCCGATAAGGTTTATGAAGCGACGCTGCGCCTGGGCGAGGAAACGGATTCCGGTGATCTGACCGGGCACGTAGTTTTTCAGCAGCCGGCCGATGCGGAACCCGTCTCGCAAGATCAGTTTGAACGGGCACTTGCTGCGTTCCGCGGCGAAATCGAACAGATTCCGCCCATGTATTCCGCTCTGAAACGAGATGGAAAGCCTTTGTATGAGTACGCTCGTCAGGGTATTGAGCTGGACCGGCCACCCAGGAAGGTATTGATACACCGCCTTGAACTGCTCGATTTCGAAGGTGGCGATGCGCGAATTCTGGTCCATTGCAGCAAAGGCACGTATATACGTACGCTGGCTCAGGACATCGGGCGCGCCCTTGGCTGTGGCGCTCATCTGGTCGCCTTGCGTCGGACTCAGGTCGGGCCGTTCCACCTGGAGGACGCAATCGAGCTTGAATCGCTTCAGGCGATGGACGCTCCGCAATCAGTGCTTATAGCGCTGCACGCCTTGCCTGAAGGCTTGTGGCCCCAAAATTCAAAACCAAAGGATCAAGTATGAAACGCGCCTTGCGCAATGTAGCCATCATCGCTCACGTCGATCACGGCAAGACCACCCTGGTGGATCAGTTGCTGCGCCAGTCAGGAACCTTTCGCGATAACGAGCACGTGTCCGAACGGGTCATGGACTCTGGCGATATCGAGAAAGAGCGTGGCATCACCATCTTGTCGAAAAACTGTGCGGTCGAGTACGAGGGTACACACATCAACATCATTGACACCCCGGGACACGCGGACTTCGGAGGCGAAGTCGAACGGGTGCTGTCCATGGTTGACGGCGTACTCCTGCTGGTTGACGCTGTTGAAGGCCCCATGCCTCAAACCCGATTCGTCACACGCAAGGCACTTGGCCTTGGTTTGAAACCTATCGTTGTGGTCAACAAGATTGACAGGCAGGGTGCCCGCCCGGACCATGTCATCAACGCCACCTTTGATCTGTTTGACAAGCTGGGAGCCACCGAAGAGCAGCTGGATTTTCCGATTATCTATGCATCGGGCCTTTCGGGCTTCGCAGGCCTGACCGACGATGTGCGAAGCGGCGACATGCGTCCGCTTTTCGACGCCATTCTCAAGCACGTGCCGCAGCGAGAAGACGATGCCGACGGCCCCTTGCAGTTGCAGATCATTTCGATCGACTACAGCACTTACGTTGGAAAGATCGGCATCGGGCGCGTCAATCGCGGAAAGGTCCGCCCAGGGCAGGATGTGCTGGTACAGTTTGGTCCCGAGGGCGAACGCTTCAAGGGACGCATCAATCAGGTGCAGCAGTTCAGCGGCCTTGACCGAAAGCTGGTCGATGAGGCAGAAGCGGGTGACATCGTGCTGATCAATGGTATCGAAGATATCGGTATCGGTTGCACAGTCATGGATCCGGATACCCCCGAACCCCTGCCCATGCTGCGTATTGACGAGCCCACGCTTTCCATGAACTTCATGGTCAACTCGTCGCCGTTGGCAGGACGCGAAGGTAAATATGTCACCAGTCGTCAGCTGCGCGACCGGCTCGAGCGAGAGCTCAAGTCTAACGTGGCGCTGCGTGTCAATCCTACGGACGACGACATGGTGTTCGAAGTGCGCGGCCGGGGCGAGCTGCATTTGACGATCCTTCTTGAAAATATGCGTCGCGAGGGCTACGAGCTGGCTGTATCGCGTCCGCAAGTTCTCATCAAGGAGATCGATGGCGTGCGTCATGAGCCGTTCGAACTATTGACCGTCGATATCGAAGAAGGTCATCAGGGCGGTGTGATGGAAGAGCTGGGTCGACGCAAGGGCGATCTGCTGGACATGCAATCGGACGGACGTGGCCGGACCCGCCTTGAGTATCGAATTCCTGCGCGCGGTCTGATCGGCTTCCAGAGCGAATTCATGACGCTCACGCGTGGTACCGGCCTGATGAGTCATATTTTCGATGACTACGCCCCAATGCGCGAGGGTAGTGTAGGCGAGCGTCGTAACGGCGTTCTGATCAGTCAGGATGACGGCGCAGCAGTGGCTTATGCCCTATGGAAGCTTCAGGATCGTGGTCGCATGTTTGTGAGCCCGGGCGACGCACTTTACGAGGGCATGATCATTGGCATTCACAGCCGGGATAACGATCTGGTCGTCAATCCGATTCGTGAAAAGAAGCTGACCAATATACGTACCACCAGCAAGGATGAGCATATCGACCTGGTTCCCCCCATTCGTCTCACCCTTGAATATGCGGTGGAATTTATTGCTGATGACGAACTGGTAGAGGTCACACCCAAGTCGATTCGTCTGCGCAAGCGATATCTGCAAGAGCATGAGCGCCGTCGCGCCATGCGCGAAGCAAGTTAAGGCGGCTCGTGGTGCCATCTTGGTACCACGTTCCATCTTCGCCCGCGAGTCATCTCGCAAAACCATTTGATTTGACGCCGGAACCCGCTTAGGCGGGTTCGGTGCATTTCCAGCGTCCGTGCCTTTTGACGGTCGCGTGACGCCTGTTTTTGAGGAGAAATCCGTCATCCAACAGTGATTATTAGGAGTTTGTTTTGACCGCAAATACGCGTATTGCCATCCTGGGCGCAGGTCCCAGCGGGTTGGCGCAGCTGAGAGCTTTCGAGGCTGCTCGCCTGGCAGGTGTAAAGGATCTTCCAGAGATCGTCTGTTATGAGAAGCAGAACGATATTGCCGGCATGTGGAATTACACCTGGCGGACCGGCCTGGATCGAAACGGAGAGCCTGTGCATGGCAGCATGTACCGCTACTTATGGTCCAACGGCCCAAAAGAATGCTTGGAATTTGCCGATTATTCTTTTGATAAACATTTTGGCCGTCCCATACCGTCTTACCCACCGCGAGAAGTCCTGAAGGATTACATCATGGGCCGCCTGGATAAGCGCGCGATCTTCAATTACGTGCGATTTGAATGTCCGGTACGGTGGGTCACGTTCGACGAAGAAACCGACAAGTTCACGGTAACGGTAATGAATCACAAGACCGGTGAACAGGAGTGCGAGCAGTTTGACTATGTGGTTGTGGCAACGGGTCACTTTTCCACACCCAATATGCCCTATTTTGAGGGTCTGGAACACTTCCCGGGCCGGGTACTTCATGCTCACGACTTCCGTGACGCGCTCGAGTTCGAAGGGCAGGAATTATTGCTGGTCGGTGGCAGTTACTCGGCCGAGGACATCGGAACCCAGTGCTACAAATATGGTGCGAAGTCGGTTACCTTGAGTCATCGCGGAGACCCTCTTGGGTATGACTGGCCAGAGGGCATAGAAGAGCGCCCATTGCTGATCCGGCTGGACGGCGACGTGGCGCACTTCGAGGATGGCTCCAGCAAGCGGTTCGACGCTGTCATCATGTGTACGGGCTACCTGTTTCACTTTCCTTTTTTGCCTGACGATCTGCGCTTGCAGACTCACAACTGCCTGTATCCGGACAACTTGTACAAGGGCGTGTTCTTTCACCCGAATCCCAAGCTGATCTACCTGGGCATGCAGGATCAGTACTTCACGTTCAACATGTTCGATGCGCAAGCCTGGCTGGTGCGGGATGCCATTATGGGCAAGTTTGTGGTTCCCGATGCGGATGCGCGTCGTGAAGACATGGAAAAATGGCTGGCAGAACATGAGACGCTTGAAACGCCGCAGGAGTCGATCGATTTTCAGGCAAAGTACATACGCGACCTGGTGTCACTCACAGACTATCCGGATTTCCCGATCGAAAAGCAGGCCGAGCTCTTCAAGTCTTGGCTGAAGGACAAGGAAGAGGACATCATGGGCTTTCGCAACAAGTCCTATGCCTCGACCATCACGGGAACGATGGCGGCCAAGTTGCCCCGGCCCTGGATGGACATCAAGGATGACTCCCTTGAAGGCTTCATGGCCTTGAATTTCATCGAAGCCGAATAGTCAGGGCTTTGAGAAGAACGGCGGCGAATATTTCGCCGCCGTTTTCACTTTCGGGATAGTAAAGGGCGCTAAGCGGATAGTCGCCCAGCCTCCGGCGCGCATAATGGTTTGCAAAATTCCATGACAAAAAAACCCGTGAAACCGTAGCGGGAAAGGAGGCAAACATGAACGGAATCAAGGATAAAGTGGCCATCGTCACTGGTGGTGCAACCATCATAGGGGCGGCCGTCGCCGCGTCACTGCACGCTGCCGGAGCCAGGGTCGTCATTGCTGACATCGACAGGGACGGAGGCGAGCGCGTCGCGAAAGACCTGGGCGAGGGCGCGCGATTTATCGCGACCGACATTACCGATGATGCCCAAATCGAACAGTGTGTGGCTTCCACGGTCGGGACTTACGGTGGGGTCGACCTCCTGATCAATCTTGCATGCAGCTATGTCGATGACGGAATTGAATCCACTCGTGATGACTGGAACCAGAGCCTAAGCGTCAACGTCGTGGGTGCGGTCATGATGGCCAAAGCTTGCCGCCCCCACATGGTGGCTCGCGGAGGCGGTGCAATAGTCAATTTCAGCAGCATCAGTGCCAAAGTCGCCCAGACGGGGCGCTGGTTGTACCCCGTTGGCAAGGCCGCGGTAGCACAGCTGACGCGCAATATGGCGATGGACCTGGCCGGCGAAGGCATTCGCGTCAATTCAGTATCCCCCGGCTGGACGTGGTCCCGTGTGATGGATGAGCTCACGCAAGGCAATCGCGCAAAGACTGACAAGGTGGCGGCACCATTCCATATGCTGGGGCGCGTTGGCGATCCCGAAGAGGTCGCCAACGCTGTGGTGTTCCTGTGTTCTTCACAGGCTTCCTTTATTACCGGAGCAGACCTGGCGGTTGATGGAGGTTACAGCGCCATGGGACCCGAGCAGGGTGTGCCCGCGATTCCTCTGCTGGCACAGTAGCAGAGCAATCGCCGCAGCAACAAGAACCCAACAAAGTTGGGCCAAGACAGGAGACACAAATGAAGATCGGAATCATTGGAGCCGGCTTCGCCGGCCTGGCTACGGCCAAGGTCCTGACGCAGTTCGGTCATGAGGTGACTGTATTCGAGAAGGCTCCCGACGTAGGCGGCGTCTGGAGCGCCACACGCAGGTATCCGGGGCTGCGCACACAGAACAACAAGGATACCTATTGCTTCACCGATTACCCGATGCCGTCATCGTATCCCGAATGGCCTTCAGGCGAGCAGGTGCAACAATACCTGGAGTCTTATGCCAGCCATTTTGATCTGAACGGTTCGATCCGCCTCAATACCGAGGTGCAGCGTGCCGAGCCGCGTGCCGACGACGGCTGGAGCGTGACGGTCAGCGACCTGAACAGCAACCAGACCTCTCAGCACGAGTTTGACGCATTGGTGGTGGCGAACGGCATTTTCTCAGAGCCGTTTATTCCGGATTACGAAGGACGGGCGGCTTTTGAGGCGGCAGGAGGCCGCATTTGCGCGGCGTCGGAGTTTCATGACGTTGAGGAAGCCAGAGGAAAGCATGTTTTGGTCGTAGGCTACGGAAAATCCTCATGTGACGTCGCTGCCGAGATCGGCAAGGTAGCAATGTCCACCAAAGTCATTGCCCGCGAACTGTTGTGGAAAATGCCGCGCAAGATCATGAACGTACTTAATTACAAGTACTTGATGCTTACCCGCATGGGCGAAGGCCTGTTCCCTTATATCGAACAACGCGGGTTCGAGCGTTTCTTGCATGGGCCCGGAAAAGGCGTGCGCGACAGCATGATCAAATCGCTGCAGTCTGTCGCAACAAAACAGCTTCGTCTCGAGAAGCTGGGTCTGGTGCCCGAGGGGACGTTTGACCGGATTGCGCGCAGTACTGTCAGCCTGGCTACCGATACCCTGTATCGACACGTCGAAGAAGGGCGAACAGAAGTGGCGCGTGATTGCGAGATTGTGCGACTCGGACAAGATCGAGGTCAGCCTGTGGCAGAGCTCAGTGACGGTCGCAAGGTGCCCGCCGAGCTGATTGTCTGCGGCACGGGCTTCAAGCAGGTAGTGCCATTTTTCTCCGACGAGCTGCAGCAGCGCATCACCGACGACGAAGGCAATTTCATGTTGTACCGTCAGATCCTTCCACTAGAGGTTCCCAATCTCTATTTCTGCGGGTACAACTCTTCGTTTTACAGCCCGCTTAGCGCAGAGGTGGCAGCGCTTTGGATAGCCGCGTATCTAATGGGAGACATCACCCTGCCGTCGTTGGATCAGCGGCGCAAACACGTTGTAACGCGTTTGCGCTGGATGCAGGAACGCACCGAGGGCAAGCATGCCCGGGGGACCAACATCATCCCGTTCTCCATGCATAATATTGACGAGATGTTGAACGAGATCGGGCTGAATGTGTCGGCGATGACGCGTTTCAAGCAGTGGCTGCTGCCCACCAATGCCAAGGACTATCGTTCTGTAACCAGGGGGCTGCTGAAACGCGCCAGAATGCGCAGCAATAAGGGCGAACCCGCTCCTAATTGGAGAGGCCGGCCTGCGGCATAGGCCGACGTCGATGGCAGGCGGCCACTGCTATTTTCGTGGCGTGGCCGTCTGGCTGGGACTTTCGCCGAACTGGGCTCGATAGGCTTGACTGAAGTGCCCCAGGTGCGAAAACCCGGCGTTGAGTGCAACACGGGTAATCTGAACGGCACGCCCGGTGTCGCGGGCTTGGAGCAGCGCCTCACGGACCTTCTGCAGCCTCACCTGCCGAAGAAATCCCATGGGTGAAATGCCTTTGTACTGTTGAAACCCTTTATGAAGGCTGCGAGCGCTGATGGCTGCGTGACGGGCCAGTACGTCCATGGTGATGGGTTCGCTGTAGTGGGCGCGGATGTAATCTTCGGCGCGTTGCACATACTGCTTGGCCGGCGTTTGCACGGGCTCTGCCAGAGCCCGGCTGTAATTGTGCGGGTGCTGACTAAGTAGTGTAGCGATCAGGAGATCTTCGATCTGGCGGGAAATCAGGCGGTGCTGCGCAGCATCGGCAGAGAACGCAGACGAGGCCAGAAACTGCACGAGGGCTTTCCAGGCCGCACCTTGGCGTGAGCGAAGATCCATGCCCAGCTCAAATTCGATCGGCTGTGGCAGAGCGTAACCCAGCTGGGCACTGCAGGCGGCTTCGAGCGCCTCGCGCTCGAGCCGGACGATGAGTTGGTCGCACTGGCCCTGCCATTTCATGTGCAAGGGCAAGGTGGGTGTCAGTACCGAGGCGCGATGGGGGCTGGATGTAATCTGCTGGTCGCCGCAGCGGATCTGGGCAGTACCTTCGAGTGGCATCTGAACGAGCAGGAACTTGTCCAGACAGTCCGGTTCGATGCTGACGTCGGCTCCGTAGCACAGCCTGTTGATGGACGCGTTGCCCAAGGGCATATGGTCCATATAGGCGTCGAGCTTTTGTTGACGACCCAATACACCAAGATCGTGAGGCTTGAAGATGCGAGCGACCAGATTGCGGGTTTCGTCCAGATCGCGGGAGTGGAACAGTCGAGCCCGTACAGGGCCACGCTTGGATGTGGCAGTTTGGGACAGCAAGTTCATGGAAGCAGACCTCCAGGGACCGTGTCGCGCCGAAGCAGCTTGAGGGCGCGGTTCGCGCAGATGACTGCATGGATGATTTAAGTTTAAACTAAGTACACGTAAAAACCATACAGAAAAACCCAGGGGGCGCCCAACTAAAGGTGCCTATATCATTATCGTGCAGAACCCTTTACGGAGACCAAAATGAGCAATACCCCCTCCAGTTTCGTCGAGCTTCTTTCCAAAGGCGATTTCAAGGTCATCGACCTGACTCATACCCTTTCGCCCGACTTTCCGCCTTTGCAACTGCCACCCGAGTTCGGGCAGGTTTCGTCGTTCAAGATTGAAACCATTTCCCAGTACAACGAAGCTGGTCCGGCCTGGTACTGGAACAACTTCACCTGTGGCGAACATACAGGAACCCACTTTGACGCGCCCGTACACTGGGTTTCCGGCAAGGACGTCCCCAACAACTCGGTCGATACCATTGATCCAGCCAATTTCATTGCCCCGGCAGTAGTCGTCGACGCTACCGAAGAAGTCAGCCAGAACGAAGACTTCATCCTGACGCCAGAATTTCTGCAGGCCTGGGAGGCCAAACACGGGCAGATCCCTGCCGGCAGCTGGGTCCTGTTTCGCACCGGTTGGGCCAAACGCCTCAGCGATCCGGCCTCGTATGTAAACATGCGCGAAGACGGTGCCCATACCCCCGGACCCAGCCAGGAAGCAGTCGAGTGGATGATCAAAGAGCGTGACGTTCACGGTTTTGGCGTGGAAACCATCAACACCGACGCCGGCCAGTCGTACGGCTGGAAGGTGCCGTATCCATGTCACACCCTGATGCACGGTGCCGGCAAGTACGGTCTGCAGTGTCTCAACAACCTTGACCAGTTGCCACCGACCGGGACGGTCATTGTGGCCGCGCCGCTCAAGATCCAGAATGGCTCGGGCAGCCCGCTTCGCGTGTTGGCTTTGGTACCTTAATCGCCAGCTCCGGAGGACCCATGAACAAGAAAGAAGCCCAGGTCATCGTTGTCGGCAGCGGAATGAACTCTTTGGTTTGTGCCGCGATATTGGCCAAGCGAGGCAGGTCGGTACTAGTGCTCGAGCGCAACGACAGGCTCGGAGGCTGCATACGTACCGAAGAACTGTTCCCGGGTTTTCACCACGAGGTGCTATCTTCGTGGTACCCCTTGTTCATGGGCGGTGCCGCCTATCCCGAACTCAAGGACGATCTTGCATCACTTGGTGTCGAGTTTGTTTCAAATGGATACACAACCGGCGTCGCCATGCCCGATGGTCGCACCCTTGCGCTCAAGCAGGACATTGGCGATTCCGTAAACCGTATTGAAGCTGTCGCCCCGGGCGATGGACAGGCCTTCGGTGCCATGGCCGGCCAGCTATTTGAGAAAGACGCTGCGCTGACCTTCGGTCTGTTGGGTAATTCGCCCTACGACTGGAAGGTCGGGCGTCTGCTGTTTTCGGAGTGGCGCAAGCGTGGAACCGATGGACTCCTGGGGTATGCCTCGGAATCACTCGAAAGTTTCCGTCGTTGGAGCGACCGCAAGCTCTCGTCCGACCTTACCCGGGCCATGATGGCCCCTTGGGTGTTGCATACCGGCTTGGGACCGGATGACGCCACGTCTGCGCTAATCGGCAAGCTCACCTTCGCAGCAGTGGTTGCTGGCGGCATGCCGGTTGTAAAAGGAGGCAGCCAAAAACTCGTGGAGGCCCTGCAGGCCCTCATTGAACGTCATGGCGGCCAAGTACTCACCAATGCCGAAGTTACCGAGGTAATTACCTCGAATGACCGTGCTACAGGAGTGAGGGTAGGCGATACGGTCTACTCGGCCAGCCAGGCAGTGGTATGCAACGTCACCCCGCCCCAGTTGTATGGCCGCCTGTTACCTCAGGCTCCGCAAGAGCTGCGCGATCGCGCGCAAGGCTACGCCTTCGGGCGTGGCTGCATGCAGATCCATTTCGCCTTGAACGGCCCTGCACCGTGGCGTGATCCTGAAATGCTCAAGGTACCCCTGGCGCACCTTACCGATAGCCTCGAGTCGGTTTCGATGGCGGTTGCCGAGGCAAATAATGGGCTGTTGCCGCGAAATCCCACCATTGCAATCGGCCAGCCAACGGCGGTGGATCCCAGCCGGGCACCAGAAGGCAAGTGGATACTCTGGCTTCAATTGCAAGAAATGCCGTCGCGGATTCGTGGCGACGCGGCCGGGCAAATCGAGGTTCCGGCCGACGGGCTCTGGAATGAGGCTGTTCGCGAGGCCATGGCCGATCGTGTACAGACCCGACTCGAATCAGTGTTGCCGGGCCTGTCTGAGCTGATTATCGGTAGAAGGGCATATTCCCCAGGAGACCTGCAAGCGCTTAACTGCAACCTGGTCGGTGGTGATCCTTACTCGGGAATCTGCTCGCCAGACCAGTTTTTCTGGTTGCGGCCCTTTGCCGGGGCCAAGGGCGCCAAGGCACATAAAACGCCGTATAAAAATGTGTATCACATCGGCGCCTCGACCCATCCGGGTCCGGGTCTGGGTGGAGGCTCGGGGTATATGGTGGCTCAGGCGCTTACGCGCAAATAGGTTTCGGCGGCTTATTCAAGGGGCAGTACTGCGCCGCCACCCAGGTGTTCGGCGTAGTCAGAGCAGAAATCTTCGATGTGCTGCATGATCTCGTCGATATCGTCACTGATGGTGACCAATTCGAGATCATTGGGCCCGATCAGCTTGTGCCCAAGCAGCTGCTCTCGCATCCAGTCGAACAGCCCCTCCCAAAATTGGGTACCCATCAGCAAGATCGGGGCAGGAGGCACCTTGCGCGTCTGGACCAACGTCATGACCTCGAACAGTTCGTCGAGTGTGCCAAAGCCACCCGGCATGGCAATGTAGGCTGCGCTGTGCATGAAAAACGTCGCCTTGCGTGAATAAAAATATTCAAACTGCAGGCTGTGCGTCTGATAGCGATTGTTGGTGGTTTCGCGGGGCAGACTGATATTAAGTCCTATACTGGTACCGCCGGCCGTAAATGCCCCCTTGTTGGCCGCTTCCATGATGCCGGGGCCGCCACCGGCAATGACGGGCAATCCCGCTTTAGCCAGGCGTCGCCCCAGTTGTTCGGACATTTGGTAATACTTGGAATCGGGTGTGAGGCGGGCACTGCCAAATACGCTGACGCCCCACCCCACTTGTTGAAGTGTGTCGGCGGCCGCTTGCATCTCTGACATAATCTGGGGGATCTGCTCGGCTGCCGAAGCGCGTACTATTTTTTTTACTGTCATGAAAAAAACCTTGTTGCTTGTTGATGGGTCCAGCTATCTGTACCGTGCCTATCACGCCCTGCCTGATCTGCGTAATGCCAAAGGAGAACCCACCGGCGCGCTTTATGGTGTGGTTTCCATGTTACGTAGACTGCTTCAGGATTACAAGGCAGACTACGCAGCATGCGTTTTTGATGCCAAGGGTGGCACGTTCCGCGACGACATCTATCCCGAATACAAAGGGCACCGACCTGATATGCCGGACGATCTGCGTGCCCAGATCGAGCCCATACACAAGGTGGTTGCCGCGTTGGGCTGGCCCGTGCTTGCGGTATCGGGCGTCGAGGCCGATGACGTGATCGGCACCCTGGCCAAGCGTGCTACAGCCCTGGGCGTGCACACGGTTATTTCTACTGGGGATAAAGACCTTGCTCAACTGGTAAACGAGCATGTAGAGCTGGTTAACACGATGAGCGGAGAGAAAACCGATGTCGAAGGCGTAATGCGCAGGTTCGGAGTAAGACCGGACCAGATCATTGATTTTCTCATGTTAACAGGTGATGCGGTCGATAATATTCCCGGAGTTGAAAAGGTCGGCCCCAAGACGGCTGCCAAATGGCTCAACGCCTACGGCTCTCTTGATAATCTGGTGGCTCATGCTGACGAAATCAAGGGTGTCGCCGGCAACAACCTTCGTCAGGCCATACCGAACTTTGAGATGACGCGCCGGCTCGTGACAATCAAGCTCGACTGCGAAATTCCCTTCTTTGATGACGAAACCTTGGGTGATCTGGTTCCCAAGGAACCCGACACCCAGGCACTTATCCAGCTATACGATGAATACGGTTTCCGTACATGGTTGCGCGAGCTGAGCGGCGACCCTCAACGAATTCCCTCGCAGGATGCGCGTGTGGCCGCCGATACGCCTCAGGCGCCCGAGCAGATCAATTACGAAATTGTGCAGGATCAAAAATCGCTCGATGCCTGGATGACCCGTCTCAGAAGCGCCGAACTCGTCGCGCTGGACACAGAAACCACATCCATCGACCCCATGCAGGCACGCATTGTGGGGCTATCCTTGTCGGTGGAGCCCGGCCATGCGTGTTACATACCTTTGGCTCATCGCGGACCCGATAACCCGACGCAACTGTCCATGGACGAAGCATGGGCCAGCCTGCGGCCGTGGCTCGAGGATCCGAAAGCTGCCAAGCTGCTGCATAACGCAAAATACGACACCCATATATTCAAGAATGAAGGGATTACCTTGGCTGGGGTCACAGAAGACACCATGCTCCAATCGTACGTGCTGGAGTCTCACCGTCGGGTCAACATGCAAGAACTGGCCCAGCGCTGGCTGGGCGTAACGGGGGTTACATACGAAGAGCTGTGCGGCAAGGGAGCCAAGCAAATCTGCTTTGACGAGGTCGAACTGGCCAAGGCGGCGGTTTATGCCTGCGAAGATGCCGACTACACCTTGCGCCTGCATCATGTGCTGCGGCCACAGGTTGCCGCGCAAGAGGGGTTTGAGCGCATTTATCAACTCGAAATGCAAGTGTCTGATGTACTTGCCACGATAGAGCGCAATGGTGTGAAAATTGATGTTCAGGCCCTGGCCGCGCAAAGCCACGAGCTGGGCCAGCAAATGCTCGAGCTCGAGAAAAAGGCGCACGAACTGGCCGGTCAGCCATTCAATCTCAATTCCCCGAAGCAACTGGGCGAAATATTGTTCCAGCGCATGGAGCTTCCGGTTGTGCGAAAGACCGCCAGCGGGGCGCCTTCCACAGATGAAGACGTGTTGACCAAGCTGGCCCGTGATTACCCGCTTCCGCAAGTCTTGCTCGAATATCGAAGTCTGGCAAAGTTGAAGTCCACCTATACTGACAAGCTGCCACGCATGGTCGATCCGCGAAGTGGCCGGGTTCACACGCGGTACTCGCAGGCTGCGGTGATTACCGGCCGATTGGCGTCTTCCGACCCTAATTTGCAGAATATCCCGGTACGGACACCCGAAGGCCGCAGAGTGCGCAGTGCTTTCGTGCCCGAGCGTGGCCATCTTGCATCGGCAGACTATTCTCAGGTCGAGTTACGGGTCATGGCGCATCTTTCGGGCGACGATAATTTGCAAAGTGCGTTTGCACGAGGCGAGGATATTCATGCGGCAACCGCTTCAGAGGTATTTGGAGTCGCATTGGCCGAAGTATCTGCCGAGCAACGCCGCGCAGCAAAAGCCATCAATTTCGGTCTGATTTACGGCATGGGCGAATTCGGGCTGGCGTCAAATTTGGGCATCACGCGAGATGCGGCGCGCGCATACATCGACCGCTACTTCAATCGCTACCCGGGTGTCGCGCACTATATGGAGCAGACCAAGCTAAAGGCTCGTGAGCAAGGCTTTGTCGAAACAGTGTTCGGGCGGCGGCTTTGGCTGCCGGATATCCGCGGCGCCAAGGGTCCACGGCTGGCTGCAGCCGAGCGGGCCGCGATCAATGCGCCGGTCCAGGGCACTGCCGCAGACTTGATCAAGATGGCGATGGTAGCTGTGCAGCACTGGATCGAAACCGAAAAGCTTGAGACCAGAATGATCATGCAGGTGCACGACGAGCTGGTTCTTGAGGTGGCCGACGACGAAGTTGAGCTGGTACGGGCCACGCTTCCGGGGTTGATGTGCGATGTGGCCGAACTGGCGGTGCCGCTTGTCGCAGAGGTTGGATTTGGTTCAAACTGGGAGCAGGCGCATTAAGCGCGCGTTTACAGACAGGAGAAATCAGATGTCTTTTTCACCGATAACCGGCATGACGGAAACTGCCATTCATACACCTGCCGACGGATTGGACGAAGCTGCCTTCAAGCTGCCGACCTTCGACGGAACCATCGACGCATACTATGCCAAGCCAAAGGGACAGTCCCGCATTCCCGTCATACTCGTCATCCAGGAAATATTCGGTTTGCATGAACACATCCGAGATGTCTGCCGACGCTTTGCGAATCTGGGATATCTGGCGGTGTCAGCGGAGCTTTATCAGCGGCAAGGCGACCCCAACGCATTCGACAACATACCCGATGTCATCAGCAATATTGTTTCGAAGGTTTCCGACGAACAGGTCATGGCGGATCTGGATGCCTGCGCCAACTGGGCCGGGCAGCAGGGCGGGGACGCATCCCGGCTTGGTGTAACCGGCTTTTGCTGGGGTGGACGCATCACCTGGATGTACATGGAGCACAATCCCGCCGCAAAGGCAGGAGTTGCCTGGTACGGCAAGCTGGCTACAGGGCATGGTCCGTTGCAAAAGCGTAATCCTGTAGACGTCGCCAACACGCTCAAGGGTCCGGTGCTTGGTCTTTACGGCGGACAGGACTCCAGCATTCCACTCGAGGACGTGCAGCGCATGGAGGCTGAGCTGGCCAAGGGTAACGAAGCGGCGCGCGCGTCAAGGATAGTTGTTTATCCCGATTCCGGACATGCGTTCTTTGCGGATTATCGTCCGAGTTACCGCGAGGACGACGCGCGCGACGCGTGGGCGAAGGCTACAGATTGGTTCAAGTCCCGCCTCTGAACGACATGGATGCCAGGGTGCCCCGTCCGGCCTTCCGGTCCGGACGTCAGAAGTTTTTCCGGGTTTAAACGCGCACCGAGTTTTGCTGCAACGCCTGGATACGGACTTCGATGGGTGGGTGAGTGGCGAACAGGGCGCTGATGGCCCGGCCTCCGGAAATACCGGCTGCCTCGAAATTTTTGGGCAGGTCGCCCGGTTCCATGCCACCCAGGCGAGCCAAGGCCCGGATCATGGGTTCGCGGGCACCCAGGAGCTTGGCGGAGCCTGCGTCGGCGCGGAATTCGCGCTGGCGAGAGAACCAGGCCACGATGATGGAAGCCAGTATGCCAAAGATAATTTCGCATACGATGACCGTCGCAAAGTACCCGATGCCGACGCCGTCCCTGTCGTTCTTGAGCACGGCGCGGTCAATGAAATACCCCACGACACGGGCCAGGAACACCACGAAGGTATTTACAACGCCCTGGATCAGCGTGAGCGTCACCATGTCGCCATTGGCGATGTGAGCCACTTCGTGACCCAGGACCGCCGTAACTTCTTCTTCGGTCATCGATTCCAGCAAGCCCGTCGATACCGCTACCAGTGCGTTGTTCTTGAAGGCACCCGTGGCAAAGGCGTTGGGCGCACCGTGGTAAATGGCGACTTCCGGGTGACCGATGCCTGCACGGTCGGCCAACTGGTGCACGGTGTCTACCAGCCAGCGTTCGCGTGAGTTGGCGGGGGCGTTGGGGTCGATGACTCGCGCGCCAGTGCTGCGTTTGGCCATCCATTTGCTGAGCAGCAACGAAATGATTGAGCCTGTAAAGCCCACAATGGCCGAGAAGGCAAGCAACTGTCCCAGATCCATGCCTTGCGCAGTGATGTAATTTCCCACCCCAAACACACTCAAGGTGATGCTCAGCACAACCAGGACGGCCAGGTTGGTCATCAAAAATAGAAAAATGCGTTTCATCGACTATTTCCTGTGTAGCGAACTGTAGTTTTAAATGTGTCCCGAATTATATGGAGACATTGCGCGCTGCTTAAAGTGCCCGTGTTCTAAAAATATTGTGTTTCTGGCTAAATGCGCTGTTTGGGGCGATTGAGATAGGCCCTATGCCTAATTTTTTTCCGGAGCAGCTGCGATCCAGGCTTTGCGCCGGATGTGCCGCCGGTCAAACCAAAATATCGTTGGGAAAGTATAGTAGCGTCTTTGAATAATCGGTGTCGGGTGCTTGATGCAGTCGTTGTGGATGTTGCTTGCCTGTGCCATGTTCGCCGTGATGGGGGCCTGCATCAAGGTGGCGGCCGATTTCGGCGCGTCACTTTCGCAGATCGTCCTGTTTCGCGGCGTGCCTTCCGTCTTGCTCTTGCTGGCATGGGCGATCTCCTCCGGGCGCAGCTTGCGTCCCCCTGATTGGAAATTGCATATTTGGCGAAACCTGTCAGGCATCACTGCCATGTGGATGGGCTTTTATGCCTTGTCGCATTTGCCTTTACCTACGGCGGTCAGTCTGAACTACACCTCGCCGCTTTTCATAGCCGGCTGGATGATGGTTTCGGGTGCAGCGCAGCGCGACTGGGTACGCGGATTCGCCGTGCTGCTTGGATTTGTCGGTGTTATCGGGGTCTTGCGACCCAGTATCGGACAGGAGCACTTTCTGGCCGGGCTCCTGGGATTGGGGTCGGGTGCCTTCGGAGCCATTGCCATGCTTCAGGTTCGTCAGCTGGGGCGAGCTGGCGAGCCGGAATGGCGCACTGTGCTGATATTTTCGAGTTGTGTCTGTGTGACAAGCTCGGTGGGCCTTGCATCGCAGGGATGGCATGCGCCATCCGTTCCGGCCTGGCTGGGTCTGTTCGGCCTGGGCGTCTCTGGTCTGGTGGGACAACTGGCCATGACGCGAGCCTTTGGTTACGGCTCTACATTGTTGACGGCAGCACTTCAATACACCACCATCATTTTTGCAGCCATGATCGGAATTGTGTTCTGGAGTGACCGACCCGATCTCGTGGCCTGGGCAGGGATGGCATTGGTCATCGCCTCAGGCTTGCTTTCCACATGGCGAACCTATATTGAAAGTCGTAAGCGTCGCCTCAGTCAGACGCGGGTTACATGAACAGGAGACTCAAGTGACAGAACTGCTTATCAGTCCATCTCGGCTCATGACGGCTGCAGATAAGCAAGAATGGCTGATTTTTGACGTACGTCACGACCTCAGTGACCATCAGGCCGGGCGTCGGGCGTACGAGCAGGGCCACATTCCCGGAGCAGTGTTCCTGGATCACGAAACGCAGCTGTCGGCACCGCGGACGGGGCGAAACGGACGCCATCCGCTGCCTGACCTTGCAGAATTCACCGCATTGATGCACCGGATGGGCGTGCGTCCCGACACTGGCGTGGTGGCTTATGACGCAAGTGGAGGGGCCTTCGCGGCACACCTGTGGTGGATGCTGCGCTGGATGGGGCACCAGCACGTTGCTGTCCTGGACGGCGGGTGGCAGGCTTGGCTCGCCGCAGGCGGGCGGGTTGAAGTCGGCTCTTCTGCAGGGGGAGACGCCGGGCAGACTTCATCAGATCCCGCGCTCTGTGGTCGGGCGGGGCCGGAGGCAGTGCCTCATATGCCAACGGTGGATGTCAACGCAGTCATGGCAATCCTCGAACGGCCCGCCTTTACCATCATTGATGCACGTTCTCCTGAACGCTACCGTGGGGAAGTGGAACCCATTGATCCGGTAGCCGGGCATATACCCGGGGCGGTAAACCGACCGAACTCCTTGAATCTTCAAGCCGATGGCCGCTTCAAGCCAGCAGGGCAGCTGCGCAAGGAGTTCGTGGAATTGCTGGGGCAGACAGAGCCCGGGCGGGTGGTGCATCAGTGCGGTTCAGGCATTACAGCTTGCCACAATCTGTTCGCGATGGAGCTCGCCGGCTTGAAGGGCTCGGCCTTGTATCCAGGGTCGTGGAGCGAATGGTGTGCCGACCCGAGCCGCCCCGTCGGCAGGGCCGTATAAAAGCCGGTTGCCCTGACAAAGGCAGCCGCGGCAGGGTTGGCGAGCCGCGCGATGCAGTGGCCTGATTCAGCCTTCGATCGACATCATGCGGCGATACCAGGCGTGGAAATGCAGCATGCCGTCTTCCATTGGCGACTGGTATGGGCCCGATTCGTCTGCGCCACGCATCATGAGCGCCTTGCGGCCCGCATCCATGCGTTCGGCAATTTCATCGTCTTCGACAGCCGTTTCCATGTAGGCGGCCTGTTGTGCCTTGACGAACTCCGGTTCGAAGGCTGCGATTTCTTCGGGGTAATAAAACTCGACCACATTGACCGTTTCTTGCGGGCTTATCGGGTGCAGGGTAGATAGCACCAGCACGTGCGGGTAGAGCTCGATCATGTGGGTGGGGAAATACGTGACCCAGATGGCGCCAAACTCGGGTGTCTGGCCACCCCGATACTCGAGCAGCCGGTCATGCCACTGGCGATACACATCGCTGCCGGGCTGTGCCAAGGCCTGATGCACACCCACTTTTTGCAGGCTATACCATTCGGAGAACTCCCATGTGAGGTCGTCACAGGTAACGAAGCGACCCAGGCCGGGATGAAATGGGCCGACGTGGTAATCCTCGAGGTAGACCTCGATGAAGGTCTTCCAATTGTAATTGCAGCGATGGATTTCGATGTGATCCAGCACGTAGTCCGAAAAATCGAACTCGGGCCGTTTAAACAAGGCCGCCATGTCGGCAGCCGGGTCCCTGGGCCCCTCGAACAGCAAGCCGTGGCAGTTTTTGAGCGCGAAGCGCTGCAGATCAAGGGGCGGTGTTTCTGGAAACAGCGGTGCGCCCTTGAGCTGGCCCTGCAGACTGTAGGTCCAGCGATGTATGGGGCAGACGATATTCCCGCCGGTACTGGCGAGATTGCCGCTGCATGAACCGCCGGCTTTGTCGAAGCCCAGCATTATGGCTTGACGGTGCCTGCAGACGTTCGAAAGCAGTTCTACACCATTCTGGTTGCGCACCAGGACCCGGCCGCTTTTTTCGTGGGCCAGCGTACGCCAGTCACCCGGTTCGGGAACGAACTTTTCGTGCCCGGTATAAAGGCATGAACGGTTGAAGATCAGAGCCTGTTCGCGAGCGAAAGTCTCTTCATCGAAATAGCTGCTGACTGGTAGTTGCGTTTGCGCCGGTGCAAAATGCACCTCCCGACCAATGTCGGTCATGGATTCCCCCCCGCTGCGATGACAACCCGCGAAGAAAAAACGGCACTCGCCGAATTTAGCGTTTCGAAAGGTGAATTTTTCATTATACCGTAGAGTTTTCCTTGTATAACAAGGCGTGGCGGGCGTCAGGGGGCTATCGGGGCGGGCGGCAGAAGCTAGCGGGCCGGCTCTGTTTCACAGTAAATCGGCGTGAATAAGGAACGCAAGGCCCGCATCTCGTACAATTCGCTATTGAATGCTCAATCAGACGGCGTGAGCCGGATCAATATTTTTGGAACACCTCATGGTCGACGACTACAAGACGCGAGGCGCCGGGCAGGGCATTGAACCCTCTGGCGGCTCGGCGGCGGCGAACGACTTGCCACAAGATTTCGAAAGCGCACTGGCCCAGCTGGAAGCTCTCGTGTCACAAATGGAGAACGGTTCCCTGCCTTTGGAACAGTCGCTTGCCGCCTATCAGAAGGGCGTCGAGCTTGCTCGAATCTGTCAGAAGCTTCTTGACGACGCCGAGCAGCAGGTAAAGGTCTTGCAAGATAACCTTCTCAAGCCGTTTGACGAGGTAAACGCCTCTGGCGAAGGCTAAACATGAACTGTCCCGATTTTTCTACTTGGTACGCCGAGCGGGTGCGCCATGTCGAGACCGTTCTGGAGGGTTTCATGCCCGATTCTTCGGTCGTGCCGGCCCGGCTGCACGAAGCCATGCGGTATGCCGTGCTGGGTGGTGGAAAACGGATTCGGGCAGCACTGGTTTACGCCGCCGGCGAAGCTTGCGCTCCCACCGGCAAGACGTTGGCGTCAGCGCAGAACATCGCGCTGGATCACGCTGCGGCCGCCGTTGAACTGATCCACGCATACTCGCTGGTGCATGACGATTTGCCGTGCATGGACGATGATGATTTGCGACGGGGTCGTCCGACCGTTCACGTGCAGTTTGATGAAGCAACGGCCATGCTCGCCGGCGACGCTCTGCAACCGCTGGCCTTCGAGTTGCTTGCGCAAATGCCCATTGCTCCTGCATTGGTGGTGCAGGCCGTGGAAATGCTGGCACGTTGTGCGGGCAGCCTTGGCATGGCGGGTGGTCAGGCGATCGATTGCGCCAGCACCGGACTCTCGTTGGACCAGGAGCAATTGCAGGCCATGCATGCCATGAAGACGGGTGCCATGCTCGAGGCCAGCATATTGTTGGGCGGAATTGTTGCAGGTGCCAGTTCGCCTGCACGGCAGGGGCTCGAGGCCTACGCCGACGCTGTGGGTCTGGCGTTTCAGATTGCCGATGATGTGCTGGATGTCGTGGCCGACACAGCAACCCTGGGCAAAACCGCGGGAAAGGATGCCGCGGCGAACAAACCGACTTATGTGTCGTTGCTGGGCCTTGATGCGTCGCGTCAATTGCTGCAGGAGTTGCGTCAGGAGGCTCATAACGCTCTCCTGCCTCTCGGACCTGCCGGCACGCGTCTTGCTGAAATTGCCGACTACATCGTCGGGCGCAGTCGTTAACAGGCGCCGGCCAGAACACTGGACTCCGTGCACCCGATATTCGCATACTTATGACTAACGTTTCTCTCGAACACATTGAGTCCCCCGCTGATCTCAGGGCACTTGACAAGCATGACCTGAAGGAATTGGCGACCCAGCTGCGCGAATTCGTTTTGCAGTCGGTCTCCAGGACGGGCGGACACCTGTCGTCCAATCTGGGTACCGTCGAGCTGACCATTGCACTGCACTATGTGTTCAATACACCCGAAGACCCGATCATTTGGGACGTCGGACACCAATCGTATCCACACAAGATCCTGACCGGGCGTCGTGAAGCCATGGCTCGCTTGCGGCAGCTGGACGGGATATCGGGCTTTCCCAAGCGTAGTGAGTCTCCCTACGATGCGTTTGGGACGGCGCACTCTTCCACTTCCATTTCGGCGGCTCTGGGAATGGCGGTGGCCGCCCGCAACAAGGGCATTGACCGGCAGCACATCGCTGTTATCGGGGACGGCGCCATGACAGCCGGCATGGCTTTCGAGGCGCTGAACAATGCAGGTGTTACGCCGGGCGTGAATATGCTGGTTGTCCTGAATGACAACGACATGTCCATTTCACCGCCGGTGGGTGCGCTCAATCATTACTTTGCCCGCTTGCTGTCGGGACGCTTCTATGCCGCAGCCAAGAATATGGGGCGCGCTGTCTTGCAGCATATGCCGCCGGTGCTTGAACTGGCGCGCCGCTTTGAAGGCCATGCCAAAGGGCTTGTTGCATCGCCCGCCACCTTGTTTGAAGAGCTGGGTTTCAATTATGTCGGTCCTATTGATGGTCACGACCTGGATGCGCTCATCCCGACTCTTGAAAACCTGCGATCGCTGGGCGGACTGCAATTCCTGCATGTCGTTACTCGCAAGGGGCAAGGCTACAAATTGGCCGAGGCGGACCCGGTCCTGTACCACGGACCGGGCAAGTTCGACCCTTCGGTGGGAATTCAAAAGCCCTCGACGCCGCCACGACAGACGTTCACCCAGGTGTTTGGTCGCTGGTTGTGCGATATGGCCGACCATGACAGCCGACTGATAGGCATTACTCCCGCAATGCGTGAAGGTAGCGGCATGGTCGAGTTTCATAAGCGATTCCCACAGCGTTATTTCGATGTGGGTATTGCCGAACAACACGCCGTAACGTTTGCGGCCGGCATGGCCTGCGACGGCCTCAAGCCGGTGGTGGCCATTTATTCTACGTTTTTGCAGCGCGCCTACGATCAGCTAATCCACGATGTCGCCTTGCAAAACCTCGATGTCACGTTTGCACTGGACCGGGCCGGCCTGGTGGGGGCCGACGGCGCGACACATGCCGGCAACTACGACATTGCCTTCTTGCGCTGCATACCGAATGTGGTGGTTGCGGCACCTTCCGACGAAAACGAGGCGCGTCTGCTCTTGAATACCTGCTATCAGCACAATGGGCCTGCGGCTGTGCGCTACCCTCGAGGCGCGGGTTGCGGTGCCGAGGTCGCAGCAGGGTTTGATACCGTGCCCTTGGGCAAGGGGCGCATCGTACGCGAGGGATCCCGGATTGCAATTTTGGGATTCGGCACGCTGGTCCCTGCGGCCCTCGAGGCGGCCGAAAAATTTGGCGCCACTGTGGCAGACATGCGTTTCGTCAAGCCGCTGGACACCGACTTGATCGATCGGCTGATCGAGGGCCACGACGCCATCGTAACGCTTGAAGAGGCAGCAGTGATGGGCGGGGCGGGCAGTGCGGTGCTTGAATATCTGAGCCAGCGCGGAGTCGAGAAACCCGTGCTGCAATTGGGGCTGCCCGATCGGTTCATCGACCACGGAGATCAGGCAGCGCTGCGCAGGCAGGTGGGTCTTGATGCCGAAGGGATCGAGCGTGCGATTGGCGAGCGGTTTGCCGACGTACTGGGGGCAATCCGGCTAAAAGCCCATACCCATTAGGGGTTTAGGGGCATTCCCGACTAAACTGGGTCATAATAAACAGTTTTCAAATTCGGCCGGGCGGTTTGCCTGGTCTACCCAGGTCCAGTTATGAATTCAGTTTCCGATTCTGCCGTGGCTATGCCAGATGTTCAGAGCAGTTTTGATACCCGCCGTTTGCCTATTCAACGAGTGGGTGTGCGCGGCGTGCGTCATCCCATGCTGGTTATGGGAGCCGATGGTGAAGCGATGCCCACGATTGCCGATTGGGAGCTCACCGTTGCATTGCCCGCCGAAGAGAAGGGCACCCATATGTCACGGTTTGTGGCGCAGCTCGAGCATTATCGACGTCGTTCCATGACCCCGGCATTGTTCTGCGAAATGGCCGAGACCATGCTGCCGCTGTTAAATGCCCAGCAAGGCGATATCACCGCAGCGTTTCCGTATTTCATCGACAAGGTGGCACCGGTATCCGGGGTCTCAAGCCTGATGGATTATCAGGTTCAATGGAAGGCTCGCGCCTGCGAAAACGAGGAAACCTGGTTCGAACTTACTGTGGTGGTGCCGGTAACAAGCTTGTGCCCCTGCTCAAAAGCCATTTCCGAATATGGTGCCCATAATCAGCGTTCGCATGTAACCGTCAGTGCCGTACTGCAGCAGCCAGTGTCAATTGATCTGCCCACGTTTATTGCCCGGATCGAAAATCAGGCCTCGTGCGAGCTTTGGGGTCTGCTTAAGCGCAGCGACGAAAAATATGTCACCGAGAGGGCCTACGACAACCCCAAATTTGTCGAAGACCTGGTACGTGACGTGGCCATGACCGTCAAGAACGTCGAGGGGGTCAGCTCGTTCCGTGTCGAGGCCGAGAACTTCGAGTCCATCCACAACCATTCAGCGTATGCGGTCGTCGAAGGCTAGTGGCATGGTCTGGCGTTGCCCTGTCGCGACGCCGGTGTGCTGGATCTTGCAAAAACCGTTTGCCGCCTAGTGCTTGCATTGCCAAATATGCTAGAATAATTGGTTTCTTGCTCGACCTGTTTGGGTAAAACCGGTACAGGCGGGCTGACCCTTTTGGCAATCGTGCCAAAAGACATCCACAAGGAGTATTTCATGCGCCACTACGAAGTAGTGTTTATCGTGCACCCTGATCAAAGCGAGCAAGTGCCTGCCATGATCGAGCGCTACCAAGCCGTTGTTACCGGCGAAGGTGGCAAGGTGCATCGCCTCGAAGACTGGGGTCGTCGCCAACTGGCCTACCCCATTCAGAAGCTGGTCAAAGCCCATTACGTCTGCATGAACATCGAGTGCGGCCAAGCTGCTCTGGACGAGCTCGAGCATTCGTTCCGTTATAACGACGCGGTCCTTCGCCACCTGGTCATCAAGACCAAAAAGGCTGAAACAGCTCCGTCCGTCATGATGAAGTCCGTCGAGCGTGAAGAGGCCCGTAAGGCCACTGCCGAATCGGCGAGCGCAGACAAGGAATAACATCGTTTCGTTCGGATTTCTGGCGTGAACCAGCTCGCATTGACGGCGACGGTAACCGAGATCAAACCTCTTCGCTATACACCAGCGGGAGTTCCGGCCCTCGAAATGCAGCTTGAGCACGAATCCGAAGTTGAGCAAGCAGGGATGCCGCGCCGCATCAGCCTTACAGTACAGGCGGTGGCTCTCGGAGACGTTGCCCTGATGCTCACCGATACGCCCCTTGGGGCCAGCCTCGAAATCGAAGGGTTCATCGCCCCGACACGAAAAGGCTCCAGCAAGCTGGTTGTTCATATCCAGCAGGCAAATCGGAAATACGCGGGTGGCGGCTCGGCGGTGGTTTAGCCGGCATACCGAACGAATAGCAAACGCGTGGAACCATCATGGTTCGGCGCATCGTAAATACAATCTCCGAAGCCGGACTTCGGAAAATCGTAAAGGCAAAATCATGGCTTACTTCAGAAAAGGCAAAGAGAAGCGCAAGTTCAACCAGCAAAATCCGCTGTTCAAGCGCCGCAAGTTCTGCCGCTTCACGGCTGCGGGCGTCGAGCAGATCGACTACAAGGATCTCGACACTCTGCGTGATTTCATCCAGGAAAACGGCAAGATCATCCCTGCGCGCCTGACGGGCACCAAAGCTCACTTCCAGCGCCAGCTCGATACGGCCATCAAGCGCGCGCGCTTCCTGGCCTTGCTGCCCTACACCGACAACCACAAATAAGCCGAGGTTATCGTCATGCAAGTCATTCTGCTCGAAAAAGTCGTCAACTTGGGTAACCTTGGCGAAGTCGTCCGTGTTCGTGACGGCTATGCCCGTAACTACCTGATCCCTAAAAAGATCGCCCGTCGTGCGACGGATGCTGCTCTCAAGGAATTTGAGGCTCGCCGCGCCGAGATCGAAAAAGCCCAGGCCGAAAAGCTGGCTGCCGCCGAAGCCATGGGTGCCAAGCTCAATGGCCTGACCCTCAAGGTTGCACAAAAGGCCGGCGTGGACGGCCGCTTGTTTGGTTCGGTCACCACCATGGATATCGCGACTGCGCTGGCTGCCGAAGGTTTCGAAGGCATTCAGAAGTCCCAGATCCGCCTGACTGACGGTGCCATCAAGGCCGTGGGCGAGTTCCCCGTGCAAGTTGTTCTTCACGCTGATGTCGTATCCGACATCACGTTGCAAGTTCAAGGCGAAATGGACTGATCAGTCTGTGCTTTCGCATGGTACATTGGCCGTTTCACGGCCTTTGTACCGCGCTACGCAGTTTGCTAGAAGCCGGCGCGAGCCGGCTTTTTTGTTCACGCCCACTTTGCTTATATATTGGGTATCGGGATGACCATGCTGGACACCAAAAAACCAACCGGAGATTCACAGCTAGACTATCTTCGCGTGCCGCCTCATTCGGTTGAGGCCGAGCAGTCTGTGCTGGGAGGCCTGCTGCTGGACAACGCCGCCTGGGACCGTATAGCCGACGTCCTGGGCGAAGAGGACTTCTACCGTTTCGACCACAAGATCATCTGGCAGCACATTACCCGCCTTATTGGCCTTGCCCGCCCCGCCGACGTCGTTACGGTGTACGAGTCGCTGAGTACGGCCGGCAAGGCCGAGGAAGTTGGCGGCCTGGCCTACCTCAATGCACTGGCGCATAACACCCCCTCAGCGGCCAACATTCGTCGCTACGCAGAAATCGTGCGCGAGCGTGCTATGCTGCGCAAGCTTGTGTCGGTGGCTGACGAGATTTCCGCTACTGCCTTCAACCCGCAAGGCAAGGATGCCCGTCAGTTGCTGGACGAAGCCGAGTCACGCGTCTTTCAGATCGCGCAAGAAGGCTCGCGAGGCGCGGCAGGCTTTCAGGAAATCCAGCCCCTCTTGTCGCAGGTCGTGGAGCGTATCGACGAGCTCTACCATCGCGAGGGTGATTCCGATATCACCGGTGTGCCTACCGGTTTTAACGACCTCGACCGCATGACTTCCGGCCTTCAGCCAGGAGACCTGATCATCGTGGCGGGCCGGCCCTCGATGGGCAAGACCTCGTTTTCCATGAACATCGGCGAGCATGTCGCCATCGAGCAGGGTCTGCCGGTGGCCGTATTCTCGATGGAAATGGGTGCGGTTCAGCTGGCCATGCGAATGGTCGGCTCAGTGGGCATGCTTGATCAGCACCGCATGCGAACCGGCAAGCTTACCAACGAAGATTGGCCACGCTTGACGCATGCTGTACAAAAGGTTCAGGAAGCGCAAATCTATATCGATGAAACGCCGGCACTCAGTTCGATGGAAGTCCGTGCCCGTGCACGCCGTCTGGCCCGCCAATGCGGTCAGCTGGGCTTGATCATCATCGATTATATGCAGTTGATGTCAGCCAATTCTGCCGGCGAAAACCGTGCAACCGAGATTTCTGAAATCAGCCGGTCGCTAAAGGGCTTGGCCAAGGAGCTCAACTGCCCGTTGATCGCACTGTCACAGCTGAACCGAAGTCTCGAGCAGCGTCCGAACAAGCGGCCGGTCATGAGCGACTTGCGAGAGTCGGGGGCGATCGAACAGGACGCTGACCTTATCTTGTTCATCTACCGGGACGAGGTATACAACCCGGACTCGCCCGATAAGGGTTCGGCAGAGATCATTATCGGCAAGCAGCGTAACGGCCCGATCGGGATGGTGCGGCTGACCTTCCAGGGTTCGAGCACCCGGTTCCTGAACTACACGCCCGGGATGACAATCTGATCGAGTGTCAGGGTTGTAAATTCAATTCTTGTGCCGCCTGCTTCAAGCTGTGCGGCACAGGCCGCAACACCGACTGGCGCTCAGTAATGTTAGCCCTATCCGGGTTCAGCCTTGATCTTGAACTGGTGTTTTCTGACCACCAGTGGCCGCATTACGACGGCAGTACGCTTGCAGTCGCCCTGGTCCATGTTTACCGGGATACCCGCCGCGGCCTTCGCGCGTAAATGCCGGCAATCACTGCACTGGCAACGAGCTGCAGTTGATGAAACACCATCAATGGTAAAACCACCGAGCCAACCACATGAGAGGCAAACAGAATGTTGGCCATCGGAATTCCCGTCGCAAGACTCTTTTTTGACCCGCAAAACAGCAAGGTGATCCTGTCTTCGATCTCCAGGCCCATCAGGCGTCCCACACCAAGACTCAACAGCATCACCGTGGCCAGCAACAGCGCGCTGATCACAAGGACGGCCACCAAGGATTCCACCGAAGTGCGCGCCCACAGACCATCATTGACTGCTGCCGAAAACGCCGTGTAAACCACCAGAAGAATTGTTCCCTGGTCAAGCTGCTTCAAGATTACGTTACGCCGCACGATCCACGCGCCTATCCAGGGGCGTGAAAGGTGCCCCGCCATAAATGGCAGCAGCAGTTGAAGCATGATCTTCCAGATCGTATCGTAGTGCAGATCTACCGACGCAGAAGCGGTGTCAAGCAGCAGGAGGCCTACCAAAACCGGTGTAATGAACACGCCCAGCATGCTTGAAGCAGAGGCGCTGCAAACGGCGGCTGGCACGTTTCCGCGTGCCATCGAGGTAAAGGCGATGGCCGACTGTACCGTGGCCGGAAGGCAGCACAGGAAGAACAGCCCCACCTGCAGTTCGGACGTCAGGAAGCGACTGGTCAGTGGTGCACTGATCAGGCCCAGAACGGGAAACACAATGAAAGTGATGGCGAAGATCACAGAGTGCAATCGCCAATGCGTCATTCCCGAGACAATCGCCTCGCGTGAAAGGCGGGCGCCATGCAGGAAAAAGAGCAGTGCGATGGCAAACGTGGTCAGCCATCCAAGGGCTTCGGCGGCGATACCGTGGGCGGGCAGGAAGCTCGCCACTGTGACGACAATCAGCAGTTTGATCAGGAAAGGGTCGATGCGCGGCATAAGGGGGTTGGGAGTTTGGCTGGGGCGTTGCCCGTTTGGTGAAGGTATTGAGCGCCGCGTCCAGAATCAGCGAAAACGCGTATTTTCGCTCATGTTCAGGGCCATGTCATAGGCAGCCCTGAGCGAGGCGGGGTCGGCAATTCCCTTGCCGGCGATATCGAAGGCGGTGCCGTGGTCGACGCTCGTGCGGATGAAAGGCAGCCCCACCGTAACGTTTACGCCATCTTCAACTCCAAGGTATTTGACAGGAATCAGTCCCTGGTCGTGGTATTGGGCAACCACAATGTCGAACTCCCCGCGGCGTGCCCGCATGAAGATGGTGTCGCCTGGCCAGGGGCCGCTGACGTTCAACCCGGCTTCGCGGGCCAGGTGGATAGCCGGTTCGATGATTTCGATTTCTTCCGAGCCGAAACGTCCGTTTTCGCCGGCGTGCGGGTTCAGTCCTGCCACCGCGATACGGGGTTGGGTGACACCAGCCTCCAGACAGGCTCGCTGGGCCAGCCGGATGGTCTCGAGCTCACTCTCGATCGTGATGTGATCGAATACATCCCGCAGGGCCAGATGTATGGTCACCAGAATGATGCGCAACTCTGGATTGGCAAGCATCATGGCGTAAGACGTGGTGCCCGTGCGCTCAGCCAGGATCTCGGTATGGCCCGGAAAATCCACACCCCCCAGTTGCATGGCCTCCTTGTTGAGAGGTGCCGTCACGATCGCCCGTACGTGTCCGGCGATGGCGTCGTCGATGGCTTGATTCAGATATTGGTATGCGGCTTTGCCCGCCGCCGCATTCAATTGTCCTGGAACCAGGGTGGATGGCAGTGGGACCCACCGGTTGACCACAGGCAGCGTGCCGGTCAGCGAGCCGGCAGACAAATCGTCAAAATTGTCGAATGCGATGATGGGTGGAGTCGCAAGGTTGAGCGCCTGGGCGGTGCGCCGAAGCACTCCTGCGTCGCCATACACCACCGTGGGATAGTCCAGCCCTGAGGCAAAGAGCTTCAGGATGATCTCGGGGCCGACGCCTGCCGCATCGCCCAGGGTAATCGCAACGGGGCGCCGGTCGGGTGACGTGGTGTTCATGAAAGGTTCATGGGCAGGTGGATGATGTCGGGGAAGTCACAGCGCTTCGCTTGCATAATCGGCAAGACGAGAGCGTTCTCCTCGTTGCAATGTAATGTGCCCGGCATGCGGCCAGCCTTTGAATCGATCGACCACATACGTCAGGCCCGAACTGCCTTCGGTAAGGTAGGGAGTATCGATTTGCGCGATATTGCCAAGACAGACTATTTTTGTTCCGGGACCCGCTCGGGTGACAAGAGTCTTCATCTGTTTTGGAGTCAGGTTCTGGGCTTCGTCGATGATCAGGAACTTGTTCAGGAAGGTCCGGCCTCGCATGAAGCTCAGGGACTTGACCTTGATACGTGAACGGATCAGTTCCATGGTGGGGTTCTTGGCCCATTCCTGGCCGCTGCCGCCAGTGCCAAGGTCATTTCCGGATCCCAGATGCAGGACTTCCAGATTGTCTTCGAGGGCGCCCATCCATGGAAGCATTTTCTCTTCTTCGGTACCGGGCAGAAAGCCGATGTCATCACCCACGGGAACCGTCGCCCGGGTAATGATGATTTCGTTGTAACGTTTTGTTTCAAGGGTTTGTGTCAACCCTGCAGCCAGGGCCAGCAGTGTTTTTCCGGTGCCTGCCTGACCCAATAACGAGACAAAATCGCAATCCGGATTCATAAGCAGGTTCAGGGCGAAATTCTGTTCGCGGTTGCGCGCCGTGATGCCCCACACATTGTTCTTGCCATGACTGTAATCGCGCAAGGTTGCCAGAACCGCGCTCTTGCCGCTTACTTCCTTCACCTGCGCGTACAGTGGGAGATCGCCTTCGAGGTACACAAATTCATTGACTATGAAATCGGCACACATGGGGCCCTTTACCCGGTAGTACGTGGTGCCGCCTTGCTGCCAGGACTCAACATCTTTGCCATGTTTGGTCCAGAAATTTTCCGGCAGGGGCATGACACCGTCGTACAGAAGATCGGAGTCGTCCAGGACACGGTCGTTGTAATAGTCTTCGGCTTCGAGGCCAAGCGACAGTGCCTTAAGCCTCATGTTGATGTCTTTCGACACCAGAATGACCTGCCGTTTGGCGTATAGGCCCTGAAGCGCATGGACCACCTGCAGGATGACGTTGTCGGCTTTGCCCAGGGGAAGTTCAATGGGCAGGTCTGACGTCAGGGCTGAAGTCTGGAAATGCAGGGAACCCAGGGCCTCTTGATTGCCCAATGCATCCAGGGCGATGCCCTTGCTCAGGTCGCCGCTTGCGCCTACCAGGCCATCAAGGAAGCGGCTGACCTGGCGTGCGTTGCGCGAAACTTCTGACATGCCCTTTTTTTGATGGTCAAGCTCTTCCAGTACGATCATGGGCAGAAAGATGTCGTGCTCTTCGAACTTGAACAGGGAATTCGAATCGTGCAGCAGCACGTTGGTATCCAGGACGAACAGCTTGCGTTTGGAGGCGGGCAGGCGAGTTTTCTTGGCGGGTTTGTTGTCGACCACAGCCAGACGGGGTTGCCTTGTGGTTGTAGTAGGGGCCGGCGGGTTCGCCCGTGGTTGGGTGGTCGTACGCGCGGCGGGCGCTGGAGCCGGTGCTGATGCCGGGGCCGGCGCTTTGGCGGCGCCGGCTTCGACGGCCTCATCATCCAGGGACAGGATGGTTCCCATTCGGGTGGGCAGCTTGGGCAGTGGCATGAGGCGTTTGCTCCTGGTGGTGGTCGTCGAGACTGGGAATCAGAGGGCTTAAACAGCAGATTGGCGCAATGTCTCGAGCACGGCCTCGACATGCCCCGGAACACGCAGGCCACGCCATTCGTGAACCAGGACTGCTTTGGGGTCGATCAGGAAGGTGCTGCGCTCGATTCCCCGGACTTGTTTGCCGTACATGTTTTTCATCTTCATGACGCCGAACAGATTGCAAAGGGTCTCGTCCGGGTCGGCAATAAGCGGGAAGGGCAGCGATTGCTTTTCAATGAAGTTGCCGTGGGTTTTGAGAGAATCGCGCGAAACACCAATAATTTGTGCTCCTGCCTTCTGGAATTCTTCATGCAAATCGCGAAATCCCTGCGCCTGGGTAGTGCAGCCCGGCGTGTGATCTTTGGGATAAAAGTACAGGACAGTCCATTGACCGATCAGAGAGGCCTTGGTGATGTCGCCGGCAGTGCTGGCGGCGGTAAAGTCGGGAATTTCCTTTCCGACGGTGACTTGACTCATTGTGCAGGCTCCAATGGCAACAAGGCCGCGACCACGCGTCGGCCTTCTGACATCAAGATGTTATAGGTGCGAGCAGCCGCCTGGGTGCTCATGGATTCGACGCCTATACCCATGGCCAGCAGTTCGCCGGTTATTTCTGGCGACAACAGGCGCTGTTTGTTGCCCGTTCCGATCAGAAGGACCTCGGGTGCGTCGGCAGGACGAGGGGGCGGTGTGCCATCAAGAAAGTCCATCGGGCTTGTACGCACTTCGGACAGCCCGGCGGCCAATCGTAGCAGCGTGATGCCAATGGCTTCGGGCTTATCGACCGGCCAATGGTGAATCTCGCCTTCCGGGCCAAAAAATACGGCGTGCCTGTATGCAATGGCGTTGATCTCGATGTAGTCGTTTCCGTAAGCTGTAACAGTGTTAAGCGCGGGGTTGGATTCGGACTGTAATTGCACTCGTATTGCTCCCATCTGCATCTCGATCATAGCGCAAATGATTTGCCGCAGTACACGCCGGGCCCCCGGTGGCTGCGCCTGCTTAAATGGCCATGCGCCACTAAATGCACCTAAAGCCGGCTTGGCTTTTTACTGCACCATGATGATCGTTTAAACTAACGGGTTATCTTTTGCTTCGTATATTCGCCGCTTTATTTTGTTGACGCGCGGCTTTCTTTTTCGGCCTCAAGGACCCCATCATGACGAATTTTCCTCGCATAGAGCGCCTGCCTCCCTATGTCTTCAATATTACGGGCGAGCTCAAAATGGCGGCGCGCCGTCGCGGCGAGGACATCATTGACATGTCGATGGGCAATCCTGACGGCCCTACACCCAAGCATATCGTTGACAAGCTCATCGAGGTGGCCAGCCGTCAGGACACGCATGGCTATTCGGTATCCAAGGGTATTCCACGTCTGCGGCGTGCAATTACCGGCTGGTACGAACGCAGGTACGACGTGAAGCTTGATCCGGACACCGAGGCAATTGTCACCATAGGCTCCAAGGAAGGCCTTGCGCATCTGATGCTTGCCACGCTCGATCGTGGTGACACCGTCTTGGTGCCGAATCCCAGCTATCCCATTCATATCTATGGTGCCGTCATTGCCGGAGCCAACATCCGTTCGGTTCCCATGGTGCCAGGGGTGGATTTCTTTGATGAAATCGAGCGGGCGGTACGCGAAAGCATTCCCAAGCCAAAGATGATGATTCTGGGCTTCCCCAGCAATCCGACCGCGCAGTGTGTCGATTTGTCTTTCTTCGAGCGGGTGGTGTCGCTGGCCAAAGAACACAATATTCTTGTAGTTCATGATCTGGCATATGCCGACATCACCTTCGACGGCTATGTGGCGCCTTCCATCATGCAGATCGAGGGTGCGCGCGATGTAGCGGTCGAATTCTTCACCATGAGCAAAAGCTATAACATGGCTGGCTGGCGCGTGGGCTTCATGGTGGGCAACAGCGAATTGGTCAATGCCTTGGCACGCCTCAAGAGCTACCACGATTACGGCACGTTTACGCCCATTCAGGTGGCGGCCATTGCAGCCCTCGAGGGGCCCCAGGACGAGGTGCGTCGCGTCGCCGAACTGTATCGCAGCCGGCGTGATGTGCTTGCCAAGGGCCTGCACGAGGCCGGGTGGCCGGTCGATATTCCCAAGGCGTCCATGTATATCTGGGCAAAGATTCCCGATTTTTATAAAGATCTCGGTTCCCTGGAGTTTTCCAAGAAACTGCTGGCGCAAGCCAAAGTCGCGGTTTCGCCCGGCATCGGCTTCGGCGAGTACGGCGACGATTACGTTCGGTTCGCCCTGATTGAAAACGAGCAGCGCATCCGCCAGGCGGTGCGCGGCATCAAGGAAATGTTCCGAAAGGACGGACTAGGTAAATGAAAGCAGTAAAAGTAGGCTTATTGGGGCTTGGCGTTGTGGGTGGCGGCACCTGGAAAGTACTGGCTGACAACGCCGGTGAAATCCAGCGCCGCGCCGGACGCCATATCGAGGTCGCCGGGGTAGCCGTCCGCGATATTCACAAGGCAGAGGCGCTGGTTGGCGACAAGGCCTATATCACCCAGGATGGCATGCGAGTCGTACGCGACCCCGAGATCGACGTTGTGGTCGAGCTTATTGGCGGTGAGACCGTTGCGCGTGACTGGGTCATGGAGGCCATTGCTCACGGCAAGCACGTAGTCACCGCCAACAAGGCATTGCTGGCTCGCCATGGCAACGAGATCTTTGCAGCCGCCGAGGCCAAGGGAGTAACTGTGGCCTACGAGGCCGCGGTCGCCGGTGGCATTCCCGCGATCAAGGCCATTCGCGAAGGCCTCGCCGCCAACAACATTCAATGGGTAGCCGGCATCATCAACGGAACCAGCAACTTTGTGCTGTCCGAAATGCGTTCTCGCGGTTTGTCGTTCAATGAAGCTTTGGCAGAAGCGCAATTATTGGGTTATGCCGAAGCAGATCCCACTTTCGATGTGGAAGGTGTGGATGCGGCTCACAAGCTTACCTTGCTTGCTTCCATCGCGTTTGGCATTCCAGTGCAGTTCAACAAGACGCACACTGAAGGCATTTCGCACTTGGCGCGCGAAGATATCGTCCATGCCGAACGCCTGGGTTACCGCATCAAGCTGCTCGCCATCACTCGCCGCAGTGAGCGCGGCATCGAGCTGCGCGTGCATCCCACCCTGATCCCCGCCGAACGTCTGCTGGCAAACGTCGAGGGCGCGATGAATGCTGTCTTGGTCTGCGGCGATGCGGTGGGGCCAACCTTATATTACGGGCAGGGAGCCGGCGAAATGCCCACTGCGTCGGCCGTGGTCGCCGACCTGATCGATGTGGCCCGTGCGATTGATGTCAAACCCGAACACCGGGTTCCGCACTTGGGTTTCCAGCCCGTTTCGGTGGTCGATATTCCGGTATTGTCTATGGACGATGTCGTTTCTTCGTACTACCTGCGGCTACGGGTCGAGGACCGTCCTGGTGTGCTGGCCGATCTGGCACGTATCCTGGCCGACGCCGATATCTCCATCGGTTCGATGTTCCAGGAGCCTCATGGCGACAACGACGCAGACATCATCTTTTTGTCTCACGAAGCGCGCGAAGGCAACGTTGAGGATGCGCTGCGCAAGATTCAATACCTGCCATTCGTCAAATCGAAAATCACTCGCCTGCGCATGGAGCATCTGCTATGAAATACCGCTCGACCCGCGGGGGAATGAGCCCGCTGCCTTTTTCTGACATTCTGCTTGAAGGCCTGGCTCCCGACGGTGGCCTGGCACTTCCCGAGTCATTGCCACAGGTCACCGCTGAGCAGCTCGAGTCGTGGCGTGCGCTGGATTATCCAGGCCTGGCGACCGAAGTGTTGTCATTGTTCATCGATGATATCCCCCGCGCCGACTTGCAACGGCTTGTTCAGGCGGCTTATGCGCCGGGAGTGTTCGATTCGCCAGATGTAGTGCCGGTCAAGCCTTTATATGGCAACACCAGCCTTCTGGGCCTGTCACAGGGCCCGACGCTCGCTTTCAAAGACATGGCCATGCAGTTTTTGGGTCAGGTTTTCGAATACGTGCTTGCCAAGCGGTCGACAACATTAAATATTGTCGGCGCCACCTCTGGCGATACCGGCTCGGCTGCCGAGTATGCCTTGCGAGGCAAGAAAGGGGTCGCGGTATTCATGTTGTCGCCCCATGGTCGCATGAGCGAGTTCCAGCGTGCACAGATGTATTCGCTTCAGGATGCCAATATTCACAACCTGGCGGTAAAGGGAGTATTTGACGAGTGCCAGGACATTGTCAAAGCGCTGGCCGGCGATCTTGAGTTCAAATCTGCCTACCGCCTGGGAGCCGTCAACTCGATCAACTGGGCCCGCATCGCCGCGCAGATTGTCTATTACTTCTGGGGCTGGCTACGCATCACATCCGGACCCGGACAGCAGGTGTCTTTCTCGGTGCCCACCGGAAACTTCGGAAACATACTCTCGGGTCACCTGGCACGCGAAATGGGTCTGCCCATTGCGAAGCTCGTATTGGCTACCAACGAGAACAATGTGCTCGAAGAATTCTTCCGCACCGGTGTCTACCGCCCGCGTTCTGCTGCCCAGACGCATGCAACCTCCAGTCCTTCCATGGACATTTCACGCGCGTCGAATTTTGAGCGTTTTGTGTTTGATCTGGTGGGGCGCGATGCACAAAAGGTTGCCAGCCTGTGGGCCAAGTTGCAGCAAGACGGCGAATTCGACCTCAGCGAGCTCAAGCCACAATTCGAGTCACGCTATGGCTTTGTGGCCGGAGTCAGCACGCATGCGGACCGGCTCAAGACAATCCGCAGCGTCTATGATGACACCGGCATCCTGATCGATCCGCATACTGCGGACGCCGTCAAGGTAGCTGCCCAGCACACAAACGCGGAAATTCCTATGCTTGTGCTCGAGACGGCGCTGCCGGTCAAGTTCCAGGACACCATACGAGAGGCGACAGGCCAGGTCGCACCGGTTCCCCCTCATTTGCAGGGGCTTTCGTCTTTGCCCCAGCGGGTACAGGTCATGGAGTGCGATGCCGGCCTGGTCAAAGAGTACATTCGCCGGCACGCCGAGCTTTAGGCAAGACTGGGCCAAGCCATGCTGGTTCTGGGTAACGTGCTTGCAGTAGGAGTCGGCGCTGCGTTCGGCGCCATTGCCCGCTGGTTGCTCGGCCTGTGGTTGAATTCGTATTTGGCTTCGCTTCCGTGGGGCACCTTGGCTGCCAATTTGCTCGGGGCCTACCTGATTGGAATTGCGTTGGGGTGCTTCCTTCTTTTTCCCGAGACCCCAGGCTGGTTAAGGTTGCTGGTGACCACCGGCTTTCTTGGGGGGCTGACGACCTTCTCGGCTTTCTCTGCAGAAACTGTTGGTCTGCTGGAGCGGGGTCATTATCTGTCGGCTGTCGGCTATTCAGGTCTCAGCCTGCTTGGAGCCTTGATGCTTACTGCCGCAGGCTTATGGACGGTGAGTGCACTGCGGGGATAGGTGTCACTGCCGCTTCAGTTGTCGCAGGACCAGCCTTGGGATAATTGCCGGGCTGCGCTGATGCCACTGCGTACTGCTCCCTCAAGCACTGCCGGGTAATCGGTGTCTGTCCAGTCGCCGGCCACGAATACATTTTTCCATGGTGTCGTGTTTTTCGGTCGCTGCAGGCCCGGGACAGCTGCAAAGGTAGCCCTCTTTTCGGTAATCAGTTCAAACGCCCGCACACTGGGCATTGGTGCGTAGCGACTGGTCTGATCCTTGATCTGTGTGATCACCCCTTCGACGATCTGCCGGACCGTCCATCGGGAGAGGTCGCGCGCATGGCTGATGACGACATTGACCCGGCTTGTCCCAAGCGGGGTACTCAGGAAGGTATTGCAGTGGAACAGCCATTGGCCGAACTGCGCTCGGTCCGGCGAGTCAGTCAACATCAACATGGGTTCAGGCATATCCCAGATTTTCGTAAGATCCAGAGTCAGGGTCGCAATGGGCAGCGATTGAAAAGCCTGTATTTGCTGAATATATGCATCGGCTCCGCTGACGCTTGGCAATCCTTCCAGCAAACGCCCGGCGGATGGAGCGTTGGTTGCAATGATGACAGCGTCGAACGTGTCTTGGTCTACGTGCACCGCGTCGCCATGTACGATCTGGCGAACCGTATGGCCGCGTGCAATACTTATTTCAGGCGGCAAGTGTTCCGGCCACAGTGTCGATAAATCAACTCGGGGAATCAGAACCCGACAGGCTTCGGGTCCTGCCCCAAGGCTGTCGCGCAGGACGTTGGCGAAAAGCTGGGCGCACGCCCGGTCGATGGGAGTGTTAAGTGCGGCCAGACAAAGGGGCTCCCAGAAATACCGGACCATCCGTTGCGATTGCTTGCCGTGTTGCAACCATTGAGCAACCGTTGGGCCCTGTATTGCGGGTTGGCCGGCATGATGATCACAATGGGTGTCGACATTCGGCGCGATACTCCATTTTTTTGAAGCAAGCGCGGCCATGCTTGCGACGAGCCTGAGCTTGTCCAGCGTGCTCATCCCCCTGGCGAGCAATAGCGCGGACGGCACGGCAAGCGGCCCGATACGCTCGGGCACGCGAAGCGAGAAATTACCGTCGGCAGAGGCGATGGTCAGTGGCATGGGGTACAGAAGCTTCTCTGTGTCCAGGCCAAGGCGGCGCATCAAGTCAAGTGTTCGGGTATATGCTGCCAGGAGTATGTGTTGGCCGTTATCGAGTTCAGAATTCAACTTCGGAGAAAACACGCTGCGCGCGCGGCCCCCCAGGCGGTGCCCCGACTCGTACACTGTGACCCGGTGCCCGTGCAGATGCGCTTCGAAAGCCGCGGCGAGCCCGGCCCAGCCTGCGCCGACAACAGCAATCTTCATCGCCCAAGGCGTTTGATCAGGCCGCGTCCACCCCCCACCCAGGTTTTCCAGGCCAACCAGAACTTACGGATGGGAGTAAGGGATATGCGCTGTTCAAGTACATGCCAGCCATCGCGCTCGATTTCGTCCAGCAGGGCGTGGTAAATGGCGGCCATGGCCAAACCGGGACGCTGGTTTCGTCGGTCGACCTCGGGCAGGGCCAACACGGCTTCGCGATAATACTGGCGCGCACGTTCTGCCTGGAACTTCATCAATGCTTCGAAACGCTCGGAATGCTGGCTGGCCAGAATCTCGGATGCCTTCACGTCGAACTTCTGCAATTCGTCGATGGGCAGGTAGATGCGGCCACGGCGCGCATCGTCGCCGACATCGCGAATGATGTTGGTCAGCTGAAATGCCAATCCAAGCTTATCGGCGTATACCAGGGTAGCTTCGTCCGTGTAGCCAAAAATACCTACCGATAATTCCCCGACCACCCCGGCTGCGTGCCAGCAGTATTTGCGCAGGCCCGGCCAATCCAGGTATCGGGACTGGTCCAGATCCATCTCCATGCCGGCAATCACTGCATGCATGCGGTCGGCCGTAATGCGACGCTGGGCCAGATGAGGCAAAAGCGCTCTGGTTACGGGGTGATCAGGCTTGCCGGCAAACAGCCGGTCGACCTCTGTATGCCACCAGGCAAGTTTGCTTCTGGCGACTGAAGGGTCGCTGCATTCGTCGACCACGTCATCGACTTCCCGACAAAATGCGTAGAGCGCAATGATGGCCTTGCGCTGCTCCGGCGGAAGAAACAGGAATGAGTAGTAAAAACTTGATCCGCTGGTAGCGGCCTTGTTCTGGCAATATTCGTCAGGGCTCATTGGTGCTGGAAGCCGGAGTAGGGTGGGGATGCGCGGCGTCACGCAGCGTGCGCCAGGAAAGCAGGGCCCAATCACGCTTGCGCAATGTGGGTCTGTGCCGGAATACGTCGTAGTGTAATTGTTCCATGCGTTCGAGGATACGCAGTCCGCCGTATACGATCATGCGAAGTTCGAGGGCGATGCGTCCGGGAAGCCGACGAGCGAGCGGCAGCCCCTCAAGGAGCAAGCTGCGAGCTTGCGTGGTTTGCTCGCTCATCAGCGCAATCCAGGCGGCGTCGCACAGGCCTTTATCAATATGCGATTCGCTGACTCCGTGGCGTTTCAGTTTGTCTTGCGGCAGATAAACACGCGACTTCTTCCAGTCAATGGCCACATCTTGCCAGAAGTTCACCAATTGCAGTCCGGTGCAAACGGCGTCGGACTGGCTGCGGTTGAAGGCATCGTCTGCGTCGTACAAGTGCAGCAGCAAGCGTCCCACCGGATTGGCCGAGCGTGTGCAATAGTCCAGCAAGGCTGCTTCGTCTGCATAGCGATGCGTAGTGACATCCTGTTCAAACGCCGACAAAAGATCCAGAAACGGCTGCAACGGTAATCCGTGGGTTTTGATGGTGTGTGCCAGCGGACCAAAGACGCCATATAAAGGATGCGAAGCTGAAATCGCATGTCCGTTACCCAGGCAAAGTAACGCTTCGCGATAGGCGGCCAGCTTCTGAAGCCTGATGTCGGGTTCGTCATCCCCTTCGTCGGCAATGTCGTCAGCGCTGCGGGCAAAGTGATAGATATGCGAGATCGGGGCGCGCAAGCGGCGGGGCAACAAGACAGAAGCTACCGGGAAATTCTCATAGTGGTCCCGGGGCTGCACATCGAATGTCGACATGGATTAGACTTTCGCTATTAGGGGAGTTTTATGCCACGTCCAATTTCGGCTTCGATTTCGTTGTCGTCTTTAAAGCACAATCTGGCGGTCGTCGCCCAACAATTGATCAGTTTCAGTCAACAGAACCGCCGGGTTGTCCCCAACATTTGGGCGGTCATCAAGGCAAATGCGTATGGCCATGGCATTGATAATGCGGTGCGGGCATTTGGCCAGGCCCAGGGTCTTGCCATGCTTGATCTGGATGAGGCCGTCCGGTGCCGCGAACTGGGGTGGGACAAACCCATCCTGATGCTCGAAGGCTTTTTTGAGCCCTCCGACATCCGCGTTTTTCGAGATTATAGTTTATGGACTACGGTGCATTGCCAGGAACAGCTGGACATGCTCAAGGCCGCCGCGCCTGGGCCAGGCCTGAATGCGATGATCAAGCTCAACACGGGGATGAGCCGGCTGGGTTTTTCACCCGCCGCCTTTGCCGGAGCGTACCGGCAGGCGCTCGAAGAGCAATCAAGGGGAGCGCTTTGCATTGTCGGAAAGATGACACACTTTGCGCGATCGGATGACGACGCTCGTGTCACCGAAGCACAGTTCAATCTGTTCATGGATGTCTGTCGCGACTTGCCGGGGCCAGTCAGTCTGTGCAACTCGGCCGCCACGCTGACACCACGGTACTGGTTATGGGCACCGCCCGAGCTTGAGCAATGGGTTCGACCAGGAATCTGTCTGTATGGTTCGACTCCGTTCCCGGGTCAGTCGGCAGAAGATCTGGGCCTGGAGCCGGCTATGACGCTGAAGTCCCGTATCATCAGTGTCCAGGAGGTTCCCGCCGGCCAGGGTGTGGGGTACGGACATGTGTTTGTCGCTTCCCAGCGGATGCGGGTCGGGGTGGTGGCCTGCGGTTATGCTGATGGCTATCCGCGCCATGCACCAAATGGCACGCCAGTCACGGTTGATGGTCGCCCAACCCAATTGCTTGGTCGGGTATCCATGGATATGCTCATCGTCGACCTGACTTCCCTGCCCAATGCAGGCATTGGTTCGCCGGTCGTACTGTGGGGTCAAGGCGGGCCTTCAGTCGACCAGGTCGCTCACGCAGCCGGCACGATCGGCTACGAGTTATTATGCGCGCTGGCACCTCGAGTGCCTGTCGACGTCAGCTAGCCCCCAGAAACGGAAGACATATATGAAGAATCAGTGCGTTTTGGTTACGGGAGCAACCAAGGGAATAGGTTGGGCAATCAGTCGTCGTCTGGCCGATCTGGGCTGTCATGTTGTCGGACTTGCCCGTCATACGCAAGACATCGATTTCCCGGGTTATCTGTATTCGTGTGACTTGTCCAATGCAGGGGAAACTGAAGACATCCTGCGGGTCATACGCGAAAAATATCCGGTCGACGGCATTGTCAACAACGTTGGCATTGTCAAGCCTGAGGCTCTTGGCGAAATCGATCTCTCATCCCTTTATCAGGTCTATGATCTGAACTTGCGGGTTGCCGTCCAGGTTACCCAGGCCTTTGTGCCGGCAATGAAGGCGCGTCACGAGGGCCGGATTGTCAATATATGCAGTCGTGTCATACATGGGTCAGCTGGTCGCACGAGCTATTCTGCTGCAAAGGGAGCACTGCTGGCCTGTACCAATACGTGGGCACTCGAGCTGGCGCCTTATGGCATCACTGTCAATGCCGTGTCGCCGGGCCCGGTGGAAACCGAGCTTTTCCGAGAAGCCACCCCAGTGGGAAGCGAGGCAGAAAAGGCGGCGTTGAATACCATCCCTATGGGAAGGTTGGGCCAGCCGTCCGACGTGGCCGCGGCGGTAACTTTCTTCCTGTCTCCCGAAGCCGGCTTCATCACGGGCCAGGTGCTGGGCGTAGATGGCGGCGGAAGCCTTGCGGGGCGCCGTTAGCATGGCCAAGGCCAAAGCCAGGACCACATTTGTCTGCAGCCAGTGCGGTGGTACCTGCCCAAAGTGGGAGGGCAAGTGCCCACATTGCGGCGAATGGAACACTCTGACTGAAACCGTGGCGGCTCCCGCCCAGAACCACAGGTTCGCGCCGTTGGCCGGGGCAAGTCCGGTGCGCAACCTTGCAGAGATCGAGGCACGTGAACTGCCGCGGCAACCCACCGGAATCGCTGAGTTTGACCGCGTGCTGGGGGGCGGACTGGTATCCGGTGCGGTCATTCTCATTGGCGGCGATCCGGGCATCGGCAAGTCGACCTTGCTTCTGCAAGCCCTGGTGTCGCTCTCACGAGTCACTCCGGTCCTTTACGTGACAGGTGAAGAATCCGCCGAACAGGTGGCCTTGCGCGCCCGGCGCCTCGAGCTTCCTACTGAAGACGTGATGCTGCTGGCCGAGATCAGGCTGGAGGCTATTGTCGCGGCGCTGACAGAGCAGAAGCCCAAGGTTGCGGTCATAGATTCCATCCAGACCTTGTACTCGTCCGAGCTCAGCGCGGCACCGGGGTCGGTGTCGCAGGTGCGTGAATGTGCCGCCCAGCTTACAAGGCTTGCAAAGCAAACTGGCACGGCCATTGTGCTGATTGGTCATGTCACCAAGGACGGGGCACTGGCGGGCCCACGTGTTCTCGAGCATATCGTCGATACCGTATTGTATTTCGAGGGGGATACGCATTCATCGTTCCGGCTGGTCAGGGCGATCAAGAACCGTTTTGGCGCCGTGAATGAACTGGGTGTTTTTGCTATGACGGATCGTGGCTTGCGGGGTGTCAGCAATCCGTCGGCGCTGTTCCTGTCTCAGCATGATCGAAATGTTGCCGGTTCATGTGTCATGGCAACCCAGGAAGGCACACGACCTTTGCTGGTAGAAATACAGGCTTTGGTGGATGGCGCTCATGTACCCAACCCGAGGCGGCTTTCTGTGGGGCTGGAAAGCACTCGGCTGGCCATGCTGCTGGCGGTGCTGCATCGCCATGCGGGTGTCGCCACATTTGACCAGGATGTCTTCGTCAACGCCGTTGGGGGGGTGAAAATCACCGAGCCGGCAGCCGATCTGCCGGTTCTTCTGGCCATCATGTCCTCATTGCGGGATAAACCCTTGCCCGAAGGGCTTATTGCATTTGGCGAAGTCGGGTTGGCCGGTGAAATTCGACCCGCGCCCAGGGGGCAGGAACGTCTCAAGGAGGCTGCCAAGCTGGGGTTCCGCCTGGCGCTTGTTCCTAAGGCAAATGCTCCTCGCCAGCCTATCGAGGGCCTGGAAATCTGGCCGGTTGATCGGATAGACGCGGCCATCAACCGCTTGCGGGGCTGATTGCCAATGAGTCTCTGGAACAGGTATCTGGCACCCGGGTTTCGCGCGTTAAGGCGCGACTGGCGATCTGGCGAACTCGTGCTTCTGGCGATTTCATTGTTGATCGCAGCTGCTGCCATAAGTAGCGTCGGTTTTCTGTCCGATCGCGTTTCCAAAGCCCTGGACCGCAGCTCGGCCCAGATGCTGGGCGGCGACCTGGCGCTTTCGTCCGACGAACCGGTTGACGAGTCGATTCTAAATCGTGCTGCTGAGCTGGGCTTGGAAAGCTCCTCATATCGCGTGCTGTCGTCAATGGCCAGCACCGACACAGGGATGGGGCTCGTGTCTCTCAAGGCCGTCGATCCTTCATACCCGCTGCGCGGTGAATTGTTGCTACGGCAAGAAGGGTCCCGGCAGGGGACCAGGGCGGTCGGCGGCCCCGGGCCGGGCAAGGTGTGGATAGATCCGCAATTGACCGGCCTGCTGGGAATCGATGTTGGCGATCTCATTTCTCTGGGCGAATCCTCGTTCGCCGTGGATGCGGTCATCTCCTATGAACCTGACCGGGGCGTGCAGTTCATCAATGTGGCGCCGCGTGTAATGATGCGTCTGGATGATTTGCCCGCGACGGGGTTGCTGGGTCCTGCAAGCCGTGTCCGGGACGTCGTCAAGTTCGCCGGTCCGGAGGCGCAGTTGCAGGCGTTTGAGTCATGGCTTGAGCCACGCCTGGAGCCGGGTCAGCGACTGTCGCACCCTGGCGAAGCGCGGCCGGAGATTCAGCGCTCGTTAAATCGCGCCTACCAGTTCCTGACTCTGGTGGCCTTGCTGACCGTCGTAATATCCGCAGTTGCTGTGGCGCTGGCGTCGCGCCGGTTTAGCCGACGCCATCGGGACTCCGTCGCTGTCATGCGCTGTATCGGGGCGGGTAAGCGGCAGCTGGCAGTCATGTTCGTTACAGAACTGGTAGTCCTTGCCATACTGGCCGCCTCAGTGGGGGTGGTGCTGGCATACGGCATTCAAGCAGGAGTCACCGGGCTCGTTTCTTCCTTGCTGGATGTGGGCTTGCCGCAGCCTTCCTGGACACCTGCCCTGCATGGATACGTTGCCTCGCTGCTGATACTGGTCGGCTTCGTGCTGCCTCCCTTGTCGTCACTGTATCGGGTTCCACCCATGCGCGTGCTGCGTCAATCGCGGGACGAATGGGAGCCAAGGAAATGGGTGGCATACGGTGCCGGCATGGTTTCGTTTTACTTACTGGCATGGGGGATATCGGCCGATGCAAGGATGAGTGCTTGGGTCACCGGTGGGTTCGCGGGTGGCCTGCTCGTTTTTTACGGCGTCGCGTACGTGGTCATTCGCGGTTTGGGAGCGGTGGCAAGCACACTGCACCATGCCTCCCTGTTCCGGTTCGCGCTGCGGGGGATGGTGCGGCGTCCTGGCCTTGCCACCACCCAGGTATGCGCCTTGGGTGTCGGACTGACCGTGATGTTGCTGCTGACCCTGACGCGCATAGATCTGCTCGACGGTTGGAGGGGAACTTTACCGGACGATGCTCCCAACACCTTCCTGATCAATATTCAGCCGGAACAACGCGAGGCAGTGACGGACACACTTGTTGATGCAGGGCTCCGCATTCAGGAGCCCGCCCCGATGATTCGGGGCCGTCTGGTTCAGATCAACGATCAGCCCGTCGATGCGGCGCGCTATGAAGACGAACGTGCTCAGCGCATGGTCGAGCGCGAGTTCAATCTTTCGCACATGCCTGCGTTGCCCTCAAGCAACACCCTTGTATCGGGACGCTGGCTGGACCCCTCAGCGAACGAGGTCTCGCTCGAAACCGGCTTGGCCAAAACTCTGCAGATCGGTCTGGGCGATTCACTGACTTTCGATGTGGCGGGGCAGCTCGTCAGGGTGGTTGTGACGAGCTTGCGGGAGGTGAAGTGGGATTCCTTCGACGTCAATTTCTTTGCCTTGATTTCGCCTGCTGCGCTGTCAGGCGCCCCGGCAACCTATATCACGTCTTTTTATATGCCTCCCCAACTGGCACATTTGAACCGGCAACTGCTCGGCGAGTTTCCTAACTTGACGGTCGTCGATGTTGGGGCAATTCTGGGACATGTCCGACGCATCATCGAGCAGGCTATTGTGGCGGTGCAGATCTTGTTTCTGTTTACGCTGGCCGCAGGCATCCAGGTATTGGCCGCCGCATTTGCTGCGACCCGCGACGAGCGTATTCACGAGGTCGCGGTGTTGAGAGTGTTGGGGGCGGCGGCTCGCAGACTGCGCCTTACGCAGTTTATAGAACTTGTAAGCTTGGGAGCACTATCAGGAGTGCTCGCCGCATTTGTGTCGATTGTGCTGGCGCAAGTTCTGGCAGACAGGGTGTTCGAGTTCTCGCTCGGGTGGCCCTGGTGGCCGTGGTTTGCCGGTATTGGCGGAGGTGTCCTGATCTCGTGGCTGGGGGGCAGACTGGCGCTGCGTGGTGTCTTGCAAACCCCTGCGCAGCGTCTGCTTCGGGAAGCCGCATGATTACCGGGAACAGAATTCGAACCGCAATACTCGATATTCCGGGTGGGGCGATGTGTTTTGATTCTTCACGCATTCAGTCACCATCAGATCAACTGTTCAATCCCGGCAACCCGCAATTGGAAGCTACTTCCGTACAGGTCGGGGGTCGGCAGTCAGCCTGGTTTGTGAGGGCGGAATTTGGCTCTGCAGTGCTGCGCCATTACCGTCGCGGCGGCATGATCGCCAGAATCAGCCGTGACCGTTACATATGGACTGGAGCGTCGTCGACGCGCTCTTTTGCCGAATTTCGTATTTTGCAGGAACTGCACAGCCTGGGCGTAAAGGTACCGGCGCCGCTGGCAGCGGCTTATTGGCGTAGCGGGCCATTTTACCGTGCTGCAATCCTGATCGAGCGAATCCAGGGCGTGCGAACCCTGGCCGAAGCTCCGGCGCATCCCCATGCGGTTGCGCGCGCTATTCACGCCATGCATCGGGCTGGTATCTGGCATGCCGACCTCAATGCCTATAATGTGCTGTTGGATCAAACCGGACAGGTCTGGCTGATTGATTTCGATCGCGCCCGAAGGCGCACCATGAGTACGTCGCTTCGACAGGCAAACTTGCTTCGCTTGCGCCGCTCTTTGCTGAAGGTGGCAGGACAGAACGGAGCCCAATACTGGTCGCAGGTGCAACAGGCTTATGAACAGATCGCCGCCGATTATCGTTAGCTCTCGCACAAAAAACTGACATCCAAAAAGCTTTATCATCTCGTCTTTTCGGTGTATGGATTCCGGAGGCTTTCATCGTGGGTTTAAAGAAGGTCACGTCGTGGCTGCTGGCATTGCTGTGCCTGGCGACTTCCACAGCCTGGTCTCAAGGCCGTGTTGTCAACGTTTATAACTGGGCCGAGTACACCGCGCCTGATACGTTGTCGGGCTTTGAGAAGGAAACGGGCATCCGGGTGCGCTACGACGTGTACGATAGCAACGACACCTTGCAGGCCAAGCTTCTTACGGGCAAATCAGGTTATGACGTTGTTGTGCCCTCCACTCACTATGCGGCGCGCCAGCTGGAAGCCGGCCTGTTTCAGAAACTGGATAAAAGCCGCATACCCAATTGGCGTCACCTCGATCCGGAGATCATGAAGTTGGTGGCCGCCGTTGACCCTGGCAATCAGTATCTTGTTCCCTGGGGTTATGGCACTAACGGATTGGGCTACAACGTTACCCGCGTGCGGGAAATACTGGGTGAGGATGCGCCCCTGCATAGTTGGGACATGCTGTTCAACCCCGACTATGCAAGCAAACTGAAGGGCTGCGGTATTGCCATCCTGGATGAGGCTGCCCAGGTCTTTCCGGCTGCGCTGCATTATTTGGGTAAAGATCCCAACAGCACGAATCCGGATGATTACCGGGCTGCTGTACAGCTCCTCAAAAAAATTCGTCCATACGTTCGCCAGTTCAGTTCGTCGGGCTATATCGATGAGCTCGCTTCCGGCGATTTGTGCATGGTGTACGGTTTTTCGGGCGACGTTCTGATCGCGCGAGACCGCGCTAAAGAAGCCGGCAGGCCATACGAAATTGACTATTACCTTCCCGAGGGTGGGGCCCCGGCCTGGTTTGACACCATGGCAATTCCCAAAGGCGCATCCAACGTGGATGAAGCACATGCCTTCATCAACTATATCGAGACTCCGCAGGTCCACGCGGCCATTACGAACACGATGTTTTATCCCAACGCCAACAAGACCGCGCGTCAGTATGTCGATCCGGAAGTTGCCGAGAACGTCATGATCTATCCGCCGGATGAAGTGGCCTCGCAGCTTTTTGTCATCAAGGCCCTGCCGCTTCACGTGTTGCGTGTACAAAACCGGATGTGGGCCGAACTTCGCTCAGGACGCTAGCCAGTTATGGATAATCGCAATGCCAACCCGGCCTGGCCGGCTGATGAAGACGCCTTCGTGCGTGTCGATGATGTGGTCAAGATCTACGGTGACGTCGTGGCCGTTCAGTCGGTCAACTTGTCCGTCAGGCGCCGCGAGATCTTTGCCTTATTGGGAAGTTCCGGCTGTGGAAAATCGACTTTGCTGCGGATGCTGGCCGGGTTCGAGGAGCCTACCTCCGGCCGAATCTATCTGGACGGCCAGGACATCACCTCGCTGGCTCCGTATCGACGGCCGGTGAACATGATGTTTCAGTCATATGCGCTGTTCCCCCACATGACGGTCGAAGCCAACGTTGCATTTGGCCTCAAGCAGGAAGGCGTGCCGCGAAACGAAGTTCATGAACGCGTGTTCGAAGCGCTCGACCTGGTACAGATGGCGGGATACTCCCGCCGCAAGCCGCATCAGTTATCCGGTGGCCAGCAACAACGGGTGGCGTTGGCGCGCAGCCTGGTAAAGCGACCGAAACTTCTGCTGCTGGACGAGCCCATGTCAGCGCTGGACAAGCAGATTCGCCAGAAGACCCAAATTGAGCTTGTTCGTATTCTGGATCAGGTAGGTGTAACGTGCATTATGGTCACCCACGATCAGGATGAGGCCATGACCATGGCGGATCGCCTTGCAGTCATGACGGAAGGGCAGATTGTGCAGTGTGGCACACCGCAAGAAGTCTACGAGTTTCCGAACTCGCGTTTTGTGGCCGGATTCATTGGAAGCACCAATCTTTTCACCGGTACCATCACTGTGGACGAGGCGGACCACGTACAAATCGAAAGTGACGAGCTTCCTCGTCCAATGTACGTGAACCATGGCGTAAACGAACCACTTGGCATGCAGGTACACGTATCTGTGCGGCCAGAGCAGATCCGGGTGTTGCGTGAACAACCCCAGTCGGACTACAACTGGGCACGCGCAGTCGTGGGACACGTGGCATGGATGGGCAGCCACGCCCGCTATCAGCTCAGGCTCGATTCCGGTGCAGTGGTTGAAGCAGAGGTGCCACGCCAGGTCCTGGCCCAGTCAGAGGCACCGGGGCTGGAAGAAGAGGTTTACATCAGTTGGGCCAGCGACAGCGCTACGGTGTTGGCATCATGAAGCGCCTGTTCTTGCACGACCGGCTTCCCGCCTTGCGTAAGCTGGCCATTGTTCCGCCGTTCGCTTGGCTCGCGTTATTTTTGCTGGCCCCTTTCCTGCTGGTGCTGAAGATCAGTTTCGCGGATCTGCGGTTTGGCATCCCGCCGTATACGCCGCTGGCCCTGTTCGAAAACGAAGCCCTGAGGCTGAGCGTGTACTTCAGCAGCTACAAGTTGTTGTTGACGGACAGCCTGTACATTGCCACCTACATCAGCTCGGTCAAGATGGCTCTGGTTACTACAGCCTGTTGCGTATTGATCGGCTATCCGATGGCTTATTACATCGCCCGTGCAACACCCAAGGCGCGAAACTTGATGCTTCTGGCGGTTATCTTGCCATTTTGGACGTCGCTTTTACTGCGGGTTTATGCCTGGGTGGGCATTTTGCGCAGCGATGGCCTGCTGAACAGTGCATTGCTGGCCTTGGGGCTCATTGATGCTCCGCTGGAAATTTACCGTACTGACGTGGCGGTTTATATCGGCCTGATCTACGCCTATCTGCCGTTTTTTATTCTGCCGCTTTACGCCAGCCTGGTGAAGCTGGACGTACGGCTGCTGGAAGCCGCCTATGATCTTGGCGCACGTCCGACGCAGGCTTTCCTGCGCGTAACCTTGCCAATGTCGATGCCGGGTGTTGTTGCCGGCGCCTTGCTCGTGTTCATTCCTACGGTGGGCGAGTATGTGATTCCCGAGATGCTTGGCGGCGCCGATACGCTTATGATGGGTCGCCTGATGTGGACCGAGTTCTTCAACAATACTGATTGGCCCATGGCAGCTGCCGTCACCTGCGTGATGGTGTTGATTCTTATCGTGCCGTTGGCTTTGCTGCAGTACAACCAGGCCAGGCAGTTTGATGCGGAGAGGCAACGTGGCAAAAACTAACTGGCTTTTCCGCGCTGTCATCCTGACGCTGGGTTACGGATTTCTCTACGTGCCCATTGCCTGTCTCATGCTGTTTTCATTCAATGATTCGGCCATGATGACCTCGTGGACCGGGTTTTCCTTGCGGTGGTACGAAGAACTCTTCAATGACCAGGCTTTATTGTCTGCCACCTGGCTGTCCCTGCGCATTGCGGCACTTACCGCGACGGCAGCTGTGGCGTTGGGTACCTGGGCGGCTTATGTGCTCGTTCGAATGGGTCCGTTCCGCGGATCCGGCCTATACGTCGGCATGTTGTGCGCCCCGTTGGCAATGCCCGAAGTCGTGCTGGGCATCTCTCTGCTTCTGATGTTTGTGGAACTGGGAGAACTTATCGGCTGGCCGGCCGGAAACGGTATGTTCACCATCTGGATCGGGCACGTTACCTTGTGTGTGGCCTACGTGGCCGTCGTTGTTCAGGCGCGCATTCGCGATCTTGATCGCTCGCTCGAGGAAGCGGCCCTGGATCTGGGCGCATCACCGCTCAAGGTCTTCTTTGTCATTACCTTGCCCCTGATTGCTCCCGCGCTGATGGCTTCCTGGCTGCTCGCCTTTACACTCTCTCTGGACGATGTGGTGATTGCATCGTTTCTTTCCGGTCCGGGTTACACCACTTTACCGCTCGAGGTTTTTTCCCGAGTAAGACTCGGACTCAAACCTGAAATCAACGCTTTGGCAACCTTGTTCATTGTGATCGTAGGTATCTGCGTGATCGTGGCCAGCAAGGTGCAATGGCGAAAAGGGGAAACATGAAACCCATACAGCTTTACGGGCTGAAGCGCTGCAGTACTTGCGTCAAGGCCATGAAATGGCTTGAGGATGCCGGTCAGCCGTACGAGTTTTCTGACTACCGCGACAATCCGATTGCCCCTGCAATGCTGTCCAAATGGAAGGAACAGCTCGGCGGGTGGGAAAAGCTCGTCAACCGTGCTTCGATGACGTGGCGGAACCTGCCCGAGCCCCGCAAGGCACCGCAGGACGATTCCCAGTGGCTGGCACTGATTGAAGAATATCCAACCTTGGTAAAACGCCCGGTTCGGGTCGAGGTGGACGGTCGCGTCAGCGTGGGCTTCAACGCCAAAAAATATGAGGAACTCAGGGGGTAGTCATGCTCGACCAGAACTCTTTGAAGCTCAATGTTGCGAAAGCCGCCGTCGAGCATATCTTGCCCCTGCTCCAGGCTGACACCATCCTCGGAGTAGGAACAGGATCCACCGTCGATCTGTTCATCGATGCGCTGGCTCCGCATGCACATCGGTTTCGCGGGGCAGCGTCCAGTTCCGAGCGCAGCTCGGATCGCCTGGCCCGGGCCGGCGTTCGGGTCTTTGACCTGAACGAAATTGATTACATGCCCGCCTATGTCGATGGCGCAGATGAGGTCGACGGCAGCCTGAACATGATAAAAGGGGGTGGGGGAGCCTTGACGCGCGAGAAGATCGTGGCGTCCGTCGCCGAACGTTTCATATGCATCGTCGACGAGTCCAAGCTGGTAAGCCGGCTTGGTGCCTTTGCCTTGCCGGTAGAGGTGATTCCCATGGCGATGAGCGCCGTTGCCCGACGCCTGGTCAACTTGGGGGGGAATCCCGTCGAACGTGAAGGTTTCGTTACCGACAATGGATGTCGGATTCTCGATGTCTCCGGGCTGGATTTTTCTCAGCCGGCGCAGCTTGAGTCGCTTATCAATGATATCCCGGGAGTCGTCACTTGCGGCCTGTTCGCCATCCGCGGTGCAGATCTGGTTCTGATTTCCGGGCAAGGGGGCGTAAGGAAGTTGTCCGCTCCATCGGTTTCATAGTTGTGTCATAAGCGCCTGTTAAGCTTTGGCCTTGAATGGATTATCATGTCTAATGCCTGCGTCGGCAGGCACTGATACCAAGTTTTAGGCGACAAGGGCACTTATGACAGAGCACACCAACAGACAGTTTTCTTCCGATCTTGAAACGACCAAGTCCTTGTTTCTGCAAATGGGCGGTCTGGTCGAAACTATGGTTTACGACGGCGTCGAAACACTGATCTCTGGCGATCTTACACTGGTCGACCGTGTGCGTGAGCGCGAAAAAGAGGTCAATCGCCTCGAGGTAGAAATCGACGAGCGCATCAGTCAGCTAATTGCCCGCAACCAGCCGGCAGCGGTCGACCTGCGATTGCTGTTGTCGATATCCAAAATGCTCACCGATATGGAGCGTTGCGGCGACGAGGCCGAAAAAGTCGCCAAGGTGTCGCGTCGCTTGCATGAATCCGAGGGTCGGTACATTCCGGCAGTCGAGCTCAGGCACATGCGCGATTATGTGGTGTCGATGCTAAGACAGGCGCTCGACGCATTCGCGCGCGAGGATCCCGTGCATGCGGCCGAAGTGGTTCGTCGTGACAAAGAAGTCGACAAGGAATGGAAGGCCACGCTCCGTCATCTGATCACCTACATGATCGAAGATCCGCGCGTCATAACTCGGGCCATCGACCTTATCTTTATCGCGCGGTCACTTGAACGAATCGGAGACCATGCCAAGAACATGTCCGAGCGTGTCATTTACATGGTGATGGGCGACGACGTACGTCACACCGGGGTCAAGGCCACAGAACGGACGGCCAGGGGACACATCTTCGAAGAAGACAACGACGTCTGATTGGATTTGCACTTCGCCCCGGGGTCGGGGCAAAAAAACGGATGTCGAAGCGAACCGTGCTCCCCAAAGGCTGGATTGGTATCCAACTTTTTGGGGTGGTTCAAAGCATCCGTTTTTTATTCTGACGGAGGGACGTATCCCTGGGCTTCGACGTGTGCGTCGTCGAACAGGTAGCTTTCCATTTGTTGTGCCAGATATTTACGTGCACGAATATCGGCCAGATTGAGACGGTTTTCGTTGACCAGGCGAGTTTGTGTCTCGATCCATTGAGCCCAGGCCTGCTTCGAGATGTTTTGCCAGATACGCATGCCGAGTTCGCCGGGATAGGGCGGCGCATCCAGGCCTTCGGCTTCGCGTTTGAGTTTTACACATTGGACCATGCGTGCCATGACGTTACTACCTCGTGAAAGTACGATTGATCAATGGCTTCATTGTACAAGCTTCGCGAAGGCAGGCGCGATGGCAGACTGATGGCCTTGCAGCGGCGCGGTGATTGCCGGGCGCAGCACAAAATCAAAGCCGCTTGATAAATATGAGACTGTTGCGAGACCGGTTGTAATGCGCCTGGCGCTCCTTGGGCAGGTCGGAGACGCCGCCGCGCGCGAAACCGCGCTTCATGAACCAATGTGAGGTTCGGGTGGTCAGGACAAACAGACGGCGCGCACCCATGGCGCGGGCCTTGCCTTCGGCATGTCTGAGCAGCATTTCGCCTTCGCCTTCACCTTGCCATTCGGGATGGACGATCAGGCAGGCCATCTCGACCATCCCTTCGTCCAGATACGGTTTAAGCGCGACGCATCCGTAGATGACACCGTCGTGTTCCAGAACCGTGAACAGCTCAACTTCGCGTTCAATGGTTGCCCGTCCACGTGGCACAAGAGTGCCGTCGGCCTCAAGAGGCTCAATCAGCTGCACGATGGCACCGATATCATCCATGGTAGCGGGGCGAAGATCATCAAGATTGTCTTCGACCACCATGGTGCCCACCCCGTCGTGGGTGAAGATTTCTAGCAGTACGCTTCCGTCCAGTGTGTACGGAAGCAGGTGGGCTCGGGCGACGCCGCGTTTGACGGCACGGGAAGCGTGCGTAAGGAACGAGGCGGTTTCTTCGTCGAGCTTGCCCGAGGCCAGCAAAGCGTCTGCCTCTTCACGCGCCAGTTCGGTGTCTACCGAGCCGTCTTCGAGACGGACGATATGATCCTGGGTCAGGAAGATAAGCTTTTCGGCCCGCAACGCCACGGCAACACTTGTGGCGAGTTCTTCCATGGCGAGGTTGAAGGCTTCGCCCGTAGGCGAGAACCCCAGCGGCGACAACAGTACGATGGCACCCTGGTTCATCACGGCCTTGATCGCGTCGATATCCAGCTTGCGAACTGCGCCGGTGTGCTGGTGGTCAATCCCATCAATGACACCTACCGGACGCGCGGTGACGAAGTTGCCCGAAATTACCCGGATCTTGGCGTGGGACATCGGAGTATTGGGCAAGCCCTGACTGAACGCCGCTTCGATGTCAAGGCGAATCTCGCCGGCGGCTTCCTTGGCGCATTCCAGAGCCTCTGGCGAGGTCGGTTCGGTACCGCGGCCAAACTGTGTGGTGTAACCCTTGAGCTTGAGCTGCTCATTGACCTGGGGGCGCGAACCGTGGACAAGTACCAGCTTCACACCCAAGGCCGACAGCAGCGAAAGGTCTTGGATAAGGGTGTTCAGTGCGCCGTCTATGACCAGTTCGCCGCCAAACGCGACGACAAAGGTCTTGCCGCGAAAGTCGTGCACGTAAGGCGCAACCTCGCGGAACCAGCGCACGAACTGGGCTGGGGCAAATTCAGGCGCATCGTGCGCCGAAAGGGTTTCCGTGTCGTTTTGGACCAAATCGTTGTGCACGCGGGTTCCCATGTTTTTACATCAATGCAAAATTATAATGACTGGTACCCGCTTTATTAGAGTTTTCATGGAAGAGCCCGTCGAATTGTCGGTAAACCAACACAGAAGAGAGTCCAGCCGCAATCGCGCCCGGGCCAAAATCACTCGGCCACTGCCGCCGATCCATTACCCCGAAGACCTGCCAGTCAGTGCGCGACGTGACGACATTGCTGCGGCAATCGGCCAGCATCAGGTCATTATCGTAAGTGGTGAAACCGGGTCGGGCAAGACCACACAGTTGCCCAAGATCTGCCTTGAGCTTGGAAGAGGGCAAAATGGCCTGATCGCGCATACGCAACCCCGGCGTCTGGCGGCCACTTCCGTGGCTCGACGAGTGGCCGAAGAACTTGGCTCCGAGTTGGGTGACTGGGTGGGCTACCAGATACGCTTCAGTGATCGCAGCGGTGCCGGGACAGCGATCAAGCTAATGACGGACGGCATACTGCTGGCGGAATCCCAGCGAGACCCGCTGCTTCGCCGCTACGACACCATCATCATTGATGAGGCGCACGAGCGTAGTCTCAATATCGATTTTCTGCTGGGTTTCCTGAAGCAGCTGCTGCCCAAGCGACCAGACCTGAAGCTGATCATCACGTCGGCAACGATTGATGCCGACAAGTTTTCCAGGCACTTTGCCATCGACGGACGCCCGGCACCGGTCATTGAAGTCTCCGGGCGGCTGTATCCGGTCGAGGTGCTGTACCGGCCGATACTCGATGAAGTCGGTAATGATGTTGCTGCAAGGCGGGTCAGCGGCAAATCTGAATCCGCTCAAGATGAAGAGCGCGATCTGATAAGCGCGGTGGTGGATGCCGTAGCCGAGTGCGCCCGATACGGTCCGGGCGATGTGCTGGTCTTTTTGCCGGGTGAGCGAGAAATTCGGGAAGCCGCTGAATCGTTACGCAAGCAGCACCCGCCTGGTTCTGAAGTACTTGCCTTGTTTGCCCGCCTTTCACAGGCTGAGCAAGAGCGTATTTTCAAGCCCAGCGGCAATGCACGCCGAATTGTCCTTGCGACCAATGTGGCGGAGACGTCGCTTACAGTGCCAGGTATCCGATTCGTCGTGGATAGCGGCCTTGCCCGCGTCAAGCGCTATTCATGGCGTAACAAGGTTGAGCAGCTGCGCATAGAGCCAATCAGTCAGGCATCAGCCAATCAGCGTGCGGGGCGTTGCGGTCGAGTCGGCCCGGGGGTTTGTATTCGCCTCTACGATGAAGCCGACTTCAAGTCGCGCCCTGCCTTTACCGATCCCGAGATCCTGCGTTCGTCACTGGCCTCGGTCATACTGCGCATGAAGTCATTGCGATTGGATGACATTGAAACCTTTCCGTTTGTGGACGCTCCCACCGGTCGAGCGATTGCCGATGGGTATCAGCAGCTTCAGGAGCTGGGAGCACTGGACGGGTCCAACCAACTGACCGCCACGGGGCGCTCGCTGGCTCGACTGCCGGTCGATCCCCGCCTGGCACGCATGATACTCGAGGCTAACGCCCAGCAATGTCTCTCGGAGATGTTGATCATTGCTGCGGCCCTGTCCGTACAGGACCCTCGTGACCGACCCATGGTTCAGCGAGAAGCGGCTGAAGCAGCTCATGCCAGGTTTCGTGACGATAAATCCGAGTTCCTCTCTTATCTGAAGCTCTGGACCTGGTATCACGAGCAAGTCGCGCACAAGGGTTCCCAGCGCAAGCTGATTGCGTTGTTACGCCAGAACTTTTTGTCGCCTGCGCGATTGCGAGAATGGCGCGACGTGCATGGACAGTTGGCCGCGCTCGTCGGCGAGCAACAGTGGCGCGTAAACACCTTGCCTGCCACCTATGAGCAGGTTCACATGGCCTTGCTATCCGGCCTGCTCGGGAATATCGGGTTAAAGAATGAAGAGGGTGGTGGCTATCTTGGAGCACGAGATATCCGTTTTCAAATCCATCCTGGATCAGCTCTGGTGAAGAAGGCCGGGCGCTGGATTGTGGCCGGTGAGCTTGTCGAGACCACACGCCTGTATGCGCGCTGCGTGGCTCGAATCGAGCCGCCTTGGCTTGAGCGCGCGGGAGCCCACCTGATAAAGCGGGTCTGGTCGGAGCCGCGCTGGGACAGAAAAAGCGGACAAGTCGTCGCCAACGAGCGGGCTACCCTATACGGACTGCCGGTCTATTCGGGTCGTCGCATCAGTTATGGAAAGGTGGATCCGGTTCAGGCGCGGGAGATCTTCATTCGCGAAGCTCTGGTCCCCGGTGATATCGACACCCGTCTATCGTTCATTAATCACAACCGACAACTGATCGCCAAGATAGAAAAGCTCGAGCATCAGGCTCGGCGTCCGGATATTCTGGTCGACGATTCCCTGATCTATGCGTTTTACGATCAGAAGCTTCCGGCCGGCATATTCCAGTCAGCCACTCTTGAGAAATGGGCGAGCGGCCTTGACAAGGCAACGCTGGATGGCTTGCGACTCACACGGGATGGCATCATGCGCCACGAGGCGGCCGGTGTCACTACCGATGTCTTTCCCAAAAAGGTGGTGTGGGACGGAGTGGAAATGTCACTTGACTACCACTTTGAGCCGGGATCGGTCCGGGACGGCGTTACGCTGACCGTGCCGCTCTTCGCGCTGAACAAGGTCGATCCCATGCGCTGCGAATGGCTGGTACCGGGCATGTTGAAAGAGAAGGTTCAAATGTTGTTGAAGTCTCTTCCACAACGGATGCGCAGGCATTGTGTGCCTTTGCCCGAGTATGCAGCGGGTTTCCATGAGCGCTGGTTTTCGCGTGCTGCCGATCCGGACACCGGCTTGCTGGAGGCCCTGCGAAGCGATCTGTGGGAGCAGGTCAAGGTTCGGCCTGAGCTGAGTGATTTCAAGACCGAGACGCTTCCGGCTCATTTATTCATGAATTTCAAGATTGTGGATGAGCATGGCCGCATGCTGTCGGGCGGCCGAAATCTTGACCAGCTCAAGGCTGAGCATGGCAGTCAGGCTCAGGCGTCGTTCCAGAAGGTGGCTGCGGGGGACGAAAGCGTCGGTCAGGTGTTGTCCCACGAGAATCTCGTTGATTGGTCGTTCGGAGAATTGCCGGAGTTGTTGGAAATTCGACGCAAGGGCCAATCTTTCGTGGGTTACCCGGCCTTGATTGATCGTCATACACACTGTGATCTGGACGTGTTCGATGATCCGGTCGAAGCCAAAAAGCGTCATCGTACGGGCTTGCTGCGGCTATTTCGTCTGGCGTTGCGTGACCAGGTCAAATTTCTGGAGAAGAACCTGGACGGACTGACGCGCATGAGCATGCTTTACATAAGCCTGGGCACACAGGAAGAGTTGCGCGACCAGATCATTGATGCGGCGTTGGCTCAGGCCTGCCTTGCCGAGCCCTGGCCTCACAACCGGGAAACCTTCGAGAAGCGAGTTGCCGACGGGCGCAGTCGCCTTGGTCTGTTGACGCAGGAAGTTGCCCGCCTGGTAGGTACGATACTTGGCGAGTGGTCCGCGCTCATGAAGAAGCTTCCCCAGGCCAAAGCGCATCCGGACAGCCATGCCGACCTGTCAGGCCAGATCGCGGCACTGATGTCCAAATGGTTTGTTCGAGATACACCCTATAAGCAACTGGGCCATTTTCCCCGCTACCTCAAGGCGGCTCAGGCGCGTATCGAAAAGTTGCGCGCGGATCCCGGAAGGGACCGGCGCCTGATGTCCGAGATGGCACCACTTGTTGTCCAGTATCAGCGCGCGCGGTCGGCGTTGAAGGGGGCGCCAGATTCTGGTCTGGACGAGTTCAGATGGCTGCTTGAGGAACTGCGTGTGGCGCTGTTTGCCCAAGAGCTGCGTACCCCAATGCCTGTATCCGTGAAGCGTCTGCAAAAGACCTGGGCGGCACAGCAGAGGTGAGAACATTTTATGGAAAACGGCAGTACGAATCGGCAGCTTGTCGCAGGCTTGTCCAGCGCGTGGTTTCAGTACAATCCCTAGCATGAATTCCCCCTTGCCCTCATCTTTTGTCCATTTGCGTGTCCACTCTGAGTTTTCAGTCGTGGACGGCATTGTTCGCATTCCACAGCTGGTAAAACGAGTTGCAAGTTTCGGTCAGCCTGCGGTGGCGCTGACCGATCTGGCAAATCTGTTCGGCTTGATCAAGTTCTACAAGGCGGCAAGAAACGCCGGCGTCAAGCCTATAGCGGGCTGCGATCTGTGGCTTGAAAACGAGCTTGACGCTGATAAGCCGCATCGAATTCTTGTACTGGTGCGCAATCACGCCGGCTATCTCAATTTGTGTGACTTGCTTACCCGGGCGTGGCTGGATAATCAGAAGGCAGGCAGGGCGGAGGTACGGCGCGATTGGCTGATGGGGCTTGAAGGTCTCATTGTGCTTTCTGGCGGGCGAGCCGGCGACGTGGGGCAGGCCCTCGAGGCCGGCAAGCCGGATCTTGCGCGCGACATGGCCAATCAATGGGCGGCGGCGTTTCCGGGCGCGTATTACATCGAACTTCAGCGTGTCTTTGAGGCCGACGAGAATTATGTGCAGGCAGCCATGCGTCTGGCGGCAGAGCTTGACCTGCCCGTGGTGGCGACACACCCCGTGCAGTTCCTGCAGGCTGAGGATTTTCGGGCGCACGAAGCACGTGTATGTATTGCCGAAGGCGAGCAGCTTGCCAACCCGAAGCGGGTGCGTCGTTTCAGCAAGGATCAATACCTGCTCGACACTGATGAGATGATGCAGCGGTTTGCAGACGTACCTTCGGCGATCGCGAACACTGTCGAAATTGCGAAGCGTTGTTCGCTTGAGCTGCAGTTGGGCAAGCCGCAGCTTCCTGACTTTCCCACTCCAGACGGTGTGACGCTTGCGGACTATCTGGTTCAGCTTTCACGCGAAGGGCTCGAAAAGCGCATGCGGCAGTTGTTTCCCGATGAAGAAGAACGGCAAAAGAATTATCCGCAATACCTCGAGCGCCTGGACTGGGAGTGCAAGACCATCATCAGCATGGGCTTTCCAGGCTACTTTCTGATCGTCGCCGACTTCATCAACTGGGGCAAGCAAAATGGCGTGCCGGTCGGGCCGGGAAGGGGTTCGGGCGCGGGGTCGCTGGTGGCGTATTCGCTAGGCATTACCGATCTGGATCCAATCAGGTACGACTTGCTGTTCGAGCGTTTCCTCAATCCCGAGCGAGTGTCGATGCCCGATTTCGATATCGATTTCTGCCAGGACAATCGCGAGCGGGTCATCGACTACGTCAAGCAGAAATACGGGAAAGAGGCGGTGAGTCAGATCGCGACTTTCGGTACCCTGGGAGCGAAGGCAGTCGTGCGCGACGTGGGCCGAGTCCTGGAGATGCCGTACATGCTGTGCGACGGGCTCTCCAAGCTGATCCCGTTCAACCCGGCTGACCCTTGGAGCCTGGAGCGAACGCTGAAAGACGAGCCTGCATTCAAGGAGCGCTACGACCAGGACGAAGAAGTAAGGGCGTTGGTAGACCTGGCGCGCCCTCTGGAAGGCCTGACCCGCAATATTGGGATGCACGCCGGCGGCGTGTTGATTGCACCTGGCAAATTGACCGACTTTTGTCCCTTGTACCGTCAGCCCGGTGTCGATGCCAGTGCAGTCTCTCAGTTCGACAAGGACGATGTCGAGGCCGCAGGTCTCGTCAAGTTCGACTTCCTTGGCCTGCGCAACCTGACCATTCTGGATTGGGCCGTACGGCACGTGCGCAAGTTTAACGAGGACAAGCGCGACTTCGACATCATGGCATTGCCACTGGATGATGCCGCTACCTATCAACTGCTGAGCGAAGGAAACACCACGGCGGTCTTCCAGCTTGAGTCTCGCGGCATGAAAGAATTGCTGCGCAGTCTGCGCCCAAACACGTTTGAGGACGTCATAGCCATGTTGGCGTTGTATCGCCCCGGGCCGCTTGAATCAGGCATGGTGGTCGACTTTGTCAACCGCAAGCATGGACGTGCCGAAGTCGACTATTTCCACAAGGATCTTGAGCCCGTCCTGCGCAGTACCTACGGCGTCATCGTGTATCAGGAACAGGTGATGCTGATTTCGCAGATCATTGGCGGCTACACCTTGGGTGGCGCCGACATGCTGCGCCGGGCGATGGGCAAGAAGAAGCCTGAAGAAATGGCCAAGCACCGCGCCATCTTTGAAAAGGGTGCCGTCGAGAAGGGTTACGATGCAGAGCTTGCGGTCAAGCTGTTCGACCTGATGGAAAAGTTCGCGGGCTACGGATTCAACAAGAGTCACTCGGCGGCTTACGCCCTGATTGCGTATCAGACCGCATGGCTCAAGGTGTACCACCCGGCGGAGTTCCTTGCTGCAACCCTGTCATCCGACATGGACGATACCGACAAGGTGCAGGTTTTCTGGAAGGATGCCCTGGCCAACGGGGTCGAGGTGCTGCCGCCCGACGTCAACGATTCGAACTATCGCTTCGAGCCGGTCGCCGACGCGCATACCGAACAGGGGCGTCCGCCGCGCACGATCCGATATGGGCTGGGTGCCATCAAGGGTACCGGCCAGGCAGCCGTGGAAGAGATCATTCGCGCGCGACAGGAGGGCGGGCCGTTCAAGAGCCTGTTCGATTTTTGTCGTCGAATAGATCGTCATACCGTCAACAGGCGCAGTATTGAAGCCATGATCCGTGCGGGAGCGTTCGATTCCATCGACGAGAACCGTGCGGCTTTGCTCGCCACCCTGGGCAACGCGATCGAAGCTGCCGAACAGGCCGAGCGCAGTGCAAATCAGGTTTCTCTGTTCGATGATGACAGCGACGACATTGTCGAAGGAGAACTGGCCAAAGTAGCCCCTTGGGATTTGCGTACAAAACTCACCGAGGAAAAGGCCGCGTTAGGATTCTTCTTCAGTGCCCATCTGTTCGATGCCTGGCGGGACGAGGTGCGCCGCTTCGCTCCCAAGCCACTCGCCCGCCTTGAGCCTGCGCGGGGCTTGCAGTGGTTTGCGGGCGTGCTGGCCTCAGTTCGTCCGCGCATGACACGTCGCGGCAAAATGCTTTACGCGGTACTGGACGATGGCTCGGCACAAGTCGAGGTAGCAGTGTTCAACGAGTTGTACGAGCAGCATCGAGACAGGTTGAAGGAAGACCGGCTGGTCATTGTGCATGGCAAGGTCAGTAACGACGATTATTCGGGCGGCTTACGGGTGTCGGCCGAAGAAATTTACGATCTTCAGCTGGCGCGCGAGGCGCGGGCCAGAGCATTGCGCATTACCCTCAATGGCAATGCCGACCTTCAGCGGCTAGCTGAGGTTCTTGACCCGTTTCGCGCCTCTTCCGATGCGGATGCACCGGGTGTCAATGTCGAGGTGTGTCTTGAACGTGACACTTATCAATGTATCCTGCGTTTAGGCGATGAATGGCGAGTACGCATGGCAGATGACATGCTGGATCAATTGCAGGGTTGGGTCAGCGCTGACGGCGTGGAGATCGCCTACCAATGAAGCCGTTGCGCATTATCCATTCCGAGGCAGCCACCAGTTTTGGGGGGCAGGAACAATACATACACCAGATGATGACGGCCATGCGTGAGCGTGGGCATCATATGGAAGCCATCTGTCAGCCCCATGCGCTATTGGCTCAGCGCCTGCGCGACGATGGCTTCACCGTCCATACACTTCTGATGGACGGCCCGGCAAATTACATCAAGGGCGTGATCAGGCTGCGCAAGGTCCTTCGCGAGGGGCACTTTGATGTCCTCAATACTCACAGCCGGCGTGACACCCTTCTTGCGGGCATGGCAGGGCGGTTGGCGGGTACGCCGCTAATAGTACGGACGCGTCATTTGGCCAAACGTGTTGGGTCATTGTTGTCTTACACGATCGTTCCGCACCGGGTTACTACTGCCAGCAATTTTGTGCGCAATCATCTGATCAGCCGCGGTGTGCCGGCTTCCCATGTGGCAACTGTGTATCCGGTGGTCAATATCAAGCCCTGGAACAAGCCGTCAACCCTGCGGGAAGAGCTGAAGCTCGCGCAAAACGACATCGTCGTGGGTTGTGTGGCCGTCATGAGAGCCAAGAAGGGGCACCGTGCCCTGATCGACGCCATGGAGCCTCTGTTTCGCGGTCGTCCAAACCTGCATCTGGTGTTTGTGGGTGGTGGGTCACCGATATTTGAAGAGGTGCAGGAATATATCGCCCAACGAAAGCTGACGCGTCGGGTTCACTTATTGGGACGCCGCAACGACGTTCCGAATCTTCTGGCCGGATTTGATCTGTTCGCCTTGGCAACCGAGCAAGAGGCC
>NZ_JAJUFE010000059.1 GCF_029263785.1 Pusillimonas sp. | reverse complement strand
GTGGCTATACGCGGCACCGACCAGGAAGTTCAGCTTGCCGCTGCCCTGGTCCCAGCTGTTGCCGCCATACAGCGCCGCGGTAAAGCTGCTGACATCCGACTTGGAGTTGCGGTCGTCGACCTTGACGCGCCCGTCGGTGTAACCCAGGGCACCACCCACGCGCCAGCCGGCACCCACCTCGGTGTCGCCACCGATGAACAGCCCGGCCACATTGGTCTTGACCTTGGCGGCGTTGCCGTCGTCATCCAGCGTGCTCCAGTTGCCTACCACCTGCGCCCACAGCGGATAGGCGGCAGACGTTGGCATGGCACCGGCCACTGTGCCGCCGGCCTGCGCCGTTGGCGCACCGGGCAACATGCCGGCACCCAGGTTGCCGCGAATGCGTTGAGTCAGGGTGCGCGTGACCAGGCTGCTGTTTTGCAACAGGGCCGCCTGCGTGCTGCCATGCAGTTCGCCCGAGAGCTGATTCAGGGCATCTTTGCGGGCGTCAGACTGCATTTGCATGACGATATCGGAAATTGCGTTTTGTCCTAGCACCGATACGACACCGTCAAACGTAGCGTTCTGGTTCGCCGACCAGCCGCTACGGTCAACCGCGTCTTCATTGAAAGACAGGCTGACCGCGACAGTGTCGTCGCCGTACTTGACCGGGTCGAGCTTGACCAGCGTATCCGCGAACGAATCATCGAGTGCCTCTGACGCGAACTTGTTTCCTGGCACAGCACTGATCCCGTCGGCCTTTCCGGTTTTCACGATGATGTAGTCGTGGTTCAACTTGTAGCCACCGTTGCCATTCTCTTGCCGAACCAGAAGGTCGATGCTGGTCAGATCGGCATTTCCGGAACTAATGGTGACCAGGTCAGACTGGCCCGCCGCGTTAATTTCAGCCACGTACGTACCAGAGAAATCTCCCATCGAACCGTAGGTTTGCGCGCCGACTGAGTTACCCGGCGCAAAGGTGGCACCGCGACCGGATACCGAGCCAGCGACGTTAAGGTTTCCACCCAGCGTTGATCCTTCGCCGGCATTAGCGTTGCCACCGATCTGAATTGGAGAATCAGGCGAACCGCCGGCAATGCTCGAGCTGCCGCCAAGGTCTACATCGCCGCCAATAGTGGTCGAGCCACTCGTACTGAAGCTAAAAGCGGAGCCGTTCTGGCCCGACACGGACCCGCCGATATTCGTCGGGCCACCGAACGTCATGTTTGAACCCGCACCTTGTACTCCGCCGCCAATATTCGTGGTGCTGTTGAAACTGAAGTTGGCCCCGTTCCCGCCTGTGACACTCCCGCCAATATTGGCGGGCCCCGCTATGGCAACATTGGTTCCGTCCTGCCCAAGGAGGTTGCTACCGATCGTGGTGGGACCATTGAACGCAACATTTCGACCAACGGATACGCTGCCACCGATATTGGTAGTTCCGTTGAAGTTCTGGGTTCCGCTGCCGCTTCCTTCTATCGCGACATCCTCTCCTTCCCCAGTAGTGAAATCGTTCTGATCACCGGCACCGTCCTCAATGACGGTTGTGTTCGAGTTGATGAAGATACCCGTCCAGATCGCTCCGGGATTAACTACGAAGTTCGTCAATCCAGGGTTGTGATCGACAAGTTCGCCATCCAGATAATTTCGAATGTTGCCCGAGGCTTGAGACCCGCTTTGGAGTGTCATGTTAATGACACCATCCGAACCGTCCCCTGAGCGATTCACCCGTAGTAAAGTGCCGTTGTTCTTTTTCAGAGTCGAATTCTGCAGGATGACTTCTTGTTTTGCTCCAGCCTCCGCAAACGTGGAGCGGAGGCTTTCGCCAGCAGACTCCAGCGTGGAGCCGGTCATGGTCAAGGATGCATTGTCTGCCAACACGATCCCCGCGTCTTCTTCTGAAACCAGTAGGCTGTCGTAAACATCGAGACGGCTACTTCTTTCGATCAGGGCGACACGACGCTGCTTACCCGACGCTATGACCTCACTTTCTCGAAGCGTCAGTTTGGAATCCAGCCCCATTGTCACGCCGTACGCAAACGGGGCCCCGACCCGCATCGCATAGCTGGTGTACTGGGGTGGAGTGTCGCTGAGTGGCACCGAGTTGGTCAGCTTGATATTTTCCGCGAGAAGCTCCGCGCCAGCCTTGGCGATGCCGCCTACGCCGATTCCCACGCTGGTGTCCCAGCCATCTGCCAGGGTTACCGAACGCACATGGAAGTTGCCGTTTCTTATGGTCGCCTTCGCGCCTTCTCCGACGGATAAAACATATGCGGTAGCGGAAACATCAACCCCATCGCTGGTAAATTCCGACCCCTCGCCCCATACGTCAATGGCATGCGAATTAACGCCCCCTGTGGTCTCGATATACCCGTTGTTTATTGTCGCTTTCCCACCGTACTCAACGAGAATTCCTTTGGCCTTTTGGGGAGCGACACTATAGGCCGTAAGGTCGCTGGCCTCGAAGACTGCCCCCTCACCATACACATAGACCGCGTTCGCGTGCGTTGCACCACCTGCGTTAATTGTCAGGCCAGCCGACTCAATCTTTGAGCCGTTGTCCGTTATAAACAACCCGTCTCCATCTTTTGTATTAACGGATCCACCCGTTAACTTGACCGTACCGGCGCTTGTTGCTGTCACGCCTCTTGCTTTACTTCCTTCGGTGAAGATGTCCGTATCGGTCAGCTCGGCCACACCCCTGTACTCAGAACGCAAACCATGGGCTTCAGCTCCACTTGTGGTGACCACCGAATTATCCACTTTCAAAGTGCCTTTGCCGCCGCTAGCCAGATGGACAGGCCTTCCACCAACCAGCAGTCCACTAGCTTTGGCTCCTTCAGTGGAAATGGTTCCGCTACTGAATATCAGCTGGGTATCGGAGCGCGGAGTCGTTGTATGCTCTACGTACACAAATGCCCCGTGAGCTCGCTCGCCGGCAGTCGTAACGCTTACGTTCGTGGCTGTAATGCTGGTTTCGGCCTCTCCTTCCTGTGCCGAGAACGCCTGGAGCCCGCTTCGCTTACCACTAGTACGGATTTCGCTATCAGAGATATCAATAATGCCTCCCTTGGCGAACACCGCACCGTGGTTGGCATCAGTGCGACGATCGTCAATCGTCAGACCCGAAGCTTCAAGTGTGGTGGGCTGACTTTTTGGTACACCGGCGCGCACCTCAATGTAATCGAAGGAATCGTCGGTTATACGATGGAAATCTCCATCCTCGAGCTTCAACCCGGCAGCGTGGACAGTCGGATAAACCGCAAGAACCGCAGCGGTCAGAATACCTAGCTTAAAAGAAGCGCCCTGCGTTTTTGTATGAGCCATGGTTCCTCCACATTTGGAATCGGCCTTCAACGAAAGATATCTCTTACATATTTCTTATCTGGATACATTAATAAAAGGCAAAGTAACAAAAAAATTGTGCTTTTACAACATCCAAACCTAAAGTTTTGGTTACAAATGCCGTTCTATAACTGTGCTTTTTTCCACAATATCGTAACTGCCCCCCTATACAACCTCCCCTCGACCTGGAATCAGCAGATGCAGCAAAAAATGATGCCATCCAGAACGCCCGTCAAGACGTTGTGGATGGCAGTAACTTTAGGGGGCTTATTGCAGAAACGAGATGCGACAGCGCTTCGGTGACGCCTATTGCTCGTCAATCCAGGTCATCTGGATCGCTTCAAGAATCCTTTCTCCGCAGCGTTCGCGGGTATCGTCAAAGCCTGGCAAAGCCAAGACCCATTCCATCAGATCAGTGAAGCGCACTGTCATCGGATCAACATCAGGATGTGCTTCTTGCAGGGCGTCGACGATTTCGTACGTATCTGTCCAGCGCATCAGTGGTTTTCCTTGGCGTGATTGATTGTGTACTTGGGAATCTCGATGGTCAGATCCTCATCTGCCAGGATTGCCTGGCATGAAAGCCGCGAATTGGCTTCCAGACCCCATGCACGGTCAAGGTAGTCTTCTTCGTTATCGCTCGCTTCCTCCAGGGAATCGAATCCTTGTCTGACAACCACATGGCAGGTGGTACAGGCACAGGACAACTCGCAGGCATGTTCTATTTCGATGCCGTTATCGAGCAAGATACGGCAAATTGACGTGCCTTGAGGCGCATCATCGATAACAGCGCCTTCCGGGCAGATTTCGGGATGAGGAAGTACGGTAATCTTGGGCATAAGGAATGAGTCAGACTTCGTCCAGCGTCTTGCCGGACAGCGCAGCACGAATGCTGCGATCCATGCGTCGCGCGGCAAATGAATCGGTGGCGGTGGCGAGATCCTCGCGAGTCTTGCGCAAGGTGTCGACATCGTCCAGGGTCAATACGCGACCAGCTCGCTTGATCAGGCTATTGATCGTAGTACGTTCCTCGTCAGAAAGCAGATCGCCGTCGCTGGCAATTGCCGCCTCGACAGACTCGATCAACTGACGCAGGTCAACCTGCTCTTCACGCACGGCTCGGGCATGTGCATCGCTTCCGGCGTTGGCCATGCCTGCCGCAAGCATCTGGGCAACTTCTTCGTCCGACAATCCATACGAAGGCTTGACCGACACAGAAGCCTCCACACCCGTACTTTCCTCTCGTGCAGAAACATGCAAAAGACCGTCTGCATCGACCTGGAACGTAACACGAATGCGGGCGGCACCGGCAACCATGGGCGGAATGCCACGAAGCTCAAACCGCGCCAATGATCGACAATCAGAAACAAGGTCGCGTTCACCCTGGACCACGTGGATGCTCATGGCGGTCTGGCCGTCCTTGAACGTGGTGAATTCTTGGGCCCGTGCAACCGGTATTGTGCTGTTGCGCGGAATGATGCGTTCAACCAAACCACCCATGGTTTCCAGGCCAAGCGACAAGGGAGTGACATCCAATAAGAGCCAATCGTCGTTGGGCCCACGGTTTCCGGCCAACATGTTTGCCTGTAAGGCAGCACCCAGGGCCACCACCTGGTCCGGGTCAAGATCCGTCAATGGATCCACACCGAAAAGCTTGCCAACAGAACGGCGCACCACCGGCATGCGGGTGGCGCCACCCACCATGACCACACCCTTGATCTGCTCTTTTTCAAGATCGGCATCGCGCATGGCCTGTCGCGCAGTGTCAAGCGTGCGTTGAACCAGAGGCCGCGCCCAGGCTTCGAACTCGGCTCGCGTGATAGAGCGTGCGATGCGAACTTCGTCAGACAGCACGACTTCAAAGGCCACTTCGTCCTTATCGGAAAGCGCCTCTCGTGCGGCACGCGCCGCCACCATCAGGGCCCGCCTATCCTTTTTGGGCAACTGGTCCAGGCGAGCGCTATCAATCACTTGCGCGACGATCAGTGCGTCGAAATCGTCTCCACCCAATTGAGTGTCGCCGGCTGTGGCTACAACTTCGAAGACGCCTTTGCTAAGACGCAGAATGGAAATATCGAAGGTTCCGCCACCCAAGTCGTAAACAGCGTACACGCCCTCGGCACCGTGATCCAATCCATAGGCAATCGCCGCTGCAGTCGGCTCGTTCAGCAGACGCAAGACAGTCAGGCCTGCCAGCCGCCCTGCGTCACGAGTTGCCTGACGCTGGGCATCGTCAAAATAGGCTGGAACAGTAATGACAGCACCAACCAATTCGCCGCCCAGCGATTCCTCGGCGCGCTCTCGCAATACCGATAATATCCGGCTGGAGATCTCGACCGGCGTCTGGCCGCCTTGAACAGTCTGAAGTCGGACGCTGTCGCTATCGTCGGCGAAATCGTACGAGGCACCCTCGCGCCTGGCCTCATCCAGAGAGCGTCCGATCAGACGCTTTACGGATGCAACCGTATTGAGTGTGTCGGCGGATTGCTGTGAGCGGGCATCGTAACCCACCTCAACAGACCCATCAGCCAGATAACGCACCACAGACGGCAACAGCGCCCGGCCCTGCGCATCGGCAAGAACCTCGGGAACACTGCTTCGGACGGCCGCCACAAGAGAGTGCGTGGTTCCAAGGTCGATGCCTACCGCCAGCTTGCGTTCGTGGGGAACCGGAGATTCTCCCGGCTCGGAAATTTGCAGTAATGCCATAAACGTTCAGTTTTGATTGTGCCTGTCGCGTAATTGATTTCGCAAACTGCGGGCTTCAGCAAGCATCTTTTCGATGAACATCCACTCGCGAACCCTGGATGCGGCGGCCTCGAAGTTTTTTTGCAGATCGATGAGGCCACTGACCTCTTCGATCATTTTTGCGCGGCTATCCTGAATATCGTCAACCAATGCATCGGCTTTGGGCATGCTATTGGCAGAGCGGACTTCGTCGAGCTGTTCGCGCCACTCCATCTGCCTCATCAAGAACGCCCCGTCCATCCGGGTGTTGCTCTCGGTTTGCAAATCACACCCTGCACGTTCGCAAAGGTAACGGGCGCGTTCGATAGGTGACTTGAGAGTGCGATAGGCATCGTTGATGGTAGACGCCCATTGCATGGCAACACGGCGCTCGGTGGCGCCGGCCGTGGCGAAGCGGTCTGGATGGACGCGGGCTGCTACCTGACGCCAGGTAGCATCCAGGGAATCTTCATCAAGTGCGAATTGCGCAGGAAGTCCGAACAGCTCGAAATAGTCGTCGCTTGTCACACTACACCGTGAAGGACTCGCCGCAGCCGCAGGTTGCTTTTTCGTTAGGATTGGTGAACTTGAAACCTTCGTTCAGCCCTTCGCGGCCATAATCCAGCTGAGTGCCTTCAAGATAAACCAGGCTCTTGGGGTCGACGAACACCTTGACACCATGGTGTTCGAACACTTGATCTTGCGGATCGGGCTCGTCGACGTACTCGAGCTTGTACGCCATGCCCGAGCAGCCGGTGGTGCGAACCCCCAAACGCAGACCCAGCCCCTTTCCCCGCTTCTGGAGGTAGCGGTTGATGTGTTCCGCCGCGTTCTGAGTAAGCGTGATGCCCATATGTTTTACCCCTGGTGCTTTTCTTTGTAATTCTGGACCGCAGCCTTGATAGCGTCTTCGGCCAGAATCGAACAGTGAATCTTGACGGGTGGCAATGCCAGCTCTTCGGCAATTTGTGTGTTGCGAATGTCGAGCGCCTGGTCCAGAGTCTTGCCCTTTACCCACTCGGTAACCAGCGAGCTGGATGCAATCGCCGAGCCACAGCCATACGTCTTGAAGCGCGCGTCTTCGATGATACCTTGATCATTGACCTTGATCTGCAGCTTCATGACGTCGCCACAGGCCGGGGCGCCGACCATGCCGGTACCGACATTGGCGTCAGATTTGTCGAAAGCGCCAACGTTGCGCGGGTTTTCGTAGTGATCGAGTACTTTGTCGCTATATGCCATTGATTGAGCTCCTGTAGTTTTAGTGTGCCGCCCATTGGACGGAGTTCAGATCGATGCCCTCTTGGGCCATTTCCCATAGAGGGGACATATCGCGCAGCTTGGCAACGCGATCAACAACCAGCTTGATCGCAAAATCGATTTCTTGCTCGGTAGTAAAACGACCCAGGGTGAAACGTATGGAACTGTGTGCCAGCTCGTCGTTGCGACCCAGGGCACGCAATACATACGAAGGCTCGAGACTGGCCGACGTACAGGCGGAGCCACTGGACACGGCCAGTTCCTTGATGGCCATGATCAGTGATTCACCTTCGACATAATTGAAACTGATGTTGAGGTTATGCGGGATGCGTTGCGTCATGTCGCCATTGACGTAGACCTCTTCGATTTGCGAAAGGCCCTGATACAGGCGATCGCGCAGCGCACGGATACGTTCGTTCTCGGCGGCCATTTCAAGGCGAGCCAGGCGGAACGCCTCGCCCATGCCTACGATTTGGTGCGTGGCCAGCGTGCCAGAGCGGAAACCACGTTCGTGGCCGCCGCCATGCATCTGCGCTTCGAGACGCACACGCGGCTTGCGGCGCACATACAGGGCTCCGATTCCTTTGGGGCCGTAGACCTTATGTGCCGAAAACGATGCCAGATCGACCTTGAGAGCTTGCATGTCGATTTCGACCTTGCCCGCGGCTTGCGTTGCATCGACATGGAATATGACACCCTTGTCGCGGCAGATTTCACCAATGGCGGCGATGTCTTGGATGACGCCAATTTCGTTGTTGACGTGCATGACCGAAGCCAGGATCGTGTCAGGGCGTAGCGCCTTCTTGAATGCCTCGATATCCAGCAGGCCATTGTCTTGAACATCAAGGTAGGTAACCTCGAAGCCCTGACGTTCGAGATCGCGACAGGGGTCGAGCACGGCTTTGTGCTCGGTTTTAACCGTGATGATGTGTTTCCCACGACTGGCGTAGAACTGGGCCGCGCCCTTGATGGCCAGATTGTCGGACTCGGTGGCGCCGGATGTCCAGATAATCTCGCGGGGGTCGGCATTGATCAGCGCAGCGACCTCGGCGCGGGCTTGTTCGACTGCCTCTTCGGCATCCCAGCCGTACGCATGGCTGCGCGATGCGGGGTTGCCAAAGTTCTCGTACAGCCACGGCACCATCTTTTCGACTACACGCGGATCAACCGGCGTAGTTGCCGAGTAATCCAGATAGACCGGTCGTTTGGGGGAAAACATCAAAGTGACTCCTAGAGTGCTATATGTGTCCGACGTTTATACTGACATCGGCGAAGCAATTTTAGCCTTGGTGGGCGGTTTCATGCGCAGGGCTGCCTGGGCCTCGCCCGCCTCTTTGACCAGTCGCATGCGTTGCTTGTCGACCAGATCCTGCAAAGAGACCGAATCGAGATACTCGACCATCTTTTGGTTGAGCGTAGACCACAGCTCGTGTGTCATGCATTTTCCTGATTCGCCGCTGCGCCCGACGTTGCAGTCTTCTTTGCCGCCACAGCTGGTGGCATCAAGCGGTTCATCGACGGCAAAGATAATGTCGGCCACCGTGATGGTGCGCGCCAGCCGGGCCAGCGTGTACCCGCCTCCGGGCCCGCGAATGCTGTCGACCAGTCGATGACGGCGCAACTTGCCGAACAACTGCTCGAGATAGGAAAGAGAAATATTTTGCCGCTGACTAATTGCCGCAAGCGTCACCGGCCCGCTTTGCTGACGCAATGCGAGATCGATCATCGCAGTGACGGCAAAACGGCCCTTGGTGGTCAAACGCATGATGGTTCCTTGCAGTACTTCAATACGTGGGTTCGGGAGAGGATATGGATACACATCGCAATACCCGACCAATTAAGTCAAGTATAGCAAACTATCGAAGTTTTGTGGGGAGCCCGGCGCATTCAGGATGCATGAACCCCACAGATCCGGCGCTGCTTGCCGGACCGCCCGCCCGGTGCTTCCAGGCAAAAAAAAACCGCGCACACGCCCGGTCTTTTTGATTCCTGCATGAAAGTGGCCCGCTTGAACGGGCCACGTGACGCTGACGATCAGGCAGCTTGGTATTGAGTAACGCGTTTACGAACCACTTCGAGCACGCCTTGGCAGGCATCCTCGATATAGTCGAGTACCTTGTTGAACCCTTCGACACCACCATAATAGGGGTCGGGGACCGTGGCTTCTTCGAACTCGTTGGCGAAACGCATCAAGAGCATGAGTTTATGATGATAAACCTTGGGGCATTGCTGTTGCAGTGCGGAAAGGTTCTCCCAGTCCATGGCCAGAATCAGGTCGAATTCGCGGAAGTCTTCGGGCCTGACCTGGCGCGCTACACTTTGCGAAATATCGTATCCCCGCTTGCGGGCGGCCGCTTGAGCGCGGGCGTCCGGGGCTTCGCCCAGGTGGAAACTGTGGGTGGCGGCCGAATCGACCTGAACGGCTCCGGAGAGGCCCGCCTCGTCGACCATATGGCGAAAAACGCCCTCTGCGCTCGGGGAGCGACAGATATTACCCATGCAAACGAAAAGTACCTTAGTCATCATAGGTGAAATTGTGAGGGAAAACCCGCAATAAGGCAATAGATTGCACACCGGCTATCGGCGGATATTACAGCTTGGGAGCACAAAAAAATCTTAAAAAATTAAGGATCTAGCCAGGCAAATGTTGGGCGGAGATTTCGTGCCGCAGTCGGCAAAGCCGCCATTCATGCGGCGCAACAAAGATTTCAGAATGCAAAATGTGACAGACCGATGAATTTCGAAAGAGTTCCCGGTTCAAGGCGAACCGAGGTCCGGCTTACAGCGCGGCAGGGCCCGAGCGCTGCAATGCAACAACAATCGCATAACAAAAGTGGAATTTCGTTGGAAACACGCAACATTTGCGCGCCGGATTCAGCTTAGCAATGCCTGTTGCTTCAAACGGTTGAGCGCATCCCGCGCCGCTGCCGCCTGTTCGAACTCCAGATTGCGCGCATGATCCATCATGGCTTTTTCAAGTCGCCGGATCTCACGTGCAAGCAACTTGTCGTCCGACAGAAGTTCGGGAGCGATCTCTGGTTCGACCGATGTTGTGGCTGGCGCCATCACTCCGTCAATAAGCTCACGCACCGCTTTGCTCACACCTCGAGCCGTAATGCCGTGTTCGGCATTGAAGGCAAGTTGCTTGGCCCTGCGTCGCTCCGTTTCATCAATGGCACGTCGCATGGAATCGGTAATCTGGTCAGCATAAAGGATGGCCTTGCCGTTGAGATTTCGCGCAGCGCGACCAATGGTCTGGATCAGACTGCGCTCCGAGCGCAGAAACCCTTCCTTGTCGGCATCCAGAATGGCAACCAGCGACACCTCCGGAATATCCAGCCCCTCTCGCAACAGGTTGATACCCACCAGAACGTCGAAGGTACCCAGGCGCAGATCGCGCAGAATCTCCACCCGCTCGACCGTGTCAATATCGGAATGCAGGTATCGCACCTTAAGGCCACTTTCATTAAGGTAGTCGGTCAGGTCTTCGGCCATGCGCTTGGTAAGCGTGGTGACCAGCACCCGCTCTTGCTGGGCGACACGCAACTTGATCTCACCCAGAAGATCATCCACCTGTGTGGTGGCGGGCCGGACTTCGACTTGTGGATCGACCAGGCCGGTAGGCCTTACCACCTGTTCGACTACATTGTCCGAGCGTTCGATTTCATACTTGGCGGGCGTCGCAGACACAAAAATCGTCTGACGCATGCGCTGCTCGAACTCCTCCATTTTGAGCGGACGGTTGTCCAGCGCAGAAGGCAGCCGGAACCCATAAGTCACCAGGGTTTCCTTGCGCGAACGGTCTCCCTTGTACATGGCGCCGAACTGGCCCATGGTGACGTGGCTCTCATCAATGAACATAAGGGCATCGGCGGGAAGATAATCGATGAGCGTGGGCGGTGGCTCACCCGGGGCCGCCCCGGAAAGGTGCCGGGAGTAATTCTCGATTCCTTTGCAGAACCCGAGCTCCTGAAGCATCTCAAGATCAAAACGGGTGCGTTGCTCAAGGCGCTGCGCTTCTACCAGCTTGTTCTCGGCCACAAAAAACGCCAGGCGTTCACGCAACTCTTGCTTGATGGTGTCAATCGCCCGCAATACGGTTTCTCGCGGGGTGACGTAGTGAGAACGCGGGAAGACGGTGAACCGCAGAACTTTCTGCGTGACTTTTCCGGTGAGCGGGTCGAACAGCTCAAGCGACTCCACCTCGTCATCGAACAGGGTAATCCGTACCGCAAGTTCGGCATGTTCGGCCGGAAATACGTCGATGGTCTCGCCGCGGGCGCGAAAGGTGCCACGCACAAAATCCACGTCATTCCGCTCGTACTGCATGGATACCAGCCGGGCCAGGAGTTCCTGACGGGGAATCGAGTCACCGGTGCGCAAGGTCAGTACCATGGCATGGTAATCGGCCGGGTTGCCAATTCCGTAAATGCATGACACCGAACCCACGATAATGGTGTCGCGCCGCTCAAGCAGGCTTTTCGTTGCGGAAAGCCGCATCTGCTCGATATGCTCGTTGATGGACGAGTCTTTCTCGATGAAGAGATCTCGTGCTGCCACGTAAGCTTCAGGCTGGTAATAGTCGTAGTATGAGACAAAGTACTCGACGGCATTGCGCGGAAAAAATTCGCGGAATTCAGAGTACAGCTGCGCAGCCAGCGTTTTGTTGTGCGCCAGGACAATGGTGGGCCGTCCAGTACGCGCAATGACGTTCGCCATGGTGTAAGTCTTGCCCGAGCCTGTTACCCCAAGCAGCGTCTGGTACATGAGCCCATCGTTGATGCCCTCGACCAGCGCATCGATTGCCGCAGGCTGGTCACCTGCCGGAGGATACGGCTGATATAGCTCGAACGGGCTGTTGGGGTACTGGATGAATCCGGGTTCTTTCAATATGGCTGTCATTAGATAGTCGGTGGCTGTTAACGGTCGGCCACCAGGTTTAAACCGTTGTAAACTGCGCTGTTTACCCAGGGCTGCGGGTGGACATTGCTAGGGTTAACCCCTTATTATCTCACTATTGCAGTTCATCCATCACATATTCACCCCCTCTTCCCTCAATCAATCATGACCTCCCTCTTCGATGCAGTCGAGCTCGCTCCGCGCGACCCTATTCTTGGCCTGAACGAACAATACAACTCTGACACCCGCCCTCAGAAGGTCAATCTGGGCGTCGGCGTGTACTACAACGACGAGGGGCGAATTCCGTTGTTGCGTGCTGTAAGACAGGCCGAGGTTCAACGCATCGAGGCCGCCGCCGCTCGCGGTTACCTGCCCATTGACGGACTGCCTAGCTACAACAAAGGAGCTCAGACCTTGTTGTTGGGCGAAGGTTCAGATGTTATTGCGTCTGGCCGCGCGGTCACCATCCAGACGCTGGGCGGAACAGGCGCACTTAAGGTCGGTGCCGACTTCCTGCGCCAATTGCTGCCGCAATCGCACGTGGTAATCAGCAATCCCAGTTGGGAAAACCATCGCGCGCTGTTTGAGCGCGCGGGCTTCAGGGTAGATACCTATCCCTACTACCATGCCGAAACACACGGTCTGGATTTTGACGGCATGCTGGCCGGCCTGCGCGCACTGCCGGCCAATACGGTCGTGGTGTTGCACGCCTGCTGCCATAATCCCACCGGCGTCGACCCGTCCTTCGAGCAGTGGCAGCAAATCGCCGCGACGGTCAAGGAAAACAAGCTGGTACCGTTCCTGGATATCGCCTATCAGGGGTTCGGTGAAGGCCTCGAAGAAGACGCTTCTGTAGTTCGGCTGTTCGCTTCGCTGGACATCACCATGCTGGTGAGCTCGTCGTTCTCCAAGTCTTTTTCACTGTATGGCGAGCGTGTCGGGGCACTGACCTTCATCACTTCGTCGCAGGACGAAAGCTCGCGCGTGCTCAGTCAGGTCAAACGTGTCGTCCGTACCAATTATTCAAATCCGCCTACACATGGGGGCACGGTAGTCGCGGCGGTATTGAACACTCCCGAGCTCTACGGTCTCTGGACCGAAGAACTGTCCCAGATGCGCGACCGCATCCGCACGGTTCGGACCCAGCTCGTCGAAAAGCTCGAGGCCAGAAACGTCGCGCAGAATTTTGATTTTGTGTTGTCACAACGGGGCATGTTCTCGTACTCGGGTCTGACTTCCGAGCAGGTCGAAAAGCTGCGTGTGGATCACGGTGTATACGCGGTAAGTAGCGGACGCATATGCGTCGCCGCTCTAAATAGCTCCAACATCGATTACGTCGCAGACGCCATCGCAAAAGTGCTCTGATCTTTTACGATTTACCAGGTCAAGCTGGCGGACCCGGCCATATCGGCGGTCCGCTTGCATTTTTTACTGAACTGACGCAGAATGCCATAACTGTACAAAAACACAGGCTACTGCGCCATGGCCATCAAGCTTACCGAACGCCAGCAACAAATTCTCGACCTGATCCGGCAAAACATTGCCAACACTGGCTTTCCTCCTACCCGAGCCGAAATCGCCCGCTCTCTGGGTTTTCGCTCGGCCAATGCCGCCGAAGACCACCTTCGGGCACTGGCACGCAAGGGGGCCATCGAGCTTACCGCCGGCGCTTCGCGCGGCATACGGCTTCTTACGCCGGCTTCCGATAGCGAATCTGCACCCTCTTCTGCCGTCGCATCCATTGCGCAAATGTTGCTTCCCATCGTCGGCCGTGTTGCGGCAGGCAGCCCCATCCTGGCAGCCGAACACGTCGAACGCGAAATCGGTGTCGAGCCTTCACTCTTTACGCAAACGCCCGACTACCTGCTTAGAGTCAGGGGCTCCAGCATGCGCGATGCCGGCATCCTCGACGGCGATCTGCTGGCAGTTAAAAAGGCCTCCGAAGCCCGCAACGGCCAGATCGTGGTCGCCCGCCTAGGCGACGAGGTCACTGTCAAGCGTCTGCAACGAACAGGCGGCACCTATCAGCTGTTGCCCGAAAACCCCGATTTTCATCCTATTATCGTCTCCCCCCACGACGATTTTTCACTCGAAGGCATCGCAGTCGGCCTTATCCGAAATACACCACTTCAGTAGTTCAGCGCGCTGCACAATGGTTTAAAGCAGCCTTCTTATGGATCAAATCCTGCGCAGCAACAGATCAAGCCCTCAAATAACACCAGTACATGAACTGACGAACACCGGCGCAAGGAATCGACGAACAGCGATGCAGGGAATCGACAAACACCGGTGCAAGGAATCGACAAACACC